>JAPXNA010000005.1:0-176374 GCA_033808735.1 Fermentimonas sp.
TTTGAACCTGAATCTTATGCAGACAAATTGATGCCAATGGCAGCCAGAACTGCCAAAAAACAGTAGGTAATAAAATGCTAACCTAATTTGTACTCCATAAGTGTCTTTGAAATATTAATTCACTGAAAATTAGCGGTCTAACGACTTTATCTCAAAATTCGTCCATTACGCTAAACAAGGTGCTTGAAGCGACGAGTAGTTGAAGTGTTGAAATACAGCGAGTTGGCAGTTGCTAACCTAAACTGTACCCCCTAAGAGAAAATAAGAGGGTAATACATTGAAACAAAGCTAATTAACCTACAAAGGTGGCTTTACCGTCCATACCGCAAACAAGGGTGTAAATCAAGCAGTTATGCGATTTACGCCCTTTTTATACCCAAAAATTCAGCAAATCTTCCAATTTCCACGCGGATATATGTTCAATCCCTTCATTGGTGGGTATCTTGTAATCGTCCATGCTTACCACATACTTGTCGAAATTATCATCGATGAGTTTTAATGAACGGTATTCTCTCTCTATCGTCTTCTCTTCGGTAAGGCTAAGGGTTACTTGTAAATAGAGCCTTTTGTCGCCTTTTATTGCCACAAAATCAACTTCCGTATCTTTAATCGTTCCCACGTAAACTTGGTATCCTGCACGTCGCAAACTCAAGTAAACAGCATTTTCCAAAAGATATCCAATTCCGTAGCCATAGCCGGCATAAAGATAATTTCGGTAGCTTAAATCGTTCATGTAGTATTTGCTGTTGCCTGAAATGGTATCTTTGCCTTTTATGTTGTATCGACCGATACGATGAACAAGAAATGAACTTTCCAAATAGCTAATGTACGATGAAAGCGTTTCGTAGTTCGTTTTTCGCTTTTTGGATGCAAAATAATTGATGATGTTTGTTATCGAGATTAGATTAGATGCACTGTTTACCAAATAAACAAACAAATCGTCTAACAACTTTACATCTTTTACATTATATCTTGATACTATATCACGTAACATTACCGTGTCTTTAATGGAAGACACGTAATTGTGTTTCATTTCATCGTTAGGCAAATTAAATAGTTCCGGTAAAGCTCCGCTTTGAAGGAATTCTTTATAACTTTCACTGCCCTTTTCTTGTTGTGTAACTCCACAGAACTCAATATAACTATACGGTAACACTTCAAACTCAACGTATCGACCCGACAAGAGCGTGGCTAATTCTCCGGAAAGCAGCTTGGAATTTGAGCCACTGATAAAAAGTTCACAAGGTTCTGCAAAGTCCTGAGAATGCGAGTTTACAAAGCGTTCCCATTCTTCAATATATTGTATTTCGTCAATGAAAATATAGACTTTACCATTAGGGTTTAGTACTTCTCTAAAAGCTTTGTATAATTGCTCTAACTCTATGGCACTTCGTAAAGATGACAGCTCAATATATTCTTTGTTTATGTAAAGAATATTTTCATTTTTTACCCCCGCGGACAATAACTTGGATGCAATTTGACGTAATATGTAGCTTTTACCCGCACGACGTTGCCCGACAAGTACTTTTACTAACTTATTGCCCACATACTGTCCGATTTTATCTGTATAAAAGGTACGAGGATAACCTAAATCTATCGGGTTATTATTCCAAAAATTATACTTTCGTATAGAGTTAATTGTTTCAATCATATTTGAATATTTTATACAAATATAGTTATTTTCAAATATACTTGAAAATATTGGCGGTTACTGTTCCAAAAAGTGTGTTTGGGTCAATGAAAAAACATAGTCAAAAGATTTTATTAGTTTTGTATTTCAGCAAAAGTAAAGCTGGAAATTCAAAGACTATGTTATTTCAGCATTGGGAAGAGTTCTCTTATCTCTTCTTCGGTGGGCTGATAGCCATATTCGCATATTTCAAAGGCTTCGGCGTCTGTTACTTTTTCAGCTTTTTCTTCCCCGTACCATTTTATTAACGACTCTCTCATGGCAGGTGTAATGGCCCTTTTGCGATTCGCTTTAAGCCATTCATGCCTTTCTTCCCTATTTTCTGGTGCCTCTTTTGACGCTGTCCATGGCAGCCATTCAAAGTACTGTGACTCATGCGCAGCCATACCATAAACTTTCTGATCAAAAACATCCGATATATCAATCGCTATATCGGGAGTAAAAGGGTATGGTTTCTGGAATCTGTCTTGCGCGTAAAGGAACAGGGGATTCTTTTTCAATGGCGGAGTGTCGGATACCACGTTTGGAACAATCACCAAGTATGCCGCGTCTTGCAAAACAACGGCCGCGTTTCGATGATCAGGATGATAATCGTACGGCCTGTGGCCGATAACTACATCTGCATTCCACTCCCGGATAATTCTTATTACCTCTTTACGCACGTCAAGCGTGGCCAGTAGTTCGGCATCATGGTATTCCAGCACTTTATAGGTGACACCAAATCGTTTTCCCGCCTCTTCTGCTTCGGTACGGCGTCTTTTAGCCAAAGCACCGCCTCCCATTGATTGGTGACCGGCATCACCATTTGTCAATGAAACAAACAGTACATTATGACCGAGTTGTGAAAATTTAATGGCCGTCCCCCCCGCTAACCCATCCGCATCATCAGGGTGTGCGCCTATAAACACCACGTTGACCACTCTATCTTGACCAAAGGAAGGTAAGCAAAGGGTAAACAGTAAACATAAAGCAAAAGTGAAGTGTTTCATTTTTTACAAAAATTCTACTAAAGATTATTTCCCGCCATTTTCGTGGCGGTCTCGTTGTCTCTACAATATTCTTGAACCGCTTCCATCCCTCCGCGCTCCTGTATCTCCTGATAGAGCCACCAGGATAAGATTGTCTGCCACGTTATTGAGGTTTTTTACGCTGTCTGTCGTTTTCACGGCGTGGAACATGAGCGAAACAGGGGTTCAATGGCGGTGATTACTGCCTGTACCCCAGTTAGTGTTAGGTTCCGGGCCCATTTCAAATTCCAAGGTCCCGCCGTTCACGATCTCCTCGTGTGAAATCCAAACCCTGTTGAAAGGCTCCCCGTTAAATTTCGCGCCCTGTATGTATATGTTTTCTTCTGAGTTGTCATAGGCAAGGACCGTGAATATTTTCCCTTTCTCGGTTTTCATCGAGAGTTTTTCGAACAGGGGGCTACCGATCTGGTAAACCGGTTCCCCGGGTGCTACCGGGTAAATCCCCATAGCGCTCAGCACGTACCACGAGGAGAGCGACCCCATATCCTCGTTCCCGCAAAGTCCACCCGGGCCCGGTTTATAGAGTTGGGTCATGATTTGCCTCACGCGATACTGGGTTTTCCAGGGTTGCCCTGCATAGTTGTAGAGGTAGGCCACGTGATGTGAAGGCTGGTTCCCGTGGACGTACTGCCCGATGGTACCAACCACGCCTATATATTTTGGAGGAGTGATGATGGGGCTCATTTCAAAAAAGGTGTCCAACTTTTCGGTAAATTTTTCCCGTCCTCCGAACAGGTTAATCAATCCCTGGATATCGTGCTGAACGGACCATGTATACTGCCAGGCATTGGACTCGGAGTAGTGGCGGTTGGGCCGTCTGCCCACGAAGAGAGGATCAAAATAGCGGTAGTAGGTATGGTCGCCGCGTGTTGCTATTTCCTGCTCTTTTTCGCCGATTTCTTCCAGCCATGAGCCATCGGCCATACGCGGTCTCATGAAATTCGTTTCATCGTTCCACACGTTTTTATAATAACCTGCCCGTTCCATGAACAGTTCGTAATCGCCCTCCCTGTTCAAAGCTTTGGCCATTTGGGCGATACACCAGTCGTCATAGGCAAATTCCAAGGTTTTGGATACCGATTCCGAAACCCTGTCAACCGGGATGTATCCCAGTTCATTGATGTATTTCAGTCCCGATCGTGCAGCCTCAACGGAAACGGGAGGTTCGGGAAAATTGAGGGCTTTCTCCCGTATGGCCTGATATATAAATTCCACGTCATAGTCGCGGAATCCTTTAAGGTAGGCATCCGCGATGACAGGAACGAGATGATCCCCTACCATCCCCTCGCCAAACACGTTCTGAAAATGTTGACCGGGAAGCCAGCCGTACTCTTTCGTTTTGGCCACGATAGACTTTATAAAGTCATTCACATGATCGTGAGCGATGAGCGTGAGCAGCGGATGTTGCGAACGGTAGGTGTCCCAGCAGGAGAAAGAGCCGTAGAAATCGTACCCGTCTGCCACGTGGATTTTTCCATCGCCACCGACATACTTTCCATCCACGTCCTGATTGATATATTGCGAAAGCAACGAGCGGTAAACCGCGGTGTAAAACATCTCTTTCTGGTCAGCAGTAGCGCCCTCGATTTCAAATCGCGATAACTCCTTGTTCCAAACGTCACGGGCACTATTTTTCACCTCCTCGAAATCCCAGTGAGGCAGTTCTTCCTCCATGTTCTTTCGTGCCCCCTCGATACCGGTATAGGAGATGGCCACTTTCACCAATACCTGCTCCTTCTCGGAAGTGTTGTAAGTGACGAACGCCCCAACTCTTTTGCCCCGTTCGGCGTTTTTGTAAGCAAAAATCGCCCCTCCCGATTCAGGAGACGCGTATTCCGAATCAAAGGTGCCGTAGTAATAAAAGGGCTTGCTGAACTCCGCGACGAAATGTATTTTTCCGGGGCCGTCCACTTTTTCGCCCTCTATACGGTGGTTATTGATAATTCGAATTTCCGCTTGATCATTTTTACTTTTTTCCCCGATTTGATGCCCCATGTCGATGATGACGCGGGCATTTTCCGTTTCCGGGAAAGTGTAGCGATGGAGGGCAACCCTTCTCGTGGTGGTGAGTTCCACTTCTATCCCGTAGTCTTGCAGGAAAACCGAGTAATATCCCGGCGATGCCGATTCGAGCTTATGGCTGAAACGGGAACGGTAACCTGAATCGGGGTTTTCTTCGTCCCCCGGAATGACCTGAAGCTGCCTGTTTACCGTCGGCATCAAAAGGATGTCTCCCCCGTCAGCCATTCCCACCCCGCTCCAGTGGGTATGGCTGAACCCCATGATGGTGGTTTCCCCGTATACGTATCCACTACAATGCGCCCATCCCTCGGTACCGGTATCAGGGCTTACATGCACCATGGCGTAGGGGAGCGATGCTCCCGGGAACGTGTGCCCGTAAAAGTCGGTGCCTAGAAAAGGATTGACATGCTTCAACAAGTCACGCTCTATCTCAACATTCTCAACATTCTGACATGAGAAGAGAATGGACGATACGATCAAAATCGTTATAAACGGCGAAATTTTACCAGTTCTCATAATTGTTTAAATGGGGTTGTTTTTAATTTATATTTTTCCCTATGATACGATGTAAAAAGTAAAGAAAACATATTTAATTGTTTTGACGAAAAAATCCAATATGCTTTGCAACATGGTGATACTTTTCTAAAAATGTGTGAGGAGCATTTTCTATGCCGTTTATTTAATGTTCATGCTTACACTCAACCTGTTTCAATGATTTTTCTTATTTTCGCGTGTAAGTAAACATTTTTTGCATTCCTGTTATGGTTATCACAATTATCATATTAATTATCACGGGTGCTTTTTTAGCTTGGGGAAAATTTCGTTCCGATATAGTAACCATGCTGGCGCTCATGTCGTTAACTGTTCTTGATATTTTAACCCCCCAAGAGGCTATCGCCGGTTTTTCCAATCCTGTCGTGCTTATGCTGGCCGGGATGTTTATCGTGGCGGGAGGGATTAATCAGACAGGGTTGGCAAAGAAGCTGAGTATCCGGCTCCTGCGCTGGGGTGGCAAAAGCGAGTTGTGGCTTTTCGTGCTCGTTATGCTAGTGACTGCTTTCTTAAGCTCGTTTATGAGCAACTACGGAACCGTTGCGCTGTTGTTGCCGATTATCGTGAGCATGACTCGTGAGGCGGATTTAAATGCCCGTCGATTTTTGATGCCGATGGCGTTTGCCTCCAGTATGGGCGGGATGATGACCCTAATTGGCGCACCTCCTAACCTGATCGTAAACGAAGCGTTGATAGATGCAAATTTTAAAGGGTTGGAGTTTTTCACCGTATTGCCCGTGGGTATTATTTTGTTGGTGATCGGGATTATTTTTTTGTGGTTTCGTTCTACCTACCTTGAAAAAAACGACCGTGATAAGCAGGCTGCTGAACGACAAACGAAATCTCCCCAGGAATTAATTAATGAGTATCAGTTGGCTGAAAACCTCTTCAGGCTGCAAGTTCCAAAAGAGAGCCCGATCCTTCATACCACGCTCAGGGATTTGGCCATTACAAACCGCTACAACGTAACCATCGTTGAAATAAGGAATTACCAGAGTTCTACCGATAAAATATTGAAATCGGTGAGCCACTATTTTGCCAATGCCGATAGTATCTTGAATGCCGATGACTTGATATACGTGGAGGGTTCTTTTAATGACGCGATGAAGTTTGCAGAAGAGAATAACCTGGTTTTCGTGGATACCAAGCAAGCCGAAAACAAAATCATGGCATTCGACTCTGAGATGAAGTTCGATGAAATAGGTGTGGCAGAAGCGGTCGTGTTATCAAGTTCAAAACTGGTTAACCGGAAAGTTAGGGAGAGTGGTTTCAGGAGACGGTATCAGATCAATATTTTAGGAATTAAACGGCAGGGAGAGTATATTTTACATCAGGTTCAGCACGAGAAAATTCACGCCGGCGACTCGTTGCTTATACAAGGAGCCTGGTCAAGTATGGATGAAATGGCTTCCGAGGAATTGGATTTGGTCATCGTGGGGCAGCCCATGCAAGAAGCCAACAAAGTGGTATTGGAACACAAGGCAGGTATCTCGGCGCTCATTCTTTTCGCGATGATCATCTCGATGGCCTTCAATATATTGCCAAACGTCACATCTATATTGGTTGCCGCTCTGCTAATGATTGTAACCCGTTGTTTTAGAAACGTTGAGACGGCATATAACACCATTCGTTGGCAAAACGTCATTTTTTTCGCCGCGATGCTTCCCATGGCAACCGCGATGGATAAAACCGGGGCATCGGCAATGATTTCTCACGGCTTGGTAAGCTTTATGGGTAGCTTGGGACCACATGCGGTTTTAGCCGCATTGTATATAGCCACTGCTATTTTCACCCTGTTTGTCAGTAATGCGGCCACTGTGATTATTTTTGCTCCCATCGCTATCCAATCGGCAGTAGCGTTGAATGTAAGTCCTTATCCGTTCGTGTTGGCTGTGGCCACGGCAGGAGTTATGAGTTTGGCAAGTCCGTATGCCACTCCGCCCAATTCGTTGGTGTTATCTCCAGGACATTATACTTACAGTGACTTTATGAGGGTGGGTCTGCCTCTACAAATTATTTACGTTATCGTGATGATTTTCGCGTTGCCGTTATTGTACCCGTTTTGATTTTCGCTTCCTGTCATTTTTATGATTACCCGTTATGAGAGTGTGTTTGCGGGTTAAATTCGCAAATAAATGAAGTAAAAACCACACCGAATAGTTAATAAATCATTTATATTGTTAAAAAACAATCTCGCGTGTTTTCGCATTTGTTTGTTTAATTATCTTTGCAGGAATTAATAAAAGTTTGTATTGAAATCTAAAACTTTTTTACCTTTTAAATCTCAATTGGCCGTGATGCTTTGCATGTTTTGCGATGCGTGGAAATAACTCGGTTGAGAATTACCAGGAATACAAATACTGAGACAAAGTGATGAAAGACAATGATATGGTATGGAATAGGGTAAAGTTAACAATAAAGTAATCTATGTCAGCAACTGTATCGCCTATATGAAAATTTATAAAACAGCATTCTTTTAAACAAATAAAGCTTACAACATGAAAATAGTGCGTGAATATTTATATAGCAACCGACTGATATTGCTAGCGAGTTGTTTATCTGTTTGTATGTATACTGCTAAGGCTCAGGATTCCATTAAGATTGAGGAGGTTGTTCACACGAACAGGACGGGGATCGAGAATGTGCTTCAAGGAAATTCTGCTGGCTTACAAGTGAAATCCTGGACCGGGACGCCAGGAATTCAGTCTCTGTTGTCTTTAAGAAGTATTCGTATTCCCGGCTACGAGTCTTTTACGGCTCCATTGATACTTGTCAACGGAATTCCCCTGATCTCATCACCCTCTTCCGTAACGCTTATTAATCCCTTGTCGTATTACTCGCCTGATCAAATTGAACGTGTAGAGGTAAAAAAGAATATTTCTCAACTATCTCAGTATGGCGTGCTGGCACCTAATGGGGTTATCAATATTGTTACAAAAAGTGGCCAAGAGGGTCAGATACGTGTGGTTACTTCTGCATTTGCAGGAATGAACCATGTGGCCAATTTCGGTCGGGAACAAGATACCTATTACGGGTTTAACTCAAAGGCAAGAGAAAACGTGTATGGAAGTACACTCGTCCATGAAGAAAGTGTGGTTATAGATGGTGGAGGTTCTTTCGGGTCGTATTTACTGGGATTCAACAATCATCGAGACGGCGGATCGGTGAAAGATTTGTCGTTTCAACGACAGTCTGTCTTTTTTAATGCCAAGTATATTATTACCGAGAAATTTTCAACCGAATTTTATAATAACTTTTCACTTGCCGCGAGAAATGACCGGTATGCCGGAACCCTGTATAGAAATCTCACGAATGCTTCTATCTTCGATGAATCGTTTTTCATGGATAAAAACCGCAATACGGCCCTTTTGTCTGGATTGAAGCTGGGTTATCAGTTTTCTCCTGAACTGGTGCTTCAATCTACCTTGGGGATTTCTTACGAGGGTTCAAAAAGAGATATGTACGTCCCTTCCAATATACGGGAAAAGGTTCAAGTAGAAAGTGCCGCGTATAAAAGACAATACATTACCATCGAAAGTCAACTGAATTATACAAAAGAGCTGACCGAAAAATTAGACTTAAGCCTATCGCTTGGAAACTTGATCATGAACACGGAAAACAGGTTGACGCATGTGGATGGTGAAAAGTCAATAGAGGCAGGCGGTTCAGATTACGTGAAACTGGTTAGGGGATATAACGCGAATCAAACCAATGCTTTTTCGGATCTTCTATCCGAGAGGTTAGCCTCTTTCTACATGATAAGTAGCCTGGATATTAATAACGATATGTCACTTATGCTTTCCTTGCGTACTGATGGAAGCTCGCTGTATCAAAAAAAGTGGAACATCTACCCTTCTATAGGTGCAAACTATGATTTTTCCAGGTTTAACCTTCCTTTTGCCATTAATGCATCCGCTGGGAGAAGCGGGATGTTAACCAGACCAGAAAGTTATAGGGGAGAGCTAATCGGTCTCGGAAAATATTATAACAATACCCAATTGGGGATTACCCAACTGTATCACCCTTTCACTGAGGCAAAAAGCGCGAGTGTCCTTCAAATAGACGCTGGGATTGACTTTTTTATAAATAAAAACATGCATGTCAACACCCAGTTCTTTAACAAAAGGTACGATAAACTGACTTACAAGAGATACCTATCCAATATAAGCGGGACAGACTTCCAATATGAGAATAGTGGTTTCGCGTTGGGTATGACGGGTGTTGAAGTTTCGTTTGACGGCATCCTGGTTCAATCCGATATATTCAGATGGGTAACGAACCTTAATGTAGCGTTTCATAAAAATACCATTCTCGATTTGCCTAAAAACATAGAGGGAACATCGCTTGCCAAGTATTCCATACTAGAAAAAGGGAGTTCCTTTACATCGCTTATAGTCAATGATAAAGGTCAACAAAAAGTGGTGGGAGATAGTGAGATGAATTTTTTTGGAGGGTTTAGCAACCAGTTCACTTTCCATAACTTTTCATTGAGCGCCAAAATGGTTTTCGGGACGGGCTCCAAGGTGGTTGCCGAGTCGCCGGCAAGTGGCAAGCCAGCTACTACCCCTGACAATGACCCTTCAAAAGAAAATAATGGCGAGTTGTTCGTTCCAAAGATTTCCTCCATAGAAAACGGTAATTTCCTGAGGTTATCAAATATATGCCTGTCGTATGATTTAAGTTCATTAATAAAGATCATACAAATGCGCGATGTGAGTCTTTTTGTGAACATCGATAACTTGTACACATTTACCAACTACTCCGGGCAAAACCCGGAAGAGAATATGGTGGGGATAAAGGAGTATAATCTACTGACAACCGGAACTCCCCTGCCTGCATCAATAGCATTTGGAATTAAATTACATTTTTAAATTATTCAACGCGATGAATAGGATTGCAATTTATATTTTTTCATATATCTGCCTGACGGCGTTACTATCATGTAACAGCTTCTTGACTATTGAAGACCCTGAGGATAGGACCATCCCTGAAGGATACTTTATCACTTCACAAAAAGTGGAACAAGCGGTGATCGGGGTATATGTTGACTTCAGAAGGGCATTGCTTGAAAATAGGGCATGGCTTGTTTATGGCGAAGTGAGGGCCGGTGACATTATACTAAATGAGGATTATGGCAATTTCGTGCTGGAGCAAAACCTTAAGGCGGCTAACAAGGAACTTACACGGTTAACCGATTGGGAGTATTTTTATGATGTATTGAACAATGCCAATTGGGTGTTGAATTTGGTTGATGAAACCAAGAAAGATGTTCTTTCCGATTACGAATATCAGCTTTTCAAGGGCGAAGCTTTAGCATTGAAGTCATTGGCATATTTTTATTTATACAGGATTTGGGGGAGTGTGCCGTCAGCCGAAAAAACAAATTTCGGCAAGGTTTTGCCTAAAGAAGATGTGATCAACCTGTCCATTGATTTTGCACAGCAAGCGGCACAATTATTACCTCGAATATTGTTGAATATTGATGGCATCGAAAGCCTTGAGCTAACCCGATATAGGATGAACAGTAGTGCAATAAAAATCATCCTCGCGGAACAATATTTATGGATTGGAAATCACAATGAGGCTTATGCCATATTGTCTGAGTTACAAGCAGATCTTCTTAAAGACAAGTGGGCCTCTTTTGGTTTCTCGCTTGGTGAAGACGCGAGGACTAATTTGCCACAAACTCTCTTCGATCGCAATAGGGTAGTAATAAGTATTGAGAAGCTAGATGAAATATATCCCGAGGGAGATACACGAAGAAAGTTTTTCGATATCTCAAAAGAAAGTGGGACCGGGCGATTATTGGATAATTGCCAAAATCTCACAAAACTCATCACGCTAAATGACTATTATCTACTATTAAGTGAAGCGGCATGGAGGACTGAACGTTTTGCTGAGGCCAAAACGGTGTTGTCTGAAGTTGCCAATGGGGCCACCGAAGACTACCTTGAAATTGAGTCGTCAGAATTCAAGCAATCGCTTTTGAATGAACGTAGACGTTTGTTGATTGGTAGCGGGGTTAGGTTTTTCGATTTGGTGCGGTTTAACGAGGTAGCTGTTCACATTCCTCAATTCTCACAACAAGATATTTCTGACGGGGCTGTTTATTGGCCTTTGTCTGAAAAAAGTTTGAAAGATAATTCAATGACTCAGTTCCCATACTGGCAAAATTGAATTTGATCATTATTCACAAGCAAATGGTGTTACAAAAGTTCCAATAAGCGTTATAATATGAAAAAGATACTTACACTAAGGTTGGTTTCGTTTTTACTTGTTTTGTTTTGTACAACGCTGACTTTCTCACAAGTCACGGTTAAAGGGAAAGTTACCGATCCAATGGGCGAAGCGTTGATAGGTGCAACCATACAAATAGCCAACTCGACAAGGGGAACGGTAACCGATGTAAACGGGAGTTTCTCCATAGCCGTTAACGAAGGCGAAACACTTATCGTCTCTTATGTTGGGTATGAAACCAGAGAGATAAAATACCAAAGAGACAGTAGTTTGAATATCATACTGAATGAGGATAGTCAACAATTAGAAGACGTAGTGGTTATTGGGTATGGTTCGCAAATAAAACGAAATGTTGCCGGTTCGGTCTTAAGTGTCAACATGGATAAAATTACCGAGACACAGGCTATCGAATCTGCTGAGTCTATGCTGCAGGGACGAGTGGCAGGGGTTAATATCCAGTTGAATTCCGGCGAGCCTGGCTCTAAGCCCACGGTGATAATCAGGGGGTTAGCCGCTGTAAGTAGAGACGATGCTTCTGCTGGGGGGGAACCCTTGTACGTGGTTGATGGCGTTCCTATTATTTCCCGTATGGGTGATGAGTTTGCCGTAACGTCAACCAACGTGCTTGCCGATTTAGACCCTAACGATATCGAAGATATGACTATTCTAAAAGATGCCTCCGCGGCGGCCATTTATGGATCAAGGGCTGCTAACGGAGTTATCATTATAACCACGAAGAAAGGCAGGTTAGGTCGTCCTCAAATAAACTTCAACATGCGCGCTGGCGTTAACTTTGTACCGCAACTACGCGACGTGGCAGGTGGTATTAAGGAGCGAGAACAGGTTGTGCGTTTGTATGATTTATACGCGCCTTATGGTGTCTCTATGCCGACTATGTATTCAGATGTCACCAATCCATTTTACAATAACTCTTCGAATTGGCAAGACTACCTTTATAGCACCTCTTTAACTCAAAGCTATAACGCGTCTGTTAGGGGAGCGGGTGATTTCGGGCAGTACAGTGTGAGCTTAGGGTATATGGATAGCAATGGTATCTTGTTCAACACGGGGTTCGAGCGTTTAAGTTCAAACATTAATACAACATTCAATGCCCTGCAAAAAATGTTGGTCATTAACACCACGTTATCTCTGTCGCGTACTGATCAAAGCCGGAATCCCGATAATCTCTCTACAAATTATTCCTCTTTGTTACCCCTCCCCGACAGTCCGATTGTTAAAGGACTGGATGTTTACGGTGTAGGATATGATAATAACTTAAACGATCGGATACGTTTAAGTACCGACTTGTCGTTAAATTTCACGGAAAACATCGTGTATAACCTTCGTTACAGTCAAGAATACACACGCTCCTCGAGGGATCTCTACAACCAGAGCATGAGGACTTTGTACACTTCTAACAGGAGTGAGGTGGGAGAGGCTAAGAACATGCTTTTCGAAAATACACTCACGCTTTCCGGGATACTTGCTGATAGACACAATATTAATCTTCTATTAGGGCAAAGTGCCGAAAAAACAGAATTCGAAATAACCTCAGTGAATAGCGTGGTCAGTGCCCCCACTATGTCGCAAAACGTGAAACGTCCCCGAAACGAAAATATTGGGCAAAGCGATTATAGTGCAAGTACCATTCTCTCATTTTTTAGCAGAATTAACTACACGCTTGACGAGAAATACATCCTTGGATCCTCTTTAAGAACAGACGGTTCATCGAAATTTGGAGTTGACAACCGTTGGGGGATATTTCCCTCTGTTTCTGCAGGATGGAACTTCGGGAGCGAAGACTTTTTCAAGGATCAGGACTGGATGAGAAGCGGAAAGGTCAGGGTAAGCTATGGTGTATCGGGCACGACTTGGGATCAGTCTTATTTAGCCCTTGGGGTAATGGATGGTGGAAGCTTGGACGGTTATAACTCTATGATTAATGTTACCTACGGCGGTATGAGTGGTTTCACTCCGGTTTGGTCAAACGGGTTTAAGAATAAAGACCTCACCTGGGTAAAAAGTAAGATGGGTAACCTGGGAGTGGATTTATCCCTTTTCAAGGGACGTGTGGAGTTTATTTTTGACATGTATCAAAAATTAACCGAGGGGCTGTTACTTACAACCTCATTGCCCACAACCTCGGGATATAATGAGGTCTTCAGGAATGCAGCCGATGTCTTAAACCGGGGGGTTGAATTCACGCTGAACACCAATTTCGACTATCACAGTGATTTTAGCTGGAACACCAATTTGAACTTCGCGTACAATAAAAACAGGGTTGTTAAATTACCCGACGGAAATGCGGATATTATTAAAACGGGTGTTTCGGGGCAAGATTTCGGTTCTATCGTACGGGTTGGGGCACCACTGAACGGGTTCTTTTTTTACCAATCGGAAGGAATATATCAAACCGAAAGCGAAATCCCGGTAAATCCAAGAACGGGTAAAGAATTAGTTGGACTGCAAAATAAAAAGTTAACCGTTGGTGACCGTAAGTTCACTGATACGAATGATGATTACCGAATTGATGTAAAAGACCGTGTGCTGTCGGGGAACCCGAATCCACTATGGACGGGGGGGTGGACAAATGATTTTCGCTATAAAAATTTCATGTTAAGCGTTGTTTCGACTTTCATTATTGGTCGGGATATTGTAAATACGGATTTAACCAATCGGTTATCGTTAGGAAAAAGTTTCGCGGGGGCTTCATTACCTAACTTCGATAACTATTCAATCTGGTGGAAAAGTGGTGATATTGCTCGTTATCCATCATTAAACCCTTGGTCAGAGGCATCCCAAATTATCACTCAAGACTCTGAGTATATTGAGGATGGTTCCTATTTTAAAATAAAGTCGGCGACACTTTCCTACAATTTTTCTAAAGGGGATTTTCCAAAACTTCCGTTTCGTAACGCGCGGCTGTATTGTACTTTCGATAATATAATTACTTTCCAAAACTACTCTGGGCCTGATGCTGAATTGGTTACGACTGGAGGTTTTGATGCGTCGGATGGGTATCCGATGCGCAGAATGTTATTGTTTGGTGTTTCGTTAAATTTTTAAATATTATTGTATGCGAATCAGAAATAAAATATTAGTCATAAGCCTTGTAGCCATACTGTTTCATTCTCTTGGCTGCAGTGATTGGCTGAATGAGCAACCCCTTAATACGGTTACTGAAGATTTGGCGTGGCAAGATGGCAAAGATGCCGAGGGTGCCGTTGCCGCGGCTTTTACCGTTTTTCGCAGGGCTCTGGGTGGATTAACTCGTTCAGATACACCGGCCACAACCAGGTATGGTGCTTGGGGTGATTATTACTTTTGGGGCGATGCTCGATGTGGGGATTGGATTACGCCCAACGACGATAGTGACTGGCTTGCATGTATAGAAAATCGATTGATTGAACAAACTCAATTGGCACCCTTGTCGAATTGGCGATTGTTTTATAGAACCATTGAGCAATGTAACCTGATTTTGGAAAATCTTCCCGGTATAGAAAAGAACTTCTCACCGGAGAGGAGGGAGGAGCTCTTGGCAGAAGCCCGCTTTTTAAGGGCAATGGCACATTTTTACGCTGCCCGTATTTGGGGTGATGTTCCTATTAACTTGAAGGCCAGGAATGTTGAACCTTTGGGGCGATCACCCCTTGATGAAGTGATGAGGATGGTCGTGAATGAAGTTGACTTAGCCATCCCCACGTTACCTTGGTTATACGCGGGGAGTGAGAATAGGAAACAGTCCATCACACGGGGTACAAAAGGGGCAGCCCTGGCGCTTAAAGCACATGCTTGTATGTGGCTGGAAGATTATAAGGGTGCCTCGGAAGCTATAGATCTCATCGTCCAATCGGGTACTTTCAAAATTGTCCCGATTGAGCTGTTCAGGGAATTGTTTGATGAGGGTAATTCAGAAGAGATGATATTCGAAATGTTTTTTGATGCCAAGCTCGGGGAGTTTTCCGGTTATTACGGACATATACTAACCTATTATTTAACAAACCCTTACACCAGTAGGACTAATTTATCTTTAGCCGTTCCCAAAACTAAAATTTTGGAAATATTTCCTGAATATGAGCTTAATGGATCAGATAAAAGGGTTCCGGAGTTTTTCCAGAGCATCGATTTTTCTATAAGCAGTAATCAGTTACGTCCAGTTTTTCCCGACCCATTACACAATGGGGAGCGTGAGATCATGTTCGCGAAATTCAGGAAAATAAAAGACCGCAGCTATGATCAAATGGATGGGGTTATTCCTGTATTCAGGTACGCGGGAATATTGTTGTTACAAGCTGAAGCGGATGCCAGATTGGGCAATACCGATAAAGCATTGGTAAATCTCAACATTATAAAACAACGCGCAGGAATCCGGGATTATGTGTTTACCGATGACGAATCGCTTATTGAAGAAATCTTAGAAGAACGACGGCGTGAGTTAATAGGAGAACAGCACCGGGTGTATGATTTGGTACGGCTTGGACGCCTGCACGAATTTAATAGTTTCATTACCGTTGAAGATGAAAATATTGGAGCGGCATTTTATCCTGTAGATCCTGAAGCGTTTGTGAACAATCCAAATATGACTCAAACTTTATATTGGCAATTCAATAAATAAATGACTATGGAAAAAGCATCATACATACAAAACTATATCGTTTTCGCGCTTTTCATTTTACTATGTTCGTGTAAAACCGATTACTATTTCGACGGTGGGGTGTTGCCCGAAAATGCAGGTAAATTGAATGTCTCAACTGTAGATTATTTAAAGCAAAATGCGAGTCAGTTCGATACATTGGTGATTTTGTTACAATTAACCGGGTTGGAAGAAGTGGTAAACAGGGCAAACACAACCTTTATGGCACCTAGAAACTACTCAATTTCCAACTACTTTAAAATTCGGTTTTTGCAGATGGAGAATCCACCAACTGACATTTATAAAATGCCCGAAGAATTGGTTCAGGAAATAAAAATGATATTGGGGAACTATATTATTCCGAACGAAAAGATAACAATCGATAACCTAACGCCGTCGTATTCTTACTTCACAACGTTTAGTGATCAAACCGCGAGATTTAATATTCTTCGGAGTGACTACTTAGGCAATGTGAACAAAGGCGCTGAATTGATAAACTTTTCATTAAATAAATCGTTGAATCCCGACATTGAAAATTACCGATCGGTATTGGTTAATACATCCAACCTACATTCAACCACGGGGATCATTCATTTGTTGGATTCAGATACGCATGTTTTTGGATTTAATTAATACAACCGATTTTAAAATCAACAAAATGAAAAATATTTTTCGTTGTTTCGTGATCATCATGGTATACACGCTTTCCAGTTGCGTGGAAATCCCCCAGGAGGGGAGTATAGCACCGGATGTTAAATATAGGAATAGGAAACAAATTGCTATTTCGGGAACAGGACAGACCATAGGAGATTTTGAGTATTCCACATCCACCCTTCCCATGAAGTTTGCCATAAAAAAAATATCAGAAACCAACAATGGCGATATATCGTCATTTAGTCAAGAGATTCCGGTTGTGAGATACATTGCTCCTATAGTAGGAAACGAAACAGAGAAAGAGCTGAGGCTTAAAACCGATACAGTTTTCTTACCCGCTCTTGCCATAAACGAACATACAGGGCAAATCGAGATTCAAGAAGGGAATAATATTCCCGTGGGTGAATATCATTTTGATATTGAAGTTTCCAATACCTCCGGAAGTATGATTTTGCAGGATGCCATTATCATTGAATTCAAAGAATACGAGGTGATCTCATACTCAAGGGGTATGGCTCAAGAGCCTGTTATCGAGCGTGTTGGAGACAGCCCGCATCAGATTCTTTTTCAGGGATACTTAAACGGGCAACAGTTGCATGGTAATATGATAGATTTCACGTTTAATCGTGAACTCGGGTTCAAGGGAACATTTAGGAATGACACACCTGAAGGAGAAGTTTGGGATGTGAATTATCCTGTTTACCCATCTAACACCTATTGTACTTGGAAAATTATTTCCAAAGATGAAGATGGTACAGAAACGGTAACCTACGTAAGTGAAAACTTTAATTTCATTTTAGGGCGTATGGGGAATTATGTAATAAAACTTTTCAAATAAGATTATGATTGCAATAAGGTTTTGTAAAAAAGTCATTTTAACGTTGTTATTCATGTTCCTGTTTTTACAGGTGAATTATGCAGACAACAATAAAATTCTAATAATTGGACTTGATGGTGTAACAAGCCCACTTCTTGATTACGCGTTCGTCCCCAATATTGGAGGGTTGATTGAAAATGCCACCTATAATCTGGAGAGTTTCAGCACCTATCCCGCTTTTACATCATCTGGATGGTCAACAATGCTCACTGGTGTTTCTCCCGAAAAGCATGGTGTTGTACAGGATGATTCGTTCGCGGACAACCATTTTGATACATATCCCTCCATTGTTACACGCGTAAAGGAACAGTTGCCAAACGCTTCCATCATGTCCATCGTTCGGGATCAACGCATCAATGAGTTCTTGAACTTTAAGGCGGACCATAAGTTTAACTACGCTACCGATGAACAGGTCACGAAAAAAGCCGTGGAACTGCTGGGAGCGACTGATTTTAAGCTGGGATTCGTTCAGTTTAGCGAAGCAAAGGAGGCAGGTGAAAAAAGCGGTTTCTTGCTGCGAGAAGCTGAATATATTATTGCCATACAAAAAATAGACAACTACGTGGGGCAGCTTCTTTCTGCTATATCCGCACGGGCTAACTACCGAAGCGAAAATTGGGCTATTTACATTGTCTCAACGCATGGTGGTTATTTGGCAGGTGCACAAGCCGGCTACACGAAGAATGAGGTACACGTTCCCATTATTTTTTCGGGGAAAGGCTATGAGAACAAGGTTTATAATGCAGCTATACTTGCCCCGGCCAGAGATAACGATAATATACTGGGTATAGTAAAAAAATCCGGAACCCCGCGGACATACGTTCGTATTCCCATCGTGGGAACACCTTTACAGGGAATGGACAAGTATACGATTGAAATGTGGATTAAGCCCAATAGTGATAACTCAAGTGACCCATCCATCATGGGTGATAAAAATTGGGACTCGGGGGGTAATGGTGGTTTTATTATTTGTCGTTCGGGCGGAGGTTGGAAGATTAATTTTGCAGATGAGACACGAACACGCTATGACATTGGTGGGAGGCGCATAGAAGATGGCAAATGGCATCATATTGCCATTACTTTCGACAAGACCAATGAGTGTGTAATCTATCAGGATGGCGAAGAGGTAAATAGGGTAAAGTTGTCTTATAAATCACATAATACAATGATCTCACCGTATGATTATATTTGTTTAGCTCAGGAGGGTACTCAAACGTACGGTGGGGGATATCATTGGTCCGGATCATTTAACGAGGTAAGGATATGGACCGAGGTACTGTCATACGAGGTGATTGTAAAATACATGAACGCGAGGAATATAGAAAAAAGCGATCACCCGTTTTTGTCGCACTTGAATTTGTATTTAAAAATGGACGAGGTAGTCGGAAATACAGCGTATGATTCCAGTGGGAAAAATCATCATGGTGAGATAATGGGACCGAACAGTTACCGTCATCCGTTCTACGCGCTTAAATTAACTGATGTCAGTACAAACATTTTGACTCATTTACGGTTACAAGCGGAAGAAGAATGGGGATTGGAAGGCACGAAACTAGCAGTTGATCTCCCTTACCGTTTATTCAAAGTAAACAAGTAAAATATAATAACTATGCGCACCAACGACTCTTTTTTTCACAATGCTTTTCATATTGTATTTGCCCTGGTGTTATTTATAAGTATAAACACTTTGTACTCATGCAAAGAAAATACCCCCGTGTCCGATGATCTTCAAAAAGATGAAACGCAACTTATCGCGGGTCGGGTATTCGGGACTTGGGCATCACCATCGAAAATAATTACTCCTAATGATGTTCCATCAGGGATTTTCGGTAATATGCGCCTTTTCTTCTCCGTGGATGAAGATGGGTATCCCTTGAAGTTCATAGCCAATAACTGCCCGATTATTTTTGACTCTGAAGAAGCTACTTGGTCGGTTTCAAAAATAGAAGGAGACGATGAGGCGGAAATAACATTGCAAGGAGTAGGGCCTGTTGATGTTTTCAACATAAAGGTTTCAAGCAAAACACTGATCATCTCATTCTATATGGGATGGGAAAATACCGAAACGCTGGAAACCGGGGAAGGCGACTTTAGTGTAACACTTGAACGCAAGTAAATAAATGAATAAATGAATGAATGAAGGGGTTGAAGCATGAACTTCAACCCCTTCTTGGGTCATTATACTTCACGTTGCATGGAGGTCGGTTGGTAAAGTCTGTTTCGGATTGAAACGCTTTGTCGCGTTTATCAATTGCACGGATTGGGAGAATGACACCCGCCTTCCGGCTCGTGGGCGTACCAGTACCCTTTGCCATGGTCCGTGGACACGACGAATTTCTTTGTTTTAGAATCCCATTGGTATTCGTAGCGAATATCGTAGTTGAGGTGGTTGATATTATCAAAGATAGCGGGTCTTACCTCACAAATGTTGTTGTATTTACAGTTTAATTCTTCCAATGACGTGCATCCGCTTATATTTAACGAGGTGAGCTGGTTGTTGTTGCAATATAATTTTTGTAATGTAGTACATCCGCTGGCATTTAACGAGGCGAGCTGGTTATGGTTGCAGGATATATACTGTAAAGCCGTTAACCCGCTGACATTTAGCGATGTAAGTTGGTTGTTGTAGCAAGTTAATCTCTCTAACGCGGCGCATTGGTTTGCATATAACGTGGTGAGTTGGTTCTGCCTGCAGTATAATTGTTTTAACGCGTTACACCCGTTTACATTTAGCGAGGTAAGCTGGTTGTTTTCGCACCATAATTGTTGTAATGAAGTACATCCGCTTACGTTTAGTGAGGTAAGCTGGTTGTTTTCGCACCATAATTGTTGTAATGAAGTACATCCGCTTACATTTAACGAGGTAAGCAGGTTCTCTTGGCACCATATCACTTGTAACGCGTTACATCCGTTTACATTTAGCGAGGTAAGCTTGTTTATCCTGCAAACTAATTCTTTCAATGCCGTACATCCGCTTACGTCCAACGAGGTGAGCTGGTTAGTGTGGCAGACTAATATTTCCAATGCCGTGCACCCGTTTACATTTAACGAGGTAAGTTGGTTTTCGTAGCAATGTAATCGTTTTAATGAGGTGCATTGACTGGCATCTATCGCGGTGAGTTGGTTGTCCTTGTCTTTGCAGTTCAAAGTATACGCGCCGTAAACCCGGATGGTTTGTGCACCCAAGATATAACTTTTTTCGCTACCATCCGTTACCTCCTCTCCCGCGTCTTTCTTGCCGTTGTTGTTGAGATCTATCCAGGGGCCGGGGGTGAAAGGCATATTGTAATTTATCGCTAATTTGATAGTTCCCCCCACGGGCTTGGCAGTGGTGAGGGTAACGAATTGTTCGGTAGGCGGTTTAACCGTGAAGGTGGTTTTAAAGTTATTATCCGTGTAGCCCGAGTAGACTACCACCACCAGTATCACGGCTTTATCTTTTTGCAGTTGCTTCAATCCGGTTATGGACAATTCGCTCTTTCCCGTGTCAAGAAGTTTAAAGACGCCCCCGCTCTGCATCTTGTAAACGTATTTTGGCGCGAAAGAGATCTCGTCTGTCTTGATCTTCAGCGTGTCGTTATCGTTGAAGCCATCGTACGACAGGTTAAGCTTGAATATTTTAGCCGATATGCCCGGGTAGTCATTATCGAACGTTTTCAAGGTATCCTCCTTCGAGGCGATATTCCAAGTTTGAACTCCCTCGGCAGTCAGCAGGGAGGACTGTTCGAAGTCGGAATAGACCCTCCCATCGAAATACTCGTCCAGGAAAACGGGGTACATCTCCGAAACGCTTTTCGAGGCACCCCCGTTGATGGCCGTCACCGGGTTTTCGGCCCCTTCCGATATTTTTTGGTATATTTTTGATAGGGTCGTCTTACCGGTTTGCCCGACCATCGACTTCACGAACGCCGCCATGCCATAGCCGTAATGTTGCGGGTTGTCATTCGCTCCTTTGTATATTCCTTTTAGCGGTTCCATGTGGTGCCCCTGGCGCGTTACCGACGAGTAGGCTTCTCCTGCCATGATCTCTTCGAACCAGGTGGCGGTTGCCTCGTCAAGCCAGTAATATTTGCCGGCGCTGATGGCTTTGGTAAAAGCCCAGCGAGGGTCGTACAGGGCTTGCACCAAGTGGAATAACTCGTGTCCCGCCGTGGACTTCATCAGTGTCTCGTCGGACATGTAACCGGCGTTGAACGTCATGTAACCCCGGTTGTTGCCGAGCTTGGAGGGGACAAATTCGCCCAACCTATTTTGGTTGTAGCTCTGTCGGTTGTATAAATTGACCTGTACAGGCCAGTTAGTACGTTTAGAAAACGAGAACCCCATGTTGACCAACTCGTCGTACGCGTCGTTCAGGTACTTCTCCAACTTCCCGGCATCATGATCTTGCACCTGTTTTTTATCGTAATAGACCAGGAACTTGCTCGTGGCACGAGTAGACTTCGTGCCGCCTCCCTTGCGCGCGAAATCTTTCACCAATCCAAAGGTGAGGTCCATTTTCTTGCCTTTGGCATCGTTATCGGCTTCCGCGGGTTGAAGTTCGAAAAGGTATTGCCCTTCTTTCAAGGTGGATTCCACGAACGAGTAATTCACCTCAGTCTTGTTTAACGATGGTACGAAGGACTCTTCGCCCATCGCCATGAAAAGGTCCGCTCCCGCGTCTTTGTCAGGTATCACGGTAATGGTAATGGGTTTGGAGAAATCGGCGGGCAGCCCTGTTACCGTGTAGTAGTCGGATGCTTTGTTCGTACCGAAAACATTTTCACCGGTTTGTTTTTTCAGTTCCACCTTGGTATCGGAGGTAAAGCTGCCGGCCGGAATGGATACGTGAATGTTTCCATCGTGTAATTTCCCTCCGTCCTTTCCGACAGTAGAAGACGACGTTATCGGGTTTTCCGGAGTGTCGGGGTTGTCGGGTTTATCAGGTTTATTTGGATCGGAAATCTCCTCCCCTGAACAGGCGGTAAGTAGCAGGATGAATGCTGCCAAGATAAGGTAACTGAACTTTTTCATAGCAGGGGTATCTAATTTACCAACATTGATAAAATCAACTAAATTAAGGATATGTTAATACTGTTTATAATGTAATTTTCGGTTTAATGCGTTTTTTACTCGGTCTCTAAGGCGCCGGAGTTGATTCAACTTCCTTCACCTTTATTACCGAATCGGCATTATCGGTATATACGGCATATACTTTGTTCGCCGTGTTGCCTTTATTGACCGCCGCTACCTGTGTGTTGCTTTTTACCGTTATCTCCGAATAGATGGTTTCCGTCGGGGTTCCTGCCACTAAATATTTGACAAACAAATTAGAGCCGGAAAGACCCGCAACTTCTCCCAAACGGGATAGGCAGTGAGGCGATAGAGTCGCTGTAATACCACTCGGATTAATGAAGGCTGCGGGGTTCTCCTGAATAGTAGCTATACGATTCCCGTTACTGTCTTTATAAAGGGCTATAACATTGGTGCCGTCATACTCTAAATCGAATACGCTACATCCACTTGCACTGCCTGAATAGGCACTTGATAAAGGTGTTTTTATGGCTACATAATAATATTGATCGGTATATCTACCCGACCTTTGCCAATTTCTATAAGGTGCGATAATATAGTAGTTCCCTGCTCCATCCACGGCAATACGTGAGCCGCCTTCGTAATAAAAGCCTTGATAAAAATACTGATCATAATACTCACGATACCCATTATATATAAGTGTCTTTTGGAATGCGCCGGTAGTATTTTGCGCGTACATAATATCAGGATGATCGTATGGGTCTCCCGTGTTTCCTCGCGTATCGGTATAGGTAATATGGGCGTAACCGCTACCATCCACATCTATATCGGGCATTGAGCAAGTGCCTCCATGATTTGTTTCAATATAAACAAGCGCGCTCCAACTTGAGCCATCATATTTGGTGTAGGCAATTTTGCCTTCTGTGGTGAACACAACATGCGGTTTATTGGTTCCATCTATCGCGGTACGCGCTTCGGTACCTGTACCTAAAAGGGTTTCACCCAACCAGGTGTTACCGTTTTGCGTGCTGTTATAATATACATTTCCGCTCTTGGAGTAAACCACACCGATAAAATCGTTGCCGCCGTCGGCATGCATCACATCACCCGTAAGAGGTGGAGCCGGAGGAGTAAACGTATTGTCGGTAAAATAGAGCTTGCTTCCATTCCATAAAGCATAGAGATGATATGCCCGACCTGTCTGCATGGCAGAACTTCGCGCCGGTTTGCTATTATCGGAAACATAGTTCGTCCCTCCTGAAGCTTGGGCATTTAACTTGATTTCCGGGGTATTGACATCTTTAGGCATTACCCATTGTGCCAATTGTTCAGTGCTGTTACCCGAGATAGTCACGGTTCCGGCAGCCGGAGGGGCTCCCGCGGGGTTTGCGACAGCCTTGCCAATCAAATCATAATAAGGCACATTTCCACCGGCAGGCATATGATACCAGGTTGTTCCTCCCTCGTTTGTCAAAGTAGGAGTAATGACAAAGTCCGATCCTGAACTGTTCTTGAAATTGAGGCATTGCAATACTCCCAAATGATTGAATTGAATGGAGACCGGATCTCCCGAAGAGTTAACTGTAAGTTCGCCCGATATGGGTACATCAATTAACTCAGTTAATTTATTAAAGCCTACAGGGGAGACATTTACGTTTATCTTTCCATTCGGTTGGTCTAAAACAAACGGCGCTCCATGAAGGGCGTAAATCGTGAAAGGGTTCCCAAGGTCAATCTCTCCCGGTCCTGTCGGAACAGTGATTGTAAAGGTGGCTTTCTTTCCGTCCTCGGAAATATTTTGTGAAGCCAACGTTACGGGGGTTCCCTGCAAAAGCGTGGTGCCGCCTTGCTTGAAGAAGAAATTAATTACATCATTCGCTTTCCATTTAACGATAATATCCAGTGACCCTGCCTCTTTTTCCAAGCTAAGGCGGGTTTGTGGTGATTCATCCGGCATAGATGCCGTTATTACAAGCGTGTGTCCTTCTGCCTCCGGATTCGGTTGTTCGATGTCAATCTCATTTTTGGTGCATCCTGCAATTATAAGGAGCGCCGATGCTATCCATATAAAATATTTGCTTCTCATATCTCTGTTCTTTAATAAGTGCATAATTACCAATCCTCACCATCAAAATCATTTACATTGCCACTTCCATTAAGGAGGATGTTTTGAGTCAGTTCGATATCGATGATTTCAATATCGGGTGCGATGTATCGTTCCGCATTAGCCAAGACTAATTGGCGTTCGTTTGATTTGAATTTTTCCGTGTTCATATTGTTTGTTTTTTAAAATTAAGTATCTGAGATAACTTATTTGGTCATAAAATACAAACTCATCACTTCTTCGCTCGTCAAGGCACGGTTGTAGATACGCAAGTCGTTAATGGCTCCATTGAAATAATGATCTTCATTGTCGTCTTCATATTTTCCAATTCTGCCCCTACTCGGCGAATAAGCAATATTTCCGGATTGTTCATTTGATGTTGCCGACAAAGTCCCATCCACATATAGTTTCATGGTTGTTCCATCATAAGTTCCTGTTACGAAATACCATTGATTTGTAGCCAATGCTTGTGAAGTAGGCATAAAAGTGAGACCTTCTCCTCCACCGGCAATTGCAAAATTAAATTTATGCGCGGAGGCAGACCCATCTAGAAAGAGTCCTACGCCATACTCGTAAGAATAATTATCCTGAATAAATGTGAATATTCCGGCATAGGACGAAAAACCGAGAACCTTCACCCATGCAGTTATCGAAATGGCTTCTACCGGTAAACCCAACACGGAATAACTATAATTGTTTGTTCCCTCAGTTAAATGAATCGCTCCATTCGTACCATTGAACAGATAAGCACTGTCTGCGCGACCTTTATGGTCGGCGGTTAATGTCACCCCGCCGACAATGGTGCCGTGGAGATTGTTACCGCTGATGTCGTTGGCATTGCCATCCATAGGCCAATGGGCTACCAAATCGCTTGCAGGCGGTAGAGATAAATGTTTCCACCCCGTACCGGTCCACGCTAATTTTAGCCTGTAATACTTGCCCGCGGTAAAAGCTTTGGCGGGAAGCGCCTGCGACATGGCTGTTCCGTTCAGGTTGGCGGTAATGGTTTTACTTGCATCGGGGGTGGCGGTAGGAACTACCCATTGATACACTTTTGTTGTAGCTCCGGTAGCAATGGATATGCCGGCCCCCAAAGGGAAATTTAGGGTAGTGCCTGCTTTGTTATCGGTAAACGTTCCGGAAGCAATATCGTAAGTAGCCTGTTCGTCAGCGCTATATAGCCAATCGTAGCTGTCATTTCCGGTAAGAGACAATGAGGTAAGCGAGTAGTCCGTTTCCGTGGTATTGGCCATCCAAATACCCAATATTGCTCCCAAATGTGTAAAACTAACCGAAAGAGAGGTTGCTGCGGTGATGTTCTCCGCAGCAAAACGCATCACACAGACAGGCTCGGAATCGGACAACACGCTCCCCAAAGTTGCCGCCGGAAAGGTAACCGTTTTGCTGTCCGGCGTAAGTGTCGCCCCATAAACTCCGTACAAATTGAAAGGATAATTGATCCCTTCGGGTAGCGTGAAAGAGAAATCAGCTTTTTTCCCATCCTCTCGAATGTTGGTGACGGCGATATTACTCAATGTTTTTACGGTTTCTCCATTCACAAAACAAAGGCTGATCACGTCACCCGATTTCCAAGTTACAGATATATCGCCCTCTTCAGTTTCGGCAAGTGCAACTCGAGTTTTTACTCCATCGTCAGGCATACTGGCCGTGATGATAAATGTTTGTAGTGTTTTCGGTTCTTCGATTACTTCACGTTCAATGCAACCGACTGCCACAAACAACATAGCTATTGCGACAAAAAAGATTTTATTTCTCATATCTCAGTTCTCTAATAAGTGCATAATTACCAATCCTCACCATCAAAATCATTTACATTGCCACTTCCATTAAGGAGTATGTTTTGAGTCAGTTCGATATCGATGATTTCAATATCGGGTGCGGTGTATCGTTTCGCGTTAGCCAAGACTAATTGGCGTTCGTTTGATTTGAATTTTTCCGTGTTCATATTGTTTTATTTTAAAAATTTCATATCTAAGGTCATTGATTTCCTGTAATAATTCGGATACTAATCATCGCCTTTAACTATTGCAAGGATTGGGTTTATGATATCACTTGCCGGCTTGTGGGCATACCCATACCGCAGGTTGGATGCTGCCAAGATAAGGTAACTGAACTTTTTCATAGCAGGTGTATTTGATGTATCAACAAAGCTAAGAAGAATTAAGGATACCCATGGGCTGTTTTTAATAATTGGTATGTTTTACGTAATTACTGGCAGAATAAGGAAATAACTGGTTAAATTTAAATGATTAATATGGCGATTACTGGCGTTTAATTACTATTTTTATAGCCTGTTTACCCTCATGGTAACGAATAGTGGTTGAAATGCCCGGTCGCGATAAATATGTGTGGTTCGTTTGCCTCGCTTTTATACCCATTAAAGCGGGTGCGCAGCATTTGCCTTTCATTAACTACAATACGCACAACGGTTTGCCACAGATACAGGTGCAAAGGTTGTACCAGGATAGCAAAGGGTATATTTGGGTAGGCACGAAAGGCGGGTTGGCAAAATTTAACGGCTCCACTTTCCAACATTTCCTTCACAACGAATATATATACGGGATAGGCGAAACCCTAAACGGGGAACTCTATTTCATAACGCTCAATAACCTCTACAAGCAAGAAAGAGGAACAATGAAGCACGTGGCTTCGCTTAACGGACAGATGTATCTTATCACCGGCAGAGATAGTTATTGGGTGTATACGAACAGCGAAATGAAAGAGTTTAGGGCAGATACGCTCTACCAGACCATACAAAGTGGTATCGACTTTGAAGGAATATTCACGGGTAGGGCGTATGATCGTGAAAACGACCGTCTTTTGTTTTCCACCTCGACAAATAAGGTTTATGGTCTGAAGGATAAAGAGATAACCGAGTTGTCTGCATTTGAGTCGCAAGTAATGGTTTCATCGTTTTCAAACGGTTTTATCTACTATCATCTCCTTCCGTCGGCAACGGAGAATATCTACGTTGATCCCGAGAGTCGGGAAATGTTATTGCGGTACAAGGATGATACGCGTATCCACGATGTGGAGATTCACAAGCTCCCTGTCCGGAAGCACGTTTTATATAACTATTACATAAGGCAATACCTGCTGCTCGATAGCGCGGCAAGCAGCGTGCAACCGATAGAGTTGCCATTCGAGGAAGAGGTTTATCCCTTTATCATAGACAAAGACGATAACTGTTGGCTGGGAACCGACAATGGATTATATCAACTCAACAACAAGTCGTTCCGTGCCTACCCGCGCACATTTATGAACAATTTTTGGACGATGATACGGGGTAAGGACGGTAACTATTACGGCGGGCAATACAAGGTAGGATTGTTTCGGTTGGACTTGGCTAAGCAAGAAAAGAAGGAGATCATGGTGAAAGGACCAGATGGTGCCTATTATAAGGAGTTTTATTACGGCTCGTCGATGGATAAGCAAGGGAACCTCTATTTCCCCACGCACTTCGGTTTGGTAAAATATGACTACAAGGAAGCGAAATTTTTCGATATCGGTATTTCGATGATATCAAAATATGATCCGTACGAGGATAGGATTCTGTTTGGCCATGGCCTTGGCATCGGGTTTATCGACAGCGATGAGAGAATCGAGGCTTTCACAGATAGTACAGGTAAAATTCTCACTTTTTACCCGTCGGCCCTGGAGTTTACATCCAATGGTAACGTGTGGATTGGGAACCGCTCGGGATTGGTATTTTTTGACAAAGAGGACAAGCAGCTGAAGCATGTGTCGACGTTGCATTACGACGTTTACCCCAGCCAACAGTTGATTTCGATGGCAAAAGACCACGAAGGCAACGTGTGGATGGGTGGAAACTCTGAGCTTTGGTTATACAATGGGCGAAAAGATAGTTTCACGCATGTCGGGAAAGATTTTTTCAACACGAAAATTCTTAGCCTTATCTCTCCCGACTCCACGCTGTTGCTGATCGGCACATCGCGAGAAATATTTGCAATGAGATTAGACAAATTCTATCGAGATGGGACGATTGAGTTTAAAATGTTCAATCACCGCAATGGGTTTTTCAGCGAAGAGGTGGCGCAAAACGGGTTTCTACTAGATGGCGACAGGATCTTCATACCCTCATCAACCTCCACCAGCGAACTCTACTACAATGAAATATCATTTACACCGGATTACTTTAACCTTTTTGTAACCTCCATCAACGAAACGGGATTAAGTAAGGAGGAACAGAGTGACTGGCAACCCTTTTATGTCGAAAAAGGCAATAACAGGTTGACGATTAATTACGAAACCGTGGGATTCGGATTGCCTACCTACCCTGTTTTCAAATACAAGCTGGAGGGGAAAGATAAGGATTGGAGCGACTGGACGCAAGCCAAAAGCGCGTACTATTCGGGCTTGGGTTCAGGAAAATATACTTTCCGAGTTGTTGCTAAAACCGGCGACAAGCTTGCGCCCTACGAAGAGAAAGAGAGTTCAGTGGAGATCATCATTGATATGCCTTTCTTTAGGGAACCCTATTTCTTCAAGTATGTTTTTTTCGTTTTCGCCCTGCTGACGCTAATCCTAGCTTTTCTGATTTGGATAGCTTATAAAACCCGAATAGCGGTTCAGGCACGCGAGAGACATATAAAGCTCTTGGAAGTGGGCACCTTACAATCACAATTAAGTCCGCACTTCATTTTTAACTTTTTGTCCTCTATTCAAAACCTTATCGGTCAAAAACAGCCGGAAAAAGCCAACGATTATTTGGTGAAATTTTCGCGATTGATTCGCGCCTACATGGAGTCCTCCATCAAGTCATCGAGGTTGCTCGGTCGGTCGATTTTAGAGAATGAAAACAGCATCAAAGAGGAAATCGATATGCTAACGACCTATGTGGAGTTGGAGAAAATGAAATATCCCGACAAGCAAATAACTTTCGAGGTTGAGTTGGAGTCCGATTCGCTATTGAATCGTACCATTCCTCCGATGCTATTGCAACCATTTGTGGAAAACGCCATCAAACATGGCATTCTGCCAAAAGAGGGGGCGGGGAGGGTCACCGTTCGGTTTGAGGAGGACGGTGATACGTTTGTTTGCAAAATCATGGACGATGGTATTGGACGGGAACGGTCGGTACAAAACAGGGAGAAATCCATTAAAGCACACAAATCGAGGGGCTTGCAGTTGATCATGCAGCGGGTGCAGCTGCTTAACGAGCTTAATTACAACATAAACATAGATTTTGAAGATCCCGAGTCGGGAGGGACGACTGTTATCATTACCATTCAAAATTAACTGAGAATGTTGGAAAACCCCAGGGACTGTTTCGGGAATAATCGTTATCATTACCATTCAAAAGTAACCCGTTATGGAGACATATACCGCGCTTATCGTGGAGGATGTAAAAGAGACGTCTGACTACATTTATCAGCGGGTTTCGATGCTTTGTCCGGCCATCGTGAAAATCGACCAGGCACTAACTTTAAGCGAGGCCGAAGAGTTCATCGAAAGCAACCGTTACGACATCGTTTTTCTCGATATCCAAATGCAGACCGGTACCAGTTTCGACCTGTTAAAACGGTTGTCGGATAAGGGTGGTATCAACTTCGAAATCATCTTTATTACCGGTGAAAGCGATAAGGAGCACGTTTTAAGGGCTATCAAGTTTTCGGCCATCGATTTCTTGTACAAGCCTTTGGATGACGGCGAACTGGTGGTGGCCGTGAACAGGGCGATTGGTAAACGTGAAAGCCAGGATCTTAGCCAACAGATAAAGTTGCTGTTACAACGGATGGATGAGCGGCCCGCGGTGAAACCCAACAAAATAGCGTTTCACCTGCATAGCGGGATCTTGCAAATGATTCCCGTTGATGAGCTCAAATATATGGAGGCCGATGGCGTGGTATCGAAAGTACACCTTAAAAGTGGTGAAATGATCACGGTGAATAGAAACTTAGGGTATTACAAGGATCTCCTCATGCTTGAACATGACTTTATCCCCCTCAGCAACCGGATTTTGCTTAACAGGGAGTACGTGAAACGATACAATCACCAGACGCTTAAAGTTACCCTTACCGATAACAGCGAGCTACCGGTATCGCGACGAAGGGGCAAAGAGTTGAAAGAGATATTAAGCGAAAGGAAAGGGTTAAGCGCTGTTTTCTCAATGTTTATTTCGAAGCACGGGGGCAGTAAGTGACAGGGTAATTAAAACGGGTAATAAAAGGTGGCCTATTTGGCTTACCGGGAAGTGTTAGTGATAACCTATGTACTCCATTCCTCTATGGGATTCCGGGCTTACCTGCAGATGCGGTTATAGCATAAATTTATCCTATATTGAAAATTATTATATCATTTTTTTCTATGGGGCAATCGGGTTATATTTGCATTGTCAATGATGAGGAAAGGATTTCATCAAGGGAGAAGCCCATTAAGGAAAGGGTTTATCGTTGAGAAGAGTCTGTCTGGAAAGAATCTTTTAAAAAAGAACCTCATCGTTGAAAGGTCTCCTTTTAAAGGAGCCAATAGTAAAAGAAGCAAAGTAATCATTTAACATTAAAACAGTAACAGCAATGAGCAAAGATTTAGACAACAAGCAAAGCAACGTAGATTACCAAGAGAAAGAGTACACTATGCCCCGTATTGGCGAGAAAGCTCCAGCTTTTCGTGCCGTGACCACGCAGGGCGAGATCAACTTCCCGGAGGATTATAGTGGTAAATGGAAGATTCTGTTCAGCCACCCGGCCGATTTTACCCCCGTATGTACCACGGAATTCATGACATTCGCCACCCGTCAGAAAGAGTTCGAGGCGCTTAACTGCCAGCTTATTGGCCTTTCGGTCGACGGGCTGTTCAGCCACATCGCCTGGTTGCGTAACATTCAGACCCTGGAGTATAAAGGGATGAAGGACGTGGAGGTAACCTTTCCGCTTATCGAGGACATCAAGATGGAGGTGGCCAACAAGTACGGTATGATCCAGCCGGGAGAGAGCGATACCAAGGCCGTGCGCGCGGTCTTCTTCATCGATCCTGAGAACATCATCCGCACCATCATCTACTACCCCGGGTCAATGGGCCGCAACTTCGATGAGCTGTTGCGCGTGCTGAAGGGACTCCAGGTGTCCGACGAGTTTGGTGTTGCCCTTCCCGCCGACTGGGAGCCGGGTGACGACGTGATCGTGCCTCCCGCCGGTACTTGTGGCGTAGCTAAGAAGCGCATGAAGAGCGATGACAAGGATATGCATTGCCACGACTGGTACCTCTGCACCAAGAAACTCTCCAAGGAGAAGGTCGACAAGGCGTTGTACAAGTAATAGACCCGTTTAATTGATTGACTGTACCTGCTCTAAGCCCCTTGTTGGGCTTGGAAACTGACAACGGGTAAGCGTACAATAAGCCCGCCCCCCACGATGGGAGCGGGCTCGTTTTTGTTTGACGGGTTCCAGGTTACTCGGCAATAGTCTCATGTTTAGATGTCCGCAACATGTACTTCCCGGGGGTGCATTTCTCATGCTTCTTAAACACCCGGTAAAACGTGGAGATATTCGAAAAACCCGATTGCTCAGCTATGGCCTCCATGGTAAGTTTTGGTACAGACGTGCTCATCAGCTTCTTCGCGTGATTTACACGGAAGGAGTTAATCCAGTCACAAAAATTGGTGTTCATGTTATGGTTGATAGTCCGCGAGATGTAGGAACGATTCGTCTTTAGCTGTATGGCCAGGTCGGATACCTGCAGATCGGGGTTCGTGAAAAGCCGGTTATCTCTGACTAACGTGTTCAGCTCCTCCATTAGGCCCGTCTTTTTCCTTTGCAGTGGACCGCCTAGTTTCAGCTGTTTCTTATATTTTGCCACGTCTCTCTTAAAGTCTGAAACAGTGAGGTTTTTGTAGAAGCCCACGAAGCCTATCCAAAACAAAAAGGTGGAGTGTAATAAAGAGATAATCACGAACGGTAATTCCCTGCCGATGAAGAAGTCCTTCCCTAAAAAGTTGGATATCCAGGAGATGAGCGATGAGAAAAAGAGCGCGAACAGGAGCGTTTTAAAAATAGAGAGGTCGCGACCGGTCTTGTTGGAGTAGAAGTCGGTCAGCTTCTTGTTGTATGATGATATCAGGCGGGTTCCATAGATGAGCACGAGTATCACCTGTATGCCAAAGATCCATTTAAAGAGGTGGGTTCGCATTACTTGTAAACGTACCAGCAGTGGTGTTTCCGTTGTCAGGGGTGAACGATTGTACATTGACTGGTAAATGAACAACTTAAGCTCTTCTTCCGACATCAGGAAGTAGAGGGTGAAAGAGAAGAGCGATGTTAGGAACGCGGGTAACAGGATTGCAAGCCACTTCCAGTTGATTTTGGTGTCACGTGTAAGCAGCCGTATGTAATAGTAGTAAAGTGGATAGCTGGCCAACGAGGTGAAGACCCACACGTTGTCCATGAAGGCAAACAGCTTTACCTCGTGCAAAAAGAAAGCGGCATGCGTGAAGTAATTAATAAGGGTCACGAACATGAAAAAAGCCAGGTAGCTTTTCGGCAAGTTGCGATGTTTATCCCCAAGCAGCAGTATGCCCCAGAAGAGGCATACGAACATGGGCATCAATGCAAAGAAAGAGGTAAAAAGCATAGTTAAATGTCTGTTTGCACGTATGATAGCCGTTTAAATGAAACGATTACCCACACCTTGATAACAAAAATACAAAAAATAAATGAGGAAAACAGTAGGTGAAAATTTGCACTTTTGACTTTCCTGCTACTTTATCGAAAGCCAACCCGCGTACCAGCCCGCGAGTGGTGGAATGTCTACCATTACGTCATCGCCTTCCCGTTGCGCTTGCAACACCTTGTTTCGTCCGCCAACCGAGTGCCACACGAGTTTACTCTTCCCGTCAAGGTCACAACCACGCAAGCGTAACCGTGTGGGTTGCATTTGCTCTGAGATGGAACAGTTGAGCAGCATAATGGAACGTAAGGTTCCCTCGGCATCCACACGTGGCATCACGATAACTTGTGCCATCGACTCCACGATAACGGGCAGGCGATGGTTTGATGCCCAGTCTATGGCCTTGAGTATCTCCAATCGCTTGGCGTTCGAGATGCTTTGATTGAAGGCGGGAATCACCGCTGCACGACCTCCTCCCTTACCTGAATAGCACATGGTAGTTCCCAATTCACCCGTGGATTCCGCGGGAGTAAAAAGATGGTCAAGTTGTCTAAGCTTCACCACCTCCCACGATGCATTGTCGAACACCACACCTTGTGCCGAGAGCAACTCCTCGAACTCCTGAGTGGGAATACCCCATGCCGAGGGTGCGTCCACGACGTATGCCACCGCGGCATCGGAGTCAGGGGCGTATGGCACCCCTAACGGGGCTATACTCGTCGCTACATCGCCTGCTCTTTCGGCCGTAATCCAGTTGAAATCAGGTGCATGTCGCATTACCATATCGGGTGAAATGTAGGGGTCGACTCCTCCCAATCGAGTGCCCGCGTTACAAGCGGCGTACTCCTCGTACATCTTGCGCCAACGTGCTAACGCTTTAAAATAGTTGTCGGCGTACCACTCCATTGGCTCAACGGCCGAGCAAATAATGGCGTAAGAGAGTTGGGTACTACCTGCCGCCAAGTAGAGCAGCGATTCGACGCACAGGCCGTGCGGTGATTTTCCCGTGGCCCAATGCATGTATCCTTCTATCTCACAGGCAATCTCTTGAATGTTGGGATTGAGACGATGTACTTGGCGCGCGATATCGTAACCCTTCTCGATCATCCCTCGCGGAGCATGGTCGTTGTAGAAGCCATGACCCGGCCGGGACGTGGCCGGTTGTCCCGTCACCACCTCAATAGAGTCTAAGATGGGATTCCAATCGTATCCCTCCAAAAGCTCACGGTGAAACCCCGTATGTTGCAGCCCCACCTTTGAGTCGGGTGAACCGTGGTGTACGCCTCGCGCGATGGCGGCTCCCACCATTGCCAAGCTCTGTCGCGAGAACGCTATCCATTGGCGTCGAATCGGATGGTCGCCCTGTTCGGAATCCAATGCCGCCACAAGTGTCTCACGTGTCCAATGGCCATCGTACAGCGCGTTAAACTCGGCTATACAATCATCGCAATAGCATATAGCACGTGCAGGTGGATGATTCGTAAGTCGCAAGTCATCATCAATCCACACTACCCGGGGTTTACACTCACGGGCATATAGTTCGTACGCTTCCGAGATATAGTTCAAGAATCCCTCTTGACGAGGGCAGTGAATACCGCTGCACTGGTTACCGAAAATTCCCTTCGCGGCACCCCACTCCGTGGGGTTAAACTGTGATGATTGTAGTTCAAACGAATCGCTATGCCCCACCGAGATTCCCTGAATAGATGGTTCCACTCCAATTGCCCTTAACTTTGTCGCGGCGATCGCCATATTTTCGGCGGATGCGTGATGCTCGTCCATCACGATGGTCGCGGTCTCCATGCAGAGCCAAGCGTCATCAAATAGCCCTTCGTACTTGACAAGCGCGTCAATAAGTTCATCGCGCAGCTCGTGATCGTTGTGATGAGCGGGCCAGAGACGCAGGTGCATCCTGAAATCAGATTCTTCGCTGTTCGATTTTGATGAACCACCACTGCACGCCACGAGGAGTATCAGGGTTGAAATTAAAAAGAGAGTTCGTTTCATGTGATTTTTAATCATAATTATTGTACATGAATGGTCCTTTTAAAGCGTCGCGGGTCCGTTGGCTATGATGGGAATCTTTAATACCCGCTCCACGTACTGGAAGTAGTAGAAAAGCTTATGATTCAACTCAAAGCCGTAATCTACCCCCCGTTCGTACCCTTGAATGGGCTGGAAGAACGAGCGATTCCCGGGTAACGTGGCCTTGTAATTCCACTCGGTAACGTACTGGTAATTCCAATTCTCGTAATAGGTCTGTGACCGGTATTTGGTTGGGGTACCATGCAGCAAGTACCACGATTCAAATCCCGTATCCAACACGATGAGTTCGTGAGAAACAGAATCCTCCGGCTGGGGTATTTCACCAACGGGCTTGATGGCGACCACCCCTTTGGGCCCTGAACAGGCAGCTAAGGCGGCTACCAGGGCGAGGATGTAAAATAGTGCTTTGCTTGTTATCGGTTTCATACGATTATTTGATTTTTTTGTTTCGGTGTATGGAACTCGCTTTAATCATGTTCTTGTGTGAGAACTATTCCGTTAAGCCAAATGAGCATTGAACAAGTTCACTTGGACAAGGCCATGGCGAGGAATAGTCTAATGTTAATGAACAGTTTTCATGCTCGTTTCATACGATTATTTTGTTTTTCAAGCTGTTACAATATCCATTCATTCTTGTGATGATTCGTCGCGGGCAAAAGAGTCATTGCCATTCAGGGATTGAACCTGGGCTTCGGGTGGGGCAATCCTCACCTCTTTCTCTTCGGTGAGGGCCGCCACCTCTTTGTGGCGGCGAATCCGCTCGATGGTCTCCTCCGCTGCCAGCCCAACGATCACCCCGTACTCGTGCAGTTGGGTGATGGTCACCCCCTCTTCACGCAACTCGTCGGCCACCACGTTCAGCTGGTGAAGGTAATACTCGGATACGGTAATAATAATTCGCTTCATGTTTCGTAGGTTTTACGATTGTCGTTTTACGGGGTGATGCTAAGCATTGTACCGTTGGTCTTCACTCCATTAACATCGACAGTGCTTAACTTCATGGGGCGATACAAAGTCCCATGCCCCCGTCTTCGGTAGCTATAGGGAGTTTTTTAGCTGTCTCTCTTAATTTTTTCTCGATCTCCGCGGGCGTGGCCGCGGGGTACTTCTCCCACAAGAGCGCGATGATACCGGCCACGTGGGGGGTTGCCATACTGGTTCCAGAGAGGGTGCGGTATCTCGTGGGCTTGATCCATGTAGAGTGGATACCCACGCCCGGTGCCACGAAGTCGACAAGCCCTGATGGGTTCAACGCGCGGTTGGAGAAGTTGGCCACGTTTAGCTCTTGGTCAATCGCCCCGACGGCCAAGATCGAGGGACAATCCGCGGGACTGCTCACCGCGTAGAACCGCTGTTGGGAGCGGTCGCTATCATTCCCCGCGGCGGCCACGAGTAAGGCTCCCTTGGATAGGGCGAAGCGTGCAGCCCGCTCGTAGGCGATATCGTATATCTCTCCCGGCTGCACCAAAGTACCCAGTGACATCGAGATTACTTGACACCCGTTTTTAGCCGCCCAGGTGATGCCGTTCAGCACCCACGATTGCGCACCGCTACCACCATCGCTTAATACCTTCCCGGCAAAGAGGCTCGTACCCGGTGCCACACCGTACCGTAGCCCTTTTTCGTCAGTTGCTCCACCTGCTACTCCGATGCAGTGGGTGCCGTGCCCATGTTGGTCTTGGGCGGTCTCTTCGGGGACAAAGGAGCAGGTGGTAACCTCCCTCTCTTGAAAGTCGGGATGTGTCGCATCGAACCCGGTATCCAGCACGGCGAGTCGGACTCCCGATCCGGTGTAGGAGGAGTGGTCGGCTCCCGTGGTGCGTATACCCCACGCGGAGGATGGTTGAACCGTTTCTGCCGTATCTTCCGATGGGTTTTGCATTGGAGTTCTTACCGGGTTTCCCATCGATTTTCCCGTTACGTTCCCCCCCGGTAGGTAGACCACTTTCTCCGGTGCGATGAAGTATTCGTCGTCCAGCGACCTAAGCAGTGGGATCGGGTCCTCTTCGGCCCCTAGCAAGGTGATTCCTAGTTCATTGTATATCAGGGCGTCAGCTCCCTCGATATCGTGTTCGTTTATTCCTTTAGTTCTGAAATCAAGCGTTTCGGCGACGGTGAATCCCCATTTCGTTTCCAGTATCCGCCTAATCCCGGGTTGATCCCCTTTCGTCTCTTTGTGAATCAGGAAGTGGCGACCCGTGTAGCGTGGCTGCCCATCGCCCGGGTACCTGTGATCCGGGTATATTCCCATGGGGCGGATCGCACCCGTATTCTTGAACGGGGAGTTTCCTATTTTAGGGGGTATCATGGTAATACGGTTATTTTGGATGTATAGTGCGCAGTAACACCCGTTTACCTTGTGGCCCGTCACTGCTGTATTCAATGATTCCCTTCGCGGTTAGCGTGTTGACCGCTGCCCGTTCGCTTGGCATTAGTGTTTCGACCGGGGGGAACTTCTCCCCCTCATCCGCGATTCGCTGGAGCAGTTGTCGCTCCTCAGCCGTTAGTGAAGGCTCCTCCTTTGACCGCGTGAGGTCGCTTTTCGCGCCAGCCCTCCAGATGGCGATCTCGGCAACATTCATCCGGTATTCTTCCATAAACTCCCACAGGTTGACCAGGTAGAGGCGTGTGTAAAAGTAAGCGACTATAAAGCCCGCGATGAGGAAGTAGAGGATGACCGCTACCAGGATGGGGTGGGCTGCGTTGCAGTTCACCTGATAGCACTCCACGTGGTTTAGAATGCTGGTAGCCAGGTTACGTAAGTATTCCGGGATGCGGATAAGTTGCGTGAGCCCAACCCCGATGATAATCTTGGTGAGCCAGTCAGATACCTCTTCCAGATTGGTGTTGGGTAAGTACTTCCTGTTTTTGGGGTAGTCATCCCCGGGGGCGTATTGGCGGTTCACCTTGGGGATGCCGAAAAGAAAACCCAGCAGGCCACCGGCTAGCAGGGCGGTTATCGAAATCAGTAGGAGTAATCCCATGAAGCCCCCGCCTGCCCCTACTAGTAGGGCGCTTGCAACAGACGCGATGATTCCCAGGGTAATCAGCGCGATAGGGAAGATATGTATGGATGCGGGCGGACGTTTCATTTCCCTGCAAGTTAGTTTAATTTCCTGGATTTCACAAGTTGAAACCAGATTATTATTTCAACTGACCCGTCAGCTTCGTGAAACACCACCACGATGGCTTTTCTCTACTGGGGCTTTTATTTTACCCGGTAACCATCTCCCCGTACTCCTTGTACTTTTCCTGAATTTTATCTTACACACTTGTAAAAAGTTGATTTTTCATGTACTTTTGTCGAATAATGATTCAGAGAGGTGGCCGTTCACGTCTGGAGGCTGAAAAGGACACCTTTTCATATAGATCAAACAGAGATCGGGATGGATAGAATGGATAACCACGCGATTATATACGATAAGCAGGTGATCGACTTCATGACGGTGGCGGTGGAGTTCTGCTCCCTCTTGGAACAGGACATTCCTCCTGCCCGTGGGGAGTGGGTCGAAAACATGGTGAAGTTGCTGCCGCTTTTATACCTTAAAGCCTGGTTGTTACCCGAAACGGTACCCTCCTTTAGCGAGGAGTTGCCTGCCTTCGTGAAAGAGGAGGATTACAACCGCGTGGCACATTCGGTGGAGAAGGTGATGGGAGAAGAGAACGTCTACCTGGACGTGTTCGTGGAGGAGATGAGGTATAGCGACACGCCGGTGACCTCATATGTGTCGGAAGCCATTGCCGATATATATCAGGACGTTAGGAACCTGGTTTCGGTGTACCAGTTCGAACTAACCGCCCAGATGAACGACGCGCTGCATGTTTGCAGGGAGCATTTTTTTACCTACTGGGGACAAAAGTTGGTGAACGTGCTGCGTCCCCTGCACGCGTTGAAAAGCAGGGAGTGGACGTTTGCCGATGAGGATGCATTTAACGAGGAGGTGCCGTGGGATTAACGATAACGAAGGAGGAGATAGCGGAACTCCCGGTAGAGACGTTCGAGGGGAAGATCCACGTGATTGATCAAGTAAAGCAGGTGCCCGGCGCTGTGGCACTCCTTGCTAAAGAGCCGTTGCTTGGGTTCGACACCGAAACCAAACCTGCCTTTAAACGGGGACAGGTTAACAAGGTGGCCTTGCTGCAACTGGCTACCAGGAACGAGTGCTTTCTCTTTCGACTGAACAGAATCGGTTATCCCGACGAGCTGGAAGCGCTTATGAGTAATCCGGCTATCCGGAAGATTGGGCTCTCGCTGCGCGATGACTTCGCGGCCATACGCCAACGGTCGGGTGAACGCCCGGAGAACTTTATTGACCTGCAATCTTACGTGGATATGTTCGGGATCGAGGTCAATAGCTTGCAGAAGATATATGCCCTCCTTTTTCAGAAGAAGATATCGAAAAGTCAACGCATCTCCAACTGGGAGGCACCCACGCTATCACCCGCACAACAGTCGTACGCCGCGATCGACGCGTGGGCCTGCTTGCGCATATACACCTACTTGTCACATACGGATCCTGAGAAATGGATGAAATCTATTTAAAACTATTTAAAACCCCGCCATTTAGTTAAAATAATTAAAATTTATTCTTTTTCCCCCGGAAAAGGGAGCAACTCTGCCAGAAAAGCACTATATTTGCACCGTGTTTTTCATGGTATTAGATTTAAGGTTAACAATGAAGATTGGTTGTCGTGAGACAACCTTTCCTTTTTATACCCACCCTTCTTGTGTGTAAACTCCCCTTATCTTATTCACTTAATTCCATGAGGAGGATTTTTCTCCCTTCTCATACAATCTCAGGTCCTTTGCCTTATACGCCGATTTTTTATGCAACCCCTTATGGGATTTGTCGGTAATCACGTGTAGTTTAATTGCATAAATATGCTTACTTTTGTACGATAAAAGAGGTAAGTAAGATGGAGTTCAGAACGCGTGTCGATATACCGATCTCGGATGTACCGGTTAATCATTCCACGGGAATCATGCTTTTCGGTTCCTGTTTCTCCTCATATATCGGATCCAAACTGCGGCAATGCAAGTTCACGGTCGATGTGAACCCGTTCGGTATCTTGTTTAACCCGCTTTCGATTTCCAACGCCATTCAACGACTGTTGCGAGGCAAGGGGATAGGGGAGGCTGACCTGGTTCAACGCCAAGGGATATACCATAGCTTCATGCATCATGGGGAGTTTTCATCTCCCGATAAGCAGGTGTGTCTTGACGCCATTTCCACGCGGTTCACACGGGCAACCAACGCGTTACAAGAGGCCGACCTTTTACTCGTTACCTTCGGGACGGCTTACGTGTACCGGTGGAGAGGAACGGGCGAGGTGGTGGCCAATTGCCATAAGTTCCCGGAGAGCGACTTTCACCGTACACGCCTATCGGTACAAGAAATCGTGGAACAGTGGAGTGCGCTGATCGAGGAGTTGACCGCACTTCGCCCCACCATGAAGTGGGTGTTTACCGTTAGTCCTATCCGGCATTGGAAAGATGGTGCACACGAGAACCAGGTAAGTAAATCGACCCTCCACCTGGCAATCGACGAGCTGCAAAAGCGGTTCGAGGGCGATGTTCGTTACTTCCCGGCCTACGAGATCGTGCTGGATGAGTTGCGCGATTACCGCTTTTACAACGAGGATATGCTGCACCCGTCTCCCGTGGCGGTGGAGTACGTGTGGCAGCGTTTTGCGGAGACCTTCTTCACTCTGCGAACACGTGCTATCAACCGGGAGTGGGAGGACATCCGGAAGTCGCTCGACCACCGACCCGTTCATCCGGGTAGCGAATCGCACCGAACCTTCTTAGAACAAACGGCGCTGAGGCTGAAGGAGTTTGAACGAAAATACCCGTTTATCTCGTGCGAAGAGGAAACGCGTGCGCTTTATGCGAACATAAACGGTTGATATGTAAAATATTAGGCAGCTTGAATGACCCAAGAAACCGACCTTTTGACAAGTAAATGGCCAATAAAGTGAACACTTAAAAGTTGCCATAAAAAATCGACAAGATGAGTTACTCAATGCAAGAAATAGCCTCTATCCTGGGTTTTCCACCCGAATCTTTCCTGCCATCGCGCATTACACGTTTATTGACCGATAGTCGCGAACTGAGTGATCCCGCTGAAACGCTTTTCTTTGCCCTGACCACCAAGAGCAACGATGCGCACCAGTTCGTGCCGGAGCTGTACGAGGCGGGGGTGCGCAATTTTGTCGTATCCCGGATATTACCGGAGTGGGGAGGAATGAGCAATGCCAATTTACTCAAGGTGGAGAGTCCCCTTGCTTCCCTTCAGGCGATTGCCGCCTTTCATCGCTCCAAACACGTTATCCCCGTTATCGGTATTACCGGGAGCAACGGGAAGACTGTCGTCAAGGAGTGGCTCTATCAACTGCTGGGGCCGAGGCTTAATACCGTCCGCTCGCCCAGGAGCTACAACTCGCAAATAGGGGTACCCCTATCGGTTTGGCAACTTGATGCCACCGCGGAGTTGGGTATATTTGAAGCCGGTATATCGCTGCCTGGCGAGATGGAACGGCTGGAACCGATTATCCGTCCCACGATAGGGGTGTTGACAAACCTAGGGGAGGCGCACCAGGAGAATTTCTCTTCTCCGCGGCAAAAATGCATGGAGAAGCTCGCGTTGTTCGTACACGCCAATGGGTTGATATACGATGGGGATGACGAACTGGTGTCGGCTTGCGTGAACCGGATGGGACTGTCGAGCCAGGCGTTCTCCTGGTCTCGGAAGAACCAAGATGCCCGTCTCTACGTGTCGAGGGTAGTGAAGAGAGGGAAAACCACGGGAATTGATTATTCGTATCTCGGTGCAAACCACGCTATCGAGATACCCTTTACCGATGAGGCGTCCGTCGAGAACGCGATCACATGCCTGGCGGTTGCGCTTTACCTGCAGGTACCTCCCGATGAGGTAGCGCATGGGATGAAGTCGCTCGAATCGGTGGCCATGCGGTTGGATTTGCGTCAAGGGAAAAACGGCTGCTTGCTTATCAATGATAGTTACAACTCCGATGTTAACTCCATCCAGATTGCTTTGGATTTTCAACAGCAGCGGGCGATGAATCGCTCTTTGAAAAAGACGGTGATCCTGTCGGATATCCTTCAGACCGGTTTGTCACCAGATACGCTCTATGGGAAGGTGGCGCGGATGATGGAGCAACGGGACGTGCAACGACTCATTGGCATCGGCCCTGCCCTTGGCGACTGCAGCCACCTCTTCACGATGAAGGAGAAGGGCTTTTTTGCATCCACGGACCATTTCATCGAGTCAGGAATCTGGAGAACCTTCAAGGATGAGTTGATCTTGCTTAAAGGAGCTAGGGACTACCATTTCGAGCGGGTAGGCGCACTTCTGGAGGAACGGGTACATGAGACCTTGTTGGAGGTGAATCTCGATGCATTGGTCCACAATTTCAACTTTTATAAATCGCGTCTGAAGTCGGGGGTGAAGCTTACTTGCATGGTGAAGGCCAACGGGTATGGTGCGGGAGCCGTGGAGGTGGCTAAGACACTTCAGCATCACCGTTGTGATGCCCTTGCGGTGGCCGTCGCTGAAGAAGGGGTACAACTGAGAGGAGCGGGAATATCCCTTCCCATCATCGTGTTGAATCCCGAGGCGGGTGGCTTTGAAGAGCTTTTCGAGTACGATCTGGAACCGGAAGTCTATAACTTCCGGGTACTGAACGCGTTTGTAAAGGAGGCTGAACGGCGTGCGATAACTGGCTTCCCCATACATGTTAAGGTCGATACTGGCATGCATCGATTGGGATTCCTCCCGGAAGAGATCCCCGATTTGGCACAGACGCTTCGTTCACGGAAAGGGTTACAGGTTCGCTCCGTTTTTTCTCACCTGGCGGCCAGTGAGAGTTGGGCGTTTGATGAGTTTACCAATCAACAGATGGAGGTGTTCAACGAGGCGGCTAATCGCCTGGAGAAGGGATTGGGCATCTCTCTCGATCGGCACGTGCTTAATTCGGCGGGTATCGAACGGTTCCCTGATAGCCAGCACCACATGGTGAGGCTGGGTATTGGCCTCTACGGGGTTAGCGCAAGCGGATTAGAGGGGCTGAGGAATGTTTGTTCCTTGAAAACCACAGTCTTACAGATTAAAGAGGTGCCACCGCACGAAACGGTGGGATACGGCAGGAAAGAGAGGCTCACGAGCGGTGCCCGCATTGCTACCATTCGTATTGGTTACGCCGATGGGTTGAACAGACGTTTCGGCAATAGGGTAGGGAAAGTCTTGATTAACGGAAGACTAGCGCCCATAGTAGGGAACGTCTGCATGGACCTCTGCATGGTGGATGTAACAGGTGTCGAGGCTAAAGAGGGTGATGCAGTTGTAATCTTTGGCGAAGGTTTGCCGGTGACGGAACAGGCGGAACGTATAGGGACTATCCCCTACGAAATTCTCACGTCTGTCTCCACCCGCGTCAAACGTGTTTATATTAAGGAGTGATTTTCTATTAAACGGGTAACGTGATCAAAAAAAATCCCGGCATTTAAATGCCGGGATTTTTTATTGGATTCAATCGGTTCCAAATGGCTAGTCTACAAAGAAGATGGCCACACGGTTCCAAGCATTTTCAGCGTACGGTTGTTCGGTATCGCCCTTCCAGTCAAGAGAGATACGGCTGCTGCTGATACCATAGTCGTTGATCAGTGCATCGGCAACCGCCCTGGCACGTTTTTCAGAGAGCGCGAAGTTGTACTCTGGAGTACCGGTCTGCTTGTCGGCATACGCTACGATGTTCACCTTGGCGTTCGGGTTGCCTTTCATGTATTCAGCCGTGTTGTACACGCTCACTTGCTGTCCCCTGTCAATCTTTGAAGAGTTGATGCGGAAGAAGACCACGTTCGGAACGTATACTTCCTCAGAAACCACGGTGGGTTTTACTTCCGGACATTCCGGGCAAGACTCGGGCCTCAATCTCAGCTTTTCATTTTCAGCACGTAAGCGGTTGATTTGGCTGTTGAGGTCGTTGATCAGGTTGTAGTCCATCAACTCGGCGGGGGTAAAGTCTTGCTTTCCACCTAAACCGAACTTGATCCCGGCGGTACCGGTAAGCATGCTGTCATACTCGTAGTCTCCACCTAAACCACTCCCATCAAACGTTTCTTGAAATAGCTTCCACCCTAACTCGAGGAAGAGGGCCACGTTTTTTGAAAGTTGGAAGTTGTTGATTAACCCCACGTTGTAGGTCAACGTTTGGTTTTGATTTTTAAACAGGTCGCCATCGGGATTGGGCTTTTTCCAATCCTCGTTTAACCCGTACATGTACCCGATACCCAGATAAGGAATCAAGCTGTAAACCCTGTCGGGGTTGTAGGTACCCCATGCGTTGACGATGTTGTACATCAGGTCCACGTGACCGCCTACCCAATTTTGCTCGTCAGGTAGTTTTGGAACCACGTGTTTGATGTGACCGCCGTCAATCACCAAGCGTGCGCCCCAGTTGGGAGAATTCCAGCGTCCAACCTCTAGTTGTCCCATCCAACCGAGACGATCTCCAAGGCTTGCACCAGCATCCTTTTCGGCTTTCGTCGTGTAAAGATTGGTTCCACCTCCGAGACCAATGTACCAATTGTCACTTCCCTTGTTTTTCAGGTAAACTGTACCGTGAGAAACATTCTGCACCTCTTGTGCACCAATGCTGAATGCAACAAGAGCAGAAAATAAAAGTAAACTAAACTTTTTCATAAACTAAACGCTAATAAAATATTTTTATTCCAATTACTCACTTTTTCATTGCACACCTTAAATTGAGTGCTTGTTTCTCAAGACAAAGCACGCAATCTGAGTACAAATATAAAACTTAAATTTCACATAAACCCTCTTTTAAGGGAAAAATTTCCCCAAAATGGTGTTGAAATATTATTTTATGCATTTTTTTACCAACGTGTGGCCTTTTTATCGCGGTAAATGTTATCCTAGGTAGCTTTTCAAAAGCTTACTCCGGGAGTCTTGCCGTAGCCTGCGAATGGCCTTTTCTTTAATTTGCCGCACGCGCTCCCGCGTTAACTGGAACTTATCGCCAATCTCTTCCAAGGTCATCTCCTGCATGCCAAGCCCGTAGAACATTTTTATGATCTCGCTCTCCCGCTCAGTGAGGGTGGAGAGCGCACGTTCGATCTCTTTCCGAAGCGATTCGTCGATGAGTGCCTTGTCAGCAACCGGGGCATCATCGTTCACCAGCACGTCGAGCAGGCTGTTATCTTCCCCCTCAACGAAGGGGGCGTCCATGGAGATGTGTCGCCCCGATACCTTGAGGGAATCGATCACTTTTTCAACGGGGATATCCAGTTCCAGAGCCAACTCCTCGGCAGAGGGCTTGCGTTCGTTCTCCTGTTCAAATTTCTGGAACGCTTTGCTTATCTTGTTGATGGAACCCACTTGGTTGAGGGGTAGCCTCACGATCCTGGACTGTTCAGCTAATGCCTGCAAGATAGACTGACGTATCCACCATACCGCGTAGCTAATGAACTTGAACCCACGGGTCTCGTCGAACTTCTCCGCTGCTTTAATTAACCCCAAGTTACCCTCGTTAATCAGGTCGGGTAAGCTTAAACCCTGGTTCTGGTATTGCTTGGCTACCGATACAACGAACCGTAAGTTGGCTTTCGTGAGCTTCTCAAGGGCTTGGCGATCACCTTTCTTGATGGCCTGCGCCAATTCCACCTCTTCCTCCACGGTAATCAGGTCTTCACGCCCTATCTCCTGAAGGTACTTGTCTAACGAAGCGCTCTCACGGTTAGTGATCGATTTCGTGATTTTTAATTGTCTCATCTATTGTTTCCTAATATTCTTCGGGTAAATCTTTTTGATTGTTGTTACTTAGAAACAGTTCATAGGCCTATTTTGTTACTTAAAAGTGGTGAATTAACCGATATTAACTATATCTTGCCTATAATTGCGACAGGTCGATCGCGATGTACTGCGTTCTCCCCCTCGGGTAAAAGCCCGCTATTAATAGCACCTTATCGTTCGGTTGATTTCGAGTAGCTGCGACAATCTTGGCGATATCCTCCTCGCTGTTCACGGGGGTGTTATTCACCCGCATGATGATGAAGCCCTTGTTAATCCCCTCCTTGCGGAAAAGACTGTTGCTCTCCACGCTGGCTACTTCCACACCACTGGAAATGCCCATCTCCCTCTTGCGATCCTCTGACAGTGTGCTGAATGTGGCGCCCAGTCCTCTTATCCCGTCGCTGCTACGGGTGATCTCGGTGCTGCCCTCCTCGTTTTTAAGCTCCACGGTGAAGGTGCGTTCCTTGCCATCCCGGAGAACCGTTACGGCAATTTTATCGCCCGGGCGATAGCGGTTCAGTTGATTCTGCAGCTCGGAGAAGGTCCGGATAGGTATGTTATTAATCTTGGTGATCAAATCGCCTATCTGGATCCCGGCTGCCTTGGAAGAGCTGCGATCTGAGAAACCGTCCACCTTAACTCCGTTCAATTGGGAAAGCTCCCTGGCTTTATCCGGGTCGGTACGGCGCACCTCTTCGATGTTCAGTACCGAGATACCCAAGAACGCTCGTTGGACGGTGCCATACTCCTTCAGGTCGGCGGCAATCTTGCCGGCGATGGAGATGGGTATTGCAAAGGCGTAACCGGCAAAGTTGCCCGTCTGAGAGTAGATGGCGGTGTTAATGCCGACCAGTTCACCGCGGGTATTCACGAGTGCACCTCCGCTATTACCAGGGTTTACGGCTGCATCGATCTGAATGAACGACTGAATTCCGAGACCGCCTCCCATCACATTGCCCCTGTTCTTTGCGCTCACGATCCCCGCCGTAACGGTTGAAGTGAGGTTGAACGGGTTACCCACCGCCAACACCCATTCGCCCACCTCCAGGGCATCGGAGTTACCAAAGGTGAGGTAAGGGAACTCCTCCCCATCAATTTTGAGCAGGGCGATGTCGCTTTGTGAGTCCGTACCAACGACTTTCGCGATATACTCCTGGTTGTCGTTCAGGGTGACCGATACCTCGGTGGCTCGCTCAACCACGTGGTTGTTGGTGATGATGTACCCATCTTTGGAGATGATAACGCCGGAGCCGAACCCCACCTGCTCGCGTGGTTGCGATGGCGTGCGGTCACCAAACCCGAAAAAGAAGTCGAACGGGTTGAAGTATTGTTGTTGCGAGATCGATTTCGTTTTCACGTGTACAACCCCATCGACCGACCGTGCGGCGGCTACCGTGAAATCCGGGTACCCCTCAGAGGTGGTCAGGTTCGTTAACACCACGTTCCTGTCCTGGTCGAACTGATTGGAGTAGGCGGTAATTTCTTTCGATGCTACTTCGGCGGAACCTCCAGCTGAGCTTCTGACGGCAATACGACTGTCCTTATTTACTGCGCTGAACCCGAGTAGCGTGACTACCGAGCTGATAACGGCTACTAAAATGATAAGCAGCACGTTCTTTGTTTTGTTTGTATTCATACGATTATTTAATTTTTTTTGGTTCGGTGTATGGAACTCGCTTTAATCATGTTCTTGTGTGAAAACAGTTTTCATGCTCGTTTCATACGATTATTTAATTTTTTTGTTTCGGTGTATGGAACTCGCTTTAAATCATGCTCGTTTCATACGACTATTAAATTTTGAAATTTAGACTATATAGAATGATTGATATGTAAAATATTTATTTTCAAGGGTACTTCATAATTATTATTAGCCAGTCAGTTTCACATGATCTGTATATTTTTTTGTGGTTCTGTACATGAAACCTTTGATAATTATTGTACGCCTTAGTTTAATCATGTCAGTTTTATCCTCGCCCAGATTAAGAACAAATAACGTACAATTCCCCTTTGAAACGACCGAGTTTTAACACTTTTAACGGAAAGAAAACGTGATTAACCCCCATTAACCCCCGCTTTGACTCGGTTGAACAAGCAATTGAAAGATAAACCGGTTGAGGAGTGACAAAATGGCATAACTTATCGCCTGTTCCTCCGATTAGCGTAGATCCTTAACAACCCATTGATGATTGGCCGGGAAAGGTCGAAAAGCAGGAGATTCAGGTGGTACCTCTTCCCATCCAGCAGTTGACTGTTCTTGTTGATCACGATAAGTTGTACGGCCAGTCGGCAAAGGAACAACAGGCAGCATGCGCCAAGGGCGATAAGGTTACCGGTGGCAATGCTTGCAATCCCCACCGCGAGGAACAAGAGGTAGAAGGTGTACATGGAGAGGGTTTCACATCTGAAAAACCATGCCGCAAAGCCACGGTAGAACTGTTTGGTGTAGACGTAACTTGATTTCAGGGACTTCCACGTTGAAAAACGATCCACCACGTCGGTCTCCGTCATGCTCGATCTCGATAGTACAACTCCCGCATCTTTACCTTGACCTACCCGGTTAATAAACAGATCGTACTCTCCCCCATCAATATGTAAGATGGGCGAAAAACCTTTTTGTTCAAAGAAGAGCGTTTTCTTATAGGCCATGTTCCGTCCCATGCCGGTGTAGGGTTTCCCGGCAATGGCCATGGAGAGGAAGCCGAGGTGGTGCATCAGGTTGTCGAATCGGATAAAGCGCCGAATGGGGACATCCGGCGCAAGTGAAAGACGGCTGTACCCAAGTACCAGGTCCCTCCCTTTGTTGAATTCTTTTCCATATTCACGTATCCAGCGTGTTGAACAGGGTTTACAGTATGCCTCGGTAAAGAGCAGGATCTCGTGTTTTGCCGCCTTGATGCCCAAGGTGAGCGCCAGCTTTTTCTCGTTCACTGCATCGGCTCCCGGGGGCACGTAGGTGTGGTAGAGGTGGGCATATACCTGTTGAATCGCCTTGAGCACCGTGTCGGTCTCGTCGGTCGATCCGCTGTTTACAACGATTACCTCGAAGTTGGGGTAATCCTGCTCCAAGATGTAAGGCAGGTTCTTTTCTAGTTCCTTCGCGTCGTTTTTGGAGGTGATGATTACCGAGATTCCCGGGAGCTGGTCATCGGCGACTAATATTTCGCCCCTCTGCTTCTCGTACCGGTAGGGCCGTCGATAGACAATTAAGTAGAACAGGAACTGTATGAGGAAGAAGAAGAGCAAGCCGCCATAAAGGAGCCACTCCTGAAGTGACAGTTGTGCTATATAGGATGTTAGTTGATCCATAGGGCGTTATCAGTGATTTTACAGTTGGTCTGAAAAGTAGCTCGCGGGTAGTTCCCGACCATTATAGGTAGAGGTCATTGTCTCCCCGTACGCACCCGCGGAGCGGATCGCGATCAGGTCTCCCCGGGTGGCACGGTTTAGTAACCGTTGTTCGGCAAAAACGTCGCTCGATTCGCAGATGGGTCCCACTACATCATAGGGCTCCATCTCCTCATTGGAGGTTAGGTTTTCAATGTGGTGGTACGCCCCGTAGAGCGCGGGGCGAACCAGGTCCGTCATTCCGGCATCCACGATCAGGAAGTTTTTCTGTATCCCCTCCTTAACGTAGAGTACGCGGGTGATGAGTGAGCCGCAGGAAGCCACGATGGAGCGCCCCAGCTCAAAGAAGAGCGATTGGCCGGGTGTCGGCACGAGGTGCCGCTCGAACAGGCGGAAATAGGCCTCGAAGTCGGCTACCGGAAAATGGTTGGGGTGGTGGTAGTTGATACCCAATCCACCTCCCACGTTAATCACGGGTAGTTTTAGGCCCTGTTTGTTAAGCCTTTTTTGCCACTCGCGTGCCTTCACGCAGAGGTCCTCGAACGATGAGAGGTCGGTAATCTGTGACCCGATATGAAAGTGCAAACCGATCAACTCCAAGTAGGGGGAGTCAATGACCATGTTAATAGCTTTCGGGATATCTTGCTCGTTAATCCCGAACTTGTTCTCATTGAGTCCTGTGGTGATGTACCTGTGGGTACGTGCATCCACGTTGGGGTTGACCCGCAGGGCCACACGTGCCTTCTTGTTAACTGTTCCCGCCAAGCAGTTCATCACCTCCAGCTCGGGGAGTGACTCCACGTTGAAGCAGGAGATGTCATGCTCCAGTCCGATGAGGATATCCTTATCGGTTTTGCCCACCCCTGCAAAGAGTATCTTGTCGGGCGTGAAGCCGCACGCGAGGGCAGTACGTATCTCGTTGCCGCTCACACAATCTGCGCCAAACCCGTACGAGGCGATGAGCTTCAGCAGGTGGGGATTGGCGTTTGCCTTTAAGGCATAGTGGATATGAAACGGCCGGTTTTCCGTCTCTCTTTTAATCGCATCGAGCGTGGCTCGCAGCAGCTCCATGTCGTAATAGTAAAACGGGGTGTCGAACACTTGGAATTGATCGACTGGAAAGGTTCCTTTAATCATTGGATTAAGAGAATAGTTCACTGAAGTTAGACATTTTCTCGCCACGGCATAGTTCAAGTAAACTTGTCCTCTGCCCGTTTGGCTTATCGAAATAGTGGACTTTCGCTTTGAAAGCAAAAACAGCCATAAAACAACACACGCAAAGGTGACGCACCTTGTACACCACCTTTGCTCTGAAAGCATCCCTTTGCTTCACGAAAGGGCAGGGCAGTGCTTCAATAGCGCGACAAAAATACGATTTTTCCGCCGATTTTCTTACTTATCCACGAAAGAAAGTACTGCTTTACCTTATACCGTGTATACACCTTGCGATAAAAGAGAGCGCTATAGCAATGAAAGTGCCTGCTCCACCCTTTGCTCCATCGGAAGCGACGCATCAATCCAGTGGATGGTGAACCCGCGTCGCTCCATTCCCCTGAACCAGGTCATTTGTCGTTTCGCGAACTGGTGAATGGCGATTTCCAATTTCCTGAACATCTCCTCCCGGCTCAGCTCGCCAATGACGTGTTGGGTGACGAATTTGTACTCCAGGCCGTAATATATAAGGTCGTTTGGTGCTACCCCCGATGCGAGCAGTTGCGCTATCTCTTCTATCATCCCCTCCTGTAGTCGGGCCTTCAAGCGGGCCGTGATGTTGGTGCGTCTAACCTCCCGGTCAATCCTGAGTCCCATGATAACGCTCTTGATCGCGGGGAAAGTCGTAGCCACCTCCCCCTGCTGGGACTTGTACACCTCGATCTCGATGGCCCGGATAACCCTTCTTCTGTTCTTCGTGTCGGTGGTGTTGTGAAGTGGGCGGTAGCTACTCAACAGTTCGCTTAACTCATCCAGCGATCTCTCTTCTAACGCCGCCCGCAGTTCCGGGTTAGGAGGCACGTCGGGTAAATCGTATCCCTTGAGAACCGACTCGATGTAGAGCCCCGTACCCCCGCAAAGGATCGGCTGCTTCCCGCGCGCGAGAATCTCTTGGTATGCCTTGTGAAAATCGTGCTGGTAATCGAAGAGCGTGTATTTATCTCCCGGTTCGCGGATATCGATCAGGTGGTAGGGGATGGATCGGCCGTTCACCGTGTACTCCGATAAATCTTTGCCCGTACCGATATCCATCTGTCGGTACACCTGCCGGGAGTCAGCGCTAATTATCTCACCGTTTAACCGGTACGCGAGCTGCACGGCAAGGGCAGTTTTGCCGCTAGCCGTAGGTCCCAGCACGGTGATGAGTGGTTTCACTTCTTTCATGTCACCAGCTCCCCCCGGCACCTCCACCGCCAAAACTACCACCTCCCCCGCCGCCAAAGCCACCACCAAAGCCTCCGCCACTACCGAAACCGCCTCCACCGAGGCCGCCATCCCATTTGCCGGATGAGGGTGGGAAGCGCCATGGTGGCATACCGCCTCTATGGTGACCATCGCCATCGATATACTGATCGCCATTACGTGACACCCATGCGAAGAAGAGGATAGCCGCCACAAAAATCAGGAGTACGAGCCAAGAGATATCCATCTCTTCGTCTCCCCCCTCTGCGCTGTACTCCCCGGAGAGGCGGGCTATTAAGGCATCTACCGCGGCGTTGGCTCCACCGAAGTAGTCGCCTTCCATGAAATAGGGAATCATCTGCTCTCGCACGATCCTGCCCGCGTACGCATCGTTGACTTTGGCTTCAAGTCCATAACCAGTGGCGATAAAGGCTTCGCCACGGCTATTACCAACTTTAGGCTTGATCAGGATTACCGCTCCGTTGTCCTTACCCGCTTGGCCTATCTGCCATTTCTCCCCGATGCGGAAAGCGAAGTCAGAAACGGTGTACCCCCCTAGATCGTTCACGGAGATCACGTATAGCTGGGTGGAGGTAGAATCGTTGTAGGCCAATAGTTTTTGTTCCAATGCCTGGCGTTCGGCTGGCGAGAATATGTCGGCGAAATCGTTCACCAGACGGTAGGGGTAGATCGGGTCAGGGATGTCTTGCCCGAACGCCATGGGAAGTAGGGGGACGCTTACCAGCAGGATGACCCAGCACAAACGGGACCTACCCGTCAATAACCACCTCATCGCTTAACTCGTTTACATCACTGTCAGAAATCGGGTAATATGCTGCTAGCTGTTGTCCGGTCCTTGTGACAGCCTGGCATATACCCTTCACGATCTGTTTTTCCCTGAAGCAGGAGAGCATCTCCTCCAGCACGTCATTCCAAAACCCGGGTGTTTTGGGCGACCCCTCAATACCCTGGTCCGCGTAGATGGCCGCCTTATGATCGGCGGGAGCCACGTAGATAAGTACGCCGTTCCGTAGTTGAGTCTCGTTCATCCTTAATTGGATGAACTTCTTATAGGCAGCTTCCAAGGGATCGGCCTTACAACGTCGTGCTATACATACCCTTATCTCCCCTGAGGTCCGGGTCTCAGCATCACGAATAGCAGCGGAAACGGTATGGAGTTGCTTTTTCTTCAGCATCGTATCTTGAAAGCAGAAACCATCGACAAGTTCGGAAGTTGAACTAAAACTGGACTTCGGGTGCGGTTTGAGCGTCTGCTACCGCTTCAAAATAGGCCTTGGGTTTAAACTTGAACCAGCCCGCGTAGATTACCTGGGGGAACTTGCGGATATAGGCGTTGTAATCGCATACCATCTCGTTAAAGCGGTTGCGCTCTACCGATATCCGGTTTTCGGTCCCGGCCAGCTCGTCCTGCAACGCCAGAAAGTTCTGGTTGGCTTTCAACTCCGGGTAATTTTCCTGGATGAGCAACAGCCTTCCCAGGGCTTGGCTAATCTGGTTCTGCGCTTGTTGGTACTCCTTAAGCGCCTCTTCCGTCAGGTTTTCGGGGTCAACAACCATTTGCGTGGCTTTCGCGCGCGCTTCCGTGACCTGGGTGAAGGTCTCTTGTTCATGTTCCGCGTAGCCCTTCACGGTGTTAACCAAGTTGGGAATCAGGTCGGCCCGCCTTTGGTACGCGTTCTGCACGTTGCCCCACTGGGAGGTAACCGCCTCCTGTTTTTCGACCATCCGGTTGTAACCCCGGCAGCTGGAGAGTGCCATCACCCCCGCGACGATTAGTAAGGAAAGGGATAATTTTCTCATACGTTGATTGTTTAATGTCAATTTGCTTAGGCGGCATGGTTCCTGCTACCGCACCGCACCGTGATATTCGCCATTCAATAAATGCAAGAGAATGGGTAAACCAGTACAAAGATAGTTTTTTTTTAATATCTTTGCACTGAGGAACTGTATAAATGGGTTTTTAGAAGATGATATGAAGCGAATACTCTTTTCATTGATGGCGATGTTATTTCCAGTAGTGGCCGTGATGGCTATTACCACTTGGACGATGCCTAACCCTGTGCAGGTGTCGGATACCACCGATATTTTTCATAAGGTAACGGATATCGGCAAGCGGGTCCGACAACAAGTAGATCGCTCACGAACCAGTCCTGTGGGTCAGCTGATTCAGACTGATCCCCCCGTTGCGTTGAACGATACACTTCCAAAGCGAGAAACGGCAGCTTGGTTAATTGCACCGTCGGATAGCATGGTCTGGAGTGATTCTACCCTGCTTCCCCTCTCTGTTTTCCGCAATTCTCTCGACTTGCTCTACATGAGAAAGGAGAACGGGACGTTGCAGTTGCCGCTTTATTCTTACGACACCGAGTCGATGAGCGGTCTCACGTTTCGTGACACCCTGTTCTATAGCCCTCTTTTTCTTCCGATGATTTTTACCGGACAAATGTTGCCGCGTGACCTCTCGTTCTATCCTATTAAGGAAGAGATTCAAGAAACGGGGCTGTTGATCCCGATGGAGAAGACGTTTGCTCCCCAGCTCGGGCACCTTGATTTTGCTCGTGAGGTGCGCCGAAACTACTATTTGACCTATCCAGACTTGATCCGTTACTCGGTGGCGGTCTTTGACTCGCTACCCACGAGTTCAGACGGTGATGAGATGGTGAGGGAGAGCTATAACCCGTTTAAGGAGTTGTTGAAAGCAGAAACATCCTTCTCGCTGGAAACACCGGACGTGGAGGGAGCCACCATTCGCCGGAAGTACTGGGTGACATCGGGCGAGCACTCGTTTCAGTTCGCCCAGAACCACTTCTCGGAAAACTGGCATAAAGGTGGGACAAACAACCTGAATATCAACAGCTATAATGCGCTAAGGGCTAACTATAAGAAAAACAAGGTTAGGTTTAACAACCTGTTAGAATGGCGCTTGCAAGTGTTTAACGCCCCGGACGATACGATCAGGCACTACCGTATTGGGAACGACATGATCCGGTATTACGGCGACTTTGTGCTGGACGCGTTCATAAAGGGGTGGTCTTACTCGATGAACGTGGAGGCGAAATCGCAGCTGTTTAATAGCTACCCCGTGAATTCGAATAAATTGAGATCGACGCTCCTCTCCCCGTTATACACTAACGTGGGGGTAGGGTTGAAGTACAACCTCGATAAGCGATCGAAAAAGGTGCGGCATCGCCGATTTCGTTGGGATTTGGCAATTTCTCCTATCTCCATCAGCCACCGCTACGTCATGAGTGATTCGGTGAACGTAACCCGGTACGGTATCCCGGAAGGGGAGAACACGTTGCTGGATTTTGGTACCACCATCTCCTCGAACTTCACGTACGATATTACGCGGTATATCACCTGGAGGTGCAGGCTTAACTACTTTACCCCGTATGATAAGGTGGTCGCGGAGATCGAGAATACCCTCAACATGGCATTGAGCAACGCCTTCTCTACCACCATCTACTTACACGTGCGGTACGATGATAGTGTCCCGATCGATCCAAAATTCAATTATTGGCAGTTTAACCAGTCGTTGAGTTTCGGGCTAAACTACAAGTGGTAGCATGGTTTTTGGGCATTAGCTTGTGTTTCCAGGATGGTTTTATTGGAAGTAGGCTTCCCCTTTGATTTTGTACCCATTTAGGAAATCGTTTACCTGTAACCGCTTCTTTCCCGATACCTGTAGGTCGCTGATGGCTACGACCCCATCGCGGGTGGTCACGTGCAGGAAGGAGCGGTTGTCGGTCACGATAGTACCCGCGTTTCGGGTTTTTCCTTTCACGGTTTCGGTTTCCCGTCTCACGGGTTTGGCTTCTTGGTCGGTGCTACCCTCACGTTCAATATTCCCTGTTTCTTGTCCGGCGTTTTCCACGATCTCGCAACCGTAAATCTTTACCCGAAGCGGCTCTTCTTCATCACCCGGGTAGAGTTCGGTCCATGCGGCAGGGTAGGGTGACAGGCCCCGGATCTGATTGTAGACCTCTTGGACGCTTCTGCTCCAGTCAATGCGACAATCCTCAGTAAAAATCTTGGGTGCCTGCGGAAGTGACGCTTCGTCAGTAGCCATGTCGCTTTGAGGCAGGGAGGGGGCTGTACCCTCGGTGATCGCATCCACCGTTTTAAGTACCAGATTTGCCCCCATGGTCATTAGCCGGTCATGCAGTGACCCCGCGGTGTCGTTCTCCCCGATCGCGGTTCTCTCTTGAAAGATAATGTGACCAGTGTCAATTTCGTGGGTGAGGAAGAAGGTGGTGACCCCGGTCTCCGACTCCCCGTTGATAATGGCCCAGTTGATGGGGGCGGCTCCCCGGTATCGGGGCAGCAGCGACGAGTGGAGGTTGAACGTACCCATCGGCGGCATTCCCCATACCACCTCCGGCAACATTCGAAAAGCCACCACCACTTGCAGGTCGGCCTTCCATCTCTTTAGCTCTTCTAAGAACCCCGGGTCTCTCAGTTTTTCGGGTTGCAGTAGAGGTAACTCCTGTTCCAGGGCATACCGTTTCACGGGTGAGGGTTGGAGCTTGTATCCCCTTCCCGCCGGCCTATCGGGTGTGGTAACAACACCAACCACGTTGTAACCCTGACCGACCAGTGCTTTCAGCGATTCCACCGCGAACTCGGGCGTTCCCATGAAAACGATCCGCAGGCTTTTATTATCTGTTTTTTCCCACTCTTTTGTCATTGTTCCGTTCCTCTTTTTCACTCACCTTAATTTGTTCTTCCTATTGTCCGTCATCGTTTTGCTTTCCTTGTTGTACTGTTTATTCATCCTATTCTTCTTCTCCCGTTTCCCTCTTTTTCCCCCTCGTCCATGGCTTCGCTCTACTCGGTAATATCGGAATAGGTGTCAACCAGCACCTCGCGGTAGGAGTTGAAGACGGAGGACTGCGACAAGATCCCTTGGTAGACCCCTTGGCTGTCTACTACCGGCAGGTTCCATGCCTTGGTATTCTCAAACGTGTCCATCACCTCTTCCATGGTCGAGTTGATGTTGATTTGTGCCGGGGCACCGACCATGAATTTTTGCACCGTGAACCTGTCGTACAGCTCCGGTCGGAACATGATGTTCCGTATATCGTTCATCATCACCAGTCCCATCAGCACGTTCTCCTTGTTTACCACCGGGAAGATGTTGCGGTTGGAGGTCGATATCACCTTTACCATTTCCCCGAGCGTCATCTCCGGTGTCACGGTAGGTATATCTTTTTCCAGCAGGTCTTCGATCTTCAGGAAGGTGAGTACAGCCTTATCCTTATGGTGCGTGATCAGCTCGCCCCGTTTGGCGAGCCGTTTCGCGTAGATGCTGTGTTTCTCGAAAATCAGTATGGTGCCATACGAAACAACCGAGACGATCATCAGGGGCAGGAAAAGGTCATATCCGCCGGTCAGTTCCGCGATGAGAAAAGTACCCGTGAGTGGGGCGTGCATCACCCCGGTCATCACACCCGCCATACCCATTAACGCGAAATTCTCCTGCGGCAGGTAGATGGTGTATCCCAGTTGATTCAAGGTGTAGGAGAAGACGAACCCGGCGATGCACCCCAGGAAGAGGGTGGGGGCGAAGACACCACCGGTGCCGCCACCCCCGTTGGTAGCACTGGTGGCGAATACCTTGAACAGGATGACCAACACCAGGAAGATCACGATGGCCCAGGGGTTTTCGATATTGTAGAAGAGACTCTCGTTTGTCAGCGACTGGAACTGGTCGCCCCCCGCCAAGAGGGTATTGATGGTGTTGTATCCCTCCCCGTAGAGCGGTGGAAAGAGGAAGATGAGAATGCCCAACATGCTACCCCCCAGCACGAATCGTTTCCATGGCGGCAGTTTAGCGAACTTGCCTTCGCACCAGGTCATCGATCGGACCACGTAGAGCGATAGGAAGCCGCAGACGATACCCAACAGGATGACGAACGGGATGCGATCGAGCGTGAACGGTTCTACTTGTGAGAACGCGAACATGGCCTCCATCCCATTTAGGATGTAAGATACGGTAGTGGCGGTAACCGCGGTTACCAGAAGGGGGAGTATGGAGGACATGGTGAGGTCGAGTAGCAACACTTCGATCACGAAGAGGATGCCCGCGATGGGCGCTTTAAAGATGCCGGCGATGGCCCCGGCCGCACCGCACCCCACCAGGATCATCAGGCTTCGTTGCTCCAGCCGGAAAAAGTTTCCCAGGTTCGATCCTATGGCCGACCCGGTGAGCACGATCGGGGCTTCAGCTCCGACCGATCCCCCAAAGCCTATAGTGATGGAGCTGGCAATAAGGGAGGTGTAGGTGTTGTGCGGCTTGATCCGGCTCTTTCGTTGAGAGATGGCGAACAGGATCTTGGTAACGCCGTGGCTGATATCGTCTTTCACCACGTACCGCACGTATAGCCCCGCGATGAGTATGCCCACGATGGGGGAGAGGAGGTAGGAGATGTTCATGGTCTCCTGGCTGAAGTGGTTGGTGAGGAAGACCTGGAAAAAATGGATGGCCGATTTAAGGGCGTATGCAGCCAAAGCGGTGAGGATGCCCACCAGGAAGCAGACCACCAGCAGGAAGTGGTGTTCTTTGATATGGGCTGTGCGCCAGATGAAAAATCGGTTCAGTAGTTTGTTGAATTTCATTGAGTGGACCATAAGTAACGGTGAAACTTATTCTCGAATCACTTTCACGGTGCCGTCGTATCCTATCTTCAAAATACCCGAGGGCTTCGATTCGGATGGGTCATCTTGTCGGTAGGTAACGATGTAATCAACCCCATTTTTCACCTCGTCTTGAATCTGATCAAAACGACCCGGTGGTTGTGTACCACTGATATTGGCTGACGTGGAGACGATGGGTCTTCGGAATTGGCGGCACAACGTTTGGGAAAAGAGCTCGCTGGTGACGCGGATGCCAATGGAGCCGTCCGTGGCGATCAGGCTGGGGGCCAGATTTTTGGCACCATCGTAGATAAGGGTGAGTGGCCGGTCAGACAGCTCGATCAGGTCCCACGCGATATTGGGAACTTCTCGCACGTAGGCTTGCAGTTGCTCCGGGCGATCAATCAGTACGAGCATCGACTGGCGATCGTCCCGCCGTTTTAGCGCGTATAGCTTCTTGACCGCCTCCTCGTTGGTGGCGTCGCACCCTATGCCCCAGATGGTGTCGGTGGGGTAGAGGATAAGGCCTCCCTTTCTCAATACCTCCAGTGCTTTTTGGATATCGTCCCGCATGGTTCAGTGGTTTATCTTCTGTAACAACACCGCGTCTTTGAAATCCCCTCCTGTCGAAAGCCAGTCGACCAACTGCCCCACCGGCACGTACCCTGCCTTTTGAAACAAACGGGCGCTCGCGTGGTTCTCTTGAGAAACCACCGCGTAGAGTTGATGTAGGTCCAGAAAGGTGAACGCGTACGCTTCAAGCAGCTTGAGCGTTTGGTAGCCGTAACCTTGTTCACGGTATGCCTGATCGATCAAGATGCCCACACCGGCGCGGCGATGAAAGGGGTCGAAGTCGTACAGGTCGACTGTCCCGATGGCCTCACCGCTATCGTTTAATTCGATCATCAACCGCAGTTGCTTGTCACTGTAGGGATCGTTTTTGGATTCAATGAGGTACTGTTTGAGGGTGAACCGCGAAAAAGGGGCGGTAGTAGACCCAAGTGTCCATGAATTGGTATCGTTTTCCCACCGGTAGAACTGTTCCAAGTCCTCCGGTTCCGGTGCCCGCAGGCGTATCATATCGTTTTCAAGTAACTTGCTCATCGATTCTCCCCTTTCCCTTCTTCTGTGTCCTCCCCGTTTGTCAGCTCCTTATCCGTATGCTCCTCCATTGGTCCCATCGTTTCGGGATTTGCCCCGTCCTCGTCGTTCGTTCTCTCTTCGCTGTAATGGCTTTCCCCCGTGTCGTCCATTTTCGTCCTCTTCCCGTCGTCAACCTGCTCGGTCATGGCCGCCAGCTCAACGTATGACGGCTTACAGAACAGGAACACGGTAAACAATACCACCGTGAGCCAGAAGAAATTCTTGTTTCCTGACAATCCGAAAAGCAAGATCTGTCCCAACGTGAATACGCTCAACGTGTACAGTCGCCAGAAGGATGCCTTTTTGTATAAGCGGATAGCGTCTCCCACTTCCATGGGACGGGCTGCTTTTTTTACCTTGTCTCCAAAAAATTTCAACGAAAAGGGGATGACGATAATCGTGATCACGATGTCGTACATCTCTACCGTTAACCCCACCGTTTTACTCCCATCGAAAAAGGGGAGTACCCCGGGTGTCACAAGTAGGAAAAGGAGCAACAAGAGGAGGATATTGCCCCAGTAATGCTTTTTCAGTAGCTGAATTGTTTCATCGATTTTCCTTTTTGAGTCCATTTTACTCCTTAGTATTATTGTTAGGTGACGAGTTAGTAGGATTACTTGATAACGAGTCTGTAGGGTTGTTAAGTGACGATATAGCGGGATTACTTGGCAACGAGCTTGTAGGACTCATTAAACGGGATGCGGTTAAGGATGGAGCGCCCCAGCGTTACCTCGTCGGCATACTCGATCTCATCGCCAATCGATACGCCCCGGGCGAGGATGCTCACCTTCACGTCGTAAGGCTGCAACTTGCGGTAGATATAGAAGTTGGTCGTATCGCCCTCCATGGTCGCGCTTAACGCCAGGATAACCTCTTGGATCCCGCCCGCTTTCACCCGCTCTTCCAGGCTGGTGATCTCCAGGTCCGACGGCCCGATACCGTCGATGGGTGATATGATGCCACCCAGCACATGATAGAGTCCCCGGAACTGCACCGTCCGCTCTATCGCCATCACCTCCTTCACATTCTCTACCACACAGAGGGTAGTGTTGTCACGCGATGGGTCGGCGCAGATAGCGCACACCTCCGTGTCAGAGATGTTGTGACAGCAGGAGCAGTAGTTCACCTCTCGTTTCAAGCGAAGCAAGGTGTCGGAAAACCGGGTCACCGTCTCTTCGTCCTGCCGAAGCATGTGAAGCACCAGGCGGAGGGCCGACTTCCGACCTATACCGGGAAGTTTCGCGAACTCGTTCACCGCATTCTCTAGCAAAATGGAGGGGTAAGGGTTGTTCATCGTGCGCTGTAATTCGTTTGCCTGGCAAAGATAAGACGATTCCACATATTCGACAAATCTCTTCCTGAAATCTGATTATTCTTTGTTTTATCGTTTTTTACTTTATTTTGGTGTTTTATTGACTATAAGTTTGTAAATTTGCAACTTTATCAGAAAGGAGTAGATTATGAAGGTACTTTTGGCGACAAGTAAGCCGTTCGCGTTGGAGGCCGTGGAAAGAATTCAACAGATCATCGAGTCGGCAGGGTTCGAGTTGCTGAAATTAGAGGGTTACAGCGATAAAGCACAGTTGCTTGATGCGGTAACCGACGCGAATGCCCTAATCATTCGTAGTGACGTCATTGATAGCGAGGTGATAGCCGCGGCTTCCCACTTGAAGTTGATTGTTCGTGCCGGTGCCGGTTACGATAACGTGGACCTGGAAGCTGCCACCGCTGCCAACATCATCGTGATGAATACCCCCGGTCAAAATGCCAACGGGGTGGCTGAATTGGTGTTCGGGATGATGATCTATATGCAGCGGAACGGTTTTGATAGCACGCTGGGGTGCGAGCTGCGAAATCGCCGTCTGGGGCTCTACGCTTTTGGGCACGTGGCCAAGGAGGTGGCCCGTATCGCACGCGGTTTCGAGATGCCGGTGTATGCTTACTCTCCCACGCTCACGCATTACGACCTCCGTAAGGAGGGGGAGTACGGGGTTATTACCGCTTACTCCAACGTGGAGCTGTTTTCAAACAGCGATATCGTATCGCTCCATATGCCCCTGCTCGATGAAACACGCCATATCGTGGACTATTCCTTGCTCTCGCTGTTGCCTGAAGATGGGATGCTTGTTAATACCGCTCGCAAGGAGTTGCTTTTGGAGGACGATCTGATCCGGATCATGGAGGAGCGTCCCGCTTTCCTATACGTGACTGACCTCCGGCCCGACCGGCACGATGAGTTCACGGAAAAATTCGGGAGGCGCTACTTCTCTACACCCCAAAAATCGGGTGCTCAAACTTCCGATTCCAATAAAAACGCGGGGATTGCCGCCGCGAACCAGATCGTTGCCTTTTTCAAGAAAGGTGACGAGCAATTCAAAGTGAATTGATCATGAGGTTATAACTGCAATCAGAACATGCGATCGTTGAATAAAAAGATAATAAAAACAGGATAAAATGATAAAGTACAACTTTAACGCCGGCCCGTGCGTTCTGCCGAAGCCGGCCACCGAGGCGGCCATTGCGGCGATAGGTAACTTCGATAACACGGGTGTCGGCGTTCTTGAGATTTCACATCGTACTCCTGGTTGGGAGCGGATTATGAAGGAGACGGCCGATCTGTGGCGGGAATTACTCGCCATTCCCGATACCCATCAGGTACTGCTATTGGGAGGTGGTGCCAGTACCCAGTTTTTCACCGTGCCGGCCAACCTGATGAAGAAGAGAGCGGCTTACCTGCTGACCGGCACTTGGGCCAAAAAGGCCATCAAGGAGGCGAAGCTATTTGGCGAGGTAGAGATCGTGGCTTCGTCTGAAGATAAAAACTTCACCTATATCCCCAAGGGATACACCATACCGGAAGATGCCGATTACTTCCACATTACCACCAATAATACCATCTTCGGGACCGAGTTGCATGTGGACATTGACAGTCCGGTACCGCTGGTAGCCGATATGTCGTCCGACATAATGAGTCGCCCGATGGATGTCTCCAAGTATGGGCTTATCTATGGCGGTGCACAGAAGAACGTGGGTCCCGCCGGTGTTGCCTTCGTGATCGTTCGTGAAGATCTGCTGGGGCATATCGACCGGCCACTGCCATCGATGGTCGACTACCGTTCGCACATTGGAGATTTGGAGAAGAACCGCTCTATGTTTAATACCCCACCGGTTTTCTCTATCTTCGTGATGCATGAGACCCTTAAGTGGGTGAAGGAGATGGGGGGTGTCGCGGCGATGCAGCAGCTCAACAAGAAAAAAGCGGCACTGCTCTATAATGAGATCGATCGCAACAAGTTGTTTGTTGGTACGGCTGCCAAGGAAGACCGCTCTCTGATGAACGTCTGCTTCGTGATGAACGAAGAGTTCAAGGATCAGGAGGCCGCTTTCTTGCAGTTTGCTACCGAGCGCGGCATGGTAGGGATCAAGGGACACCGTTCCGTGGGAGGTTTCCGTGCTTCCATCTACAACGCGTGTCCCTTGGAGGCGGTCGAAGCCCTGGTACAGTGTATGCAAGATTTCGAGAAGCGGATTTAATTCCCTCTCCACTTCTTTTCCCTCTCCGCTCCTTTAAAACTTAGGTGTTGCGAATTGTCTCCTTGGCGGATGGCGTTATTGCCAATCGCCCAGGTTGGCCTGCTTTTTCACCTCTTTTTGCACCGCTTCGGGTAGCTTGGGGAAGAAGGTAAACCCGGTCTCTTTTTCGAGCTGCTCCACCGGAATCATGTTTCTCGTGTAATGGGTACTGGTGGAGCTGTTCTCCATCTTGAACGCGATGGAGTAATAATTTCCCGTTTGCTTCTCTTTCCGACAGAGCGCCTTGTATAGGTACTTGGGCTTAGCGGCTTTCCGGCCCAACGCGTCAATCGCGTAGGTAATTGCTTCGGGAGGGGTAGGAAGGAGGCTTCCCGTTACCACGTAGAGCGTGTCATACTTCGTGGTCTGTCTACTCCAGTCACGTACCTCCTTTTCCAGATCGTTCCAGGTGTCGCTATTCATCTTGCTGTCTTGTACTACCATATTGGTGAAGTAAAAAGTGGTTCGGTTGAGGTCGCGGGTGGCGCTGCGCGAAGCGCTGGGGAGCAAATGACCCCGGCTTATACCGTATCCCTGCCACTGGACGAAAAGATTGGGCTGATACTGAATCGGCACGAGCGGGTCATACTGCCAGTAATCTGTTCTGTTGCCCGATGTCATGAAGGCGGGGTGGAGCGGGTAGGCCACCCAAACCGGGTAGATCTCTTGGGTGTTATAGTGGACGGTGTAATTGCGTGTCTCACCGCTGAACGTGCTGCTGTTTAGCCAACTACCATTCGTTATCATGTGGGTTACTTGATAGCGATTTGAAGGTGTTTCACCCGAAGTAAGAACGGGTGTCTCCATGTAGAGCCGCGGGGGTGGTGAGGATTCGCCCGGTTCGAGTTGATTGGGTCGTAGGGTGTAGCTCTCCCCGTTCGCGAAAGGGGTATAGGTGTGGGTTACCCTAACAATCCTATCCCGCTGCTCCACGAGGAAACAATAGGTGTGTTCAGGGTGAATCTCGGAGTTGATCACCCAGCGGTAATCCTGCCCGTTTAACGTGAGGTGAACCTCTGTTTCACCGGGTGAAGAGGGGAAGACAGCTCCCCTTGCGACTGCCTCACTCCCGTTCCTTTCTACCGGAAGCGGGAAGGTGGCAACCGACTCGTCATTGATATGCAGTAGCCCGTCCATCAGGGTGAGTCTTGCCTTGGTGAGCCCTTTTACCTGTACCGTAAGCCCAGCCAGTTTACCCGGGTCATCGTGTGCGATGACCCGCAGGTATATCCTAGGGAGCACGTGTTTAAACAGGAGTTTGTTCTCTCGCGTGCTATTTCCCTTATGTACCCCTTTGATATTGTTGCTGTATAGGACGATGCGTGGATCGCGGGTGAGGTCTATGTTCAACTCGTTGCCCGATAGTGACGGGTTGAACGGGTAGTAGGCAACGAAGTCGTAGGGTTGAGAGGATTCGGGGTGGTAGATGGGGGTGACAGAGCTGAAAAGGCCGCTCCCATCAGTACTGTACGGGACGTTGACATGCGTTCGCTGGTTGCTCGTGAATAGACCGATTTGATCCCCACTTACCCAGCGGGTGGCGATACCCTCTACCTCTGTTTCAGTCTCTTCCAAGATCTCGGAAGAGAAAACGACTTGTGTGTCTGATGGATGGTTTGGCTCCGTTTCATCTTGACAACTTGATAAGCAAGTTGCCACCATCAATAGCCAAAAAGCAGCTTTGCGCATAAAGAACGGTTTTTAGTTAAGATTTGATGAATAATGCCCTTAAAATTAATGACAAATCGACAAAAGAGCAAACGAAGCGGCTATGAAGTTGAATGAATTAAGCTTTTTTCAGAGGTTCTGCCCCGTGGTAACCGAATCGTTTTTATTCCTATTATAATTATTTAACTTCAATACGTTTACGATACTATTTGTTTATTACGAAATAGTCGTATATTTGTGCAGTCATATTAATGGTATTGAGAAATGATAAATTATAAACCAGAAAAAAAGGAATATGGAACGATTGACCCCTCAAGAAGAGAATGTAATGTTGCACGTCTGGCAAATAGGCGACTGCGCGATTAAGGACGTGTGGGAGCGGATGGAAGAACCTCGACCGCCCTACACGACGGTGGCTTCGATTTTCCTGAACCTGGAAAACAAAGGGTACCTCACCATGAGGCGGTTCGGGAACGTGAAGGTGTACAAGCCCAAGATTTCGGAATCGGCTTATAAGCGACATTTTTTATCCGGCGTGGTAGAGAGCTACTTCGACAATTCCTACAAGGAGCTGGTCTCTTTTTTCGCAAAAGAGCAGAAGATCACTGCCGAAGAGCTTGTGGAGATTATTCGTTTAATCGAGAAAAGCCAGACGTGAGTCGCCGCTTTATCGTAATATTGGAATAGTCATGCAAGCTTTCTTTACATACCTGCTTCAGGTGAATATCGCGCTGGCGCTGTTTTACTTGTTGTACGCGGTGGCCTTTAAACGGGATACCTTTTTCCGGTTGCGCCGTCTCTTTTTGCTCTCGATCATCTTCTTCTCGCTGCTTTACCCCTTTTTCGCGGTACCTGCTCTCGCGGAGCTGGTGCCTTTCTCCTTTTCACGCGGAGAAGAGGTGATAAGCGAGGTGTTGATTGGTGCCGTAGACTGGGAGATGTTGGGCGATGAAGAGGTCGTTGCCTCGCACCCCATCCCTTGGGCAAACGTTCTTGTTACGCTCTACTGGACTGTCACCGCCGCCTTTATCTTGCGCTTCATCGTGCAGCTCTTTTCCGTCTACCGCGTTTGGAAAAGGAGCGAGAGGCGCCTGCTGATGGGTAACGTGGTTTACCGTCCCGCTAAGGAGGTAACGCCTTTTTCGTTTTTCAATTGGATTTTCATTGATACCGATGGCTATTCCGAGCAGGAGCTGCAACAGATCCTGCTTCATGAGAATACGCACGTTAAGCAGTGGCACTCCATCGACGTGGTTATCACGGAGCTGCTCTGCCTCTTTTTCTGGTGGAACCCCTTCACCTGGCTTTTGAAACGCGAGGTGATCATGAACCTGGAGTACCTGGCAGATAGCCACGTGCTTCACGAGGGGGTGGATAGCCGGGAATACCAGTACCACTTGTTACGATTGACCTATCATGAATCGGCCGTTCCGATAGCGAATAATTTCAATGTATCACAACTTAAACAACGTATTATGATGATGAACAAAACCAAGTCGCCCGCGTTGCGCGTGGCGAAATACCTGATCGCTTTGCCGTTACTCTTCCTTTTCGTACTGGCCAACAGCGTCTACGCGGGCCAGGATGAATCTGTCTACTTATCGGAAGTTGAGCCTGTGAATGAAGAGGCGGTAGCACTGCTGCAAACGAACGATGAGGTAATGATTGCCGCTCAGGAATTGAGAATCGTTCAAGAGTCAAATGTGTCCTTAGGACCAAACGTTTCCCAAGAACCGGGTGAGCCTATCTTTCAAGTGGTTGAAAATGCACCTGAATTTCCAGGGGGTATAAGCGGGTTGATGCAATTCCTGTCGGAAAACATTCGATACCCGGTAATCGCGAAAGATCACGGGATCCAAGGAAGGGTTATCGTCCGCTTTGTGGTTTCTAAGACCGGCGAGATTTCCAACGTGGAGGTACTGCGTGGTGTAGACCCCTCCCTCGATGGAGAGGCAGTAAGGGTAGTTGAAGCGATGCCCGCTTGGAAACCGGGAACTCAAAGAGGTAAGGCGGTCAACGTCTATTTCACTATACCCATACAGTTCTCTTTAAGCGATGACAGTAAGCAGGATGGTCAGTCGGGGGATGCCGGTAAAAGCGCTGGTGAGAATATTTCCGACGCGTCCGAGAAATAGTTCCGGTTGGGCGGGGGATCAGTTGAACAGGTCGTCAATCCCCTCTTCGATGACAGGTTGCCCCTCCTTGTAAAAGTCGGGTGAGTAGCGTTGTGAGCCTTGACAGGGGTCGAATCCCTCGGGGATGTCAAACGAACCTTCATCGCGGTAGTTTAATTCGGGGTCGGCATATATCTTTTGATAAAATAGTCCATGGACGGGGAGTGCCATGCTCGCTCCCTGTCCATATGCCATCCCGTCGAAGTGAATCGTGGGATCGTCTCCACCTACCCAGCAGCCGGCCACCAGGTCGGGCGTGAATGACATGAACCACCCGTCGGAGTTGTTGTTGGTCGTCCCGGTTTTAGCACCCATCGGCCCTTTCAGGTTATACCTCCAGCGCAATCGGCCTCCCGTCCCGCTATCCACCACGGCGGTCAGCATATCGAGCATCTTGTAGGAGGTGTTCTCGCTGAATATCTCCCTGGTTTTGGGTACAAACGTGGTGATCTCCTTACCCGTTGAATCTTCGATTCGGGTGACCAGTAGAGGCTCCACGCGGATGCCCTTGTTCACGAACGAGGAGTATGCACCCACCATCTCGTAGACCGAGGCATCATTTGGTCCCAATGCCAATGACACGACCGGGTCGGCTGGTGTTTTCAGTCCGAACGACTCCAGCATGCGGGCGAACGTGTAGGGGGAGAGTTGTTGCATCAGGTAGGCGGTGACCCAGTTATCGGAGTTTTGCAATCCCCACTTGACGGTCACGAACTCGCCGATCGCTTCGCGGGTGTTCCTCGGCTCCCAAGGCTCGCCGGTTTCGGTCATGAGCGTCACCTGTTCGTGTATCATGCCATCGCAAGGTGTTATGCCCTCCTCCATAGCCAGCGTGTAGAGGTATGGTTTGATGGTGGAGCCAATCTGCCGCTTACCGAGGGCGACCATATCGTACTGGAAGTACTTGAAGTCGGGACCACCCACGTAGGCCTTCACGTGCCCGGTTTGAGGCTCCATGGCCATGAAGCCCGATCGGAGGAAGTGGTTATGGTAACGGATGGAGTCCCACGGCGTCATCAGCGTGTCAACCTCACGATGTTCCCATGAAAAGACTTTCATCTCTACCGGTTTCTCCTTGAAGTTCTTCAGTATCTCCTCCTCGCTCATCCCCCCGTTTTTAAGGATGCGGTACCGATCGGTTTGCCGCATCGCCGTTGTCATCAGTTTTTCAACTTGGTCTCTGAATTCGTAGGAGTAGGGGGCGTAGCTTCTTCCTTTTTTCTCCTTGAAGAAAAGGTCCTGAAGGTATTCGCCCAAATGCTCCTTCACCGCATCTTCGGCATGTCGTTGCATCCGAGAATCGATGGTAGAGTAAATCTTTAACCCATCGGTATATATGTCGTAGTTGGAGCCGTCTGGCTTCTTGTTCTTGTTGCACCACCCGTAGAGTGGGTCTTCCAACCATGCCAACGAATCTTCCGTGAACTTTTGCCGCTCCCACGAGGCGTAATTCTTCCTCTCGGGTTTTTTTGCCCTCATGATTTTCGCCAGGTGCTGGCGGTAGTAGGGCGCCGAGATGTCAACGTGTCCCGATCGGTTGAAATCGATATCGAGCGGTAGCTGCTGAAGCGAATCGGCTTCCGCCCGGGTGAGGTGCTTGGCCTTCCGCATCTGTGATAGCACCACGTTACGCCGCTCACGGGTTACCTCCGGGCGTCGCACCGGGTTATAAAGGGAGGAGTTTTTCAGCATGCCCACTAGCGTGGCGGCCTCCTCCACCTGTAGCTCATCGGGCGTTTTATTGAAATAGGTACGCGCGGCCGACTCGATGCCCACCGCGTTGTAATTGAAGTCATACTTGTTCAGGTAGAGGTTGATAATCTCATCTTTGCTGTAGTAACGCTCCAGCTTGGCGGCGATGACCCACTCGATTGGTTTTTGAAACGCACGTTGGATTTTGTTGTTTGCCCTGGGCGAATAGAGGAGCTTGGCCAGCTGCTGGGTGATGGTGCTGCCCCCTCCCCCGCCTTTTTGGTTAAGTATGATGGTTTTAAACATGGCTCTGCCCAGGCCGATCACGTCGATGCCGGAGTGCAGGTAGTAGCGGATGTCTTCGGTGGAGACCAAGGCATTGATCAGGTGCGGTGACAGGTCCGTGTAATCCACGAAGATGCGGTTTTCGTCGCTCAGCGAGTAGGTGAAAAGCAGTTGGTTGTCGGACGAGATCACTTGCGAAGCGTACTTGTCGATCGGGTTCTCCAGTTCTTCAATCTCCGGGAGGTAGCCAACGGCGCCTGTCGAGACGAGGAGGAAAAAGAGGATGGCCCCGGCAACAATCAGCCCAAACAGCTTCCACATGGCTTTCACGATACGCCGCTTATTCCACTTGTCGGTTACCTTGGCTACTTTCTTAGCTGTATTGCGTTTCTTGCTCATGCTTTTTAACATTCCCTACACCTGCGAAGCCGCACGGTGGATTTAACCAGCGCGAAAGTACACAAAATCAAATAGTTTTGCAAGCGCTTCCGGGTTCTATTTTTTTTTGCTTGAAAGCGAAAAAGCTAATCTATCTTGCGAAAGTCGCGTTAAAAACTAAACGTGAAACCACCTGACGCGTTGAATCCCTGCGCGGGGTAGCCGTACCAGATATCGTAGTGCTGGAACAGCAGGTTGTTGGCCTTCACGTTGAGCGAAAAGGCATCGCTGATCGCGTATATTGCACCCACGTTGAGGTCGTTTATGGCACCCATCTCGATCTCCTTTCCGTCGAAGTAGGACCAACGGTCGCCCTCAAAGCGGTATCCTGCCGTGAACTTCAAGCTATTCGTTACATACCATGTACCTTGAACATCCAACTCAATTCCCGGTTTATTGTATGCTTTTGGGTTGCTGATGTCTATTTCGTTAATGGTAAGACCTGCCACGTTATAGAAGTTCTTTTTTAGTCGCAGCGAAAGGTGCAGGGGGGCGTACACGTTCGTGCTAATCCCTCCACCGATGAAAGAGTGGGAGAGGGTAGCGTACACGGGACGCAGTATCTCGATGAACGGGTTGCTTGCATCGCCTGATGCTTGACCACCGTTGAGCAATAGGAAGTGCGCATCGTCGGTCTTGCTGAACCCTCCCAGGATGTCAAATCGGAAACCGCTCACCTCGCCAATTTTTGCACCAGCTTCCAAGTCCAGGAGGGTGAAAGAGGGCTTCACGCTCCCAAACGGGGCTACGTGGCGAGATTCCTCAAGCATATAGAGGTAGGTATTGGGGTTGTACCCCCCGTGAATACGGGCGTAAAGCGACGAGCGGTCGGTCACCCCCAACTGGATAGCCGCGTTGGGTACTACCCTCACCTGGAGGTTGCCCCTCTTTTTAAACAGCACGTCAACCCCTAAGCGAGCGTCCCATTTGGGTCCACCCAGTTGTAGGTAAGGAGCCGCATTCAGGTGCGAGTAGTTGGGCAGGTCGCCCTTGTAAAGGGTGGAGAAAAGCGACCCATCCACCCCCACCTTGTGGTTGCCCTCTTTGAATGGCTTGGCGATACCGACCTGGGCATCTATCTGATTCCCTTTGATACCCGGCACGGTGAGCGTGTCTCCAAACTTGGTCGTGAAGTTTTTGAAGTCGATAAACCCGTTCAGGTTCAACTTTTCGGGCGAGTCCGTCTCTAAGCCAACGCGGGCGTTCATTACCCCCAGCCGTTGTTTTTCGTTGTTGAAATGTCGTTCGGTTTCGAAGCAATTCCCGTAGTAGTTGAATCGGGAGTCAAGGTAGGAGAACTGCATGTCGAAGGCGAACTCATCGGCCGTGTGGTGGTACTTTAGTCGCCCCGTGTTGTCCATCGCGTAGGCTTTGTTTCCTTGCGGGATTGGGCTCTGCACGAAGTTAACGTCCCCGTTGGTCGAGTTATGCAGGAACGTGAAGCCGAGCTGGTGTTCCTGGCTGTCGACAAGCCGGTATCCAAAGAGCCCGTCGAGGTTGGCGTAGTTGCCCGCGTGAAACGCGAGGTGACCTTTCTTCGTGTTGTAGGGGATAGCTGTCATGATCTCACCGGGTTTGGGCAACGCGATCTCCAGGGGGGGCGTAACCCTTCCCGCCCAGGTGGAGTAGTTGGTGTTGGCTTTGTGAACCGTGGGTTCCCGCAATGCAGGTAGCGATGTGATCTTGTTAGCATCGAGCAGGGTGGGGTTGAAGTCGCGTTCCAGTTCCAGCTGGCGGCGCAGCAGTGAGTCCTGTGTTTGAGCACCCAGTCCCATGGCAAGTGCCAAGGCCGTTACGGTAATATATACTCTTTTCATCATCTGTTGTCGTTTTTGTATGCTTTACTATTCGCGGGAAGAGGATTTCCTATCAAAAGGGTTCCCCGTCCGGTATCAATTGAGTCGCTCGTGAATCATTTGACGGATATCCTCTTCGCCACCCTGGTAGTTGTTCCGGAGGCTTTCGAGGTACTGTTTCGCTTGGAACTCGTCTCCCTTGGCTAGGTAGGTGTCCGATAGCACGATGAGCGCCCGTGCCATCCAGTACTGGTGGGGGGTGCCTTTCTGCATGAACTCTTTCACCTGTGCTTCGGCCCGGTCGTACGACTTCCACCGGTAGTAGGTGTCCGCGAGGATGAATTGCGCCTCGGCACCGTGGATGCTACGGGTATCGTTAGCCACGAAGCGGAAGTCGGCCATCGCGTTGTCCACTTCGTTTACCGCCTGGTACGCCTTCCCTCTTAGGAAGCGGGCCTGGATAACTGTTTCCGGCGCGAGGTTCGCGTTGTTTAACAGGTTGTTTGCCGCACGTATCGCTTCGTGGTGGCTGCCCAGTTGCGCGTGGGTACGGACCATCCCCATCTGCCCTATTTGCTGGTTCGTCGCGTTACGGGCCGAGCTGGCCAGTCGCGAGTAATCGGCCAGTGCCTGCCGGTAGTTGCCGTTCTTGTATTCTGTTTCCGAAGTGTATATTAGCGCGTTGTCGAGGAACTTCGCGTTGCCGGATTCCACTACCCGCCGAAAATGGACCATGGCTTGTTGGTGGTCACCCTGCTCGTCCGCGATGAGCCCCAGGTAGTAGTTGGCATCACTACTGTATGCTCCGTTGGGGTATGATTGCAGGTAGCGGGTCATGGCTGCCTTGGCATCGACGCGGCTCCCCCGCATGTAGACGCTTTCGGCCGCGAGGTAGTTCAGCGAGTCTTGCTTGGATGCAGTGATGCGTGTGCCACCCGGGAGCGAGTTAGCGTACTGTACGTAGGTGTTGATATCGTTCATGTCTCGGTACACCGTTTCAAGCGAGACCAGCGCATTCTTCGCGTCGTCGGAACCGGGGAAGTGGGCAATCACGTTTTTGTAGGCGGTGATGCTTTGTTGGTAATTGCCCAGGTTGTAGTAGAGCTGCCCCAGTTGTACCCCTCCCTGGCTAGCCAGCGGGCTCTGTGGAAAGTCGTTCACCAACTGCTGCAGGACCGCGATGGCCTCTTGTTCTCGGTGAAGCATCGTGAGGGCGCGGCTCTTCTCGTACAGGGCGTCGTCGAAGTAGGGAGAATTGGGGTAACGCTGCATGAAGTTGTCCAGCGCGTTGATTTTCCCCTGGTAGTTGCGTTGTAATCCGAGGACGAAGGCCCGTTGGTAGGCCGCGTAGTCGGCCGCGGAGGAGTTGGCATCGGCAGCCTGCGCGTAGTAACGTTCCGCTTCGCCGAAGCTCCGGTTAAAGTAGTGGCAATCCCCGATCCGGTTTAGTGCATCAGCATATTCGGTTTTTGATCGGTTGCCCTCTTTGCCTATGTATTGCTGGAACGCGTTGATGGCCTGTCGGTATTGCTGTTGCTTGAAGAGGGAGTAGCCCAGGTTGTACCATCCCAGGAGGTAGTTCTCGTTGTTGGATGTCGCGTTCCGGGTGAAATCTCGAAAATCGTTTGTCGCGTTCACGTAGTTCCCCATCCGGTAGTAGCTTTCGCCCCGCCAGTAATAGGCATTATCACGGGTTTCAGCGTTGTAATTGCCCAAACCGATACTCTCGTTGAAGTACTGTATCGCCGGGCCCATGTTCCCGTTGATGAACTCTTGGGCGCCCAGTTGGAATAGTACCATCTGTTTGGCCTCCAATATCCGTCGTCCTGGGTTCTGAATGCGCTCGATGGCGTTCAGGGCAGCCGGGTAATCCTTGGTGGTAAGGAACGTCTCGGCCAGGATGTCGTTCACCTGGTCAGTGTATTGTGAGTTGGGGAACTCCCTTAGGAAGGTTTCAAAGAGGGCAATTGACTCGCTGAAGACCGAAAAGTTGGTCTCGTGAGCGAGCAGCGCGTAGTTGAACATGGCTGTCTCTCTCACCTGGAGATTAAAGTTGTCCCTCGATGCGGCTTCGAATGCCATCTGCGCGGGTTGTTTTTGGTTCAGCCTCAAGTAGCATTGCCCCAGCTGCAGTTGCGCGTTTTGCGACAACTCATCGTTTTCGCCAACGGCTTGTTGAAACATATTCACCGCATCGTTATACCGTCCCGATTCGAAGTAAGAGAGCCCCAGGAAGTAAGCATCACCTCTCAGGGGGCGCTGGTCAGATGCCATGTACCGCTCGTAATAGGGAATCGCGCGGGAGGGCTGTCCAAGTCGGTAGTAGCTATTCCCCAGCACCCGGTACATCTCGGTTTGGTGTTTGCTTATGGGAAAACGCTGTACGAAGGCTTCAGAAAGGCGGATGGCATCATCGATCTTGCCATCGAAGAAGTTCGCCTGGGCCGTGTAAAAAGCTACATCTTCCTGGTATTCCGGGTGGTTCCGCAATCGTTCAAAGCGTTGAAGCGCCTTGGTGTAGTTGCCGTTCGCGTAGTTGATGTATCCCAGGTAGAAATCGGCCGCATTGCGGTAGGTCTCGCTATTTTGTGATAACAAGCCAAAGAGACGGGTGGCCTCCTCTTGGTTTCCGGATTTCAGTTGGGCGTACCCTAACCGGAAGCTGTACGCCTCCTGGTCAGTTAGCGCGAGGTAGTCTAGGTCGGCCTCCTTAAACCAGTATAATGCCTTGTTCCACTCCTTCTTGTCGTAGTAGTACGAGCCAATCAGGAATTGGAGCTGGTGGCGATGGATGGTTTCGGGGTACCTTTCGAGGTATCCTTGCAGGATCTCACCGCTACGTTCGTTCCCGGTGTAAAAGGAAGAGACGGCGGACATGTAGGCCGCCTCTTCCTTCAGCAACTCGTCATTGCTCACGTCGGAGAATTGTGCCAGTAGCTCTTGCGCGGCCGTGTAGTTCCCCTCCAGGAATAGTTCCTTGCCCTGGTTAAACCACTTCCCCGGTTGTTCGTGGTAGGTTGTCCGTTGGGCCACGGAGACCTTCGTTACGAGGGCGAGGAGTATTAATACAATGATTCTCTTCATATTTGCAAGCTTAATATAGTGCGTCTGTTTTTTATCGTTTTAACTGTTATCGTTTGATCATTTGTACGACACGGGTCTTCGGAAGTTCCCGGTTCCGTCTGTCTACGGCCTCCACCAACCGATCGGCCAGCTCTGCGAAAGCGAGGCCGGTGACCTGCTCGTCGGAGATAGCCACGGGTCGACCATCATCACCCCCTTCCCGGATGCTCTGGACGATGGGGATCTGTCCCAGCAGCGTTTGTCCCAGCTCCTCGGCCAGCCGTTTGCAGCCATCCTTCCCGAAGATGTAGTACCGGTTTTCCGGCAGTCCGGCAGGGGTGAACCACGCCATGTTCTCGACCAGTCCCAGGATGGGAACGTTCACCTTATCGCCCGTGAACATGCTGATTCCCTTGCGGGCATCAGCCAGCGCCACCTCTTGCGGGGTACTCACGATCACCGCTCCCGTGATGGGGATGGTCTGCACCAGCGTGAGGTGGATGTCGCTTGTCCCCGGTGGAAAGTCGATCAGGAAGTAATCGAGTTCTCCCCAGTCGGCCTCCCCAATCAGCTGTTTCAAGGCGTTGCTGGCCATTGCCCCCCGCCAGACCACGGCATCGTTCTTGTTCACGAAGAACCCGATGGAGAGCATTTTTATCCCGTGCTTCTCTACCGGCACGATCAAGTCACGCCCATCCACCTGTTCGAGGTAGGGCCTCTCCTTTTCCACGCCCAGCATTTTCGGCACGGAGGGGCCAAAGATGTCGGCATCCAGGAGTCCCACCTTGTACCCCTTTTTGGCCAGTGCCACCGCGAGGTTGGTACATACCGTGCTTTTGCCTACTCCTCCCTTTCCGGAGGCCACGGCAATGATGTTCTTTACCCCGGGCAGCAGCTCCGGCAAGTCAGGTCGCGGGGGTTGCTTCGATTTCACGGAGATGTTCCCCTTGATATCGATGTCCTTATCAGCGTAGGTCAGCACAGCCTGCTCGGCCATCTTCACCAGCGACCGGATAAAGGGGTCGTTTGCCTTCTCTGTGATGAGCGAAAAGCTCACCTTCATCCCTTCTATCCTGATGTCGTCGGCGACCATCCCGGCCGACACGATGTCTTGTCCTGTTCCCGGGTAACGCACATGTTTCAGCGCATCGAGAATAAGTTGAGGATATATTGCCATAGGTTGTCTTTTTGATTGTAAAAATTTTGATTCGTTTAATTCGGGGCACCTCTTTTTCCTGATTTGCCGGTGATTTGCCCCTTCGTGTTGCGTTTTGTTTCACGTTTTTGCCGCATCTTCGTAATAGCCCCCCACGATTTGCCTTACCTTATACCTTTTCTATGCTTCCTCGAACTACCCTTTCGCCATATCCTTGGCATCACACCCTTGCATTGCGTCCAAAGCTGCGGTAATCGTCTCTGTCGATCTCCACCTCCGGCTCTCGCCACTCCACCTCTCGCTCTTTGGAACAGAGAAGTCGGATATACTTGATGTTGATACCCCGTTCGAGCCACTGCTGTTCGTAGAAGGTCCGGATGGAAAGTGCGTCGTCTAACAGCTCCGAGTTGTACAGGTCGTCACTCTCGGCCAACAGCTCAAGGCCACTTTCTTGTATCATAGCCCGGGTGTATTGGTAAAGGAAGTTGCTGTCGGTCTTCAGGTGGATGATTCCACCCGGTTTCAATACGCGGTTGTACTCCTTCATGAACCGGGTGGAGGTGAGCCGTTTGTTTACTTTCTTCATCTGGGGATCTGGGAACGTGATCCAGATTTCTGACACCTCATTTTCAGTGAAGAAACGGTTCAAGAGCTCCACACGGGTCCTTAGGAAGGCCACGTTCGTCAGATTTTCTTTCAGTGCTTGGGTAGCCCCTTTCCACATCCGCGCCCCTTTGATATCGATACCGATGAAGTTTTCCCTGGGGTATGCGCGGGCCAGCCCAACGGTATACTCCCCTTTACCACACCCTAACTCCAGGGTGATGGGATGGTCGTTCTTAAAGTGGGTGTTCCACCTTCCCCGCAGGGGGAATCCCTCTTTCTTTAGCGTTTCAAAGTCGTATTGAAACACGTTGCTGTAGGTGGCCATATCTGCAAACTTGGCCAGTTTGTTTTTTGCCATGTAACCTTTTCGCTATCGTCAGCCTTCACGTGGGGACGGGCATGAGAAGTACAACGCGAAAGTAATATTTAAAAGGGAAAGAGAGAAATTTTAGCATAGGCAGGGTCAAGTAACAAGTGCAAAATTTTAGAAAATGTTCGTAAAACTCAACCTCCCGGGGTAAAGAAGTCAAGATTACAACTTGTAAGTTCAAGTGGCCATGCAAGTTCAAATAGTATGTAGATTCACCTGTTACAAGTAATGTAAGACAAAAATGAGGGAGGAATAGCTACATTTTGCTGAAATAGTCTTATCTTTGCTGGTCGGTTTCAGATCAGTTGGCAAAGCGAGTCTAAGAAATAAAAATAATCGTATGAAACGAGCATGTAAACCATTTACACCCATGACGAACTATTTCGTTAAGCCAAACGAGCAAAGGACAAGTTCACTTGGACTGTGCCGTGGCGAGAAATAGTCTAACTTTAGTGAATGATTAAAGCGAGTTCCATACACCGAAATGTAAAAGAATAAAATAATCGTATGAAAGTAAATGACATTATGGCGCGCCTTGAGGAACGGCACCCAGGCGAGGCTGAGTTTCATCAAGCCGTGAGAGAGGTGTTGTCTTCGATCGAAGAGGTGTACAATCAACACCCTGAATTTAAGAAGGCTGCTATCGTGGAGCGCATCGTTGAGCCTGACCGCATATTCACGTTTCGCATCCCGTGGATGGACGATAACGGACAGGTACACGTGAACATCGGGTACCGCATTCAGTTTAACGGGGCCATTGGACCCTACAAGGGAGGCATTCGCTTCCACCCGTCGGTAACGCTCTCCACCCTGAAGTTCCTGGGCTTCGAGCAGACGTTTAAAAACGCGTTGACCACCCTGCCTATGGGAGGGGGTAAGGGAGGATCCGATTTCTCACCCAAAGGTCGCTCAGATGCGGAGATCATGCGTTTCTGCCAGGCTTTCGTGACGGAGTTGTGGCGTGACCTGGGACCCGATACCGATGTGCCGGCCGGTGATATTGGCGTGGGTGCCCGTGAGGTAGGCTACATGTACGGTATGTATAAGAAGTTGGCCCGGGAGCATACTGGTTCTTTTACCGGAAAGGGGTTGTCATTCGGTGGGTCGCGGCTTCGTCCAGAGGCGACCGGTTTTGGGGCATTCTACTTTGTTCAGAAAATGTGTTCTGTTCATGGAATTGAGTTGAAAGGCAAAACGGTGGCCGTCTCCGGTTTTGGGAACGTGGCATGGGGCGCTGTAACCAAAGCTGCCGAGTTAGGAGCCAAGGTGGTAGCTATTTCAGGTCCTGATGGGTATGTCTATGATAAAACGGGTGTGAACACCCCTGAGAAGATTGCCTACATGTTGGAGTTGCGTAGTTCAGGGAACGATGTGGTGGCACCTTACGCCGAGCGCTTCCCCGAGGCGATCTTTTTCCCGGGGCGCAAGCCGTGGGAGTTGAAGGTAGATATTGCACTGCCGTGCGCCATTCAAAACGAGCTTAACCTTGAGGATGCCAGACAGCTGAAAGAGAATGGAGTGACCCTTGTAGCGGAGGTATCCAATATGGGCTGTACTGCTGAGGCGGTTGAGTTTTTCCTTGAGAACAAGATGCTTTTCGCGCCCGGTAAGGCCGTTAACGCCGGGGGTGTGGCTTGCTCGGGACTGGAGATGACACAAAACGCGATGCACCTCTCCTGGAGCGATGAGGAGGTAGATGAGCGGCTACACCAGATCATGAGCGACATACACGAGCAGTGTGTGACCCACGGGAAAGAGGACAATTACATCAACTACGTGAAAGGGGCTAATATCGCCGGTTTTATGAAAGTAGCCAACGCGATGCTGGCGCAAGGGGTGATTTAATTATCCTTTCTGTTTTTTCATTGATAGAGCACCGTGGATTTAGGCGACACCATGCACGTGGAGTGATGAGTATCCCCATGTCGTTTCAGCGATAGCCGACGTGGATTGCTGCCATGTACGGTAGATGAAACAAACAAACATTTCATAGAAATAAAGGTAAAGAAAACCGACTGATTTACAGTCGGTTTTCTTTTTGTGCGCTACGCATACCATACATCTATAGGGTGCAAGTCCCGAACGTGCCTGCCAATAGGAGGCGTTAGTCAACGGCAAGGGTGTTGCTCGTGAGGGCAAATCTGAAGGAAGCCAGCGACAAACCCGTGAATGAACGGACAGGAACACGATACGAGTACCTTGTGGGTAAGTGGGCATTGGACCGCGAAGCCCGATAATTGGACGAGAAACAAGGGCTACAAACAGTTGTTTCGTAATCCACTCTAATGTAACCGCCGTACACGTAAGTACATACGGTGGTGTGAGAGGTCGGAAAATAAAATAGGAGGAAAACCTATTTTATTTTCCTCCTACTCGATTAATGCCGCGAAATTTGGCGAAATGCAGAATTACTCTACTGTCAGGAACAAGCGGACAGTGTTGCCTTGACTCTTACTCCCTTGAGCGCTACCGTTTATACAGTAGCCAGAGTAGAAAACCCAAGTCATCGCTCTATCGTCTTGCCAGGAGGGTGTGGATGATCGGTAAAAACCAGTCTCTTCCCTTCTATCAAACGTCACACCGTCATTGGTAAAGCCACCGGCTGGGAAGTAGCGGATTATATCATTTTCCGTGTTGCTACTCCAAAAACCTGGTTGCTTTATCTCATCCACTGTAATAGCTGCCAGATTCTTCATGTTACGTGAAGTTATCTTCACGTGGCTGTTGTCCCCATCACTAATGCACTCGTACTTCCAGGCTGACACCATATCGGTACCCTTGTAGCGGAGCGCGTAGGTGATTACACCGGTACGATAGTCGCTGGTCATCGTGATATCATGGTCTTTGATCCTGACGGTTTCTTCGACATTATTATAAGTATTCGTGTCGTCATCTTTAAATTCCACGTAATGATCTGCAGAATTAATAGCCTTTGGGGCAATAGAAAGCCACTCTTTTTCGCTCGGCAGATGGTACCTATCGCCACCAATAGTGATATCAGTGAATTTGGTAATAGCGTCATCGAAATTAAAGTAACCACTTCCTGTGCAGGCGGTCTTGCCAGTTACGAAATCGGTGCCTTCGGGGTTCACGTTATACTCGGCTACCAGGCTGAGCGGATTTAACGGGGGGTCCGATGGCCTGGGTTCCTTGTAAATGGTGTAGGTAACACCCTTATAAATAATGGTGATGGCATCGTCGGTTTCGGTGATGGTAAGTTGGGGATCGCCGTCTTCACCGGGTTCACCCTTATCGCCCTGGAGACCTTTTTCGCCCACATCACCCGGTTGACCGGCAGGGCCTTGGGAGCCTTGGGGACCTTGCGCCTTTATCGGGTTTTTATCGGCATCCAGCAAGAGTTGCCACGTAGTACCACCGTCAATGCTCATCTCCCAATAGAAGTCAGTATTGATCCTTAACTGTGGGGTAATACCATCCTTACCGTCAGCCCCTTTAGCTCCTTTAGCTCCTTTAGCCCCATCTTTACCATCCTTGCCATCAGGACCCGGAGCACCGTCAGTCCCATCTTTACCATCTTTACCGTCGACACCATCCTTACCTTGTGCAGGTATCATGTTGTCATTAGCATCGAGCAGGAATTCGCCGTTGATGGTCCAGTAGAGCAGGCCATCATCGTGTAGTTTAACACTGATGTCAGGTGCAACTCCGTTGTCACCATCCTTACCATCGGCACCCTTTTTGCCATCCTTACCATCGGCACCCTCTTTACCATGCTTCAAGATGATCTTGCTGCCGTCGCTCATGGTAAGCTCATAACCGCTCTTGTCGACCAGTTCCTTGTAGGATACCACGCTAACCTTGTTGGACAGGGCGTCTATCAGCCCCTTGATGGAGCCAATTTCCGAGTTGGCATCATTCGTCAACTGCTTCAAGCTCTCTAACCACGCGTTATACTGAGCGAGTTTCGCCTTTCTTTCCTCCAACTCATTGGCCTGTTCCGTGTTTTGCTTTTTCAGGGAATCTATCTCGTTCCAGACTTCATCCAGGTCAACACAGCCGACAACAAGGAACATACCCAAAAGAGTTATTGTTGTAATAAACTTCTTCATATTGATTAATTATAGTTGATGCAAAATATTATTAAATAGCACTTCCGATAAATCAGAGTGGATTCCAATTCTTTGAAGTAAGAACGCTTGTATGGGAAGCATCGAATTCATTACCGCCCCAACCCATCTTATATTTTCCTGCCTCTTTTCCCATGCGATCGGTCATGGAGTTTACTAAGTCATCCATTGCCGCTTTTTTGATTTGGTTCGAGTAACATTCCAGCCGCTTGAGTTCACTGTTTTTGCTTAAGTCAAGTGAGGTGAGCAAATTGTTGTTGCAGTACAGACTTTCTAACAGGGTGTTTTTGGTTACGTCTAGCGTGGTAATTTCGTTATCGGGACAACCAAACATGGTCACTTTACCGTAGATGGTAAATGTTTGCGCCTTTAGGGTGTAGTGCTTAGAAATCTCAAACTGAACATCACCGTCTCCAGGATCTTTTATTTCGTTGTTATTAAAGTCTATCCACACCTCGTCTCGATCGTCAGGGTGAGCATAAAGCACTAAATTAATGGTCGCACCTACGCTCTTGCTGGTGGTAAGGGTCATGGAGAAAATGTCAACGCCCTCGTAGTCACTGCCATTTTGATCAGTCACCTTCCAGTGTTTTTCCTTTGCTTTTGCTATCTGTTCTGTGGAAATGACATTAGTAGGTGTAATAGAACTATGTACGCGAAACTCACCTTCGGTTTTGGAGGTTCTATCGGTCAGGCTATTGACCAATGTCTCCATTCTCGCATCTTTTATTTGGTTCCCGTAACAATAGAGATGCTCTAATTCTGTATTATTGGTTACGTCAAGCACGATGAGTTGGTTGGCGTGACAATAAAGGTACTGTAATGCGGTGTTCTTGCTTACATCAAGCGCGGTGAGTTTGTTCATGGAACAATCCAGGCTTTTTAACTCGGCGTTCCGGGTTACATCAAGCTCGGTGAGGTTGTTTCCGGAACAAACCAGCCTGTTCACCTTGCCATAGATGGTAACGGTTTGCGAAGTGAAGGTGTAATTTTTAGAAGCACTGAACGCGATATCGCCTTCGTCCGCATCCTTTACCTTATTGTCATTGAGGTCTATCCAGACACCGGTTTGGTCGCCCGCGGCGGCATCAATAACTAAACTTAAGGTTCCGCCCACGCCCTTGGTGGTGGTAAGGGTCATGGAGAAAGCACTTACGCCCTCGTAGTCATTGCCATTTATGTCAAATACCTTCCAGTTTTTTCCCGTTGCCGTAGCCACTTGCTCTTTGGTAATAACATTGGTTGGTGCAGCAGAGTCGTGTACGTAAAACTCACCTGCAGGATTTTTACCGGATCTATTGACCAGACTATTTACCAAAACCTCCATTTCCTCCTGTTTTATTTGGTTCCCGTAACAATAGAGCTTCTCTAGTTCTATGTTATTGGTTACGTCAAGCGCGGTGAGTTGGTTAGTGTGACAATTCAGCACACTTAATTTTGGGTTATTGGCTACATTGAGCGCGGTGAGTTGGTTGGTGTAACAACTGAGCGTCTCTAACGCGGTGTTTTGGGTTACGTCAAGCGCGGTAAGTGAGTTCTCACTACAACGCAGCATCTCTAACGCGGTGTTTTTCGTTATATCAAGCACCGTGAGTGAGTTTCCGTCACAGTCCAGCGCCTTTAACTCGGAGTTTTGGGTTAAGTCAAGCGAGGTAAGTAAGTTGCCGACACAAGTCAGAGTCTGTAATGCTGTATTCTTACTCACATCAAGCGCAACGAGTTGGTTGTCGCCACAACTCAGAAGAGTCACCTTTCCATGGATGGTAACGGTTTGCGCGGTGAAGGTGTAATTCTTAAAACTACCAAACAAAATATCGTTTTCGCCCGCATCCTTTGTTCCGTTGTTATTGAGGTCTATCCACATATCGAGTCGGTCGGCAGTGGCGGCATCAATAAGTAAACTTATGGTTCCGTTTACGCTCTTTTTAGTAATCAGAGTCATGGTAGGCAGAGGTATCGGACCTTTGGGAATGGAAAAGGTAGCACCCTTGTAAAGGATGATGACGGTATCGTCAGTTTCGGTGATGGTGAGGTTGGCATCGCCGTCTTGGCCGGGGTCACCTTTCTCGCCCTCGGGGCCTTGAGGACCTTGGGGACCTTGTTCACCCTCGGCACCCGGTTGACCTTCAGGGCCTTGGGGACCTTGTGCCTTTATCGGGTTTTTGTCGGCATCCATCAAGAGTTGCCACGTTGTACCACCGTCAAGGCTCATCTCCCAATAGAGATCAGCGTTGATCCTTAACTGCGGGGTAATACCATCCTTGCCGGCATCACCTTTAGCACCTTTAGCACCGTCAGCCCCATCTTTACCATCCTTGCCCGGAGCACCGTCTGCACCGTCTGCACCGTCTGCACCGTCATTACCGTCCTTGCCATTTTTAGCTTGCGCCTGTATCATCTTACCGTCAGCATCGAGCAGGAACTCGCCGTTAATGGTCCAGTAAAGTAAGCCATCGTCATACAGTTTAACGCTGATATCGGGGGTGACGCCGTCGACACCATCATTTCCATCAGCACCGTCTTTGCCATCTTTACCGGCAGCACCGTCGGCACCATACTTCAGGGTAATCTTACTGCCGTCACTCATGGTAAGCTCGTAGCCACTCTTGTCGGTCAGCTCATTGTAAGATACTACGCTCAACCGATTGGTGAGGACATCTATCAGTTCCTTGATGGAGCCAATCTCCGAGTTGGCACTGCTCGTCAACTTCTCCACCTTCTTATACCACTCCTCGAATGCAGCGAACTTTGCATTTTCTTTTTCCAGCTCTTTGGCTTGCTCCATGTTTTGCTTTTTTAGAGACTCTAACTCGTCCCAGACTTCATCCAGGTCAACACAGCCGACAAGAAAGAACATCCCCAAAAAAGTTATTATTGTAAGAAATTTCTTCATGATGATTAATTATAGTTGTTACGAATTTTTGCTAAATCATTAGGAACTTCCGCGTAAGATGGGTTGGCTAATAGGGCACAACCCTAATCGAATGCCGGGAAATCCCACAGTACGACAAATCAATTTACCGTTTCGAACAGGCGTACATTCTCTTTATATTGTATCATTCCCTGTATTTGAGTATTGGTGTATTGGAATGATTGTGCGCTGAATTGCAGACGACAATACGAATTATCAGGATTAGCGGTCGAAGAGAGAAAAACACCGGTAGTGCCTACTCCCGTCGTTTGAGTCATTCCCCAGAAGAACTGTCCTAAACCCCCGGCCGGGAAGTGGCGGATCACATCATCCTCGTTATTACTGCTCCAAAAACCCGGTAACTTTATATCATCCACAGTTACAGGCGCTTGCCCCTTAAGCATGCGTGAAGTTATCTTTACATGGGTGGTTTGCGTACCACCATCAATGCGCTCGTACTTCCAGGCCGATACCATATCAGTACCCTTGTAACGAAGTGCGTAAGTGATACCATTTATACCGGTGCGATAGTCGCTTTTCATCGTGATGCTTTCACCTTTAACAGTCACGGTTTCGCTGACATCGTTATAAAAAGCGTTCTCCTCTGTGAATTTCACCCAAGTGTTAGACTCCGGGACGATAGATTTCCACTCTTCTTTGCTCGGCAGGTGGTACTGTTTGTCGCCAATCGTGATATCGTTGAATTGGGTAACTGCATTGGTAAAGGCAAAGTAGCCGCTTCCGTTGCAGGCAGTCAAGCTCGTCACGAAACCGGTGCCCGCCGTATTTACATTATACTCGGCAACAAGGCTGAGTGGGTTAAGTAGGGGTGCTTTGGGAATAGTGAAGGTTACACCTTTGTAAACAATGGTGAAGGCATCGTCGGTTTCATTGATGGTGAGGTTAGCATCGCCGTCTTTGCCGGGGTCACCTTTCTCGCCCGGCGAGCCCGTAGGACCTTGTTCACCTGAAGTACCCTGTTGACCTTCAGGGCCTTGAATTCCTTGGGGGCCTTGCGCCGTTACTGGGTGGTTGTCGGCATCCATCAAGGGTTGCCACGTTGTACCACCGTCAAGGCTCACCTCCCAATAGAGATCAGCGTTGATCCTTAATTGTGGGGTAATACCATCATTTCCGGCAGCACCTTTAGCACCGTTAGCACCGTTAGCACCGTTAGCCCCATCTTTACCCGCTGCACCGTCTGCACCGTCTGCGCCGTCTTTACCATCCTTGCCATCCTTGCCGTCCTTAGCTTGCGCCTGTATCATCTTACCGTCACTATCGAGCAGGAACTCGCCGTTAATGGTCCAGTAGAGTAAGCCGTCGTCATACAGTTTAACGCTGATTTCGGGTGTTACTCCGTTAACACCATCCTTACCGTCAGCACCGTCTTTGCCATCCTTACCGTCAGCACCGTCGGTACCATGCTTCAGGGTAATCTTGCTGCCGTCGCTCATGGTAAGCTCGTAGCCGCTCTTGTCGGCCAGTTCCTTGTAGGATACTATGCTCAACTTATTATTCACGGCATCTATCAACGCCTTGATAGAGGTGATTTCCGAGTTTGCGTTACTCGTCAACTGTTCCAAGTTCTCTAACAAAGCCTCTAACGCGGCAAACTGCTCCTTTTGTTCCTCCAACTCATTAGTCTGCTCCGTTTTTTGCTTTTTTAAGAGATCTATTTCGCTCCAAACTTCATCCAGGTCGGTACAACCAACGAAAAATACCAACGCTGCTAACGTGATTGTTGTAAAAGTTCTCTTTATCATGTTGATTAATTTAATTGTTGGACTTAATCGATTAATTATAGTTGTCATTTCCTTTTTTCTAACTGAAAGTTTTTTGTTTCATGATGGAAAAAAAGGCATTGACAACATTAATAATGTGTCTATAATTTTTTGATAAAATTACAATGTCTTGGCAAGGGGAAAAAGAGGCATGGTGGTCTATTTTGTATTTTTGCGCGAAATAGACCAGTAATTACACCATTTTCCGGAGTTGAGAATGAATTGCCGCGGATTTGTTATTTTAAATGCGGACGCATTTGCGGAACAGGAATTTCTCACTAATTTTAAACGTTGACAAGCATTGACAGCGGATTCATATCGGCGTGTCTGGTTCGTATTATTTCGTTACTGTTGATATTTATGTTGCCTGACTTATTTTCATCAGTATATTTTTTCGCGGCTATTTCCGGGACCATATGTCGTCTGATTTTCGCACCTGGCGTATTCAATTGCGCATTCGTAAAGCACAAGAGCTTATTGCTGATTATCCCGAAGTTTCACTCAATCAAATAGCCCAACAGGTAGAGTTTGTTAGTCGAAGCAACTTTTACCTGTATTTTAAGAAAATAACCTTACACACAAATTTATTTAACTAATAAATATAGTTTGAAAACGAAAAGATTTAGTTATCTTTGTGGCGTGATACTATATCGATTATTTAAAATAGTGGGTTAACATGAAAAATTTATCGCCGAAAGAGGAAGAAGTCATGCGTTATTTTTGGGATCACGATGCGTTGTTCGTGAAACAACTGGTAGAAATGTATCCCGAACCCAAACCGCATTTTAACACGCTTTCCACCTATGTGCGTTCATTGGAAGAGAAGGGTTTTTTGTCGCACGAAACGCTGGGAACCACCTATCGCTACTTTACCGTTATCACGGAAGAAGAATACCGGAACAGGACGTTGAAAAACGTGGTGAAAAAATATTTCGACAACTCCTATCTAAGCGTGGTATCTTCGCTGATTAAAGAAGAAACTATCTCGGTGGATGAAGTACGCCAGTTATTAGACGAAGTGGAGAAACCGCACGATAAAGATTCCACGAAAAAATAGACTCCTTATAAGTAAAAATAGCCATAGACATGGAACCATTTCTTTTTTACCTTTTCCGGGCATCGGTTGTAATGGCGCTGTTTTACGGGTTTTATAAACTTTTTTTCGGGAAAAACACGTTTCACCGGATGAACAGGATCATGCTTATTCTGCTCTCGATAGTTGTGTGCATTCTTCCGCTTTTCAGGTTTTCCCTTTTGCCCGAAAAAAAACAGGTGCCGGCAATGGCAGAAAATTTCACGACGGATTTTTCGGAGATACCTGTTGTAGCGTACAACGTGGAACTGCAAATGCAAATCCCTTGGCAACAGATACTGTTCGTACTGTTTGTTGCCGGTTGCGCATTCGTGGTTACCCGTTACCTTATCGGGTTAGCTCAACTTAGGCAAATTATCCGAAAATCGGAAAAACAGACCTTGGCGGACCATTCGGTTTTGTGCGTAACCGAACAAGATGTATCCCCATTTAGTTGGTTCAACTGTATTGTATTGTCACGCAACGATATGAATGTAGATAATCGGGCGATCATCAATCACGAACGGGCGCATATTCGTCTGTTGCACTCTTTGGATATGATCTTCTTCGACCTGTTCACCTGCCTTTTCTGGTTCAATCCCTTTTCGTGGTTGTTGCGGCGTGAAATTCAATCGGTTCATGAGTATCAAGCCGATGATACGGTTATTCACAATGGCATCGATGCAAAACAATATCAGCTTTTATTAATCCGCAAAAGCGTGGGCGAGTACAAGTTTAGCCTGGTAAATAATTTTCGTCAACGCGACTTGCACAAACGAATTAGAATGATGACAAAAAGCAGAACAGACAAACGAATGAGATGGGGTTACAGCGTGGCGCTTCCCATGTTGTTCCTGGCTATGGTGGCACTTTCGGTTCCCAAGCTGAACGCGAAAGCAGTGGAAAAGGGAGTTGACAACTCTTCCGAAAATGAAAAAATCACTACTCAAACAGGGGATTCGGTAATTATTGCCGAGGCGTTGATAGATTTAACAAAAAATCCTTTGGAGCTGGAAAATGTACGCATATTGCCGAAGGATAGCCTAAACATTGTAATCTCGTTTGAAGAAAAACTAACCGTTTCCGGATTCGTAAAAGGCACAGATGGCTTTTTATCCGGTGTAGCCGTGGTTATAAAAGGTTCAACAGCCGGTACCGTTACGGATACCGAAGGGAAATTCGCCCTAAATGCCGATAAAGATGATGTGCTGCAATTTAAGATGGCGGGTTATGAACTATTTGAACATAAGGTGGAAAAAGCCGAAAATAATTTGGTGATAGCCTTGCAGCCCGAAGAAGTGTTGGTTGTCGGTTCGGGAAAAATGGAAGATTTTAAAAAAGATAAAGACAATGAACTGGGAGTCAAAATTGTAGTACGTGGTACTGATGCGTTGAAAGGAGAACCGTTATTTTTTGTAGATGGGAAGGAGGTAGAGTCGCTAAATGATATAAATCCCGATGATATTGAATCTATTTCAGTCCTAAAAGACAAATCTGCCATTGAACTTTATGGTGAAAAAGGAAAAAACGGGGTAATCATTATTACCATGAAAACGAATAAGTAGCCAAAAAAACCAGCATCGCCGGCTTTATGAAGGTAGCCAATGCGATGCTGGCAATGAATGCTCTAACGCCTGGTGAGCGATCGTGGACGGTTAACCCGTAAACAAGGTGGATAGAGCGAGTTCTTTATTCTACAGGTTCTACTAACTCTTCGGGTGAAAACGGGTTGAAATAGTAAATACCATGGTTCCAGTATAGCGATAGATGGTCGACGAGTCTTTCCTCGTAACCAGAGAAGCTGGTGTTGGTGCCCCATGCCGCTTCCGCGAGTGCGCTTATTCTCGGGAACGTCATGAAGTCGAGGCGCTCTAACGTTTTAATGTGTTCCGTCCATAGGTTCGCTTGGATCCCCAACACTTGCGGGGTTCTATCGCCAGCGTATTGCTCCGCGTTGAAATGGTATACCCCCTCCAGTTCGCTGTAGGCTCCCGCCCATCTCCGTCCCACCTTGTGGGAGTCATGTTGAACGAAATCGAAGTACAACGGGATCCTTGGGCAGAGCACCACCGGGTAGTCCCTGTTCAGCGCTTTGGTAAGGTAGTCCGGTTGATCATGCCGCCACCAGAAGATGATGGTCTTGTCCACGGGCAGCGGGATGTCTGCCATTTCGTCCCACGCGAGGAACTTGTTGCCCATCGCGTATAGTGAGTCGGCCATCCGCACCATGAAGTGTTTTTCCACTTCGGTTAGGTCGGTATATCTGTTTTCCGCCATCAATTGTTGCACTTCTTTAATATCGTTCCATTGTTGGTTCCCGAAATGGACCTCATCACCTCCCAAGTGAATCATTTGCGAGGGAAACAGCATATCGACCTCCTTCAGTATATCGGTCAAGTAGCTGTAAGTGCCTTCAAGTCCGGGGTTGAACGTGAAATGGGGATACCGATCTGAACCGCCACCGCTGAATTCAGGATAGGCCCTGTTCGCGGCGCGTGCGTGTCCCGGCATATCCACTTCGGGGATTACCGTGATTTTACGTTCTGCCGCGTACTTCACGACCTCGCGAATATCCTCCTGGGTGTAGTAGGTGGGTGCCGCATCTGGATCGGTATCATTCCCTATTCCACCGATGTAGGTGAGCAAGGGGTATTTTTTAATTTCCACCCGCCAGCCGGGTTCATCGGTCAAGTGCCAGTGAAACTTGTTTAGCTTGTAGAAAGCCATCCAGTCGAGCAGCGACTTCACCTTCTCCTTGCCGAAGAAATGGCGGGACTCATCGAGCATAACCCCTCTCCATTCATGCTTGGGGACATCCTTGATATCCCAGCACGGGATAGCATCAGAGGAGGAAAATTGGCTCAGTTGCATCAGGGAGATGATTCCATTGAATAGACCTTCTTCGGAACCGGATTCAATTTGAATGGACTGGCTACTCATTGTCAAACGATAGCCCCCCTGAGGTTCGTTGTCTTTCTTGAGGATCAGCGCGATGTTTTTCTCTTTAAGCTCTTTGCCCACGGGTAGGACAAACCCTTTGTCATCAAAAATTTTCCCTTGTAAAAAGTGGGCCTCATCGGCCAATAGGGGATCGTTGAAATGGATGGTCACGTTTGCGTCAAGGACAAACGATTCATTTTTTTCTTGAAACGTTTTCGGTAACGGGATAATGGATGGCGTACCCTGGGCAAAGAGCCCGGAAGTGCAGGCCAAAAGCAGGAAAAAGAGGATTGATTTTTTCATTGTCACTGTTTATTTATAAATTGACTAAATTCTCTCTGCGGCGAAGATACGCATTTTTCGTGAAGATGGTGCGAAAGGATGTTCTTAATTCACTGTTGTCCCATTTCGTATGTTAGGATAGTGACCGGTCCGATTAACCCTGCTTTGGGGTCTCCCCGGTAGGGGGTGGGTAGGGTTTGGTAATGGTTCGAGAGGGTACTGTACACCAGAACCTCGATCTCGATCTCCTGTCCGTCGCCCATGAAAGGGGTGATGTTTAGTCGATAGGGTGGTGCGATCAGGATACCGGCCGATTCCCCGTTCACCTTTACTTCGCATGTGGCGATTACTTCTCCCAGATCCAGCACTACCTTGTCCCGACCACTCGTTTCATCCACAATGGGCAGTGTAACCCTTTTCTTGTAGCGCATTCCTCCTGAGTAGTAGCGGAGGGCACCTTGTTCCGACCAGTCACCGGTTACCAGGATTCCCGGGGAGGTCTTGAGGCGGATCGGTTCCGGGAAGACGCTCGCTCCTTGGTACCCTATCTCGGGGCGGACGGTAAGGGCTACCTGTCCAATCTTTTCTTCCTTTTGGTCGAGGCGGATACGGTACTCTCTTCGGTTATCCTTTTCAGGTATAAGCCGTAGCTCTTCTGGGTGGATCCTCTTGCCGTTAAACCATAGGGCCATTACCTCGCCGTGTGTCGAAAAGGTCATCTCTTCCAGTCCCGGGGCGGTTTTAAAACGGAAGTTCCAACTATGATTTTCTCCTCCGCCGTAGGGGTTAAACATCAGGTGCCCGCTGTGGTTCCATCGGGAGGAGACCTCATTGGCATACAGGGGCAACTTTACCGGGGTGGGTGTTTCCATCGGGTAGATGACCACGATGCTTCGTTTCCGGTTGTCCGGCATGGATCCGGTACGCGTTTGAAAGTCCACCTTCTCCGAACCGGAGTAATCAACCTCCAGTCGGTGCCAGCCCTTTGTCATCGTTATCCGGCTCTTTACCTTTTCGCCATCTATTCGTATGCTGTCGGGTTCCACTCCATCCGTCTCAATCCGGTAACTTCCGTTTTCGGGCGCGTACACGTGGGTTCTGAACCGCTGGTTCTCCCCCTTGTCCAAAATGAAGAAGCGGTCGTCTACCTTCCCTTTCAAGCCGTGGTAACCCTGACCCCCGGGATTGTCCCATATGCCGTATTGCCAGGAGAAGGAGACCGTCTCCCAGTCGGGCATGCCCTCCGCTTTGGTTTCGACTTGTGGTCCATACCCGTATATCTCATCTTCCCAGTTGCTGTCATCAAACTCCGGTTTCGTCCACTCCAGATTCGATTGTGGGTTTCGCTCCGGGTCAGATTTCGAGGATGGTATGGGTGATGCAGAGGGGAGTGATGCGGGCATGTACTTGAACGATCGTGCTTCTGCCCCGATCATCCCATCGAAAGCGGGGAACCGGTAGTCTCCCCATTTGTTGTTCAGGGTGGGTATCAGCTCTACCTCCCACTCGCCGTCTAGCGATATCCGTGTGGCGGGGCGTGTTTCCGCGGTCACTTCCTTCGTCTTTTCGGGTTCGCCCGGTGAGAAGACAATCAGGTAGGAGTTGCCCGTCTCTTTTTGCAGGCGCAACCACGTCCCCACGTCTGTTACCCTTTGAACGGGGTAGGGCTCCGTGCTCCCCTCGTGGGCATTCCACAGCTCTACCTTCCCCTTGGCACGGAAGAAACAGTCGGTATCCTTTTCCACGTCGGTCACCATGTAGACATCCCGTTGGCCGATTCTTCGATGCAGCACCTTGCCCGTTCCATTCTCGGGAAGAAAATCCGGCGTGATGAGCCCGGGTATTTGCGTTTCCAGTGATTCGGCGATGTACCAGCCAATGCCTGCCGCTTGGTTGGTTTGCTTGCCTGCACTTTTCCCCTCGTCCCGTTCCTTGGCCGTGATGCCGAATAGCTCCTTCAGTAGGCGGTCCATCTCCGGGTCGTTCTCTCCTTGCCGGTCACTGGCTCGCGGGAGCTCGCCAGTAGCCAGTACGATACCGCCCGAGCGGTAAAAATCGACGATCTTTTGAAGCGAGGCGAAGTGGATCGCTTTCATATCTGCCAGCACGATGATCTGGTAACGCTCGTCCGCCATCTCCAGCGTGTTGCCCGAGACAACAGCGTCTCTCAAGGAGCGAAAGTCCACGAAGTCGTAGTCAAAGCCCGAGTCGCTCAGCTTCCTGGCCGTGCTGAACACGCTGTCGGGCTTTGTTCCCGGGTAGGCCTGCATCGGCTCCGTAGGGTAGAGCAGGGCGATGTCGCACACGTGGCTCCCCTGGCTTAGCAGGTAACTCATTCGCTCCGTGTATTTGAGCCATTGTTTCATGTGGGGCCAGTAGGGCATCCTGAAGTGGAAATCGGGCGGCGCCCACTCCCACCATCCCCCGTGCGTTGAATAGTAGAGACCGTGCATGCAGACCAGGTTTCCCCCTGCCACGAAGTGGTGGTCTATTTGTTGGGTAAGCCACGCTCCCGAGCTGCCCCATCCCATGCTGTGGAAGGCCTCCAGCCAAGTGCGCGGCCGCTGGTACAGGTGGGTGATGGAGCTGGATACCTTCGTCTCGATGAAGCTGGAACCCCTTGCCGGCGCATCGTTCCCGGGTGCCGTGTACCAGGAGTTCGCCCTGAAGTAATCGATGTAGGCGGTCGGGTTCTTCCCGCGGCTCAAGTTATCTGCGCCGTACATGAGTCCCCTCTCAGCATGCCAGTCGTAGATCGGTTGATAGTACCTCTCTTCCGAAAGGTCCATCAGCACTTCGCAATAGTCGAGTCTCACCTTGGGCGTTTCCGGTCCGATTTCCTCCTTCAGGGCAGGTAGGTAGGGAACGATGTCGTACCCCTTTCTTTCGAGAAACTCCTCCCTGAAATCGTCCGACCAGGAGCGCATGGTGATCGGGTAGGCCAGCTCATCTTGAAAAAAGTAGTTCATCCCTTTCCGTCCCGTCTCGTCCATGCGCTGCTCGAAGCGGTCGAAGTAGACCTCCACCAGTCTTTGCCCATGCTCGGGATGGAGCACGTAGCCGGGTTGGGTCGTGATGGTGTAAACGTGGCTCTCTTCTCCCCTCGGCGCTCTCCACTGGATGGATCTTTTGTCGCCTTCGTTGGCGAGTACTACCTGTCCTGGCCAGGCCACCACCGCTAGCAGGTTTTCGGGGAGGTCGACGCTGTAGCGCTCGCCTCCCGGCACCGTGTCTACCGTGATTACAAGCTTGCCTTGGTACCCTTGAAAGGCGGGTAGGCTGTCCAACTCGTCCGGGTAGAATCCGTTACCGGGCCAACCCACCGTGTAGTCATCCAGGCCGACCCCCATACCCTTTTTCCCACACTCCCCGGAGAACCAGTTCCATATCTCCCACCACTCGTCGGAGAACACTTTGGGTGCGCCCGGCTCCGTCATCCCGTACAGGCCGTAGCCTCCTTTGTTCTCCAGCGTATCGATCTGCGGGTGCGTGTGGATATAACTAACCGCGAAACCATCGGTTGCTGAGGCTGCCAGTATATCCAGTTGTTCTTTGAGGCGCTCCTTTTTCAACGTGTCTCCATTCCACCAGTAGAACGGCACGTTCCCATACCCTTCGGGAGGGTTGATGAATCCCTGCAGCAAATCCAGGTGGGCATCCCTGGCGGGATATCCCTTGTTTTTTTGGGGGTGGCTTTGTAATTTCCCCTCTCTATGGGATTGCCGTTGAACTTGTTTTTGGGTTTGCCCGTTCAATTGCCCGCAAACCACCACGCCGGTGAGTGTTATTATACCGACCCAGAGTAGCTTCCTTTTTCCACGCATGGTATTTGATTTCGTTGTTTTATTCGACTGTCAGCAAAACACCGCATCCTGGTGCGAGCCATTTCTGCTCCCCCTGAAAGGGAACCCGTCCCTGATTAAACTGGCTGACGATCATGATTCGTCCCTTTTCCTTAAACTCGATATCGAAAACGATGGATGAGTGCATATCCTTGTTGACAACCATAGCATAGGGTTTTCCGTCGGGGTGGGTAAACTCACCCACCAGTAGCGACTCGTTGCTGATTGATTCCACCAGCTTGGCCGTTTCGATGCCCCGCCCGTTTCTGACGATGTTGCCGGTATGGAACACGTTGACGCTCTTTAACTGGCAATAGACGGGGGCGAGCGAGTGCACCTGCAGGTTGATGTTCCGCATCATCTCCCACGTTTTCGTGCGGTAGCCGAAACGGTCAATTGGCGCGAGCCGGTAATTGCCAACCTGGGGCGTGTAGTAGGTGAAGTAACCGATCCCCCTGCCCCCGTATGCCAGGGTGGAGTATACCTGTATGGCGAATGTGGCATCAGACGGTTCGGCATACTTGAAGTGAGCATTTGCAAGGATTACGTTCCAGAAGGGGATACCGGCTTGTAGCGATTTATGACGGATGGATTCGATATTGCCGTAAAACCGGTCTTCATCCAGTCGGCCCCCTTCGAAAAGGGAGTAGTTGTCGTACGAAATGTAGGGTGGGTCGCAAATCTCCACGTATTGGTCAAGGTGCTCCTCGTAATCCTTTGTCCCTAATCTCTTGGGCTCGGCGTAGTCGGGGAACAGGTTGATGTAGGGTAGAACTCCTTGCTTTTTGATCGCTTCCGACCAGATGGCTAGCCGTGGAAAGAGGGAGGCGTTCGGTTCATCACGGATGTAGATCGCGTGTACCACCTTTCGGTCTTCAGGGTCGGTAATTGATTCCATGACCTTTCGGATGGTGTCGTCGGCCTTCTCTTGCGTGACCTCTTGGTTGGTGTTGATCCCGACCGATAGGATACCCGCCAGTTGGTTGTTCCTGATGTGGCGAATGTTTTGAGCACCGGTAAATCCACTCGTGTTGAACCCGCAATCGAAGAGGTCCTTCATCATATGGTCGATGTCGGCCAGGTCGCCCCATGGCCCGTTAGCGGGGGCTCCAGGCATACCGCCCCAGGGAAAGATGATAAACTCCGAGGGTGTCACTTGCCGTGAACTCTCCATGGTTGATGAGGCATGGTTCGCTTCCGGCTGTTTCGCGGCCAATGCCATTGGTGTAACCGCGGTAGCGGCCACCCCCGATGCCGCTGTAGCGATAAATTTTCTTCTTGAGTAGTGCATGTTATTTGATTCTTTTACTGATTTTTACGCTCCTTTTGGCTCGGCTTCATCAATCATTGACTACCAGTGCTTCCCGTTAGCTTTGTCTTAATGATTGCTGAATGTCCTTAAAAAATCGAGAATAGTTTAATCGTTCGTGCGCATCCGATTAAAAAATTCCCGAAAAAATGTTATTGCCAGCAAACTGGAAAATTCAAAAAGGTATCTATCACTCGCTACCATACCCATGTGATTTTGTAGAGTTATGCTATTGGCCAAAGAATATGTGTAGTAGCAGTAATCTATCTAATAACAAAACATGATTATTTTGTTTTTTGTGATTTCTTGCCTTTTACATATCCCCATCTCCAAATGAGATAAGCTAATCCTACAATTATAGCTGCTTTTAAGACAATGAACAAGGTCACTAATATTGCTTCCATAATACATCTATTGTTATTTTTTAATTTAACCGCAGTCGCCACAGCAGACACACAGGTAGTCTGTTGCTCCACAAAAGCAATCAATGTCAAGTTGCTGTCCTTGCGGACAACCGCCTGCTTTTTCTATGCTCTTTTTAATACTTCTTACAGCTCTTCTACGAGACCAATTAAGATTACATTTGGAGTCAGTTGCAGAACGAAGAGATGTGGAAGAGTTATTCTCTATCTTAAATTTGTACTTTTCGTCTGAAATATCTAAAAGAGAGTTAACAAATCTGCCAATTAAAAGATTTTGCTCGTAAGATACTTCGCCGGTTTTTGTTTTTTCATGGAAATTTACCACATTGATAATGCTATCGTCTTCTTTCAATGTTAATATGCCGTTTTCAAACAGAGCCTCAATATTTCCTATTCCAAATCTTATTGAGCCATTTTTATTCTCAAAATACGCTTTATATTCCCCATTTTCATCAACGTTTATATCAAACAAAAGGCTATGTTCTGCCATTTTACTTACATTGATAGTGTTAATTCCTATTTTTGTAGATTCTGCGGATGGTGTAATTCTAAGTTGTTCATTCTTCTCACACGCTACAAACACCGTTACAGCTATCAAAGCAACTAAGGTTATTAAATTATTTACTGTTTTCATTGTTCTAAAGTTTTAAAATTATTTGTTACATTGTTACTTTAAAAAGTTCGGGAATAGTTTGGTCGTTCGCACGCATCCGATTAAAACATTCCTGAAAAAATGTCAATACCAGTAAGCCGGATCAAATGGTTTAGGCTTTTCAGGTACCGTGGGAGGATTCAATGTATCGTCCCTTCATCCTTCGAGCGGTGTTGCGTATCGGAAATCTTCCTCCTCATGTGGGTGTTTCTTTAGGTGATTTTTCCAATAACTGTCGCTTTCATCAGTTAGAAGCAATTCCCACTCGATATTTTTTCTATTTTTACAAAATCAGGTAAACCCGTTGTTTTTCATTTCTCTTGTCACAAAAAATAATTAAACAAGGAGTCCTATAATATAGACAATCTGAATTGAAAAATATAATCAGTTTATGATGACTTTTTTAAATAATCTTTTGCATTTTCTCATTGCCCTGTTCATTAAATTGCGACTCGCCTCAACAGACATATCCATTATGCTGGCTATATCTTTGTAACTGTACTCCTTTTTGTATTTCAGATAGACAATTTTTCGTTGACGAGGAGTCAGTTGGTTTAATATCTTTTCGAGTAATGCGACAACCTGATCTCGTTCTTCCCGGGCAATTAATTCATCTTCAATAGAAATTTGAATATTAAATGGAAGTTGATCCAAGTTTTTGCGGTACTGATTTGTGTTCAAAGAGAGTTTTTGGGAATGATAAATGTTAACAAGTCTATTTTTTAGTGTTTTTAAAAGATAGTATTTGTGGTTATTAATTTTAAGAATAATGTCTGGAGTAATACAGATTTTTAAAAAAACATCATGAATGGCATCCATGATCATTTCATCCTCGAAATTCATACTAGATGCATATGAGAATAGGATGTCGCTATATTTCTCATAAAGAGAAGCTAATTCTATTTGTTTATTTTTCGGGATCATTGATTCTGTTGACTTTTCCTGAAAGCTGAGGGGATATGAAACTTTGCTTCTTCCACTTGAGGGTTTATCCAAGAATACCAGGTAGCGGTATTTTCATCCTCTTTCGTGAAATCGGCCCTGAAAACTCCCAAGTAGAACCCCGCGTTCACGTCAATCCCTAACGATTGCAGTTCGGGAATGGCTATATATCCCTCTATTATGTAACCTTTTGGTGTGGTTTTCCCCACGACAGTACGATGTGAAAAATTCCACGAGTCATCAAATACGTGGTGAAAATAGGCCTCGTCATCAAAGATATGGCCATGGGGGTTCATTTCAATGCGGTAATAGGGCGATAGCTCGGTAGAAGCGCTGAAAAATAATTCCACCCTGTCTCCCTTCGCAACGCTCTTTTCATGGGTATAGTCGAGGCTAATAGGACTTTTGTTGATAACCTCGAAGGCAAAGTTGAAATATCCCGGGGATATAAAACAGCGAAAAGCCGTGCTATTGCGTTCTTCCGGAGTCCAAGGGGCATGCAAATGGGTGATCGTGGTAGCCTCCTCCCATGCTAGTTCTTCAATCGTGCCGTCCGGGTTAATTTCTGAGGTACGGTAGTTAATTAGATGTACCTCAGGTTCCGCGCGGGATTTATGCTCCACATCAATCTCGCTCTTTTGGCAAATCGCCGTAAGTAATTGGATATCAGTGTTTCCTGCCGGCTTTGTATTATGGCAAGCCACACAACCTGCAAGCAATGCGATAGCCATGACAAGCACCGTGATTACACGCACCGTTCCCTTTTTCATGAAAAAAGTTTTTATTCTTCGATGATCACCCTGAAGCCGACATTGAATACACGTTGGTACGGGTAGAATCCCTTACGCGAATAAGAGGTGGAGAACTTGGGCCTTTCAATATATGATCCACCGCGAACCACCTTATATGCACACTGTTCTTTACTTTTCTCCATATATGGATAGGGTAAATAGTCCGATCTTGTCCATTCAGCCACGTTGCCATGCATGCAGTACAAGCCGAATGGATTGGCCTCGTACTGCTTACCGCCGATCTGAACTAAATTCTCGTCATCCACGCTCTCCTCTTTAGGAAGGAAAGTGTAATATGGATACCACGGGTTATCGGGTTGCATGGGCTGCGGGTCCACTCCGGAAACGGCAAACAGCAATGTCGTCTTGTCCGCCAGGTTGTCTTTATCGCCGAAGTCGGCATGAAGGTCACCATACCAGAAGTCACTATCGCCCCCGGCTCGACAAGCCCACTCCCATTGAGCTTCCGTCGGCAGGGTGATGTTCAGCCCGGTTCTTTCACTTGCCTGCTTGCAAAATTCCAAGGCATCGTTATAGCTAACGCGGATAACGGGTTGGTTAGGCTCGTTGGCAGGGTAACCCGGCACAACGTGATCTTTCCATTGCTGATCCACGTACCGACTGTCATGATCTGGGAAAAACACGTTGAACTGTTCGTTGGTAGTTTCCAGCTCGGCCATCCAGAAAGGCTTGTCTATCTTAACCCTGGAAGTGGGGTGCGTGTCCAAAGGCCCTTTGTAACTGCCCATGACGAATTCTCCGGCGGGAATACGCACGAAAACGATGTTCACTCCCGGGGCCAATTCTACTTTTTTCCTTATTTTACCGGTTGATGCTTGCCTCGCCCTGGCATCCTCGGCATTGAAAGGCCAACCATCGACCGTCCAATTTTTGATTTTCACATCCTCACTTTTCTTGGGCATCTCCGGTATGATCTCTCCTTTCCCCTTCAGGTAAGCAGCGTAATCGGAAAGCTCTTTCTTCCAGTCTACACCGGCACCGTTACCGTATTTGTTTGTCAATTCTATTCGGCGTTCTACCTGATCGAATCCCTGGTAAGGATGGTTGGTCAAGACATTGGCATTAAAATAACCTTTGTCGGGGGCATTGTAGTCAATCCACGTGTACAAGGTACGCCACTCTTTGTCCGTAAGCTCCACGTTATAATGCCCGCGCTTGAGCATACGGACAAGCTCGCTTGTATTGGGATGATACTCGTAAGGCTGCAATACAACCATATCCCCTTCACCACCCTGGCGATGGATATAAGGATGAAAGTTTAGATACGAAGTCCCATACCCGCGTTCATCTTTCTTCCCACCTCGTAGGTCAAACGCTTGTCTCCCATCGTGGCAAGCGATACAGGCACGATCCAGGATGGGCTGTATCTCGAGATCGAAGGTAAAAGAGCGTACACCTCCCTCGGGGGGAGTCAGCTTACTGGGACTCTTTCGCGAGGCGATCACTCGTTTGGGTATTGGAATCTGGTTCTGATTCTCATGACAACCAACGCAAGAGACCACTTCCCCCGGTTGCCCGGTTACCCAACTACGCATCCATTGGACAGCGACACCCTCCTTGTCGATAGGCTGTATAGAGATGGGCGTGTTGGCAGGGGCAGTGAATATGACAGACCCATCTTCTTCTACCGGCACGGTTCCAAGCAGGCGCTTGATGTCCCAACCAGACTGGATACCGTGCCAATTATGGTCAGACTGAGTTTGTACATACGCGTATTCATAAGCATGCAGGCGAAGTTCCTTGACCGTTCCCCGGGGAATTCCACGAAGCCCTTCCCCCTCGTAGATATCTTGAATGAAGAAGGTGGCCTCTTTCTGCTCTAGTTTCACTCGATCGGGAATCAGGGGAGGTCTACCTGTTTTCTTCACCAGGATAGGGCTTATGAAGCCTTCACCTTCCGCTTTCCATATACAGGTTACATTGTCGAACACGTCCACGAGGTAAATGCCCCACAAGGAGTTAGGGGTTAATTTAGCCGCGACCAAGAAGTACTTTTCATTCAGCACGGTAGGTTTTATAAACTGGGGCCAAACCCCGTCTACCAACCGGTCTTTAATTAATTCCTCTATCGGGCGATCACGGTGCGGGATTTCCTGCACCATGCCCGATACGCTCTTACGCCCTTTGGCTGGATCAAAAACTATGAGACGTCCGGAGCGGGCAATACCATGATGACCGGAAATAATTCCCACGAAAGAGGAAGCTTGGCCCGGGATGGGTTGCACGTCGAACACGCTGTTGGGGAACATGGCCCCGCTTCCATACAGCGCCTTATTCTCCGTCCCATCGGGATTCATGTGCATCACGATACGCGAATAGTAATGCGTCAAGTCCGTGTATTCCCAACGCGTGTACATCACACGGCCACTGTTCATGATAACCGGATTCCAATTGGCATCTTGGTCGAACGTTAGACGACGGAGGTTCCTGTTTGCCGGGTCGTAAAGTACCAGGTTCCCAACCGCATCACTGCCACTCACGCAAGGTACTCCCTGGTAACCGATGTTGGAAACGGCCAAAATCCGGCCATCAGGCAAATAGGTGCCATCATAAAACTCGAGGTCAGGTTCATCATTAATAATCAGAGGTTGATAACCTCTCCCATCAAGTTTCACCTCGCAAACGTTCCAACGTCTGTCGGCTTGAAGTTGCGAGAACATCACGCGATCCGCATCCCAATGCATTCGCAGGTCAGCTATGGATGAACCGTTACCCGGTTTATAAACCTGGCGGAGCTTGATCTCACCGCGAAGATTCGATAACTCGACGATTTCGGCGTCAAACCCCCCGCGTTGAGCGGACTCTTGGTTACTCCAGTTATTCATTTGCGTCCCTAGTTGAGGAGCCATCGCGTCACGTGCACCATCTTGTAATTTGAAGCGGGCCGCTACAATCTTGTCCGGATCAAGCAAAGGGTTAGCAAGTAGTATGGAACGTTTTAATTGCAGCGCGCGTTCCGCGCGAGACAGGGCTTGTGCATCTCCCCCGTATATTTCGTCAAAACCCTTGTTTACCAGAACTGAAAGCTCCTTCAACATGGGCTCGTACTTTCCCGCGTTAAACGTTGTCGATTTTTTCATATCGTTATACGCGAGTTCAACCGAAGAGAAGTTCAACCACGACAAGGCATCCTGGATGTCCAGCACCTTGTATACTTCATCTTTCAGCCTCGAGTACTCCTTTTCCCTGGCCTTCGGGCTTTGTTCCTTGTTGGCGATTTGTAACCTTCCTTCATAATAGGACTGATCCTTTAATTGGTTCAAAAGGTTTTTTATTGATTGCTCTTCCCCAGGTAAGTTCACGGTTGGTGATACGGGATTAAATGGGGCGGCAAGCATGGGGATTATTCCCAGCAACAGGAGACACCCTTTCAAGGGAACTTTTTTTAGTGACATGAGACTAAAGATGTTTGGTCAAACGATTTGGATTTGCATTTTCTTATAGCACCGCCTTTTGATTGGTAAACCTCAAGCATTTCTTTCATTGCTTGCATGGCTACTTCCTTTTGGAATAGACCGTCACGATATAAATCGGCACTTGTATATTTCTTAAGGAACTTCATCATTTCGTCTTTTTTGTTCGTTAATATTGCTGGTATTATCATTTACCGTTTCATCTGTATGGCGCAGCTTATTTTACCGCCGTAACTCACAGGGAGTTCACGTATTCCGTTAATGCTTCGATATCTTCCTTGGAAACCCTTTTGTTGATGCCATGACCGTGCACTTCGAATACATCTTTCATCGTGGCCGCCCGGCCGTCAAATAGGTAGGGAGCCGTACGCCAGACCTCACGCAGCGTGGGTGTATCCCAACCTTTTTCAAACTCGATGTCTTCACCAATCCGGTATAACTTCATATCCGTGTAATAAGTACCACTGTGGCATTTGCCGCAATTCAGCCTGTCAAACACTTTTTTGCCATCTTTCGCTTTTTCAGATAACTCGTTATTAACGAGATAGGGGCTCGGAACAGGTTGCAACGACATTAAATAATCGTCTACACATTGGGCGTCTTCTTCTGATATCTCGTAAAACTGTATGAACATGTATCCCGCGCGAACGGCACGCTCAGCGGATTCGCGTATGCCGGAGATCATGTTTGGTGGAGTAACATGACTGAATAGTAAGCTTTTGCAGTTTTTGGGATTTCCTATACCGTCATTCATCAAGTCCCAATTCATGCCATCTGCCCGCGCTTCCGGATGGCATCCAATACAGCTCTGCCAGTGCTGAAAACAGAGCGTAGCGTCATGGAAATATTTTTCCCCTTTATCGATAGAACTCTCAACACGCCCCGGGTTCATGTCGATCTGTAACATTGCATGGGTTCGGGTGTCCATCACGTTTAAGATGTCAGAAAAATAGGTAGGTACGAACAAACGGTTGTCTGCCAAAAGTATTTCTCTAGGACCATTGCCTTGTAAAGGTACGCGTTCGCGTAAGCCGTACAAAAAAGTCAAGTCATATTCTAGGGCCGACTTATCGGGAAACGCTAAAAACTTGCTAAGCATCTCTTTGTGACGTATCACGCTAATTTCATGCGTCCCCGAATGGGAAATGAAAATCTTCTCTTCGTTACAGGCTATGCTCCAAATGCCAGCCGCCCCTCGCTCAGGCTCATCCGCGATCACCGTTCCTAAAAACTCCAGTTGGCTCACATCGATCACGCTGAAAGCACTCGTGTTCATCCAACCTTGTTGCAGTTGTGAAGTGGGTACCGTAAAACGTCCCAAGTTGTGAGACACGTAAGCATACTTTCCGTCAGGGGTTAAGCAAATACCTCGTAACGCGTTGCTTCCATTAGCCAGCTGGATATCTTTGATCTTGGTGAAACTGTTGAGGTCAATGACAGATACGCACGCGGACACGTAATCCACATCTGCCCGTTGAGCCGGGAGAAAGTTCGTGACAAACAGGAGTTCCCCATCTTTGCTGATTGCTGCCGACGTTGGCTCCCTAGGTACAGATACGGTGCGGGTTACCTTGTTTGTTGACAAGTCCACTTCAGATATCGTGCTCTGAAACTGGTTGCACACGTATAACTTACCTAACACTTTATTTACAATAGGGGAGCGGGCTCCGGAACCCACTGTCACTGATGCCACCTCTTTTCCATCAGGAAGGTTCAATACCTTGAGCATACCTTTGGTTTTGAAAGTGGTGATATAAAGCCTGTTCCCTTCCACGACAATACCTGTGGGCTCCTCATCCATAGCATAAGACCTGATCAATCGCCGACCATCTGAAGAGTAAACGGCCACACGTTTTAGCCCTTTTTCAGTTATTACTAATTCTCCTTGTGAACTTAAGGCAATACCGGTTGGGTATCGTGAAACCTGATTGGCAAAAGCTGACAGAGTAATACCCACCGTAAGTCCTAATAAAAATGCTTTCCTACTTAGTGATATCATCATTATTTGTTTTCCTTTTTCACTTCCATTACCGTGATTACTATTACGTGGTTCAATGTAAGAAGAATACTTAACCATTATGAATCTAGTAGAAAGACTAGTGGCCTTAATGGTCTGAATAATAAACACTTAATTGTGATGCCGATATGATTCCAGACCATAAAGTTACTGAAATAAATTCATAATCGATGAGTTTATAAAAGAATTTGATAAAATCATTCTCCCTTCCTATGAATAGCAAGGATAGCTACAGTAATGATAGGAGCGGTAAAGACACGAAACGTTTTTTCAATAATCAAGGTTACTGCAGGTTTAGTTCATCATACGCTAAGGGGTAAGGGTGCAGTTTCTTTCATCTTATTTATTGCTTTACTCGTGAGGTTGCGGCACGACTCGACGGTGATTTGCATAAGCTTGGCAACTTCTTCGTAACTATGTTCTTGGATATAGCGCAGGTATATAACTTCGCGTTGCCGACCCGTTAACCTGTTCAATACTTTTTCCACTTTCCGGCGTATTTCTTCCCGGTCTTCTTCCTGTATCAGTTCATCTTCGACGGTTACATTCAGACGGAGCGACATTTTTTCGTGGACATCCTCGCCGCAGGATAAAATCTCAGTATATTTCTTGTTTGTCCGTTGCATTATGTCGATGAGCCTGTTTTTCAGTGCCCTGAAAAGATAAAGCTTCATATTCGTTATCTCCTCCAATGAAGTTGGCGTACTGTTGATACAGAGTTTGTAAAAAACATCGTGTATGGCATCCATGACAATGTGTTCGTCAAATCCCAAATGTGTCGCGTAAGCATATAAGTCGTCTATATACTTGATATAAATTGATTTGATATGGGAGAAACGAATCATGGCCGTGCAATGATGTTTTTGATAATAATTTACAAGTTAATAAAAAAGCGGTAAAAACATGAGTGCTAATTTGTGATGCTCTTATAGTACCTCTTCCAAAAGATTCACCTCATATATTTTCCCCGTACTTGGATTTAACCTGAGTGATTTTATTTCACAAGGTCTGAAATTCCCCTCCCACTTGATTCCGGCAAGGGCAATATCTAGGATTGCCGTGGTTGGTTCTCCTATAGTTTCAACACACCTTATAATTAAATCATCGTTGTCTTCAGCCTGTTTAATGGCTGTAATGACAATATTTGTTTTATCGACTGAAAGGTAAGAATTGGATTTGGGAAATTTACCGCCATGGATTCCTTGATATATACACAACGATGACACCATGAATTCTTCGGTTTTTCGGGCGATGTCGTTCTCTTTCCAGGTTTTCGTGTGTGGAATCAACAACATATTGAATGTATGCAATCCTTGATCCATCCAGACATACTCCTCTTCCATATCTAGTTTTCGGGGATCATGGTGGGCATATGCTGCCGACCGGATTACAGATATCCTCATATCGTTATTCAGCACGTTATAGCCATATTTCGCGTCGTTTATGATGGTAAGGCCATAAACGTGTCCATTCTGTTTCCCACTAACATCAATCCACCTTTGTCCCGGGTCTTCTAATCCACCGGTAGCTCTTTCAATATAGCCGTACGGCACTTCATAAGTTGCCGTGGGAGAATCTACATCAACGGGGAAAGAGAATTTCAGCATTTTTAGTTTTTCGTGCCAGTCGAGTGTAACTTCTGCCTTCACCTCCTTTTTGCCTGCTACCAGCGACCAATCAATGGTTAAAGAGGAATGGCCGAAAACGCTGATTGTTCGCATTTTTGCCCGAAGCGGACCCTTTTCCAACATCTTTATTTTGGCATTGTTGAAAGAGCCGATTTCTTCAGAGAAGGTCTTGATATCATGACTCCAGGTGTCGCTTTTGTCGTCAATAACGATGGCATTACAACCAGTATCCCCACGTGCGAAAACTTCTCGCCCCGTTTCTTTATCCAAGATACCAATGGTTCCTGATTCTGAAAAGCGGACACGAAGGAATTCATTTTCCATTTGATTGTTCTCCACCGTAACCGGGTTTAAAACCGCGGGTGGATTTTCTCTCTTTACCCTTATCTGGCGGTATCCCATCGGTGGAACTTTTACCTTTACAACCAAATATTTAGTACGGCCTCCTGATTGAACAACGCCGGTAACCCACTGATGTGAAAGCGCGTTTCCGTTCTCGTCCTCAACAACCGATACTTGGTGGTTTTGGCCCCAGTGCAATGTATATTCGATGATACCGTCAACTTCCCACGCGTGTGGATTAAAGACCACTAAGTGATGGGAGTCAGGATCTTCAGCGGCTATCTGCCACTCCAGTTTTTGAAGCGCTAAAAAGAGCGCGTTATCAGCAACTTCAGAAGCATACCCATATCCGTCACGTGCTTTTATCGAATGTTCCGGGATTGAGGTCCCGGCCAGGCTGTCATGAAACTGAAGGAGCAGAACGCGTTCCCATGCCGAGGTATATTCCTTTTTGGGATAGTTGACACCCCAGGCTACAGAGCCGATGGCGGTTATCTTTTCTGAATTAATCAGGGAAGTTTCAGATTTTCGATTTCCTTTTTTTATCTCTGCTTCTGCCGTGTAGCAGCCAACGGCGTGATGCTGGAGGTCGTCTCTCACAACAGGCAGTTCTGCATCGTTTGTGTTTTTTAACTCTTCAAAATAGCGATCAAGGGTGCTGAAAAAGAGCTTTGGCGCATCCGGATCTTTTTTCAATTCTTCAATCGACTTGATGTTTTTTTTTGTCGGCCCGCCGCCGTGATCGCCAGCCCCATAGAAAGCCATGACACTGTTTACAGGTTGTCCTTGGAATCTCTCCAGGATTTGATTCACGCGCTCTTTTCCAAAATTCGATTCAGTATAGCTAATAGGAATACGATAGGTTAGTACCCGTGTGCCGTCTATCCCTTCCCACCAAAAAACATCAGCCGGAACTGTTTTCTCATGTGGCGCGGGGCGCAAGAAGGAGTAACTATCTATGCCTTGCAATTTCAGTATCTGAGGCAAAGTGCCGGTATGCCCAAACGCATCGGGGTTAAATCCAACATCAGCCCTGCGTCCCAATAATCGTTCAAAGGTCAGTTGTCCATATAGCCCTTGTCTAACCAATGCTTCTCCACTCGGAATATTTACATCAGGTTCTACCCACCATCCACCCACGATATTCCACCGGCCTTCAACAACCCGGTCGCGAATTTCATCTAACATTTCCGGATCATTTTCGGCAACCCATTGATAAAATTGCGCTGAGCTGGAGACAAAGGTGAAATCGGGATTTTCATTCATTCGATCAAGAACTGACCGGAAGGTGCTGTGAACTAAAGAGACACCTTCATGCCATGGCCAAAGCCATACCAGATCTATATGACCATGCCCAATCAAATGGACTTTCTGTTTTTTCGCGTAAGAGGGCCACGAACCATGGCTCCTGTTGGGAAATAAATCCGGGAATGGTACCATGAAGGCACCTGCTACCATGGTTGAAGAGGTGCTGATAAAATTCCTTCTCGATATGTTTTTCATACGATTATTTGATTTTTTTATTTTGGTGTATGGAACTCGCTTTAATCATGTTCTTGTGTGAAAACAGTTTTCATGCTCGTTTCATACGATTATTTTATTCTTATACATTTCGGTGTATGGAAACTGGGATATTACAACAAGCTCACGGACGATTAACGGTTGTTGAACGTATTTTTTTAATCGTATCTGTTGTGCTTTTTCCATCCACGAATTTGACGAGCTTAACTTCGTCTGCAATGTCTTGTCCGACAACCTCTTTGCCTTCGTAATCCCCCCCTTTTACCAAGACATGCGGTTTTACCGCCTTTATCAGTTCGTATGGGGTATCTTCCTCGAAAATCACCACGTAATCAACACTCCTTAATGAGACTAAAATGTATGCTCTATCCTCTTGGCTATTTATGGGTCTCGAATCACCTTTCAGTTTCTTCACGCTGCTGTCGGCATTTAATCCAAGGATTAAAACATCTCCATACTTTTTTGCCTCTTCAAGGTACTTTACATGCCCCAGGTGGAGTATATCGAAGCAGCCGTTGGTAAACACTATTTTTCTTCCCTGTTCATGGAGTTCGATGGCTAATTGTTTGATTTCGGCAAAAGTTTTTATGTGGCTTGATAAACTACTCATCATTTAATCTCTTTGTTAAATAATTTTATAATTTCAGGAATATATGCTTTGATCCCATCTTCAAGGCTGAACTGTGGTTCATAGCCCAAGAACCTTCTGGTCGTCTCTATGTTCGCTTCGGTAAAAAATTGATAAGAAGCCACGTATGGATTAGGGATATACTCTTTTCCATTATCTACTTTAAGCTCTTTTTGTAAAATATCCACGATGTCTTCAAAGCTTCTTGCCTTTCCGGTGCCGACATTGTAAACTCCCGATTTTTTAGGGTTACAAGCTTTGATATTTGCCTGGATAACATCTTCCACATAGACGAAATCTCTTAGAATCTTATCACTTCCTTCAAAAAGCTTTGGGGTGAGGCCTTTTAATATTTGATGTCCGAACTGCACAACCATGGAGGAGGTTTTATCTTTAAAAAACTCTTTGGGTCCATAGACATTAAAGTATTTAAGCCCAACAATGGTTATCGGCAACTTTTTTTTCAAATACCTATACGTTACGTTGTCCATCATAACTTTTGAAAAACCATAGACATTATTCGGTTTTTCAAATCCCACTTCAAACCTTTTGCTATCTCCATACGTGGCACCGGAACTCGCGTAAACCATATTTGCTTCCTGTCTTATGGCCATCTTCAACAGATCTTCATAAGCGTTTACGTTCGTTCTTATCATGATATCCTGTTCAGAAACAGTAGTATCTGAGATGGCCGCCTGATGGAAAATGTAATCGAATCGGTAGCTCTTTTCCAAATTTTTTAGTAACCCCTTATCGTTTATATCCCCACTGATCACGGTGCCGTTAAAACCTACGAGGTTTTTGAAGTGGCCGAAACTCTTCAAGTTCCCGTTTGAAAACTTCTCCCCGCTTCTGAAACAATCAAGAACAACAATTTGTGTTCCGGGATAATGGTCTTGGAGGTGAAAAGCCAAATTAGAGCCAATGAACCCGGCTCCACCCGTTATCAAAACCGTTTTTTCATTAAAATCTACATCCATCTCTCGTTTCATAATGATACACGTTTACCTGTTTGATTTAAGCCCATAACTTTACTCTTGTTTTTCGATATTCAACAGTTCCAGCAGCAGCGGTAACTGTGAAAAATCCGGAATAATCACATCCGCACCGCCTTTAATGAGTCGCGCACGTTTGTTTTCATTCAGGCTGTGCCGTTTCACCTCATTGCTCGCGATCCCGATAGTGATACCTCCCCTTTTCTTTGTTTCACGAATTTCCACGGGGCCATCCCCAAAGGTTGCCAGTTGTGTTGTGTTGGACTCCCCGATGGTATCCAGAATCCGGTCAATCACTATTTTTTTCGCCTCTTTGGTCACATCACCTACGGCTCCGTAAATTCCACCCTTAAACAGATGGTCATAGCCAAGAATCCGGGCTTCATTTTTTACATCCTCCTCATCCGTACCACTGGCGAGATAAAGTGTAACACCGGCTTTATACAGCTCTTCCAGCAGTGGAACCGCGTTCTTCAGCGTAAAGTCTTCAACTGTCAGTTCGTTCCGCAGTAATTTTGCTTCACGCTTTTTCACCATGGCCAGCAACTCTTTGTTATAAATCTCCTTATAGCCGAATTCATCGAGAATCTGTTCTTTAGGAACCAATCCGAATTCCTTGACTAGCCCTGTCAGGCCCTGCATCTGCACAAGTGTCTGAATTCCCGTGGTTTTATCCACAAACTCAACAACTTGTGCATGTACTTTTTCATATAGCGATTCATCGGCATCATCATGATGTTCACCTAAAATGGCTTTCATCATCATCGGCACCATAATCTCTTCCCATCCTTCACGGAGTGTTGAAATGGTTCCGTCGTGATCAAAAATGGCATGTTTGATCTGTAGAGGTCTTTCCCAGTCATTAATAATTTCTATTTCGGAGTTCTTCCAAAAGCGTGCATCGCGAATATTTTCTGCAAGTTCAACATTATAAACAAAATCCGGATCAACACCGATCTCCATGATTTCTTTGGGAGATGCTGTACCTGTCTGAAAGAGTTTTTGAATGGTTACGCCGGCAACATAAGAACCAATCTCAGCGGCAGTATGCAGGCAATAGCCGGCTGCCAGGGTTGCTGCCGCGCCTGCCAGGTAGCTGTCGCCAGCCCCTACCGTATCCACTCTTGCCAAAATCATGAGCCCGTTCATGTCCGATACCCCATTTTTATCGACCACGATTGAACCCCGGGCGCCGCGTGTGATAAACAGTGGTTTTTTGAATCGTTTGTATAAGGAAAGCGCGGCTTCCTTCACTTCCGAATAATGTACCATTTCGTCATGTTCCTTTTCGAGGCCAATCAATCGGACTGCTTCCAGATCATTCATCTTCCTGTAGGCCCCTTCATAGACCTCATTGTAGTCCCGGCTGTCGACAATAAATATTTTTTCGGGGAAGCGTCGGATCACTCCCACCAGTTTCTCCCTGAAATAGGGTGTGTGAATTCCCGACGTCACCTGTTGATTGATAATAATCACATCCATTTCCGGAACGTCATCTACCAGTAGGTCAATGAGTCGACTGGCCGTCTCTTCGGAAAGTTCATTGAAATTGCCGAAATCAATGCGTCCTTCTTCCACGCCTTCAACGTATGGTTTGGTATAAACGTGTGTCGACCAGCTTTCTGCCTGGGTGATAAGGTTTTTTGAATTGATACCGGATGCTTCCATAATTTTCACCATCTCGTAGCCGAACGGGTCAGTACCGATCACCCCGAAAGCGCGGACATCTTTCACCCCCATGGCAACCAGATTGGCAGTTACATTTCCAGCCCCGCCCAGTGAATAGTGCTGTTTCTTTACAGGTCTGGTGTATTGTCCCGTTTCAATGGAAACTTCACTTTTTGCTTCATCAATAAACCAGTAAGCATCCAGACAAAAATCACCCAGCACGGCAATCTTGACACGACTTACATCCTGTAACAATTCTTTTAACTTCTCTTTTTCCATTACCTGTTTTTATTTCAAGATTTTTATACGATTATTTCATTTTTTTGACATGGATGGCGGTGCGTTTTCAGGTTCGGCTCCACGGTTTTTATTGGGTTCCGCTCCCATCACGAAAGTCAGTACCGCACCGTCATTTATGTGGCTATGCTCAAACCAGTTATTGTTTAACTCGTTGGTATTAAGCGTGGCCGATTGGATGTATTTATTGCTTTCTGAATTATTTTTGGTTCGAATGACAAATTTGTCAGCTTTGTGAAATTTTTTGTTCAAATGAATAGTCGCCTTGCTAAATAACGGGCTTCCCAAAACGTAGACATTCTGTCCGGGTGCCACCGGATAAAAGCCCAAGGCGCTCAACACGTACCAGGCTGACATTTGTCCCATATCCTCGTTGCCACACAACCCATCCGGGCCGTCATGGTAAAGTTCGTCAATCACTTTCCGTGCCAGACGTTGTGTTTCCCAAGGCTTTCCGGCATAATTAAACAGGTAAAGCGTATGGTGACTGGGTTCATTCCCATGGGCATACTGCCCGATCATACCGGTGATATCCGAGACTGTTTCTTCAACCTCGGAGCTTATGGTAAACAGTGAATCAAGCTTTAACAAGAACGTGGCCCTGCCGCCCATCAGTCCAATCAATCCTTCAACATCGTGCGGGACAAACCAAGTGTATTGCCAGGCATTGGCTTCGGTGTAGTGTCTCTCATTCCCATGCCCCACGAAGGTCGGATTGAAAGGTGACAACCATTTACCCTCGTCATCTTTGGGACGGGCAAAACCGGTTGAAGTGTCCATCACCTTTCTATAGGAAGCTGCCCTTTTTGAAAAATATTCATAATCCTCCTTTTTTTTGAGTTCTTTGGCAAGTTCGGCAACACACCAATCGTTGTACGCGTACTCTAAGGTGCGTGAAACCGATTCCCGTAGCTTGTTATAAGGGATGTATCCATGTTGCGTATAGTCATTCAACCCCGGTCTGCCTCTTGAAGGATGGTCTGCCGGAGGGGTTTCCATCGCATTCTTCTTCACCGCTTCATATGCTTTTTCCACATCAAAGTCGGTAACTCCTTTTTTGTATGCATCAAGGATAGCCGAAACCGGATGGTCACCAATCATATCGTTGGTATAGCTGTTCCCAAATTGCTGGGGCGTAGGCAACCATCCCCCCTGGTCGTATTGCGCCAGCATGGTTTTTATGGAATTCAGGCTGCGTTCGGGGTCAATAAGCGTGAGCAGGGGCATTGCCGCGCGGAAGGTGTCCCACAAAGAGAAGTCACTGAGGTAGGTGAAGCCGTCGGTCGTGTGCACCTGATTGTCCAACCCCCTGTATTTTCCATCCACATCGCTAAAAGTGGCCGGGAACAGGAGCGTGTGATACAAGGCAGTGTAGAAAGTGTTCATTTTTTCCCGTTGGCTTGACGGGGAATAGCTGTCTGGAAGGTTCACTTCGATTCTCCCCAACGCTCTGTTCCACCTCTCCTCAGCCCGGTTTTTCACTTCGTCAAAATTCCATTGCGGAATTTCGGTTTCCACGTTCAGGCGCGCCTGCTCAATGTTCGTGTACGAGATTCCCACTTTCACTTCGATGGTTTCATTTTCAGCCGTGGAATACTCCACGTAAGCACCGGTGTAGATACCGGAGTCTTTTTTTGATCCGGGTTTGATGTCGTCGTTGCTCCAAGTGCCGAACGCCCGAAATGGTTTATTGAACTTTGCACAGAAATAGACTTGCTTATGCTTTACAAATCCATGTGAAGCACGATGTCCTACAATTTCCGTGTCACTTACAATCCGCACTTCACCGCCTCTGCGGTAATTTTCACGGATTCCGTGTCCGGCATCAAGAATGATGTGGGCCGCTTCCGATCGCGGGAATGTGTATCGGTGGTATCCCGCTCTTTCGGTTACTGTCAACTCAGCCCGAATCCCATAATCTTTAAGCGTGACCGCGTAATAACCGGGCGAAGCGTTTTCCTCTTCGTGTGAAAATCTTGAGCGGTATCCTTCATCGGGATTTTCCTTGCTTCCGGGTACAACTTTCACTTCACCTACAGCGGGCATCAATAAAACATCGCCCCAGTCGCCCGCGCCCATTCCACTGCGATGTAGGTGGCTGAAGCCCATTAAAGAGTTGTCGCTGTAATGATATCCCGAGCTCCAATCCCATCCTTCGGTGCCTGTATCGGGACTTAGCTGTACCATTCCGCCGGGCAGGGCTGCCCCGGGGAAAGTGTGTCCGTGAAAATCGGTGCCGACAAAAGGATTCACAAAATCTATGTAGCTGATGGAGTCCGCTTCTTTCTGACTTCTACAGGCAGTTGCCATAAAAATGACGGTCGCCACGATCCATATTTTTTTGATAAATGTGTTCATTTAATTTTTATTTTTTTAAAGAATTCATGTTCTATCATTAGGCATTTGCTAAGCAATTGTTTAAGAATCGTTCCCATTTTCGGCTATCATTTCAAATTAAAATTTTTCCTTATACAGGGCAACACACAAGGCGGCATAGTCACCAATGGAATCGCCCAAGAGAGCAGGCTTTATTTCACACATTTCGAGGGCGGAGGGGATGGTTTCTTCGACAAGAATCCGATCGATTACGGGTTTGAAGAGATTTTCATTACGGGCATAAATACTTCCGATTACGATGCATTCGGGATTCAGGATATCAACAAGCAGTGAAAGCCCATGGCCTAGATATTCGGCTGAGATGCGGATAATTTCCAAAGCTGTTTCATCACCGTTTTGCGCGGCAATGCCAACTGTTTTAGCATCCAATTCATCCATCTTATCCGGAGTACAAAAATCAACTTTTTCGCCGCGCTGAATTTTTCCGGAAACGACCTTTTTTGCTAGCTGAGCAATACCTCCGCCACTGCAAAACCCTTCAAACGATCCGGCTTTTCCAAATCCTATCGGACCATCTTTTGCCAGACGGATGTGTCCCACTTCTCCAGCCAAATCGTTGGTGCCGGCGTATAACCTGCCGTTCAGAATCAGTCCCGCGCCCATGCCGGTACCGAACGTGAGAAAGATCATATTCCGGGTCCCTTTGCCGGCCCCTAAAAGCCATTCGGCCAGCGCAGAAGCATTGGCGTCATTCTGGATGGAGACGGGAACCTTATATTTTTCATTGAAAATATCCACGATGGGCACACTGTCCCAGCCAGGCAGGTTGGGAGGAGAATAGATCATCCCCTTAAATGAATCCAGCGGACCTCCACAACTGATTCCGATACCTGAAAGTCCTTCTCTTGGAAATTCACTGAAGAGTTCGTCAATGTGATCAAAAAACTCATTTATTATTTCCTGCCAACTCCTTTCAGTCGTCAGGGTGTCAAACTGTACTCTCCGGTGGATGTTAAGTTCATCATCTCCCACGACAACGGCACATTTGGTTCCTCCAATGTCAATTCCCAGATAATATCTCAATATATTTTTCCCCATTGTTTTACTAAATCGTTTTAGCTTTTCGTGAAAAAATCACGGTTGGCTTGATTCTCTTTCAATTAGTTTGGCTTCCAAAACGACCCTTTTTCTCGGTGTTTTTCTCTTCTTGCTGTTGATCTGTTCCAACAATAACCTTACCGCTTCCACTCCGATTCCTTTCAGGGGTTGAGAAACTGCCGTGACGGGCGGATTGCTTAACCGGTAAGCGTCCAGGTCGTCAAAGCTTACCACGGCCACATCCCCTGGTATCGACAAGCCGAGGGAGTGGATACTTTCCAACCCCAAGATTCCCGCTTTACTTGTGGTAAAAAAGAGGGCATCAGCGCTGTGGTGTCCGTCTGTAGTCAACTCCCGGATAGCTTCTTCAATATTATTTCTTTCATGAGTAAAGGGCAGTATTTTGATTAGGTTATCATCTGCATTGATGCCCGCGTCTTCCAGTGCTTTTTTATAGCCATTCAACCTCTCCTTAATGTTAAGCAAAGCGATGTCTAGGACTATGCAGGCAATTTTTCGATATCCTTTTTCAATGAGATGGGTTGTCGCGTTGTAGGCGGCCTGAAAATTATCGATAATAACGCTATTCGAGTTGATATTCGGGAAGTACCGGTCGATAAGGACGTAGGGCTTCCCGCTTTTCTCCAAGACGTTGATCTGCTCTTCGCTTCCGGCTGGAGGTGAAATAATGAGGCCGTCCACCAACTCTTGCACAAGCATATTGAGTTGATGCTCGAACTTTTCCACTTTCTCATCGGTACTGCAAAACATCACGCGGTATCCGGCAACGGCAGCTTCGTTTTCAATTTCGCGCCCCAGTTTTCCAAAAAACGGATTGGCTAAGTCGGCTATTATTAATCCGATGGTATTCGTTTTACCGGTTCGTAGGCCCCTGGCAATTAGATTTGGCTGATAATTCAGCTCTTTGGCCACTTCCATCACCTTTTCACACAGTTCATCACTGATACGGCTTTCCTTGCCCTTCCCGTTGAGCACTAACGACACCACGGTTTTTGATATGCCAAGGCGGTCTGCAATATCACTTAAAGATACTTTTTTCATATAATCTGTTGCTCTTTTTTGTCAATTATACGCGAAGCGAATTACGAATTACGGGCTACGGGAAAAGAGCGGTGAAGTGACCCCTCTTTAAGGAATCGCTTTTTTCCTCAGGTAAAATGAAACCCAAAGGATATAGGTCAGGCAAAGCCCGATGGTGATTATTGCCGCGTTAATGGATATTTTATCACTCACGAGTCCAACAAGCGGGGGAACAAAAGCACCCCCGGAGACGGCCATGATAAGCAATCCTGAAATTTCGTTGGAGTGTTCAGGCATTTTTTCCAATGCGAGGGAAAAAATCACGGGGAACATGCTTCCCGCTCCAAGGCCTGTGACAAAAATAGCGACAAGCGCAACCTGGTAGAGAGGTGAAAGCAACGTTGCCACAATGCCGATTATGGCCACAATGGAGATCAGCAACAGGAACCGTCGCGGTTTTATCCAGTTCAACATAATGGCACCGGCGAGACGCGCGATGGTTTCACCGGCAAAAAAGAGACTGATTCCAATAGCTGCTTTTTCAAGAGTGACACCGAACTTCGATTCCAAAATTATTGCAATATTGGTGTTGATTGCCACCTCCGCACCAACAAGCAGGAAGATGGCGAGCGCCATGATCATTACAAAACCGGTTTTCAGTAATCCCAGACAGGAACTAAGCGAGGCAGGTTTTTTTTCGGTTTTTGACTCCGCTATTGGTGTGGCGGCAAGCCATAAAGCTACAGCCATCGAACTGAATCCATAAATCGCGAATATCAATTTCCAATTGCCAAAACGAACTGCCAGAAAAGTGGTGATCAGCGGCCCGGCAAATGAGACAATCGCTTTCAGAAATTGCCCCGTACTTAAAAAGCTGGCGAGTTTTTCATCAGGCGACACCTCCTGCAATAGGGGGTTGGCAGAGACCTGAATCAACGTGTTTCCCACCCCGAGCAGCAGGAAAGAGGCAAACATCATACCGAAAGAGTAGTGTAAAAACGGCAACCCCAAACCAATGGCCTGAATGACCATACCCGCATTCAGCATATTGCGTTTGCCTATTTTATCCTGAACCACCCCCGCGGGAACCGATAAAATAAAAAACCAGAGTAAAACCATCATGGGTAGGAATTGAACCGTAGAATTACTCAGTTCAAAGTCTTGCCTGATATAACCGGTTGCTACTCCGATAATATCCACGAATCCCATTACCATAAACGAGAGGAGAACAGGAAGTAATCTGCTCCACCTGACTTGCTGTATTGCCATTGTTTAAAAATTGAAAAAATAAAACATTAATTGCCTATTAAATCATTCCGTTATTTGAGATTATTTTCTCCTGAATTATCCTGAAGTGTAATCTGATTAATCGATTTAGCAACAAAAATAAAAATAATAGCCATCAAAAACAAAATATAAATGTTCACTGGGTCGTTTATTTAAAAATAATAGATATTTTTAACTTGTTCATGTTGATATTTATTAAACCAAAATGAGCCGGAAGGGTTGCATAACCCATGGGACTGTAATTATTTTATCATAATTTCATCGGCATATATCATAACGGGCATACCGGCCCGCGAATGCCACGGGGGGCAGGTTAAAATACTTTCGGCATGCACCCTGATGTACCGGGCTTCAACGTTCTCCATGTTGCCCTGAAAGGAGTGGACGAAATCCTTGTTCCCGAACGAGGGCAACTCCGCGGGGTGGTTGGGGTTCACCACCTTGACCTTTTTGCCGAAATCCTTCCCATCCAAGGAGGCTTCGTAGGTGACGAACTCCGGTAGCAAAGTCCGATCCCCTAAGGTTTTGCCTCTTAAAAAATCGATGGTCACGGAAGCCACGGGGGTGACCTCTCCCAAGTCCAGGACAAGCTCCATGTGTTTCCCCCGGAAACCGGCCCAATAAAATTCTTGAAAAGAGGGAGAGACGAAAGAACCGAACAGGCCGTTCGAGAGGGACTCCATTTTTCCAATATCGGGATCGGTGGCGGACGCTATCTTTTTAATCGGCTTTGCCCCGTCAAACTCATCGGTCTTCCGGAAGATTCTCTCGAAAGAGGCAAGATAGACCTCCGGCGGTGCCCCATTCTCATTGAGCTTCACCACGCCGTTCTCCTCGCAGCGTGATATAAACTGTTGCAATAACGCCTTTATCTCCGGCCTCACACCCGCTTTGCCATTTTCATGATGAAAATAGATGCTACGGGGATTATTCGCCTCGCAGATGGTTGCTATCTCCAGCTCCGCGTACATGATGGGCAGCCTGGCCCGTTGAACGCGTTTAAGCAATTCGGGCTCCGCCTTGACCGCCTCTTCCGCCTGGTCAAACAACCGCTTGTACTCCTCCAGCAACTCGCCGCTCAGGTAGGTCTCCCTGGCGTTAATGGGGCCGCCATAGATGATTAACTTCATGCCCGATTCCAGCATGGTATCGTGTATCATCCGGATATACCGGGCGATATAGCTGCCGGCCGCGCCGTAGTAGTGGTGCAAGAAATCGTCCATGATGGCCTGTGCATCCGCATCTGGGTTCCATAGGAGCTTAGCTAAGAGGTAAGTTTTCAGTTCTGTCATATCCCCCCCGGCCCCGGTGTACATGTCGCCTTGTGCGAAAACCATGGGGACGTTGTTTCCCACGAAAAGTTGTATGTTCTCCTTCAAGGTGTGCAGGTTCGGGAAGGGGCTGATCAAGTTGCTAAACTGCACCGTGTAGTCCCACAAGATAATGTTGCGGGTCAGCTTGGCCCAGCCTTCCAAGTCGCGGGCGAAACCGGGGTCCGTTGCCTCGATGGGCCTTTGCCTGCCGCTCTCGATGCTGCAGAGCATGATGTTCACGTTTCCCCCGGGGACGATGTGTTCGGGGGGAACCCGGGAATACCTGTACGCGAGCGTCGAGATGACCTTGTCGGGGAATTTTTTCGCCACCTCGTTCACGAAGTAGATGATCGAGCCGCTATGCCTGTCGGGGTCTCCCCCGTACTTCTCGTTCAGCTTCCTGCAGGCGTTGCACTGGCAGTAGTTGTCGTTGTCCTCCTGGCTGACCGACCAGTAGGTCATGGCGGGGTTCTTAGCCATCATTTCCCGCAGGTTGTTCACCGTGATGCGCAAGACCTCGGGGTTCGACAGGCACAATTGGCTTCCCCTCCCCGCCAGCCGCTTCCCGTCCCGGAGGGAGTAGTATTCCGGGTGTTTTTCCCCGTGTGTATCAGGCGGGACCAACCCGAAAAAAGAATGGACGAACCAGCCCCATTCATCCCCCCGGCTGCTCAGCTTGTGCCACTTGTAAAAATCAGGCTTGTACGCGCCGGTGTAGTAAACTTCCCGGTGGCTGATCTTGGGCACGAAAACCCTGTCGCCCGGGAAGCTGAGCTCCCTGGTGTCCGGTATCAAGTCACAGTCATCCGCGTACCTCCTGAAGCCAAAGGACTCCAACAGGTCATACACGCCGTAAAGGAGCCCCTTGCCGTGGCCCCCGGCCACGATGAAGTTTTGTTCCTCCTGCTTGAACAGGTAACCGTCCCTTCCCAGTTGTTCGAGATCGATCGCCGCGCCATCCGCGTAACGGGTGCGTCCCAGGAAGATGCCTTTGTCACCGGTGTAGAGCTCCTCGGTCACGATGGGGAGCCCCGGCTTAGCCAGCTTTTCCAGGTGAAGCTGCAACTCGTTCGCCGCCTCCATCGTGATCGAGTCGGGGTTTGCCGGCACAACGATCTGGTAGCCGGTCTCGCCGTTGATCGCGAGTTGTTTCTTGGCACACCCGATAATCGCGGAGGCGCAAAGTAAGATTATTGTTATTTTAAAATTTTTCATCATTTTATCCTCAATTATTTGTTATACACCAAATTCGTGAGCGGGGGGCCATTTCTATCTTTAATACCTTCCCGTCTGTTTGAAGTTTTTCACCGCTAAACCCGTCTCTTATTTCCATGTTTTGGGAAAGCTGGATTTCAACCCATTCTTTTTCACGGTTATAATTATGAAGCACAAAACTTCCATCTGCCAAGTATTGAAAGGTTACCCTTACGGGAGCATCGAGAACAGGTCTGTTTTCCTGTTGAAAGGCATTACGAATGGTATTGGCCCAGGTTGGCGGCACTTCCAGCAATCCCAACCGGGCCGGGCAAAGCAGCACTTCGCCCACTTCATCGAAATCCTCCCCCGAAAAGGTATGTGTATTCATCACCGATATGTTTCCACGCTCATTTTCAACCAGAAAGGCATTGTTCGCGGCGTTCCCGGTTTTTAAAAGCGTGGCAGCCCCCTCGGTTATAACCTGATAATCCATTTCAACGGGAAATTCAAGCTGGTACTCTTTCCCTTCACTTATCACCGAGCGGGCAACAGATTTAACCGGGGAAAGGGGCCACTTGATTTGCGCCAGGTTGGCCAGCTTTTCACCTCCTTTCGCGCGAGCGAGGAAGCCAGTTGTCATCACCACTTTGGCCCCGTTATCCAGCGACCGCATCACTTTTTCTACCACGGTACTGTCCTTGGCCGCCTGTGTGGGAAGGAAAACCACTGCTGCATTCTCGGGGTATCTCGATTCCGGGACCAGGGAGACCCCGAACATCCCCACGTAATCCATCAGGTACAAGTCGCCACCGGCATCGCTGTTCGGTGGCTTGTAGGCTACGGCCCCCTCGACCGGGTTTTCAGCGACGGCCGCCGCCAAATCGGCAAGCTTCCCGAAATCCTGTCGCAACAGATGTTGTCCCGGGTGTCCTAGAATAAAGCTGCTAAAACTAAAGAGCACGAACTCTTTTGCACCCGCCAAAACCGACTGGTAGGCCTGTTCAATAAAATCGATGTCGTTGCAATCGCCGTGATCAAACCAGGCGGCACCGATTTTATTGCCCGCCAGCGTCGACATCCACCGGTAATTAATAAACCCCTCGTAAGGTTGCACGTACCCGAAGCGTTGCGTGTACTGATCACGGGTTTCCGTACCCACACAAACAGCGTCGAACAACACCGGCTGGGTTGTCACGTCGTAGCCAAACAGGTGAAAACGATCGTACCATTGGGGGAACTTGATGATCATCTTGATCTCCGGGTTGACCTTTTTTGCCGGGCGGATGAAAATCGATTCCGAAAGCTCCGTCAGCAATGCCCGGCGGTACTCCGACCAGCCCCTGTCACCTTTCGCGATGGTCGATTCCCGGCTGGTGTCTGCCGTGCAAAAAAAATCGTCGATAATAAACGCGTCGAAAAGGGGGGCTGCATTTTCCATTACCTCGCGTAGGTCACGCCGCGTTTTTTCGTTCTGCCAATTAAACCAGCGCAGCGTTCCTTCCTGCCTGACACCCATATCGCCAACGGGAATGGTGGCAATACCACCTACTACCTCAAAGCCGTGATCTTGTAAGAAGGAGACAGCCTCTTTCAGCAAATCGGTTGAAAGCACCAACCCGCCGTGACAAGCCTCCACGTAAACCTTCGAAATGCCGTTGCAACGCAAAAGCGAGACGGTTTCGCGCTTCCCCTCGTCGGTGGACAACATCTTTTGAACCGTTCCGGCGGCCATGTACACGCCCAGTCTCAAGTCATCTTTTCTCAAGCGCGCGTAATTCCAGAAGTCAAAATCTTCACCCTCTTTCGGGACATGGCATGCCCACATCCCCAAACCCATCAAAATAATTAAAAAGAGGAATGTTTTTTTCATCATGTACAATTTAAGCGTGGTTGTTTTTTTATCATTTCACCAGGATTTCATCGGCATATATCATCACTGGGACGCCAGCTTTTGAGTTCCACGGGGGGCACGTTAAAATACTCTCGGCATGCACCCTAATGTACCGGGCTTCAACGTTCCCCATGTTGCCCTGAAAGGAGCGGACGAACTCCTTCTTCACGAACGAGGGAACCTCCGCTTTTCATCTCTTTGCTTCAGTGGCTGAAAACGAATCCGGGTATTGGCATTCATAGACCTTGTTGCCGCTAGGCTCCCTGATCCAGGTATCAAACGCGCGTTTCCCTTCCTTGAGAACGATCACCCTTGCCCCGGGACCGGGATCAAGCGGCTTGTCACCGGTTTTGGTCACGCGGCCGTAGGCCAGTGCAATCCCATAATGCACGCCGATATAGTCGTTGTAATGGTCATGTCCCACGAAAGTCCCCATCACATCGCCGCTTTCGAGCATTGCCGCGAACATTCCGGTATTGATCAGCGGGCTGCAAATATCTTCCCTTTTTTCGCCAACCGGCGGGTTGACCCGGTTGTTCCACGCGTCTTCATATTCCGGAAACGGGATATGGAAAAAGGCCAGTGCAGGGTAGGGGACGGCGTTGTTCTCGGCAGTGAATTTCCTGCTCCGTTCCCGGTACCAACCAACCTGTTCGTGGGTGAACCACCCCCAGCCGCCGATAAGCGGCTTTAGCGTACTGTAAGCGTTGGAATCCATAAAGTAAAGCAGCGCGGCTTTTTTCCCGTCCCGTCCGAAAACCGGAACGACGAAATTGGTGTAGCCCTCTGATCTCTTGTCATTTTTATTTAAAGTGCCCGGTAGTTTTTCAATAAACGCTGCCACTTCCTTGCGCGGTAGGTTGTGTTCCGAATCGTGATTCCCAAAAACGATGGCATAGGGTACACCGGCTTTTACAAAAATCTCAGCCAGTTTACTATAGCTCCTTTGGGGGTTGTCTTCTGTCACGATATCCCCGGTGATGACTACCAGGTCCGGCTTTTCATATGCCACTATTTTGGGTATGGTTTCATACACCTCGAGATTCCTTCCCCTATCCAGCTCAATGTGCAGGTCGGTAAACTGGACGATTTTCAACTCCCCGGAGGCATTGAAGCTTAATTTTCCATTTTTTTGTGCCTGTAGGGGAAGCCCCAGGAAGAGCATGGTCAAAAAGAGACTAATTTTTTTCATGAAATTTATTTTAATATTGAAATACAATCAGTTTATGGATTATTTAAACTTTTAAAAATATTCTCTTTTGGTACAGAAAATACAGGAAATACCACTCTATGACAATCGCCCCCAAAATGATAATCCATTCCCCAAGGGGTGCGACAAGCCATCCTGTGAAAAACCTTGACACTTCCCGGAAAGGTATGATTCTCGTTGCCATGTAGATCGTTATCGAATTCAGCCCGATCACCTGAAAGAAAAACAGTATCTTGGAAAAAACCTTTCCACCGATTTTTTTAACGTCGATCACGTAATAAAAAAGGGCCAGGAGGATTAAACTGATACCCGCGCTTAAAAAATTAAACGTCATGGTCCACAAGTTTTTAATGATGGGATAAACAGGCGAAAGAATCAGGGCGATCAAAATCAGTAAAGCCCCGGCAGCAGACATCCATAACGCTTTTCGCGATCCTGACAACTTGCTGAAGCGCAGTAACCTACCTGCAAAATAGCCCGAGAGAATAAGCATGGAAGCAGAAACCATACAGACTATCCCAAGACGGTCAAATGTTCCAGAGACTAAACGACCGGGTAGCAACTTCTGGTCAAGATATGCATTTATCCCTTTAACCGGGTCAAACCACCCGGCACCATACCCGGGAACAGGGATAAAAAGTTGTAAAGTTGAAATCAGGATAACTATAAAAGCCAACCAGAGAACATGCGTTCTTATTGATTTCGATTGCAGTACAATGGTGGCGCCAATCAGGTAAGCAACTCCAATCAGTCCCAGAACACTCGCGTACCTCAAATCGGCAAACCCTTTCTGAAGGGCACCGTTATAAAGGATCCCGAAGATCACAAGAATCAGTGCCCGTTTTATCACGTGCATTTGCAACTTTTTAACGGGTACCCCTTTTTCGCGTTTGGAGAGCAGCGAATAGGGGATGGTTACTCCCGATATAAACATGAAGAGGGGAAAGATTAAATCATAGAAGCGGAATCCTTCAAATTCAACATGGGTCATTTGTATGGCCAAAGGTTTTAAAAATGAGAGCGATTCAAGTTGAGAAAGTTGAATGATGAGTGATGCTCCCCCGATAATCCAAAACATATCAAATCCCCTCAACACATCCAGTGACATCAGCCGTTCACTTTTCCCCGACAAAGGATTTTTTTTTGTCATTTCCATATCTGAAATATCTGAAATAAACATTAAGCCCACTCCAAATAATTAATCAGCAACAGAGGGGTGAATAATTATCCTCAGAGCGGACCCAATGATTTGTAACTGTTTACTTTGGGTGTGATTTACCAGGGCTTATTTGTCCCTTGTAACAACCACATTTTTGACCATTCGTTATCACTTTTGGGTTCAAGCCTCTGAATTGCCTCCTCGACATTAGGCTCGTTAAGGTTTTTCTCATCATTGGGGTAGATCATCCGTACCGGGATCTTGTTCCCTTGGCTTCCCGTAATCAGGTTTGAACCTAAATCCGGGAGGCCCGTCCTACGCCAGTCAAACCAAAACTCAGGCGTCATGAAACAGGCTATCCACTTTTGGGTCATCAGTTGAAGGAGCTGCCCGGTCGCGTTTGCCCCATTAAACTGGTTGCCCAAATTGGCCATGAACGTGTTCTCATTCCATGCTGTCAGTACATCGCCGTTTGAATCATACACCTTAACGTTCCCATTATTGATATCATATTGCTTCATGCTGGAAAGCACACCCGATTTATAGTAATCAACTGCTGTTCCGCTGGATATCCACCCTTTTAAGCGGGCTTCGGCCAGGATGAAATTAAGTTCTGAATAGCTCATCAGAACCGCTTTTACCAATGGGTGAACATTCACGGCATATATATCGGTGAGATATGATACGCCCGGGTTGGCAGCCAGGTCAGTGTAAATTGCCGGATTCAACGTCTTGATCGCGTTAAAATCAACGCCAGTGTACAAATTATATAAATTGGGGTCCTGAAGTGCCGGGGGTAAACCCACGTATCGGTAGGTATTTATTTCTTCCACACCGGGTGTTGAAGCAGGTATATTCCTGATAATCTGTCCGTCAGGAAGTTTAACGTAACTAGGCGTTTCATTGCTGATCTTTAATTGCGTGTCAACAGGGCGGATAAAGGTAGTTAACCGGGGATCCATCCCTTCTCTCAAGGCATCTACAAAAGTGGCACATGGTTTGCGCCGGTAAAATTCTGAACGGTTAGTCCAATTTAGTGGCCCTCCATACCATGAATTGCTGCTGTTGGTTCCTATGTACGGAATTGCAGCATTATCACCGTTAGAGGCAAATATGGGATTGGCAGAACTATTGGTAACGATCGCGTTGAATTCACCCTTAACATCTAAGCCTAAGGCACTCATATCAGCCTGTTTTTCTGATAGCCTCATTAAATACCTTAGCCGTAATGAGTTGGCGAATTTTCTCCATTTCATAACATCCCCCTGGTACATGATGTCATTACTTGAAGCTCCTTTAACGGATGAGATGGAGGCAAGCAGTTCATTCGCGGATTTTAAATCATCCAGTATCCCTTTGAAGATATCTTTTTGATTATCATATACCGGCATAAATATTCCCTGTTCAGCCTGCATCGCTTCAGAATATGGAATGTCACCGTAAAGCGAGGTTAGATACCCGTACCAAAAACTGCGCATGATTTGGCCAACAGCGGTATAAAATACCTGGTTGCTCTCCTCTGTTTCCAGGGAGGCGTTTTCAACAAGGTACTGGCTGTTTTTTATACTGGCATAAGGCCCGGCAAAACTTTTAGGTCCCCACACAAGAGTATTAGTTCCCTGGTAATCAATATAGTCGCGTTGCAGGTACTGGATTGCTTCTGAAATTGTCACTGTACCGCCGTAAGTGTATTCATATAAATAATTTCGCCCGGTACTCGATAAAACCGAAGTTAAAACATACTTGATATTGATGTCACTTGCATTCAGTTGATTGGGGTTCTTGTTGATTTCGGTTAAATCATCGCATGAAGATGCAATCAACATGATGGCTGCAAAAAAACCAATGAAGATGATTTTCAAGCCTTTTATTTTCCCCGATATTGAATATTGTATTTTCATTTTCTTTCACTTTAAAAGGTTGCGTTTATTTTAAAACCAACGGGCATTACAACTGGCGAGGCGTTCCAGGTACTTCGTCCTTGCCTGCCAGCATTATATATAGATTCCGGATCCATATTTGTTTTGCTGCCGGAATAGAGTAAAACATTCCTTAAGTACCCGGAAATACTAATGCTTTGGGCGAACAGTTTATGCGCCAAGAAATCGGGAAGTTCATAGGATACAACCACTTCTCTTAGCTTCGCGAAAGAGGCATCGTAGATCCATTTGTCCCCGGCTCCTGCACTCCAATATCCTCCGGAAGGTTGAAACACATCGTATGCTTTAATGTATTTGGTGCCTTCAGCGCCAAAATTTTCTATATAACCGCCTTTGCCGTCAGAAATAACGCCCGGGATAAACGCGCCTTCGTAGACCCCGTTGTAGAGAAAGCCTCCAAGGTCTTTGGCCCTTCCGCCAACCCAGACGTTGTGTGCCCGGTAAATCTCGGGATGTGATTTTATCTCGTTGGCCAAAGCATTGTTGTCGCCATTGAACGAGTTGTTATTTAAGATACCGGTAAAAGTACTTGAATAGGGGTTGTCCTGGAAATATTCAACTTTCCCGGCCCTTGCCAATCGCATCATGGTTTGGTCATAATACTTTCCGCCTTGTCTCCAGTCGAAACTGAGCGAAATGGAAATCCTCTTGTAGGAAAGGCTTGTTTGCAGTCCCACCATGAAATCATGGTTGGCGTTACCCACTTTCAAGCGGGCCGAATTATCGTTGTTCCGTTGTATTTTTCCATTCTTATCAAGCAACGGCCAGCCGTAATAGGGGCTGTTTTCGTCTTGCACCCGGAGTATGTCCCGAGTATAAATGTCTCCTATTCTACCTCCTAACTTTGTCATGGAAACCACGTGGGTGCTTTCCCAGAACTCAAACGTATCAATACCTTCGGTCAGCTCTTTCAAGATGCTCTTTTCACGGGTAAAGTTGGCATGAATATCCCAAAGCCAATCCTTGGTTTTCACGGGGACCACATTTAACCCGATTTCAATCCCGGAGTTTTCGATATTCCCCGCGTTAATTAATGCACCGCTATAGCCGGAAGTTCTAGAGGTTGCCGCGCTTAATATCTGGTTGGTATTCTGGGCGACGTAATAGGTGAAATCACCGGACAACCGGTTATTGAACAAGGATATGTCTGTCCCTACTTCATAAGCTTTTGCAATCTCGGGTTTAAGGTTGACATTAGGCAGGCTTCCCGGCACTGAATAGGTCGTGTTGTCTCCCCACGTGCCGCGGCTTAGCACTGTTGCAATTGCATAAGGATTTGTATCTTTACCTACCTGTGATATACCCGACCTGAGCTTGAGCAATGAAACCCAGGAAGGAACGGGAAGCATTTCGTTAAGCAAAATACTCACCGAAGATGATGGGTAGAAGTACGAGCGGTTGTGTGCCGGCAACGTGCTTGACCAATCGTTCCTCGCGGTAAAGTCCACGAAAATCATGCTGCTATACCCGAGGCTTACTATTCCGTAAAGGCTGTAAATATTCTTCCTGGTAATATTGCTCGAATAGGATAAACCTCCCCGCTCCACGTTAGATAAGGTGTAAAGCGCGGGCAGGACCAATGGGTAACCACCTGCCGACATACTGTAACTTCGCTGGGTCATCAGGTTACCTCCCGCGGATGGCAGGATTTCAAACTTCCCCCAATTTTTCTTGTAAGAAATCATGAAATCGGCGTTCATCTCCCTGAAGCTTCCTATATTTTGGCTGTAAGAGCCTTTAGGCCTGTTTGTTCCCCCTCCATCGCCCCCGTAACTTGACCATGCCTGCCTGTAAGAATCTTTTTGATTACTGGTGCTATATGAATAACGTCCCATTAATTTTAAATCGGGGAGGATTTCATATTCCAATTTCATGTTCCCGAACATCCTTAACCTGTCAAATTGGTTTTTGAGCTCGTAGGCGGCAAACCACGGGTTGTCATGCGCCGCGTTAAAATTCATTTGCTGAACACCCGGTGTTTCCCAATAGTCTTTCAGGTCATTTATATTGATGTGGGGCGGCACCTGATACACGGCCATGTATTGCTGTTCGTCACTTCCCTGTATGGGATAATTCTCGGAGAAGGGATTGGTGATATCAATATTGGCGGACAGTTTAACTTTCTTCGTGATTTCATACACGGTGGCTAAATTCACTCCGTTCCGTTTTAAGTCAACGCCCGGGTAGATACCGTCTGCTTTCAGGTGTGATAGCCCCAGCCTGAAGCTACCCCGATCATAAGAGCCGTTTACGCTAATGTCATAAACATTCTCAACACCGGTTCTGAAATAATCTTTTAACGAGTTGTCGTAGAAAACCAGGGGTTTTGATTCGCCGTTCGTGTTCCATTGAATGGCCGATTCCCCTTCCTCCGGCCCGTTCCATTGCTGGTAGGAGTTTTCATTCAGTACACCACTGATACCCGACGTGAACCTGTTTTGCAGTTTAATGTATTTATAAGGAACGGAACGGGTTGTACCAAAGCTTACTTCAACCCCTATTCCCGGCCTGTCTGATTTACCTGATTTACTGGTAATGAGGATTACCCCGTTACCGGCCCGGGAACCGTATAAGGCGGCGGCACTCGGCCCTTTTAAGACAGTAACGTTTTCGATGTTCTCCACGCTGATGTCTTTCATCACGTTATGGTTCCCGGTGGGGACCCCGTCTATGACCACCAGTGGGCTATAATCACCTGTAAGTGAGGTAAGACCGCGAATGACTACAAAAATGTCACTATTTACGTCGTTTGATGAATTGGTGATTTTCACTCCTGACATTTTCGCGGTTAAGGCACCTAAAATATCTTTCTGTGGTACACGGTTCATCATGTCCGCTTTAACTTCACCCACGGAATATCCCAACGCCTTGGTTTCCCTTTTTATACCGAGGGCCGTCACCACCACTTCATCCAAAGCGCGTGTATCTTCCTCTAGAACGATATTGAAACTCGTTCTTTCGGTCGTGTTGATGTTTTGATCCAGGTACCCGATATAGGAAACACGGATGGTGGCGTTGTTCCCAACATGTAACGAGAAATTACCGCTGGCATCCGTCACCGTGCCATTGGTGGTGCCGGCTTCCACGACGTTTGCCCCAATAATGGGTTCGCCTTGTGCATCCACGACACTGCCGGTTATTTGCCTTTTCTGTTGTTGGAATACTTGTTCTTGTACGCCTCCCGTTTCTTCTGAAAAGCTGTTGGTAGCTTGCGAAAACAAGATGCTAAAAAACAGGAAGAAGAGGGTTGCCTTCATGATTTTTAGCACGTGCTTGTAGTTGTTGAGAGGGATTTTTCCTCCAATAAAAATTTTATTCATGAATTTATACGATTTTAGTTGTCAATTAATAAAAGGGATGATAAAATTAAACTCCGTCGTCCGATATTCGCACTATCGTCCGCCTTTTTTGTGTTCGTTATTACTCTCTTTTTATCTTTTCATAGGCATGTCTATTATCAAGTAAAAAAATATTTCTATAGGCAATTTCATCTCCGTGATCCTGCAATAGAATGTGTCCTTCTCGTAATTTCCCATAGTCAGCATAATTCGCGAATTTTGTTTCTGCAACGCGATGTCTGAAATCATCAGAATCAATGTCAGCAGAAACAACTTTTTCCCCATTTAGCCAATGCTCAACATGAGTTCCGTCCACAATTACGCGCATTGTATTCCACTCGCCGGGGGCATGTAGCTTTTTTTTGTCGGGATCAGGGGGGTAAATTAAATACAAGGCTCCCGTTGATCCCTTAGCCCCTTCATATCCTTTAATATCATCTGCGCTAAAGTCATCAATTATTTGATACTCAAAGCCTATCCACGCATCTCTATTGTTGGACTTGTCAGTCATCCGGTTCAAAAAATACTTTACACCCGAATTACCCATCTTTGTCATTTTGAATTCAAGGCTCAGCTCAAAATCACTGTATCGCTTTCTGGTTATCAAACTCCCACCTACCCTGCCTGGGGATAACCTCAACTCCTCATTCTCGAAACTCCACCCTTTTTTGGGGAAAAACGGTGATTGGTCGCTCATCCACAAAATGGTGTCGTTCATAGATGAAAACAGGGGTTGCCCTTCTCTTTTACCGTCCAATCGCGATTTCTGCTCAACGCCACCCCGGCAAGCAGCAAAAGAAAAAACAACCAGGATGTTTGTTAGTATTACAGTTGCTACAATCAAATGTTTCATGTGCTCTTGTATACAAATGGTATGCTGGTTAATCATGCTTAATCGATTTAGCAACAAAGGTAAAATAAAAATTATCAAAATCAAAATAAAAATAGTTGTCTATTGATTATTTAATATAATTTAACGTCACGTGGTGCACCAGAATTTTCGCGCCATCTTGAATTATCACGTCACCTTGCTGTTAATCATCATTATGCCAACGTTTTGAGGTTGGAACAAGGGTGCGGCTTAACAGGATAAGTATAAACGACATAGAATAATATTTAGTGAAACAGTACGTCTGACGATACCTCCTGTTCATCCACCCCCGGCCCACTCCATGTTAACTGAAGACTTTTTGCAAGTCCTTGTTGGAAATAATCAATTTTTATCGGGTGCCATCCTTTTTTCAAACCGATTTTTGAGTCTAGCACCTGTGAGCGATGTCCGCCATCATTATCAATTATCAATTTGTTATTGATATATAAAACCGCCCCGTCATTCGCTTCGAGCCAGAACGTGTAAACACCGGTTTCGGGGACCTTCAGGTAGCCCGACAGGTTGTAACCAAACGGTCGACTGTCTTTTATGGCATCAACGTTAAATGTTTTCAAAACCCCGGTATCCAGAATGGGTGCCTCGCTTTGATCTTTTGCACTTCTTATCTGGGGACCTTCCCGATAAAGATACTTGATACCCGGTTTCAGATCCACTACATTCACCGCGTCGAGCATCTTTATTTGCTTGAAATAAACCGTTATCGGGTAACTTGGATTTTTACCCTCCGTAAAGCTTACTGTTTTCAGGGTAGTTGGTTTTGAAATAACAATAGGATCCCGGTATACCGGGGAATGGCGGGTTGGTTCGCTCCCGTCCAGCGTATAATAGATTGTTGAATTCGGTTCAGTTACGGACATGTTGACTTGACGGCTGTCGAGAAAAAGGACATCGGAAAATTCGATCTCGGGCGATGCCGCGAATTCAAATTTACTGTTGGATGCCACCGGCCTGTCGTCAATATCTGCTCCCCAATCTTTATTTGGTGAATCTCCCATCTCAAAAATAAGGGTTCCTCCTTGTATGATATCGGAATGCCTTAGATAGCTTTTTGAATACGCCCCTTCATTAAGCCGCGCTGATTGTATATAGATGTTTTTCGGGCCATTATTTTTAGCGATAATCTCGAATTTTTTCCCGTTTTCAAGGTTGATGGTTATTTTATTGAAAACCGGGCTTCCAATGGCATAGTAGTCTAATCCCGGGGTTACCGAATAGAGTCCCATGGCACTCATCACGTACCAGGCCGACATTTGGCCGCAGTCTTCGTTCCCCTCTATACCATCCTGTTGGTTTTTATACATTTCAGCAAGAATCCGGCGAACCATTCCCTGGGTTTTCCATGGAACGCCCACGTAATTATAGAGGTAAGCGGTATGGTGGCTTGGCTCATTACCATGGGCGTACTGACCAATCAACCCCGTGACATCGCGTAGGTTAATTTTTGAAAAATCTACTTCTACAGAGAAGCAAGAGTCGAGCCAGGCTTCGAAAACTTGATCGCCGCCCATCAGTTCAATTAAGCCGTTTATATCGTGCGGAACGAACGTGGAGTAGTGATAAGCGTTTGCTTCAGTATAATGATTGATGGTCTCTTCGGGGTCAAAATTGTCAACGAATTTGAAATTGCTTCTACGGCCGCGCATGAAATTCACTTCAGGCGAAAAGACGTTTTTATAAAAATTGCCCCGTTGGCTGAAACTCTTTTCAATATCGTTGTCCAGATCTTTCGCGAGGCGGGTAATACACCAATCATTATAGCAGAACTCAAGCGTGTTCGAGACCGATTGCCCTTTAAAGTCGGAGGGGATAAAACCGTATTGAAGATAAAACTCCTTTTTGGGACGGATGGAGTCATTGGCCAACTTGACCATCGCCTGGAGGGCTTTTTGCACATCAAAGTCGCGAATTCCTTTTTCATAAGCATCCGCGACAACCGATAGCGAATGGTGGGCAATCATGGGTGGCACCCCCCCCTCCTCGTTGTTGAATTCCATGATTAACATGCGCCCGGTGTGGTCATATCGTTCCAGGAAGGTGCGGATAAAATCAACGGTAAGCTTTTGATTGATAATCGTGTACAAAGGGTGAACTGCCCGAAAGGTATCCCAAAGAGAAAAGTTGGTGTGATTGACGAAATCATGCGCGGTATAAACCTTCCCGTTGGTACTGCGATATCTGCCGTCAACATCCATATATAGAGTGGGATGAATCATGGCGTGATACAACGCGGTGTAAAAAATAACCTGTTCTGTTTTCGTACCCCCTTCGACCTGAATTTTGTTCAACGCTTTATTCCAGGTTTGGCGTGCCTCTTTTTTTACCTGTTCAAAATTCCAGTCGGGCATCTCCGATTCGAGATTCTTGCGGGCTCCTTCAACGTCGACCGCGGAAATGGCCACCTTCAGTAAAACGGGTTCTTCCTCTTGCTGTTTAAACTTGAAAACAGAGTGTATTTCGCGGGCTTTCACGGTATCCTGTCCCGTTACCGGCGTGCTGTCCGCGGCTATTTCATAACTTTCAAACGGCTTTGAAAAACGGGCCACAAAATAGATCCTGTTGTTGTCACACCCTGAAATCTCATTCCCGCTTACCGCGATAAATCCGTTTTTGAGTCTCAAGCAAACCCCCTTGTCACTGTTTTTGGGAAATGTATATTTATGGAACGCGACACGTGTTGAAGCCGTGAGTTCAACCATTATCCGCGAATCATCCAGCACCACCTTGTAGTAGCCGGGAGCAGCCGTCTCATCGCGATGAGAAAACGGGGAGTGTAGTTCTGAAGCATCGAGCTCCGGTTTATTTACAGGCATAACCAAAACATCGCCCCGTGCTGAAACACCTCCGCCCGGCATTCCGCTGATATGGGTATGACTAAAGCCATAAATGAGACCGGAGTTATTATCCTCCCCATACCTCATATAGGGGCCGGGTTGAATCATTCCATTTGGCAAAACTGGTCCGAGAAAGGTGTGTCCATCGCCGATGGTGCCAATAAATGGATTTACCCGCGCGGCGTAATCTTTTTCTTCAAGGCCTGTTTGCCGTGTGCAACCGGCATAGATGAAAATCACTAAAAGGAGGGTTGAAATTTTGAAATAATGCATAACTAACTTGTTTAATTTATTTTGATTTGGTCATGGCCAAGGCGAGGTTGGGGCTTCGTTTTACATACTGTTTTCAATCCATTCTCGTAGAAACCAGTAGATGTTTCCATCTTCACAACCTGAGATAATATCAAGGCTCCCGTTTTGATCCACATCGAACACGACGGGAGCATCAGAATGTCCCTGAAGGCGTATCTCATTCTTCTGAACAAGTTCCCCTCTCCACCTGAATACCGATTGGTTATTCTCCGTTCTCAAACATTCGAGATAGGTAAAATTACAGCCGTTGTCCAGGTTCTTTTTGCCATCCTCGAACCCGCCATTTCGAATGATATCCAAATCCCCGTCACCATCCCAGTCAACCAACGAAAATACGATCCTGCCGTTACGCCCCGGGTTTTCATGCGTGCAAAAAGCCAACGGCTCGTTATTTTCATCCAGAAAGGGATAGGTCGCCGGTTTTAACCCAAGCGTACCATCAGCCCGTCGGTATCGGGGATAGCAAGCCAAAATACCTTTTTCGTCAATGGTTATGTAATCGGGTAAACCATCTCCATTCCAGTCCATAACGACAGGTTTGCACCGCCATTGGGTTATTAGCTCATTCGGACCGGGCTCATATCGCATCCCTTTGGGATACACGGGTTCTGTTTCGCCCCAGTCAACCGTCACTGTTTTCGCGGGTGCCAATAGAGGATTTTGGGCAGTTCCTATGTTTTCGAAAAAGAGGTTCTGTCCCGTTACACAACCAGCCACAATATCCATATCTCCGTCCATGTCCCAGTCGGTTGCTTCCGGACAAAGATAGCCCCATCTGGCTTCTCCCGGACCTTGGACCGATCCAAGTTCTCCTGCCTGAATTCGAATCACTTTACCTGAGGCTTCCAGTCTTTTGACCGGTTTAAATTCGCCTCCCTCATTTTCATACAACTCAAGGAATCCGGCGGCGGTTCCAACAATTATATCTATGTCGCCGTCGTTATCCCAGTCACAAAGAGTGGGAACACTGGCACAACCGCTTTTCAGATTGGGATTTTTCTGGAGAACATGTTTTTCTTCCAACAGTGAACCCGAACAATTTTCCACGAAAGTGATGTGGCCGCTTTCCTGTCCTATCAGCAAGTCGGGATCATGGTCTCCATCCCAGTCGCATACGAACGGGCGAATAAAAATATCCTCCAACCATTCTGATCCGCCAACCGATAAGCGGGCAGTATCGCCCGTTGTACCATTGGCCCATTCGAGGTGCCACCTGGACTTGATAAATTCATCCAGAATCCCGTCCCCGTCCCAATCGAAGGCACCAGGTGAGAACCAACCCGGGTTCCCGGAAACGATCGCCCCGGAAAATTTTATTTTCCCTTCCGTGGATTGATTGATAAAAAGTTCACCTTCACACCAGATATCCGGTAATCCATCGCCATTTGAATCGCCAATATATACTTCCCCCTCTCTGTCCGATAATTTGGTGCCGCTGTCCAACAGACCATTTACCGAAGTCCCGATGTTTTCATAAACATAGAGCCCGGCAAATGTTCCAATAGCATTTCCTCCCCGGCCAAAATTAGCTACAATATCAATGTCACCATCGCCATCAAAGTCAGCCCCGTTAATCCTTCCCCAGGCCCCTCCACCGAAGCGGCCAACCATTTCGGGATTTCCCATTTTCAATATTCCGAATCCTTCTGAAAAATCCTGAACAACCCACCGTTCAGTTGTTGACGAACAGGAAAACAACCCCAGAAGAGTGGCAACAAAAATGCCACACATTATGGCCACGCGGAGGGGTCTCTTTTCTTGATGATGATGATGTTTCATTCTTGTTGAAAAGCTATTACATCACATTTGCCAGGCATATATTTCACATTCACGACTTTTGTTCCAACCAATATTTCAACTGGTTCATGATTTGCCCCAAAATCGGTTCTTCGTATCAATACGCGATCATCGAGAGCAAGACCAGAAATTACTACTCCCGGTTTATTCGGAATATCATACGTGATAGGCCAGCCTTTTTCAAGAAAATCACCATATTGCTGTGCGGCAGCGTAAACTTCATGAACCAATCGGGTCTCTTTGGCAAATTCTGTCTTGTTGCACCACATAAAAAAGGTGTCACACCCTCTTAATAGCATATGCCACAACAACTCCTGATAACTATTCTCACTCATCTGAATGATATTCGGATTTGGTTCTACACCACTGAATATGGTATTCCAATGAACAAAGGGTATTATAGGAATATTTTGAGGTGTACTCTTCCCTGCATTACTGGCGTTTAACAACATATTGTAAAACCACCGGTAATCTGTGTTCTCAAAATCATACCATGTAAAGATTTCCCACCAGGGATAAACCACAGGCATGGCAAATGTGTATCCTGTTAAAGGAAAATCATTATACCACTTTCGATAAACAGCTTGCTGTTCTGATTTATGTGGATGATTATCATTTAAAAATTCAAAATAATCATACCAGTAACGGTACCCATCATTGGGATATACAGCATAATTACCTACCAAAGCATCAGGAGAGCATTTGAGTATTGGTGAACTGTACGAATAATACTGTAGATAAGAACGCATTTCTCGTATCTTCTTCTGGAATTCCTCAAAACTAAAATCATCTCCAAGATGTTTCCGACATCGGGTACATTTTTTCGAAGATTCATAAGCATGATTAACCTCAATAGGACCGTCAATTTCCCAATCAGCAAAAATAAAATCAACCGAAAGGCCTTCTTCCTTATACCTGCTTAAAAAATAATTAACCCTATCCCTAATCTCACTTTTCCGAGAATCAAGCGTAAATGGACAACCCATTTTGTGTTCGCTTCCAAAACTGTCGTCAAAAAAAGGATTCCCATTCTCATCGATATGAGCAGTACGCTCATCATCCAGATAGAATCCATATAACAATGAAGTTGCATTAACATTAACCCTTTGACCCAACTTTTTCTGCGCTTTGGCAATGGTAATACATTGAGATATAACTTCTTCCTTGTTTTTCATGTTCCAAGAGCTTACAATTCCAATTCCTCTTTTGTCTAGCTCATTGACAAGAATCTCTGCTGACTCAGAATCTAACTCTCCGGGATCGATCGCTGGCCATAGGTAAAGCGGAAGACGGTTGCCTCTGTCATATTCAAGATAGGTGGTATTATCTAAAATAATCTGAATATTCTCAGGCCAATTGATCCCTTCTTCCTGAATATGGTGGTTACATGAATTATTTAAAAAAACAATAAGCAATAAAAACATTAATTTCATGATATAAATGCTAACCTGTAAATAAATAAACGGTAAGTGTAAATTATTCTATCGATATCCATTGCTGGAATTAATAGAAATTTATCGGCCCATATAATCCCTTCCACGAACCCTTTTAGTTTCCCACTTTTTATCACTTGCAAATACTTTTACCTCACGAGGCTTCATGCGTAAAACAATTTCTTCATTTGAAACAGTAACCTCTTCATCACCATATAACTCAAACAATTTTATTCCATTGAGATGCCTTAGGTTTTCTACTACTACACCCATCTGATAATCATCAGTTTCATTTATCACCGCAATCATCCAGTCATGACCGCTCCTACCTGCGAAACAAGAAGCAATGGGATCTTGTTGTTCAGGCGAATCAGTTATTATTTTTACGCTTACATGATCCTGCCGTGAAACTAAAAATGGTTGAAGTGAAGACAACTCACTTATCACGGCGAATAAACTTTGACGAAACTCTTCATCCTTCAGGCTGTGAGTTCCCCAATAGTTTATACCGCTTGCACCATATGCAATGGAAATGTAAGCCATATATCGAGATTCATCAAAAGAAGGAAAGGCGGGAGGACTTTCACTATATCTTCCTCCCAAATCTGCCCATGAGAAAGCTTGTAAAACCATGTAAACCGGTTTGCCTTTTCCTATCTCCATCCAACGCTTAGTATAATATCTAATTTTATCCACACTACCGCGGGGAACTCCCGATCGCTCCGGATCAAGAAGACTTGATATTGGATAATAATCACAACCCGTTATATCAATAAAATCAAGATACTGTCTCACATATCCAACATCACTTCTGCATGCCTCGTTAATCCAAACCTGACGATTATGTGTGTCAACACTCCTTATGTATGAAATAGCAGCAATCATATTTGGAATTATTATGTCGGCTTGCTCTTTTGCATATCTTACGGCACCTGGTGTCTGTTCCCACCATGCCCCCGGTTTTTCATGAACCTTATACTTAAGGTATAATCCGCTATAGGCTTGAAAATTCCAAACGACCTCATCAGGTCCTTCCCATAAAACCAATGCTGGATGATCAACAACAGAATTAACCAAATCTTTAAATTCATCTGTAACTCCATCCTGTAAATTCAATGGCAACCATGCTTTTAACCCAACTGCATGTGCACGATCTAATGTTTCTTTTGAATTACATCCTATCAGATTAAATCCCGCATCAGCCAGTTCCTTAAGCTTATTATCTTCTTCCGGCATAGAATAACATCCTAGAGGAAAAAGCCGTATGCCATCTTTAATGATAAAACCATCTCCCTGTCCGAAAGTCGCTAAGGAGATCACAAATAGAATTATAAAAGTTGCAGACTCTCGTTTCATACTCATTTTTATTCAATTTTCATCCCTGTGGAAAAAAGCGCTTCCCGGAATTTCCTGTTCTTCAATTCCCGGCCCTTTCCAACTCACGATATTAAATTTTTTCGCGCCCAGCTGAAAATATTTTTCCATCACCTTGTATTTTCCTTTTTTCAATGCCACCGTTTTATGTCCGCCACGCATAAATTCCTTGTCGTCAATATATAAAACGCATTTGTCATTTACCTTGATAGAAAAGGTGTAAATTCCATCACGGGGAATATCCAGAAATCCCCTCCAGATATAGCCGAAATAATCTTCTCGCCTTCGTTGATCAATGGTTAAATTGGGGAGGATACCCGTCTCAACGGGATGTAAGTGATCCAGTTCTTCAGGTTCAAGCACATGTGCTTCGTAATAAGCATACTTTAATCCGGGTTTAAAGTTTCCCTCTGCTTCATAATTTTTAAAATTGCTGAAATCTATTTTTTTCACATGCGCTGCAATCGGCCGGCTGGGTCGTACCCCCTCTTTAAAAGAGGCAAACCGTATTTCCGTGGTTTTATCAACAACTACCGGTTGTTCAAACAAGGCGGACTCCCGGGTTGGCCGGGAGCCATCGGTTGTATATCGAATCTGGCAATCCTTGTCATCACAGGCAAGAGATACTTTTGCCGTTTCAATAAAGTATTCATCGTTCGTTACGGCGTAGGGTAACTCTGCCGCTGGTTCGTATTTTTCAGATGCCGGCCTGTCTGCTGTTCGGGCGCCCCAATCTTTATTAGGTTGGGGTCCCATTTCAAATTGCAGTACGGAACCGTTTACTATATCCTCATGGGCAAACCACGATTTCGTAAGCGGTTTCCCATTTAGGGAAGCCGATTGAATGTACATGTTTTCCCGCGAAACGTTTTTGGCTTCAACCACGAACCCCTTCCCATTTTCAAGATGAATGGTTACCTTGTCAAAAATCGGGGTCCCGATAATATATTGGGGTGTTCCGGGACATACCTGGTAAAATCCCATGGCGCTCAGGATATACCACGCCGACATCTGCCCGCAATCCTCGTTTCCGCTCAAGCCATCGGGCTGGTCATCATACATGGTCTCCAGGATTTCTCGTACGATGGCCTGGGTTTTCCAAGGTTTCCCGGCATAATTGTATAAATAGGCCATGTGATGGCTTGGTTCGTTCCCGTGGGCATATTGACCTATTAACCCGGTGGCATCTATAACCTCTTCATCATGTTTCGACTTCTTGGAGAAAAGGGTATCCATCCATGCAACAAACTGTTCATCACCGCCAATCAGCTCAATGAGCCCATTTACATCATGCGGGGCAAACAAACTGTATTGGTAAGAATTCCCTTCCACAAAATGTTCGCTTCCTTCCGCCGGGTCAAAAGGGGAGACCCAATTTCGGTCACTTTTTTTAGGGCGCATGAAGCCTGTAGAGGCGTCATACATATTTCTATAGGATTGTGCCCGGTAAATAAAGTCATGGTAATCTTCTTCTTTGTTGAGAAGTTTTGCCATCTGGGCCATACTCCAGTCATTGTATGCATATTCCATCACCTTTGAAACCGAACCGCTCTCCTTGTCGGAAGGGATAAACCCGAGGTTGCTGTAATAAGGGATGTTTATCAATCTTTCCCTCATGGCTTTATAGGCTAATTCAACGTCAAAATCCCGGATACCTTTCACGTATCCGTCCAGAATTACCGAGTGGGTATGATAGCCAATCATTACACCCGTGTAATTTCCAGCAAGTTCCCACTGCGGGAGCCTTCCGCCCACTTTATATATCTGAAGGAATGTTTTAATAAACTCCTGATAGCGCACGGGGTCAATGATCGAATAAAGCGGTAGATGTGCCCGGAAAGTATCCCACAGGGAAATAACCGTGTAATTTGTGAATCCCTCTGCTTTATGCACCTGGTGGTCAACCCCGCGGTACCTTTTGTCCACATCTTCAAAAATATTGGGGGCAATGGCGGTATGGTATAAACCGGTGTAAAAAATGCGGCGCTGTTTTTCCGTTCCACCTTCCACCTCGATTTTTGACAAAAGCGCGTTCCATGCTTCTCTCGCGTTCTTTGCAACCCTATCAAAATTCCAGCCCCGGTTTTCCGCTTCCAAATTTTTACGGGCACCATCCACATCCACCGCCGAAATACCCACTTTTACCATGATCGGCTCATTCTCTTTGGTCTCAAATTGAAAAAATGCCCGGATATTCTGACCTTCCGCGTTGCGGATTCCATCGATCAGTGTGTCATTCAGAGCAATGCCACAGGCATTAAAAGGCTTGGAAAATTTGGCATAAAAATAGACGTATTGATCGGCAGCCCATCTTTTTGAACGCCGTAAACCTGTAACCTTAGTGTCACTGATTATCTGAATATTAGATTCAATGACGTGATCCCGGTTTTTAATGTCAAGAATAATATTTGACATTTTCGATGCCGGAAAGGTGTAACGGTGAAACCCGCTCCGGGTTGTAGCGGTCAATTCCGCTTTCACGTTGTAATCATCCAACAGGACACTGTAGTACCCGGGCGATGCCACTTCATTGTCGTGGCTAAAAGCCGATCGGTACCCGGTTTTTGAATCCTCCTCCTCGCCCGGTATAATTTGCACTTCGCCGACCGTTGGCATCAGCAGGATGTCGCAATACTCGGGGGCACCGGTGCCGCTCAGGTGGGTATGGCTGAAACCCATGATGGTTTTATCCGAATAATGGTAGCCCGATGAACCGTCCCAGTTTTCCCATCGGGTGTCGGGACTAACCTGAACCATGCCAAAAGGGAGCGTAGCGCCCGGAAACGTATGTCCATGACCATCTGTCCCGATAAACGGATCTACCCACGCGGCGTAATCATTTTCTTTGGGAGCTGTCTGCCGGGTACAACCGGCAGGGAGAAAAATTATCAAAAGAAGAAGAGAAAATCTAATCCAATTCATAATAAATTCAGATAAAATTAATTGCTTAAAAAAACTGCTTTTACCTGCACTGTTTTACTTCCAAAGATGAGGTTTTTTTTATAACAGCATCAGTTCATCTTATGAAATAAAACCTCTGCCGGGATTTCCTGTTTCCCAATTCCCGGTCCCTCCCAAGAAACGGCTAAACCATTCCGTCCGCCCTCCTGGAAATATTTTACCGAAATGGGGTGCAAGCCGGCTTGTAAGGTCACTGCTTTTCCTATTTCCACCATAGGATGTAACCCATCGTTGTTCAACAAAAGATAATCGTCTATATACAATCGTCCTCCATCGTTACAGGCCAGGTAAAAAGTGTACTCCCCATCTTCAACAATATGAATATAACCTTGATAATCAAATGAGAAAAACTGTTCTTTTTCTCTTGGTTCAATGGTAAAAGTGGGGACCACTCCTGTTTTCAACGGGGGAACATCCAGGAAATCATTCACAACCCGGTAAATGCCGTGGGTGTATTGGTATGAAAGACCAAGTTTAACATCTTTCATATCTACCTTGTCAATTTCCCCCCGTTTTTTTAATTCCGCGGTCGCGGTGAGGCTCTCGCGGCCCTCTTTAAACGCTCTCATTTTAAGGGTTGCTGAATGGGTGATCGTGAATGGTTTTTTATAAAGATACGAATTTTCATCCGGCTCTGAACCATCGAGGGTATAGTAAATGGTGGCTCCTTCAGTATCGCAGGCAACTTGTACTTTGTTTTCCTCCCCAAAATATTTTTCTGTTTCAGAGATATAAGGTGTTGTTACAATGGGGTCGATGTCCATAACCTGAGGATGCGGGCTGTTTACCGCCCACTCCTTGTTGGGTTCAGCTCCCATTTCTAAAACCAGCTTCCCACCTTTTACCAGCTCGGAATGTTTAAACCAAAAATTGTTCAGTGGTTTTCCATTGAGGCTGACCGACTGGATATACCTGTTTTTAGCCGAACTATTTTTTGCCTCGATTATAAACTCTTTTCCTGGATAATAATCCTGATCGAGTTGGATAGTTATCTTCTCGAAAATCGGCCCTGACAACTCGTACACGGGGTCAACGGCTGCCCCCCCGTCCATTTGAAAAAGTCCCATGGCACTCATCACGTAATAGGCCCCCAGTTGTCCCTGGTCTTCGTCGCCGGGGTAACCGTTTACAGGACCGGTACCAAAAGAGTTGTCCAAAACTTCACGTACCCAGTATTGGGTTAACCATGGCTTCCCGGAATAATTGAACAACCAGGGTGCTTGCATATTGGGTTGGTTCCCAACATTCACGAAATCGGTGGTGAAGTGAGGGCGGGAGTTTTCAAATCCTTTTTCCAAACGTGCATTAAACTCATCTACTCCCATGAGATCAATTAATCCCTTCAAATCGTGTGGCACGAACCAACTGAACTGCCACGCGTTTGCCTCTACAAAATCTTTGGAACCATATCCAAAGCTATGACCGCTATTCCCGGCCCCCTTTGTTTCGATAAACTTTTCCAACCAAGGGCCACCGGCATACTTAGGCCTTACATAACCGGTGGTTTTATCGAACACGTTCCGGTAATATTGGGAACGTTGCATGAAATAGGTATAATCGTCGGTTTTGCCAAGCGCCTTTGCCATTTGAGCCACACACCAGTCGTCGTAGGCGTATTCCAGCGTGTTGGAAACGGGGCCCTCATCCGCGGGGACATAGCCGTTTCTCAAATAAGTATTAAGGTTCCGGTTTCCGACATAGCCCCCGCACTCATGAGGGCGCCCATTATTCATCTGTATCTCTTTCATCGCCCTATAGGCTTTCTCGGCATCAAAACCCCGGATGCCTTTTTGCCAGGCAGTGACAATAAAAGGCACCTGGTGGGCGGCAACCATTATGCTCGCGTATTCCAATCCTCCGGGGGCATCGGGAAGCCAGCCCCCACGGTCATAAAGCTCAAGTAGCGAATTCACCCACTCTTCATACATTCTGGGAGTGATTAAACTCCACAATGGATTCAGATTCCAGAACGAACCCCAAAATGCATCACAACCATACACGGGGAAGTCATCTACTTGCTGAACCTTCTCGCACATATCAACATATTTCCCGTTTACATCACTGAAAATAGTGCGTGAACTGTAAGTACGGTAGAGATTAGTGTAAAATTTAAGTTTATCTGTTTCCTTACCCCCTTCCACTTTTATTTTTCCCAGCAGGTCGTTCCATACCTCGCGGGCATTTTGGTGTACTTTCTCAAAGCTCCAGCCGAACGGGCCCATTTCGGTATCGAGGTTCAGCCTTGCCTGCTCAACGCTCACGTACGAGATGGCTGTTTTTAACAATACGATTTGGTCTTCACGTAAATCGAATTTTAGAAATGCCCCTAGATCCTGTTCTCCCGACACTTTTATTTTATCTGCGTCATCCAGGATTCTTGTCCCTTCCCATCCCCCCATCGTGGTAAACGGCCGGTTAAAACGGGCCACGAAATGCAACGTGTATTCGTTCCACTCCCCGGCAACGCGGTGAATGTATCCTGCAACTTCAGTGTCGTTAACTTTCACAATTGCAGCATCGATAATTGTTGAAGGTTCTTCTTCCGTTCCCTGTAAATCAATTAATACCTGTCCGCTTTCAGTTTTGGGGAAGATGTAGCGTTGAAACCCGGCTCGCGTAGTGGCAGTCAGCTCAACCTTTATATCATAGTCTTCCAGAATGGTTGCATAGTAACCTGCCGAAGCCTTTGTGTTTTTATTGTTTATTCGTGAGCGATAGCCTGAGTCCGGGTTATCAGCAGTACCGGGCGCTATTTTTATTTCACCGGTTGTCGGCATGGTCACGAAACTACCCATCATCCATGAATGCACGTGCCCAAATCCTGTAATACTATTGATATTGTATTCGTAACCTGCACCGAGTTGATATTGCCCTTCATCGGTATTATCAGGACTTAACTTTACCATTCCAAAAGGGAGGCAGGGACCGGGATAAAGCATCCACCGCGAATTGGAGGTTCCCAGCAGGGGATCTACGTAATCTACCGGCTCTTTATGGGCATAAGCGTTACATCCGTGCAACAATAGCCCGATCACTATGGTCGCGATAAAAGATATTTGTTTCAAGGGGTTTGCTTTTTTTGCCATAGTACTTTTATTTCTTCTTATAGACTCTCACGTAGTCAATGATAAAAACATCGGGTAATGTGCTGTCATCCATATCTTCCATTTTCCCCGGGAGTTCCATGCTGAGAACCATGTATTGTTCGATATGCGAAATGGCCCGATACACCTCGTAATACTTGTAACCGTCGATGTAAAAGGCATATTTTTCGGGTGTCCATTCGACGGCGAAGGTATGGAAACCTTCACTTACCCCTTCATGATGACTAAGCAGGCCTCCTATGGATTGTTGATTGGGACCGTAGGCCCAATGCAAGTTATGTGAGACCATGTCATCTCCTAACTTTTTAAAAAACTCCATGATATCTATTTCCGTGCCGAATTCTCCGGGGTCTTCGCCTTTGGCAATATCGGGAGATTGGATCCAGAACGCGGCCCAGTTCCCTTTGGATTTCTGAAGTTGTGCCCGGCACTCAAAAAAACCATACCGGGTCATGTAAGTCTGCTCCGTTCCGACAGCGCCAACTTTCAGCGAATCATTTTCAGCGAACGCGTGTAACTCCAGGAATCCATTATTAACTTTTATGGCATCCAACGAGTTGTAACCTATTTGACGCGGCCCGATACTTCTGGGTTTCCATTTTTGGGGATCCAACTTGGTCCCGTCAAACTGATCCTCCCACACCAGTTGATACCCGAGCTGTTCGGGAGTAAATGGTTCCGCGACCATCGGTTTAAAAAAGTTGCTTACTTCATTTTCATTGCCGGTGAGGATTACCGGCAAACGCCATAAACCCCCTTTCCCGCCCCAATCATCTACTTTTACCGTTATCTGGTTACTTTTCCCGTATCGAAGGTGTTTCGATATTTCGGTAAACGTTGGTCTCGATGCAAAACTAATGTTGGCTTCACCAAAGTAGCTTATCTTTTTGCCGTTAACATATAACGTGTACGCATCATTTACCCCTCCGAATTTTATCCAGATAGGATTACCTTTCCATTTTTTGGGAACGTCAACACTCTTCCTGTACCAACCGGTAGCGTCTAAGTCGGGGTACCCCTGGAGCTCCCATGCTTCACCGGCATCAATCGTATCCCATGCCGAATCGTCGAAATCGATGGCAAACCAATTATCACTGATGCCAAGGTTATCCTCATCGGGCGCGAAACGCCATGCTTTTGAAAGGTCTATATCTGCCGGTACCTTGCCCCTTTTCAAAGGGTTTGATGTTTTTTGCGCGAGGATGGAAAAAGATAGCAAAACCCCAACGATCAAGGGGAAAAAATGAATGAATACTCTTTTATTACGGTTCATAATGCAAATTATTTGATCTTATTGGTTCAAGTTCAACTGGATGGGCTCGACAGGTTCCATGTTATCAAAGAACAATAGCGACCCCGGGAACAATTGTTTTCCCTTTTTTGAATTTTCATAATAAAGTTCCAACCATTTTCCGCCACCCACCTGGCGGTATTCTATTTTTATCTTGTGCCTTCCCTTGGTCAACGCGATTTGTTTCGATACGCCGCTGAACCCATGGGGCCCATCGGCGTCAATAAGCAACGCTCCATTGATATACAACTTGCTGCCGTCGTTTGAACTTAAGGTAAATGTATATAAGTCCTGGGATTCAATGTCAATTTCTCCCCACAATACCATGGCAAATTGCTCCTCTTTGTATTCCAGTTCTTCCAAATCGATGTTGTACACCTTCCCGGAGAAATCGGGTTTTAATTCCGAAAAATCGGGAAGTTTTTCGCCCCAAAACCCGCTGTAATAATTGTATTGCAAGCCGTTTGCCTGAGCATCTGCAACGACAATTCGGCTTGACTTCGTAAATCCCGGTGGTAGCCCTTCCCTAAACACCTTTGCTTTTATGGTTGTATTGTCGCGTAGCACGAAAGGATGGGTATATAGCTTTGAAGAGCCGTCCGGTTCGCTACCATCGAGGGTAAACCTGATCTCTCCACTTTTGGCATGGTGGCGCATATGAATCAAAGCGGAATCGGTATAAAACTGAACCGTATCCGGGTGATTGATAATTGGAATGGGAAGCATTGGGGTAAGAACAAGATCCCCGATATCTTTGGAAATAAAGTGGTATTCGCCCGAAGGAACCTCATAGTGCAAGAATGAGCCTTCAACACCAACAAAATGAACCTGTGACGTATCAACGAAAACATCGGCGCCATCTCTCCCGGGGACAAAAACAGAGGCGGTACTATTTGGCGGAATCCGTATGTTAAGGGTAAATTTCCCATCATCATACCTCCAGTTGGAGGCTATTTCACCATACATCGAATGGTGTGTCGCCTCTACAAAGTCAAGTTCGTCAACAACATTTGGTTTAATGATGGTATGTTTGAAACCCGGGTTTTCGGGATCTGGATTGATGCCGGCCAGCCCTCTGTAAAACCAAGCGCAAACACTTCCAAACATCGGGTGGCTGTGGGAATCCTTTCCCGACCATGTTTCCCACAAGGTCGTAGCCCCCCTTTCAATATTGTAGCCATAGCTTGGGAAATCTCGTTGGTTCATCACCGTGTAGGCCAGATCAGTCCGCCCATGTTTTGTAAGCACTTCAAGCAAATAGGGGGTACCCATCATCCCGGTGTCAAAATGACCTTTGGTGTTCACTTCAATGTTATGTACCAAGCTGTTGAATACTTTTTCCACCAGCTCCTCAGGTACCAGCCCGAAAGCAAGTGGAAAGACGTTTGCCCCTTGATAACCGATAGAATAGCTGTTTTCGTGTACATTGAGGTATCTCTCGTTGAAAGCATGTTTTAATTTTTCAGCCCTTGCCATGAAAAGTTCCGAATCGGAATTTTTATCCACCATATTGGCAATTTTGGTCATTAGGGTTAAATTGTGATAGTAAAAAGCAGAACTGACAAATGAAGGGGGTATTTTCGTGGGTGCGGGAGGTACCCATTCACCAAGCTCGATCTCAACGACAAGGCCATCCTCATCCCTGATGGAATGCAGGTAATGCATAAATTTGGTCATGCCGTCATAGTGCTTTTTCAGGATAGCGGTATCGCCGTAATAGAGATACATGTACCAGGGGATTAAAATATAGGCAGAGCCCCAGGGTACTGAGCCCAACATGCCATGGTGAAATGGAGCCGTGTTGGGCACCAAGCCGGTTTTTTGGTTTTGGGAATCAGCAATATCATTCAGCCATTTCGTGTAGAAGCTTTTCATATCCAAATTTAAAATGGCTGCTTGCGCGGCAATTTGTCCATCGCCGGTATACCCGCGCCGTTCCCGATGTGGACAATCAGTGGGTACACCACCGTGCATATTGTCCAATTGAGTTCTTTTGTAATCAGTTACTATCTTGTTAAACAGTTCATTGGAGCTTTTAAAAGAGCCAACCTCCCCCACGTCGGTATGGACAACTTTTCCCACGATATGGTCAAGGGGTATTATTGATTCAGCCCCTATTACATCAAGGTATCGGAAGGAATGCCAGGTAAACCTTGGCTCCCACTCTTCTACCCCTTCTCCTTTCAGGATATAGGTGTCAGATTGCTCATAGGTTATATCGTTGTCTTCGCGAAAAATCAACGTGATTCTTTTCCCCCGTTCACCTTTTACCTTGAGCTTTACCCATCCTGAAAACATGGTGCCGAAATCATAACGGTAGACACCTGCTCTTGGCGTGGATATTGCCACGGGGTGAATGGTGGCTACAACCCTGTCAGGTGGCGACATCTGGGCGTATAGCTTTCCCTCGGGTGCCTGGACAACGGCGGCATTATCGAGCATGGAATCATCGAAACTTCTCATATCCCAATCCGGAACTTCCAGACGTGCATCATAGGTCTCTCCAAAATAGAGGTTATTGTCCGTGATGGGGCCATTCCCAATTTTCCAGCTTCGGTTGCTTACAAAAACCTGTTTTTCATTTTGGTGATTTTCAATTTCAAGCTGAGCTATAAAGCGAGGAGTGTCGTAGCACACGGGAAGGTACTCTTCCCTTTCGTTCTGAAAATACCAGCCGTTGCCAAGGATAACCGAAACGATATTTTCTCCTTTTTGCAGGTGCCCCGTAATGTCGTAAGTGACATATAAGACGCGCATGGACATATTTGCAATCCGGTCATTGTAAAAACTATTCACCTGCCTTTTGTCATAATTGGTCTGATTTGGGGAAAGCAGGTGGTCACCCACTTTTTCACCATTGATATACAACTCGTAATATCCTAGCCCGGAGATGTAGGCACGGGCATTTCGGGGATTGCCTTCAATCCGTATCTTTTTCCTGAAATATAAAGCCGGGTTCTTTTGCCCCACGACCGGGAGTCGCGGCTCAGCGCTGCCAATCCATTGGGCTTGCCAATCCGACTGGTTTAATAGCGCCATCTCCCATGTGGATACTTCACTCCACACGGGCTCTTTATCCGTGTCGTTCCAGACGGCCACTTTCCAAAACAGTTTTTGGCGTGATTTTAATTCACTCCCGGTATAGGTGACGCCTGTTGACTGTTCGGAAACGACCTTTTTACTGTCCCAAACATCACCGATATTGTTTTTCAGGTTTCGCGGGCTACCGGAGACCAAGATTCGATAGGCCTTTTGTTTGAAACCGTGCTTATCGGTTTGAATTCTCCAGCTCAATCGCGGGGAAACAACATCAATCCCGAGCGGATTTTCCAAATATTCGCACAATAAATCAACAACTTCCGTTTTCTTATCATCTACAGGAAACGAAAGATGTATCGTGACAAACAATGCAATCCAAACCAATGTCGCTTTTTTCACCATGTTGTTATTGTTTCTCGTAGCGGCTTAGCTCTTTCATGTAAAAATTGGGGTAAAGCACATCATTTACTTTTTCCACGAGAATCGGTTTTTCGAGGCTGAAAGAGGCTTTCAGACGAATATCTGTTGAAGAGGCAGCGACGCGTACTTCGTAATCCCCGGCATCAGCCAGCCACGAGCTGATACCACTGTGGAACGAGGCCAGTGATCGCGGATCGAGTTCAAAAGAGAGTTGCTGGCTTTCGCCCGGCTGCAGGAGTTTTGTTTTGGCGAACCTTTTCAATTCCTGGTCGGGTTTCTCGATTTCCACCATGGGCGCCGATAAATAGAGCTGGACAACCTCTTTTCCCGCCACTTTCCCGCTATTTTTCACGGAAACGGTTACGGTCATGTTGTCATTGTAAACGTCACTGCTGAGTTCCAGGTTATCGTATTCAAAATCGGTATACGAGAGACCGAACCCGAAATCATAAGCGGTGGGTACATCAAATGACCCGTAGTAACGGTACCCCACGTAAATCCCCTCGGAATAGAACGTGTTTACAGGTTCATCTGCAGGTTCGCCGGGGTATGATGCGGCCGACGGAACGTCTTCGTATTTCAGGGGAAAAGTGTCGGGTAGTTTCCCCGACGGGTTCACGATCCCTTTCAAGATATCTGCCACCGCGTGGCCTCCCTCTTGCCCGGGTTGCCAAGCCATAAGGATAGCATCGGGATAGTCGCGCCAACTCGCCGTTTCACATACACCGCCGACATTCAGCACGACAACCACTTTTTTACCGGCGGAATGATACACCTCGCAGACATTTTTCAACATCTCAATCTCGACGTCCGAAAAGGGCATGTACCCGTTTTCATAGCTCTCCCCGGCACTGCGCCCAAGCGTTACGACGGCTATATCGGCATCGTTGACATGTTTTCGCACTTCGCCAATAGAAATCGGCATCTCTTCTGAAAAAGGCACTAAGCGTTTCTTAAAATGGGGGGGCGATTGATCATCGGTAATACCATTTTGTGCACGCATTTTAGGGTTGTCGAAATAGGGGGGTACCCGATTTTCTTCGATTATTTTATGGATATAAGCCATATAGCTGTTTTCCAGCTCAGGTATCACCTCAAAACCGGCAGCTTTGAGTCCTTCGTTAACGGAAATAGCATACTTATTGCTTCGCATCCCGCCACTCCCGGTGCCTGCCTCGATGAGATAATATGAAATTTTCCCGTATACCGCCACGTTCTTTACACCGGAGAATGGCAGCGTGTTTCCACTGTTTTTCAACAGCACCATTCCCTCCGACGCCATTTCGCGGGCAACCTGGGCATGCTTCTCGAGATCGGGTTTAAACGATGGCCTGTAATTTTTTGCCCTGGGCATCTTCAGTTTCAGTTTCAGCGCGTACTCCAAGCTCTTCGCGAGGGTCTCCTCATCCAGTGATTTATCTTTGAGCGCGGCGGTTAGTTCGGCCACCTCTTCAGGGCTACCCGACATGAGCATATTATTGCCTGCGCGTACTTTTGCAACGGCGCTCCCGTAACCGTCGAAATCGGTCATGAAAGTTCCTTCGTACTTCCACTCATCGCGGACAATATCCCGTAGCAACTCGGGATTTTCGGCGGTGTAAAAGCCATTTAGCCTGTTGTAGGAGGTCATAATGCAGAGCGGCGAACTCTCTTTCACGGCAATTTCAAAACCGCGAAGGTAGATCTCTCTCAGGGCCCGTTGGCTAATTACCGCGTTATAATCCCGTCGGTTGACTTCCTGGTTGTTTGCCAGGAAATGCTTCAGCGTGCTGCCAATCCCTTTCGACTGCAAACCATTCACCAGCGCCGCCGACATTTTCCCTGAAAGCAACGGGTCTTCCGAATAGTATTCAAAATTCCGGCCGCATTTCGGGTTGCGGTGAATGTTCAACGCCGGCATCAAAATCACATCATAATCATATTCGAGTATCTCGTTACCGAAAACTTTCCCGATCTCTTCAGCCAGTGGTATGTTCCATGAGGCAGCAACACATGTTGACGTCGGGAAGGCGGTGGTGTAAATAGGTTCAACAGAACCTTCGGACAGCGGATTAAGGTTCATCCCCGAAGGGCCATCAGCCAGCGCCAATGAGTAAATTCCCAATCGCGGAATGAGCATTTTTGAATTTTGGTTGGCAATGATCACGCCGGTACCATATTCAATATTTTCCTGGTCAACGGCCGGCAGGAATTTCCCATCACCAACCGTTATGCCTACTTTTTCTTCGGGAGTCATCATGGCAATTACCTCTTCAATCGGATCGATTCCCAATCGGGGCATGGCTTGATCTTTTTTATGGCCGCACGAAACAAAGAGTGATGAAATTGCAAATAGGCAGACCCACACCCATATCATACGTTTTTCTTTCATTTTTTTCAATTTTTTGTTGTACACCAGATTCGTGAGCGGGGAGCCATTTCCAACTTTAATAGCTTCCCGTCCATGTGAAGATTTTCACCGCTAAACCCATCTCTCATTTCCATGTTGTGGGGAAGCTGAATTTCAACCCGCTCTTTCTCACGGTTATAATTATGAAGCACAAAACTTCCATCTGCCAAGTATTGAAAGGTTACCCTTACGGGAGCATCGACAACAGGTCTGTTTTTTTGTTGAAAGGCATTACGAATGGTATTGGCCCAGGTTGCCGGTACTTCCAGCAACCCCAATTGGGCCGGGCAAAGCAGCACTTCACCCACTTTATCGAAATCTTCCTGCGAAAAAGTATGTGTATTGATTACCGATATATTTTTACGCTCATTTTCAACCAGAAAGGCATTGTTCAAGGCGTTCCCGGTTTTTAAAAGTGTGGCAGCCCCCTCGGTTATAACCCGATAATCCATTTTAACAGGAAAGTCAAGCTGGTACTCTTTCCCGTTACTTATCACCGAACGGGCAACAGATTTAACCGGGGAAAGGGGCCACTTGATTTGAGCCAGGTTGGCCAGCTTTTCACCTTCTTTCGCATGAGCGAGAAAACCTGTTGTCATCACAACTTTTGCCCCGTTATCCAGCGACTGCATTACTTTTTCTACCACGGTACTGTCTTTGGCCGCCTGTGTGGGAAGGAAAACTACTTCTGCATTCTCGGGGTATCTCGATTCCGGGACCAGGGGGACCCCGAACATCCCCACGTAATCCATCAGGTACAAGTCGCCACCGGCATCGCTGTTCGGTGGCTTGTAGGCTACGGCCCCCTCAACCGGGTTTTCAGCGACGGCCGCCGCCAAATCGGCAAGCTTCCCGAAATCCTGTCGCAACAGATGATGCCCTGGGTGTCCTGAAATAAAGCTTTCAAAACTAAAGATCACGAACTCTTTTGCTCCCGCCAAAACCGACTGGTACGCTTGTTCAATAAAATCAATGTCGTTGCAATCGCCGTGATCAAACCATGCGGCACCGATTTTATTGCCGGCCAGTGTCGAAATCCACCGGTAATTAATAAACCCCTCGTAAGGTTGCACGTATCCAAAGCGCTGCGTGTACTGATCACGGGTTTCCGTGCCTACCCAAACACCGTCGAACAATGCCGGCTTAGTTGCTACATCGTAGCCAAACAGGTGAAAACGATCGTACCATTGGGGGAATTTGATGATCATCTTTATATCCGGATTTACCGTTTTTGCAGGCTGGATAAAAACCGATTCCGAAAGTTCCGTCAGCAATGTCCTGCGGTACTCCGACCAGCTTCTGTCACCTTTCGCGATTTTCGATTCCCGGCTGGTATCTGCCGTACATAAAAAATCGTCGATAATAAACGTATCGAAAAACGGGGCTGTATCTTCCATTACTTTGCGTAGGTCACGCTGTGTTTTTTCATTCTGCCAGTTGAACCAGCCTAGGATCCCTTCCTGTCTTACACCAAAGTCGCCACCGGGATAGGAGGCAATACCACCTACTACCTCAAAGCCGTTATTTTGTAAAAACGAGACACCCTCGTTCAGCAACTCAGTTGAAACCACTCCCCCGTCGCGATAAACCTCCACGTAAACTTTTGAAATGCCGTTGCAACGCAAAAGTGAGACAGTTTCCCGCCTCCCCTCGTCCGTGGACAACATGTTTTGAACCGTTCCGGCAGTTACATACACGCCCAGTCTCAAATCATCTTTTCTTGAGAGTGCATAATTCCAGAAATCAAAATCTTCACCCTCTTTCGGAACATTGCATCCCAACATCCCAAAACCCATCAAAAAAATTAAAAAAACGAATGTTTTGTTCATTATGTAAAATTTAAGCGTTGTTTTTTTTATTATTTTACCAGGATTTCGTCGGTATATAGCACGGCAGGCGTACCGGCCCCCATGTGCCACGGTGGGCATTTTAAAATACTCTCGGCATGTACTTTGATATACCGGGCTTCAACGTTCCCCATGTTGCCTTGAAAGGAGTGGACGAAATTTTCATTCCGGAATGAAGCCGATTCCGCGGGGTGGTTGGGGTTTAGCACCTTGACCTTTTTGCCGAAATCCTTCCCATCCAAGGAGGCTTCGTAGGTGACGAACAGCGGTTGAAAAGTTGCTTCCCACAAGTTTCCCGCTTTTAAAAAATCGATGGTCACGGAAGCGACGGGGGTGACCTCTCCCAAGTCCAGGATAATGTCCATGTGTTTTCCCCGGAAACCGGCCCAATGTTTTTTTCGCACCGTGGAGACGAAAGAACCGAACAGCCCGTCCGAGAGGGATTCAACCTGTTCAAAGTCAGGATCAGTGACGGGCTCTATCTTTTTAATGGGCTTCGCCCCGTTAAATTCATCGATTTTTTGGAAGATTCTCTCGAAAGCCTCATGATATAAGCCCGGCGATGTTCCACGCTCTTTTAGTTTCACCACGCCGTTCTCCTCGCAGCGTGAGACGAACTGCCGCGCTAACGCCTTTATCTCGGGCCTCACGCTGGTTTTGCCATCCCCGTGCCGCGCGTAGGTACCGCGGGGGTGGTTCGCCTCGAAGCTTGTTGCTATCTCCAGCTCCGCGTACATGATGGGCAGCCTGGCCCGTTGAACGCGTTCAAGCAATTCGGGCTCCGCCTTGACCGCCTCTTCCGCCTGGTCAAACAACCGCTTGTACTCCTCCAGCAGCTCGCCGGTCAGGTAGGTCTCCTTGGCATCAATGGGGCTGCCGAAAATGCTTAATCGCTTGTCCGATTCCAGCATGGCATAGTGTATCATCTGGATGTATTGATCGATATAGGTGCTGGCCGCACCGTAGTAGTGGTGCAAGAAATCGTCCATGATGGTCCGATCGTCCGCGTCGGGGTCCCACAGGAGCTTGGCCAAGAGGTAGGTTTTCAGTTCTGTCAAGTCACCCCCGGCCCCGGTGTACATGTCGCCTTGCTCGAAAACCATAGGCACGTTATTTTTCACGAAAAGTTGTATGTTATCCTTCAAGGTGTGCAGGTTCGGGAAAGGGCTGATCAAGTTGCTAAATTGCACCGTGTAGTCCCACAGGAAAATGTTGTTGGTCAGTTTGGCCCAGCCCTCCAGGTCACGGGCGAAACCGGGGTCTGTTGCCTCGATGGGCTTTTGCCGGCCGCTCTCGATGCTGCAAAGCATGATGTTCACATTTTTTTCCGGGATGATGTTCTCGGGCGGAACCCGGGAATACTGATACGCGAGCGTCGAGATAATTTTGTCGGGGAATTTTTTCGCCACTTCGTTCACGAAGTAGATAATCGATCCGCTATGCCTGTCGGTATCCCCCCCGTACTTCTCGTTCAGCTTCCTGCAGGCGCTGCACTGGCAGTAGTTGGTATTATCCTCCTGGCTGACCGACCAGTAGGTCATGGCGGGCTTCTTAGCCATCGCTTCCCGCAGGTTGTTCACCGCGATGCGCAATACTTCGGGGTTCGACAGGCACAATTGGCTTCCCCTCCCCGCGATGCGCTTCCCGTCTCGGAGGGAGTAGTATTCCGGGTGGGTTTCCCCATGTTTATCAGGCGGTACCAACCCGTGAAAGGTATGGACGAACCAGCCCCATTCATCCCCCCGGCTGCTCAGCTTGTGCCACTTGTAAAAATCAGGCTTGTACGCGCCGGTGTAGTAAACTTCCCGGTGGCTGATCTTGGGCACGAAAACCCTGTCGCCCGGGAAGCTGAGCTCCCTGGTGTCCGGTATCAAGTCACAGTCATCCGCGTACCTCCTGAAGCCAAAGGACTCCAACAGGTCATACACGCCGTAAAGGAGCCCCTTGCCGTGGCCCCCGGCCACGATGAAGTTTTGTTCCTCCTGCTTGAACAGGTAACCGTCCCTTCCCAGTTGTTCATGATCGATCGCCGCGCCATCCGCGTAACGGGTGCGCCCCAGGAAGATGCCTTTGTCACCGGTGTAGAGCTCCTCGGTCACGATGGGGAGCCCCGGCTTGGCCAGCTTGGCCAGGTGAAGCTGCAACTCGTTCGCCGCCTCCATCGTGATCGAGTCGGGGTTTGCCGGCACAACGATTTGGTAGCCGGTCTCGCCGTTGATCGCGAGTGGTTTTTCGGCGCACCCGATGACCGCGAGGGCGCATAGCAGGATTGCTGTTGTTTTAAAAATGTTCATCGTTGTATCATTTTGCGCGAATCAGGGGTTGAACACTACCCATTCAACGTCGATTTAACCTGTTAGAAGTTAGCAAGAGACCCTTTCACCGGTGTTATTTCCGGATGACGATCTCCTCTCCGGAATATTGCACCTGTTTATCCACGGTTACCGTAGGTTCAACACCCACACCATGTCCCTTATTTACCCACACAAGGTTAAAAGTACGGTTCCTTAACATTCCCGGGAATTCCCCTTGGCGTTCCCCAATGGTTAACGTTTGTTCCCGCTCATTCCACTTGAATGGAATCGTGGCATAAACCCCCTTTTCGTAATTGTAATTATCGTTTTCATCCTCGTAGAGCGTGAAGCTGGCGTCAGCTCCGGTATAAACCCGTAGTTCAACCGGGTCGGCGGGTTTTTCATCCGCGTATTGTAGATAGGGCCCCATCGGGACGATTGAACCGGCCTTGATCAAGAGTGGAATTTGGTCGATGGGCGCGGGAACCTGAATCGTTTGTCCTCCCATGAAATGGGTTCCCCGCCAAAAATCGTACCAGTTGGATGATTTTGGCAAGTAGACCTGAACCTCTTTCACCGGGGGTACCTCCTGTACCTGCAATTTTGCTTTATCCCCCGGTGTAATCCACGCCAGTTTGACGATGGCTTGGCCGAGCGTTTGATAATATTCCACTTTAATGTTGTACTGTTTATTGGCTTGTAACTCTATCTCTCCAATATCGACAGTGGCGGTATGATCAGTCCAGTTTTCAATCACCTTTTTCCCGTCGATTATCACCCGGATGCCATCGTTCGAAGTGGTCAGAAAAGTATATATTCCCGACTCTTTGGGTGCTATTTTGCCTGAGAAACGGATGCTGTAATGATATTGATTCACTCCTCGCGGACGGGAAACGCCGTCGTTCCAGTCGAAATCTATTTTTTCTCTTTCGTCGGTGGTTACCAGGGTGTCGAAATGTATCCCGTTGTAAAACTCCGTTGTCAGGCTACCGGGCTCCCCTTTTCTATTGAACAAGTTCTCCTTGCCGATCACTTCTCCCAGGTAGTTTTTCTCGTAGTACATTTTCTCCGTCACCGGCCGGACCAGGAATGCCGGCCCGAACATGTACTGGTTGTCTATGTTGTAGACGTTGGGATCGTCGTTAAAATCAAACGCGAGTCCGCGCATCATGGTATAATCACTGCTTGTGACCTGCCAGGCCAACGAGTAGATATAAGGCAACAGCCGGTAACGCAAATTGTCAAACTTCAGGAGAGGCGCGTACGTCCACGAATCCTCACCGCCGAAATTCCAAATTTCGCGCGCCGTACCCGAACCGTGCGAGCGAAACATCGGGTTAAACACCCCGTACTGAAACCACCTCAAGTACAATTCACGGTAAGCGTTGTCTCGGTTTCCCAGAGGGTTATCGGGCAGAAAGGCACCAATGTCCGTGGTCCAGTAAGGTATTCCCGCCATACAGAAATTCAAGCCGGCAGATACCTGGTTTCTGAAAACATCCCACTGCGCGTGGATGTCGCCTGACCAGGTGACTGCGCCGTAGCGTTGTTGCCCGGCGTACGCCGAACGGGTTAAAATGTAAACCCGTTTCTTATCGGTGATCTCTCGCTGGCTTTCATAAACGCCTTTCGTTGTCATCAGGGAAAAAGGGAGAAGGTAGCGTGCCATGCTTCCCATTGCGTTGTTTTTCCAGGACTCGATCTCGTTTACCTGATCCATGATGGTGCTCCCCTGAACTTCCGGCTCCGTGGCATCCATCCACCAGGCGTCCATCCCTATTGAAAAGAAATTTTTATTGATCCGGTTCCAGTATAAATCTCTTGCTGCCTTATTGTAAGGATCGTACAGTACATTTGATTCACCATCTTTCCCCCGGATCGTGAAACCTTTGGATTCCATCTCTTTGTACACTTCGGTTTCCGTGGAAAAATTGGGCCAAATGGAGATCATGATATGGGCGTTGTGTTTATGAATGGTGTCTATCATTCCTTTGGGGTCGGGAAACTTTTTACGGTCGAAGTCCAGCGCGCTCCAGCCCAAGTCGCCCCAGTACATCCAGTCCTGAACGATGTTATCCAGCGGTAGTTTCCGTTTCCTGTACTCTTTAACCACCTTTACAATCTCTTCTTGATTGTTGTACCGTTCTTTCGATTGCCAGTAGCCATAGGCCCATTTCCCAAACATCGGGGCTTTCCCGGTTAAAAAGCGATAGCCCGCGATCACTTCGTCCAAATCGGAACCGGCTATGAAATAGTAGTCTATGGCATCGGCCACTCGGGAGCTTAATGAAGTCCTCTCCTTCTCGTCGTGAAACCTGGTAAGTGAATAGTTATCCCAAAGTATCCCGTAATGGTTAGTTGAAACAAACATGGGTACCACGGCGACCGTGTTTTGTTGGAATAGTGTCACATCATGCCCCCTGTAATTCATTATCCCGTCCTGGAACTGCCCAAGGCCATAAATGGCTTCTACGGGTGTTAACTTGAAGTGCTGTTCGACACGGAAAGCGGGCTCCCCGTTGTCGTCTACCGGTTCGAATTTCTGGCCGGTTCCCTGGAGCAGGATGTTCCCCTTTTTGTCGGTAAAGGAGACGGTACCGTTCAATTTATCGATGGTCGCGGCAACCCTTCCCGTTTCTACCGTTAAAAACCGGTCTGTTTCATGTTTCGTCCAATTGGTTCCCAGATCGGGATAATCCACGATCATCAAGCTTTCTCTCTCTTTTAACTCTTTCACTGGGGAAACCACCACGCGGATGATATTCCCCGAACATACTTGAAGGCGGATAAAACCATTTTCCGTTGGCCATGTAACTGGATGGTTTTTTCCCCCCTCGTTTGCAAAGACCCGATCGCCCTGAAAGGCTAACAGGGCGACAACCATACATAATATAATATACCTCATCTGTATTCCTCGATTTTGCTTTTATTCATCGTGCGTTTATCAAAATGAGCCCGCTCCGAAAAACTGTTTTAATTGAGAATTATGCAGAACTCTTATTGATTTACAGTAAGTTATAAGTTGTAAAAATTGGAGTTCCAGGATTATCGGAGCGGGCTCAAAATATTGGTTACAAGTACCTTTTAAAAAAGGTTATCCCGAAAATGGAGCGGCTACTTGTCACTTGTCCCACCAGACCCGGGTCATGAATGTATCGGGCCCCTGTCTCGCGATAGCCTCCTTGAATTTCTCCCCATTCAATGCCAATTCATTATCGGGGTATATCAATCTCCTGGGTATTTGCCCGTTGGTTTCATTGCTGATATAGCTCGTCGGTATCAACTTGGGATATCCCGTTCTGCGCCAATTGGACCAGGCCTCTATACCGATAAACAGCGCGGCTGCCCAGTACTGGGTACTGATCTGTTCGATGGCAGCCTCCTTGTTCCCGGTGCCCACGAAGGGGTAATTGTTGAGATAGGTGGTAATCTCGTCATCGCTGATAGACGCGATCGGGTCATACTGGCTCAACATCTTCATCGCCCCTTTTACCCCGTTGTTATAAAAGTCCCGGGCGTTGCCCGAGATCCAGCCCCTCGTAGCCGCTTCTGCTAACAAGAATTGGGTTTCGGCATACGTAACCAACATCCTTACACCGTCGAGTTTACTATACACATCCCTTCTGATCCCCGAATATTGATCATACCCTAAGGGGTCGTTAGGATCGTAGCTGGGATCATTCACGATGGAGGTGACGGTTAATCCGCTGGGCATACCCTTTTGCACGGCGGGGTCAAGGTTCCCCGTCGATGGGTCTTGTGGATTACTGTATACCCCCGCGGTGTATTGCAGCCTCGGATCGTTGTGTGATTTCAGGAAATCAACGAATGTTTTGGCCAGTTTCCCGGAATTGGCCGTACCGGTTTGACTCATTAACCAATTAAGTGCGTGGAAGTAGCCGACGGTGGTTTTGCTGGGAAATTTAACGAGCAAATTGTCGTTGTTTGACTCAAACAGCCCTTTGGAGTAAGCTTTCTTGACCCATTTTTCAGCTTCTGCCGGTTGAACCTTGGAGAGCCGCATGCCTAAACGGAGCATCAAGGTGTTGCCCAGTTTTTTCCATTTCGCCAGATCGCCCTCGTAGAAAATATCGAACTCACCATAATCGCGTTGATCCAGCCGCAATTTGTTCACCGCATCATCCAACTCGTTGAGCATATCGGCGTAGATATCCTTTTGCTTATCGTATTGGGGTCTGGTGATCTGCTTGTAATAGGCGAGCCCGGCTTCCGAATAGGGTAGATCCCCGTAGACGTCGGTCAACCTCTGAAAAGTGAGAACCTTCCATATCCTGGCCATTTGATGTAGGTTGTTGTATTGCTCTAGCTCCCTGGTTGACTCGATGATATCCACTAAATTCTTCACCACGTCGTAATGTGTAAGCCAAAGTACTTCGTTATGGCCTTTATGATAGATGTACTTGTCGCCTTCCGTCCAACTGCTTCCCCCTTCGAGTAGCGTGGAGAAATGCTGCACCATCGCGGAGCCGTAAAAAGCATCCGTGTAGTAGTCATTGGTCACTCCGTATTGGGCAGGGGGAAATAAAAAAGCCGGATTAAAATCGTTCTTTGAAACAAGATTCGGGTTTATATTTAACTGCTCGAAGTCTTTATCGCAACCTGCCAATAACAAGACGAGCATCAACGAAATATAGGCCTTTATTGTTTTGTGTAAATTAAACATAGTCGATGATTTTAAAATTTAACATTGATATTAACCCCTATGTTCCTTACGGGGGGCAGAGAGTTGTCCTCGAGACCTTGAATGTTACCGGACAGGGCATTGGTCTCCGGATCGATACCCGGCGTGTGCCTCATTAAGGTGGCCAAGTTCCTGCCCACGAGGGAGATAGTGGCTCCCTGAATAAATTTCACGCTTTGAAGTACGCTTTGGGGTAGGGTGTACGTTAAACTGACGTTCCTCAGTTTGATGAAACTGGCATCAAATAGGAAATCGTCCACAGCGTCTCGGCGCCTCTGAACAATAGCCCGGGTGCTGACCTGTTGGGCAGGAATTCGAACCGTGTTGGGTTGCCCCTCCGCGTTCACGCCCGGCAGCACGATACCGTCTTCCCTACCCGGCAACGTTGATTTCAGCAACCCGCGGTGGTATAGTTGATTATGGGTCCGGGAAAATATTTTAGCGCCAAACTTCCCGTCAATGGAAAAGGAGAGTAAAAAGTTCTTATAACTCAAGTTATTGTTTATACCCGCCATGAACCGGTGGATGCCTGAACCGAAATCAACCAGGTCTGGCGCGAGTTGCGGCAGCCCTTGCGCATCCAGTATCTCTTCCCCCTTGTCATTTTTCAGGGTGGTACGGCCCGTGATGAACGAATAAGGTTTCCCCTCAACCTGTTTAAAAACTGCGCCGGCTTCTCGATATAAGGTGAGTTCCGAGACCTGGTCGGAGATTTTCAGCACCTTGGATTCGCTGAAGGTCCCGTTGAGCGAGATGTCCCAGGAGAAATCCTTTAGACTGACGGGTGTACCGTAGAGTAAGAACTCAAATCCCTTGTTCCTGACCTGCCCCACGTTCACCAGGTTACCCGAGTAGCCGGAAGTGGTGGAGATAGACTCCGTGGTTATGTCGTCGCTGGTCAATTTGTTGTAGTAGGCGATGTCTAACCCGAGCCTGTTGTCGAAAAATTTAAAGTCGCCCCCCACTTCGAACTCATCAACCCTGAGGGGGCGGATATTGATGTTGGGAACGGTTGATTGCGCGATATAGCCAAAAGGCCTGCCGTTGAACGACGACTCTTCACCGGAGACACCGTAGGTCAGGTGCAATTGATAGGGCGAGGTGTCTCCCCCCACGGTGGCGTAAGAAGACCTTAATTTCCCGAAAGAGAAGAAGTCGGGTAGGTCAAACAGCTCCGTGAAGATGAAGCTGCCCCCTATCGAGGGATAGAAGTAGCTGTTGGACGCGGGGTTCAGGGTAGAATACCAGTCGTTCCTGCCGGTAACGTTGACGAAGAGCCAGTCCCTGAAGCCCAACTCCGCGACACCGAAAACCGAATTGGTCTTTCTTTCGCTTACAGAGCTGCCTGAACTCCTTTGCTTGGTGTTGTTGATGTTCAGGAAGTGGGGAATATTTAACCCGAGACCCGTGATGCTGGTGACAAAACCTTTTTGTGACATCAGGTTACCGCCCACGTTGAGGTTAAAGGAGAGATCGTCGCTCAAGTTTTTATCCAGCCCCAATAAAAGTTCGTAATTCCTCTCGAAAAACTTGCGTTCACTTTGCTCTACCCTACCTTCCTTGTAAAAAGCCGTACCATCCGGGATAATGTTTTCAGTCTTAAAGGTGAAGTAATCCTGTCCCACCTTTGCCCTGAGGTAGAGCCAACTGAGTATATCCCACTTGGCCGTTACCGCGGTGATGAAGCGATCCTTGTCCGAGACGTTCCTGAACCGATTTAAAACGAAATAGGGATTCGTCGCGTTGCCGTCTGTACCCACACCTGTTTCGTTGAGATTTTCATCGTACCCCGGGGAGAGTTCTTCCGGCCCCATGCTGTTGGCTATCATTAAGATCGTTTGCGGTATACCTCCCTGGGTGTTCCTGAAATAGCGGTTTTTAACGTCTTCATTGATGTACTCCACGTTCGCGGCAAACTCCAACGCTTCAAAAATTTTCTGTGTGGTGCTCAAACTGATATTCCTCCGCTTCATGTTGAAATTTTGCACGATGCCGTCCGTTCTCATTTCGGTTATCCCCAGTCGGAATGACCCGCTCTCGTTGCTGTTGGAGAAGGCCACGGTATTTGAAGTGCTAAACCCGGTTGAATAAAAGTCATCCAGCAGCTTATCGTTTTGATAACTGTACGGGTGCTCCTTGCCATCGTAATGCATGGTCATTTTTCCATCCAGCTTCTCGCCCCAGTGTCTCTGGTTGTACCTGGCGGCGAAAGCGGCCGTATAGGGCCTTACGCCTCCCATGCCTACCCCGTACTCTTTTTGCATGATCTCGTCCCAGAGAAAGTAGGGTACTTCCCAGGTGTTGTGGGTGGTGAACTCCACGCCAAACCCTTTTCTATCCCTACCCGATTTCGTGGTGATTAAAATAGCGCCGTTTTTCGCGCGGGAGCCGTATAGGGCCGCGGCCGTCGCGCCTTTCAACACGGTGATCTCCTCGATGTCTTCGGAGTTCAAGCTGGAGATGTTATCTCCCCAGTTCGGTATTTGTCCGCTTTCTCCGGATTCCCCAAGCTTCGAGTTGTTCATGGGGATGCCGTTGATGATAAACAGGGGTTGGTTGTCCCCGGCAATGGAGGTGTTTCCTCTCAACGTGATTCTTGTTGATCCGGCCGGGTTGGATATGTTTCCTCCAATATCGAGGCCTGCCACTTTACCAACCAAAGAGTTCATGAAGTTCACCTCCCTGATTTTAGCAAACTCTTGTTCTCCCACTTTCGTCACGGAATATCCCAACGCCTTGGCTTCTCTTTTTATACCGAGGGCCGTCACCACCAGTTCATCCAAAGCCCGCGTGTCTTCCTTTAAAACGATATCGAAGCTTGTCCTGTCGGTCGTGTTGATGTTTTGATCCAGGTACCCGATATAGGAAACACGGATGGTGGCATCGTTCTTAACCTGTAACGAGAAGTTACCGTTGGCATCCGTCACCGTGCCATTCGTGGTACCGGTTTCTATGATGTTTGCCCCAATAACGGGTTCGCCTTTCACATCCACGATTTTACCGGTTATTTGCTTTTTTTGTTGTTGGGCTACCTGTTCCTCTATTTGCTCTTGTACGGCTTCTCTCGTTGCTTCATCACTGTTTTTATCTTTGTCAAGATAGACAACCACCTGGTTGTCTAAGATACGATACGCGAGTTTTGTGTCGGATAGAAGGTCATCCAAGATTTCCTCGATATCTTGCGACTCGGCATTTACGTTGACGCGCTTATTCGCCTCTTTGTTGGCGTTACCCGCGAAGACAAACCGGTAGTCACTTTTCCGCTCCAACTCCTTGCAAACCTCTTTGATGGTTGTCGATTTTAGATGGAGCGTGAATTCCGTTTCTTGTGAAAAGCTGTTGGCAGCTTGTGAAAACAAGATGCTAAAAAACAGAAAGAAAAGGGTTGCTTTCATGATTTTTAGGACATGTTTGTATTTGTTGAGAGGAATTATTCCTCCAATAGGATTTTTATTCATAGATTTCTACGATTTTTAGTTGTCAATTAATAAAAGGGATGATTAAAATCAATTCAGTCGGGCGGTATTCGCACTATCGTCCGACTTTTTTGTGTTCTTTGCTACTTTCTTTTTCCATAGGCAAGTCTTTTTTTAATTAGGTTCGTTCGTGATGTATATCTGGTCGTCTTCCTTCTTATATCGGGTAGAGGTAAGTAACGATATAGTGGTCATGACATTATCCAGGTTTTCAGACAATATGATTTTCCCATTGCACGTCAGCTCTTTCAATGTGACGTCCTTGTCGTAATTGAATGACAGGTTATAGTATCTTTCTATCTGTTGCAACACCTCGGACATGAGAGCATTGTCGAACGTTAAATAGCCGTTTTTCCAACTGATAAAATGATCGACATCCACCTTTCGTGTATCAAAAGTTCCGTCCTGGGTGCAAACAGCCTGTTCGTTGGGTGTTAGTTTAATTTCGTTCCCACCAATGGACTGCAGCCCAACACTCCCTTCTACCAAAACAATGGATTTTGGAGAATTTGCATAGGCCGAGAGATTAAACTTTGTGCCATAAACCCTTACATTGAACTCGGAGGTATGTACATAAAAAGGTTTCTTTTTGTCGGATGCCACTTCAATGTACATTTCGCCCGATGTCAGCCAGACTTCACGGTTATCTCCGGGGAATTGTGCCGGGAATTCAAGCACGGAACCAGAATTCAGCCATACTTTACTACCGTCAGAAAGGACAAGGGTGGAGCGTTTCCCGTAAGGGACGATAAGCTTGTTCGGAGTCTTCTTGTCCATGGAAATGTTTTTCCGGCTTTCATTGCCTGTTTTAACCTGGGCCACACCGGCATTGCTTATTTCGATATTGATGTTTTCCTGAAAAGAGGTTGTCTGGTTGTTGGTGATAAGTCGAATGTCCTCAGACTGCAATTCGTTCCCCACGATATAGTCAGAGCGAGTAACGCCGTCTTCTGCCTGGTTTCGAAGAGTATGAATATATAGAGCCGATATTATAAACACTGAAATGCATGCCGCGGCTACATATATTATACGGCGGACTTTTTTCTTGTTTTCGAAGGTGCGAACGGATCGTTCCAACCGTTTTATCGCTTCTTCTTTTTTCTCAATAGACAGCTTGTATGGTGATAATCGCACGTTCCGAAAATGTGCTTCTGCCAAAACCACGTTCTCACGTTCACTGGGGTGCCTCTGCAAGAAATCGTCCCAATACGCGTTCATCTCATCGGAAGGGAAAAGTTTCCACTCGATGAATTTTTCATCTTTAAGAAAGCGAAGAAAACCGGAACTGTCTGGTTTCATCGATTTTTGTATTTTAATCAAGATATCTTTTTTCTGAAAAGACCTTTTATATTATAAAGACGATAAGGGATGAAAAACATCATCTCTTTTTTGATGGAAAAAATCCCCTTCAATCGTAGATTTAGGTATTAAATGCGACCTGTGATTAAAAATTATTCCCTACATCCCTTCAAATTCGGCTTTCGCCCACAGGTTGCTGTGCGATAGCTCCACGGCGCTCTTCAAGTCGCTTTTAGCACGGCTGTTTTCACCTTTCCCTTTATACCCTAGTCCTCTGATTGTTTGGTATCTTGACTGCCTTGCTTTTCGTGCTTCCAGCTCTCCAAACTTCAAGCCGACGTTTGACACTTCCGTGTTTAGTTGCCGGTTGGCCTCTTCGATCATCGCATTGAAAATTTCAGTGGCATGGGCATGATCATTTAGTTTCAGGTAACTCAAGCCCTGGTAATAGCTCGTCACGTCGATTCGTCCGACAGCTTGTTCAGCCGCGTCCGTGAAGTGCTTTTTAGCCGTGGCGTTATCTCCCAACGCCTCGTGGGCCAAGCCAATATAATAGTTGACCTGGATCTCCCTGCTACCCATCCGGGAGCTACCGGCTTCCTCTTCCGGTATTTGGGCATCCAGGAAGCATGCCAGTGCTTTTTCGGGGGCGTTATCGTTCAAGTGTTTTTTACCCAGCATTAATTGGGCATCAATAGTGGTCTCCCTGACCCTTGATGAACCTTCACGGTAAGCGAATACCATACCCTTTAAATACTCGACAGCCTTGTCCGGTAAGCCCGCCAGCGTGAGTACCGCGATCTGCCTGATGAAGGCGTCATCCCGCTGCTTGACCACCTCGTTTTGTTCCTGGAACAGCTTCAACCGTTTTTCAACGGGCGCGTTACTCAGTTCATAGAGATCGTCTAACTCGGTGTAGTAGATGGCTTCATCCTTGGTGACCTCGATGGCTTTCTCGTAATAGGAGATAGCGGTTGAGATATCTTGGTAGTGACGGTAATACCCCATGCCCAGGTTCCTGAATGCTACTGCCAAATCGGGGTTCTTCTCTACCGACCTTTTCCAGTGCTCTATGGCCACTTCGGGCTGTTTCTCGTACAAGATGTTCCCCATGTAATAATAGGCCTTGCCATCACCCGGGTTGTACTTCAGGGCTGTTTCCAGCACTTTTATGGTCCCGAGGCGGTGTGGGAAAATGTAGTCCACCGATTTTTCGGCGGCCGACTTGAAATGTTGTAACGCCTCTCTTTCTTGATGGTTTTTATCGGCGATGTAACCGAGGTGATAATCGAACATGGGATTGTTGCCGTTGAACCTGAGCAATACATCCTTCGCCTCCTGTAGCAGTCCATCCCGTATGTAGCCAACCGCGAGGTCAAGGTAGTTTTCATCAAAATCGCGCATGTCCTTATCCAGTGACGCGAGCACCCTTCTTGCCTCCTCTTCATGGACGGCTGCTTGTAAAGTCAGGTAATACTCGTTTCGTATCCTGAAATCAAGCGGATCGACATCCATTATTGGCTCCATTTGTTCCATCGCCTGAGCATACTGGCCTAACCTTCTCAACAGGGATGTTCTCAGCGCGATGGCCCCGTTATTTCGCGTGTTCGTGTTAAGCGATTCCTCTATTTGTGATAACGCCTTGCCGAACTCCCCTTTCATGGTTGATATTTGTGCCAGTTCAAGGTAAGCCGCGGAATGGTAGGCGTAATCCCAGGTCGCGCGGTAAAGCGTGTCAATTGCCTCGTCGTGTAACTCGAGGGCCTTGAGCGTTAACCCTTGAAGGTACAAGGCCTCGCAGGTTGAGGGACGGGTGTAATCTCGTGTTAACCGTTCGATCGCTTTTGATAAGTGGCGTCTGGCGTTTTCGTAATCGCCGTTTTTGAGGTAATGGTTCCCCACGGCGATGTTTGTTCTGATATCTCCCGGGTCTCGCCTCAACGCCTCCTGGTACCAATCCATTTCGTTGTCGCGGGGAGCGTAAAACTGTTCAACCCTTTTCCCCGTCAAGTAAACCTCCTCTACCGTTGGGAGCTCCTCAGGTGAACGATACCCTTCCCAATCCTTGGGTAGCTCTTCAACCGGGTCAAGTTCCGCCGGTTGATAATCGACCAGCAACTCGTCGTTTTCAACATCTACCAAGCTCGTGTATAGGTCGGTCAACTTGAACTCATCGTTTAACGTGATGGTTTCCGCGAAAGGCTCGTTCGGCGAAACACGCACGTTTTTTTCAAATACAACCTTGTCCCGGCTCTTGAGTACCACCTTCGCGTTGTCTACGCGTCGTGTCGCGTAATAGCCGAGGAAAACGGTGTTACCCCCTCTCTCTTCCAGGTTCACGGCACCGTTCAAGTTGGCGTTTTTGAATCCTTCTATGCCTTTCACCGGGTACCAGTATTGCTCCCACTTCTTCACTTCATAGGGGCGTATCCAACTGTAATCCGGTTGGTTGTCGGAGTAGGCACCCACCATGATTTCCACGTAGGGCCCATCCTCCTCGGTTAACCTCGCTTCCGTAGCTTGACCCCGCGGTCCGGAACCCCACTGCCAAAGCTTGGCTCCCCTCACGATGTGATGATCGCCCACGTGGACCGTACCCGCGTTTTTATCGTGATCGTACCCTCCCATGAAATCCTCTTGCAGTTCGTGAACGAAATACGAGTTGGACTTCCTGGTGTTCTTCCACCAGCTTATATCCACCCCCTCGGAGTAGTCGGAACCGGCGAAATTGCTGGAGGTAGAAACGGGCCAGGTCGAAAAGTCGGTCTTAGAGTGATATGTTACTACCTGGGCGCTCGGGGGAAATATGGTTTGATAGTTCTCGTTGGTGTGGGTGGCCACGTTAGCCCAGTACAAGAAAGAGTGTGTATGCGGTGAGGCGTTAAAAATTCTCCCGTCTAACTTGAAGTACGATCGGTCGGGAAACAGGGTGATGCCAATGGTCCACCTCATACCGTGCCTTGGCTCGTACTCTCCCACCCAAATGGTTTTACTGCCATCACTGTTTTCGGTCGTCGTGTAGTTCATCGGGAGGAACGTTGAAGCCCTGTGGTGATGTAAAACGCACCATTCAATACCCCCGGAGACCCACGCGCCGGTCATCCCGATGTTCGATGGCCTAACGACGTTGTTCCTGTAAACAAAGTGGTAATCGTTGCCCTTGTCCGTCGCGTAGTAGAGCTTGCCACCTATCTCCGGGGTGATGGCCAGTTCGATGTAATCGTTTTCCAGCACAACCATTTTCCACGGTTTTTCAATTCGTTCACCCGTGTACTGATCGTTCATTTTTAGCGGGTAGTAATGTCTTGATGCCCCTTGGTATGCCTCACCCCTGAAAAATATCGGGTTCTTTTCGTGAGGTGCGACGATATACGTTGGCATGGTTACTGACTTCTCTTGGAGTGAGACGGTGCCTTGAGGGGTAATGGTCCCTATCATCACGAACAATAAGGCACAGGTAATTGCTGCTTTTACTTTCATTGCTCTATGTTTGAAATTATCGGTTTATGATTAATAGCCATCCCTCTTTGCTTTTTACCGGTATGGGCTCGTTGATGGCGAAGGCGCGTGTATCTTGAAAGTTATCAACGTGTGGAGCCTCGATGGTTGCCTTCGAGGGGTCCATCTTTAACCGTTCCCAGTCGATAGATAGCTTAACCGTGCGGTCATGCTCGTCAAAGTTGCCCAGGGAAACGAGCACTTTCTCGGGCTTCACGTAGGCCGTTGCTTTCACGTGGGGGTGGTTCGTGGTTACCGGGCAGGCTTCATCCCAATACCCTATCATCCGGGCCTCCTCTATGCCAAACTCCTTCCAGAGCTTCCATACCGGGGCGGGAGAGAATTGCCCGTAGGAGTGGCGCACGGTAGCACCGTATACCATGCCCAGGAAACGGTTCCCACCGTCCTGCAACATCTCGCTCATCTGCCCGAACGGGATACCTGAAAAGGTGACGAACCACTCGTCGGGCATCATCCGGTTGTATTGAAAGCTCTCCCCGAACCAGAGCCGGTCCACGTAGGGGAAGAAGTCGGCGTATTGATTGGCGGGCCCAATGGAGTATCCCGTGTTGGAGTGCAGGTCTATCAGCGCGGAGGGACGGTACCGGGCAATGATCTTGCGCACTCGCTTCATCACCTCCCTGTCGAATGAGACATCATCCATGTAGATGCCGTCGATCTCGTAATTCTCGAACATCCAGCGCAACCCTTCGAGGTAGTAGTTTATCCATCGCGAGAAACCGTTCAGCACCAGGGCGGCATCGGACGATTTCAGCTCGGTGAGAGGTGTGTACCATGCCGGCTTGTAATCATCAATCAAGTGCTCGCACAACCATGGGACGCCGTACCCGACCCCGGGGACGAAAATCTCGTGGTTCAAACTTTTAAGCGCGTGTACTTCCGTGGTGTACATCGCCTGCTCCCGGATGGTGTAGTACAACTTCACCTTGCGGTTTTCAGCGTGCTGCTCCTTGATGTATTCAATCAACGGTGTTCGTACCACGTAGGGGTAGTTGATGTAGGGATTCAAGTACTGGGCATGATGGATGTTGGCGATATTAGCCCCTTCAAGCGCCGCTTTCGGGAAGTCATCAGGGTGGGAGTGGAAGTATCTTTCAGAAAAGTGCTTGGCGGGGTTGACCGGTTTAACCGGCGTGATTAGCAGGGCGAACTCGAAGTCGATGGGTTCCTCGTTGATGACCCGATTGCCGGTCAAGGCGGTGACGTTGGCAACTTGCTCCCTGTTCCCCGACACCGAGATGGTTCCCTTGCCCGCGTTTGCCCATGTTGAAGGCGGTTCCGGTTTGTAGTCCTTTAGCAGCGGGCCGTGGTACGTTCCTCCCCTGAATTCCACGTGTAGCCCCGATTTATCACCCCCTATCCAGTAGCTGTCCCAAGGGCCTTCCCAGTTCCACGAGTAGTTGTTGGGTCGCTTGCCGCCGTCGAACCCTATTCCCATGAAGTACTCCGATGATACGGGGGTGTATGACGTCACCAGCTTGATGTTTTTTACCCGGGTCTCCTTACCCGCGGACACCCGGATGTTATAACGGATGTACCCGTCAAACTCCATGTAGGCGTTACACTTGAATTGTATTCCCTCCTGCTCTGACGATGCCTCCCATTGCACCAAGCCGTTGGCTTTTTGCTCAACCTGCAGGTTTCGAGCGCTAAAGGTTACGGGCTGTCGATCCGTTTCCACGATGAAGGCGATGGGTTGGCTCAGGATTTGGCGATCGTTGATGGCAATGGATGTCGGCAACCCGTTCGCGTTAAGCTGCAACGTTTTTCCCGTGGCCGTTATCGTGGTGCCATCCAGCTCCATGTTGTTATAAGGAGCCACGGGTTCATCGTCCATCCCGATGGTTGAGTTGAGCCACCTCAAGCGCGCGTGCCTCCACAAATCCCCGTCTCCCCGGTCGGCCAACAGCCCCTTGCCCACGTGAATCGTTACCTCGACGGTTCGCGGGGCGACACCTTCCGCCGACACGGTGGTTGTCCCCTTGTACGCTCCCCCGCGCACGTTCGTCGGCACTTGCAGGCCGCACCAAAAGGCTTGAACTTTTTCATGAGGCACGTTAACCTGAAAATCAATCGGCTTCCCATCCCAGTTGGTCCCGCCCATGTTGAAACAGGTAACCTCCTCGCCGGGGATCACGTTCCCCGAGCTATGCTTGAAGTCGCTGAACGTCAGGTGGACGTTTTGCAAAGGTCGGGTGGTTGCCCACACCCCTATTTGCCAGGTGTAATACTCGTTAAGCAGGGCATACCCTGTAAAGTCGGTCGTTTTTCCTGCTTTCACCCAGCGGGCGGGGATGGTGGTTAACCGTATGGGGTAAGCGCGGTCTTCGGGGAATAGGGCGAAGTCCCCGGGACAGGCTTGTTTTAACTGTTGTATCTCGTCTTCCGTCGCGATCAGCCCCATGGGGGTGAAGAAATCGAATTGGGTCCGGGCTTCAAACCGGGTTAGCCTCGCTTCAGGGATGTCATCGAGGTTGGCCCTTACTTGCTGTTCCCAGTCGGGATTCGCATTGTACACCGGTGGCAGGTAATCATTCCAGGGTTCCCCGTAACGTGCGTCTCCCCACGTGTCGCGGTATTTTGCGGGGAGGTAATACAGCTCGTAGTTCCCGGGGATCGTTCGCGGTTGAAAGGCTATCACGCCCTTCTCGGCAGAGAGGTGGATGATGCTGACGTTCTCGATTTTTTCTCCCGTTTGCACGTCCATTACCACTACCTTTTTCGTCTCCGGGCGCAGGTCGGGGCGGCGCCATGGCAAGGTCACCTGCACGGCGTCTATCGTGCTCGAAAGCGTGTTGCCATCCACTTCAACGATGGCCCGGTGATTTCCCAGTGAATCTGCATGCCACGTTGAATCGGCGATGGTAAACCGGACGCCGTCCGGGTTGAAATCCAGGTATTGGCTCTCACCGTCGGGGTAGTTTCGCGTGCAGGCACAAACCATGCAGGCAAGGAGGAACCATAAATATTTTTTCATTCTCTCGGTTGTTAGGGGATTAATTTAAGTTGTTAGGGGATTAATTTAAATAGGTGTTTATGCCTTTGACAAAATCGACTTTCATCTTTTGATCTTTACCCACCTTGACGTCCGATTTCCTCATGTGCTCGATGAGTATATCCCGCGTGGCTCAACGCGTGGTAGATCGTGAAGTCTATCAAGTACACGTCTTTACTGTAAAGTATGTCGATTCCCGTGGTCATGTAACGTCTGGCCATTAAGGCATAGACTCCTTTTTTGAATGTTTTATATCAAGCGGTTTACCGTGGGTGATCACCGTGACCTGTACCCGCGTGTTTACATCTTCAGGGCCGACACATGAAAATGAAATTTCGTTGTCCCCGGGGATTAAAGAGGGGAGCTCGCTTTCCAACGTGACCTCTTGTAGCAATTCACCCTTAGACCCGTACAGTTTGCAGTCGGTCGGCGAAAGGAGCTCGAGGTACATTCCCGATTCCATCTTTACCGGGATCACCAACTTTTCCCCGTTCAGCGTGATTACCGGGTTCTCAATTGTCAACGGTACCGTGGGCAATGCTTTGACGGGACCTAGTAAACAGCTGACCTCTTTCTTGCCGGGAAGGTTATTGTACCATAGCTGGAGTTTCTCGATGTTTTTAAACCGTATCGTGTGCCTGTATGAATCGTAAACGTGAAAATGGGCATCCTCGGGCCAAATATAATCGCTGCTTTCCGACGATTCAATTTCGACCAGCTCGAAATATTTCCACCCGGTAAAGTCAACTTTTATAAAGTGGTCGCCATGTGCCCCGTGCGAGATATGGATGGGGCTTCTTAAGCTAAGGTTGAGCAATTGCCCGCTCCCATCCCCTTTCACCCATACTCCCAATGCCTGGTTGTTCGCGAGGTTGAGTCCGGGAGCAAAAGTTTTCTCCATGTTCACGTAAGCGCCCTCGCGGGGTATCGCTCTCGTGTTGGTCGCCGAGAATTGACCGCTTGGTTCCCCGTTTGGCGTTTTTTCCGGGGAGGACTTGATTACCCCGGAGACTCCATCGGCAGATGCTTCCTGGTTGAATTGATCGGATGGGGAAAAATCGGCGAGGAGAATAGCGGAAGGGTCGTCGTACGATTTCACGGCCAGCAAGGGCTCTATTCTCAACTTCACGGGTTGGGAGTCAAAAGGATTGTTTACCACCCAGCTAGCGGAAGGATGATTCAATCCCGAGACCTTCTGTTTCTTGTAAACGGCTGGTTTAAAGTTCCAGTTTCCCGCCTCGTCCCGGAATAACGTGTACTCTTTTCCTGTTTGACGCAAAAGCGCTCGGACGGAATCGTTAAAGTAATTGGCACGGCGCAGCTCTTCGTATTGCTTGAGAAGCTCCGCGCTCCTCTTGAATAGCGGGATTCCCTGAAGCGTTTCTTTATCGACGCCCCCTAATTGAGAGAACCCGGCGTTATTGCCGATCATTTTACAACCCAGGTACTCGATGTCGTCAAAGAAGGTGGGCTCTACTTGCGGGGGCGCCCAGGTTTGGTTGCCCCACCACCCCAGGTGCAACGGCAACATGGTCTGACTTGACTCTGCCGAGGCGTACTTGTCAATCAAGGGAGTGTGCCCGCGCCACAAGCCATGTTCCCACTCGTTGGATTTTATCTGTTCAGGGAGAAAGTAACTCGGGTTTTTTATGGAAGCCAGGTGGATGTCCAGGAATCGTTTATAGCCACGGACGGGGCGATCCCACGCCTGGTACCTTGACCGGTAATGCCACCAGTGGTGTGCCATGGAGCTCATCTCCATCCCCACGGGACGTTTCAGGTGCTTGGCTATCTCGAAGATAAACTTCGTCCCGTAATACCAGAAGTTCTCTTCGCCGCCAAGCACGGCGCTTCCATCGATGGCGTCCAGGTAGATCCCGTCGAACCCGCAATCGTTCACGATTTCAGCGTGGCGGTGCGCCATCTCCTTAAAGAGTTCGGTGTCGGGACCGGGAACGAACCTGCCGAAACGTTCGCTTAAATGAAAAGCCGTCTCACCGGCATCGTGTGTCAATGGTTTCGTCCCGTTTGCCCCGCGCTCGAGACCCGTGAATGTATAAGGCGGTTCCCGTGTTACTCCACTGAAAGTCATCAATTCATCGCCAACCCGGAGGGTAACGCTATTCTCCGTGTGAAAGCCGGTCACGGTCGAGATATCCGCCGTGGACTCCTTGACCACCACCTCTGTGGCTGTTTCATCCAACGGTTGCGCGAGGGTAAAAGTGCCGGCGTAACCCAGGTCTTTATTCGGAACAGGACTTACGTAGATAGAGTTTTTATCGATGAAAAAGGCGTAGGTGTGGAATAGGGAGGAGATACCGGCATCGTGTAACCGCCGGTTGATTCGTTTGAATGACTCCCAACCGTCCGGCCATTTTTGCTTGTTCAACTCGAAGGTGCCGAACTCGAAGAAATCACCGCCACCGTGATTGTCAACCTGCGTGAAACCCAACCTTTTGCAGGTCTCAATCCACTCGTCTACCGTCTCCTCGGTCAACGTGCCGAAATTCATCAAGTAGGAACCGTAACCCTCCTTTCCCGTTCGCGCCCATGCACCCCCTTGATCGGAAAAGGGAATCTCTTTGGCTCCCTCGATCACTTTTCGAATAGTGGGCAATATCTCTTGTTGAGGCACCCCCAGTAGGGCCACTTCCGCGTTTTTCATGCCAAAACGTTGATAACATGTAGCCCATAAGTTGTTCTGCAAAGCGGGTAGTTGACGCACATGGGTAAATAAATTCAATGAGAGCGCGCAGGCAGCGAACGGTTCCTCGGGCATTGCCTTTAATTCCAGCGGGATATTCAGGAAAGTCAACGATTCTACACTCCCGGTTACATCGACCACCCTTAAGATAACATGATCGTTAGCCGATTCGATCTGAACTTTGGCAGTTACCCCGTTATCTCCGAAGTCGAGATGCAGCAAGTCATCTTTTAAAGATACTGATCGAACATGTTCTCTTTTCCCGTCTTGAACCACGTAGGCGCAGTAGGATACCGTATCGGTATAGAGGTAATCGGTTCCACTGGTTTTATCGACAAAGCCAAGGTTCTTTCCTTTGGGAGATATCTCGTATGTAAAGTACCCGTTCTCTATGCCAATTTTTTGACATGATATAAAGGGAATAACAGCCAAAAAAGAGCAAAACAGCGAAACGCTTGCATGTGAAAACCATTTTTTAATCATCATGTTTCTCATTTAGTTAACAAATTGTTCTTTTCATCGACAACACCCGGTAATCTGGTTCTCCTGAACCTAAACGGATTTCGAATACCCTCTTGTTTTGACCTAAAGCGATTGTCATGACTTTTCTTACAGCTGAGTTTGAAATGGGGATGTTCAGATATTTACCGGTTATTTTCATCAATCGTTTTTGCGCTTGCAATAAACCGACTCCTGATGAAAAAATGTGCGTTAAAAACATCAACCATGTTTTTGGGTAGTTGACATGAAACAGTTCATAGTATTTTGTCTTTAATTACCCTTGAATGAAGGGGCAACGGTTAGTCCTCCGGGAACTTTAACGTGCTTTTACCCAGATCCCTTGAGGTGGCCAGCGCGATAGACCTTTCTCCTTTTTGGTTTACGGCACAGTAGAAATGGTAGACAACGTCGTTGTGCTTTATAACGCAAGGTTTATGCGCGTATCGGTTATCGAAGGGTTCGGAAGGGGCAATTAGGTCATCCCCCTCCCATTTAGTCCAATTCACCAGATCGTACGAACATGCGAACCGGTCGAAAGCATTCGGTTTCCAGAATGCACCGAAATAAAACATGACCCATACCTCTTCCATTTTCGTGATGAAAGCGTCTCCTGAAATACCCGATTGATGGTCGATGACCGGTTCTTGTTTCCATCGCTTCCAGTGGACCATATCGTTGGAAACCGCCATGGCGATGCGTTCCGGCTTTTCTCCCCCTTCAATCGCTTCTCCCTTGGCATTGTAAAACATCACAAAGGGATAGCCGATCGTAAGCTCATGATCATGGATAACGGTACTTTTATAGATGGTGGTGTTATCGTACCACCGGGCATCGGCATCCCTTGCCGATAAAACGGGTCTATCCAAGCGTTCCCACTCTCTAACACGAGTTAGGCTGTCGGTATAGGCGATACCTACCCCTAAAGTGCCGGCCTCGTACCCTTCGGTTTCACCCCCTAAGTAGGACATCCAATACTTATTGTCATAGGTTTCAACTTCGTAGCTCCCTCCCCATTCGTAGTCTTGTAAAGCGATATACCCCGCTTTTTGACGGGCGTCCCACCTGTTTTCAGTGAATGACATCAACTTCCCGGAAGTTTCCCATGAAAGCAGATCATCACTTTGAGCCAGCCAGGTTTCGTACCCGGTACCGTCGTAAACGATATAGATCATGTACCACGAGCCGTTGTGACTGAAAACACTGGGGCTATCCACCATTTTGTCATGGCTGGTGGGGACAACGACTAAGCCGTACTTGTAAGGTGTTTTTACCTCCTCGTAAACCTGCTCCATTACAGAAGGGGGGACGTGGGAGGCAACACCTGAATTTTTTCGGCAACCGAAAAGAAGGGAGAGGAGCCCGATCATGAAAATAATACCCGTAAAGCGCATGATTTTAGTGATTTTAGTGGGGGAGATGGCTATCTAATTGCCAACAAAAAACGAAATGTTTTCGAGCAAAATGTTCGTTTACGTCAATAAATGGCGATGTTAGCAAGTACCGGACAGGACTTTGAATCGGTGATGTCAATCCTTATCTTCATGGTTTTTACAGGGTCTATTCGTATAATTCTCTTGTACCCGATAGTGGTCGCCTCGGACACGGTTTCCCACTGTTCGTTTTTCCATGCTTTCACTTGAAACGATTTTACCCGTTGCCCCAAGGGGATGTATTCTTGTATGACCACGTAGGATACCGTTTGCACTTCATCCCATTCCAATTCAATACTACCCGTCGTGACATCATCGTTTGTTGCCCAATAACTCTCTTTGTCCCCGTCAGTCAGATTCTCAGGGGCAAAACGACTCGATTTTCCCCTATAACTGCTTGCCGTTACAGCTGCTTTCGTCGCCCGGTTATTCGTGAACGCTTCATCGAGCCGTTGCCTGAAACCCTGAAGCGATTTAATATCGTTCTCGTGAATCCGTCCCCGGCGGTCGGGTGGGACGTTCAACAAGAGTAGGGATCCCCTGCCCACCGAAGAGAGGTAAATCTCGAAGAGCTGGTCAGGCGTCTTCACGAGCGAGTCCTCCTCGGCATGGTAAAACCACCCTGGTCGTATTGAGACGTCCACCTCCCCGGGAATCCACCTCGTGCCATCGATTGAGCCGGTGTTCAAGAGTTCGTTAATCCCGCTCTTCCCCGCGTAAAGGGTATCTGGAGTGAGGGTGTTCCAGTTGGTCTCACCTACATACCCACGTTCGTTTCCCACCCAGCGGATGTCAGGTCCCGCATCGCTGAAAAAAAGAATACCCGGCTGGAGGCTCCGTGCCAGTTCTATCGTCGTGGGCCAATCGTAATAGGTTTCCCGGTCGATACGCCGTGTTTCCCGTTTCCCCCCGTAATATCCGTCACCACCGTTTGCCCCGTCGAACCACATTTCGAATACCGGTCCGTAATTGGTGAGCAGTTCTTCCAACTGACCGCGGTAGTAAGTGATATATTCGGCTCTTCCGTAATCTTTATGGTTCCTGTCCCAGGGGGAGAGGTACACGCCAAATTTCAGGCCATTTTCTCTACAGGCATCGCTTAGTTCTTTCACGACGTCGCCTTCACCATTTTTATAGGGACTGTTTTTAACGGAGTGCTCCGTGTACTTTGAAGGCCACAGACAAAAACCGTCGTGGTGCTTGCAGGTAAGGATTACCCCCTTGAACCCCGCCTCTTTCAAGACGGAAACCCACTGTTCTATGTCCATGTCGGTTGGGTTGAAAATCGAGGGACTCTCATCGCCATATCCCCACTCCTTACCGGTGAAAGTGTTCGTGGTGAAATGAATAAACGCGGTCATCTCCATCTCGTGCCAAGCCAGTTGATCCTCGCTGGGTGTCGGCTTAATGGGTGTCGGGGGCAATGCATTCTTCCCGGGATGGCATCCGGTAAGGAAGAGCAAGGTTATCAATGTAAATATGGCTTTTCCCTTTATTGATGTTTTCAGTTTTGTTGATGGTCTCATACCTAACGGATTATTTCGTGTATATTAATGTTAGCTTGTTCATATTGTTTTATAGCTATTGTTGTTTTGTTGGTTGAAGGTGGTGAGGTTCAGTTTGCTAAAGCTTGTTCTATAACGCTGGCCACTTGAGCGGCGAGGGCATTTACCCCGTCTTTGTTTAAGTGTACACCA
>JAPXNA010000006.1:0-171132 GCA_033808735.1 Fermentimonas sp.
ACACGTTAAACGTGCAAGAAACAGTGAAGATGAAAAGAAAATAAAACGGTATCTCTCGAAAAAAAAGAGAAATTCCGCTTTGAAAACTATTAACTTGAGTTGGGAATTTTAAATGAGATTTTTAAGGTGTATATTTACCGCTGATATAATAACTGCGCTGTGCGGAAGGCACAGGGTGAAAAAAAACAAAATATGGATCGACGAGTTTTCTTGAAAAAAACGGCCGTTACGGCCACGGGATTAGGCTTGGCTCCCCTTATGGGTAAACCCTACTCCTCAATTTTAGGGCAATCGGCCCCGAGCAACAAAATTAAAATCGGATTGATCGGTTGTCGCAATCAAGGTTGGGCGAACCTGAGGACGTTTCTTCAATATCCTGGCACCGAGTGTGTTTCCATGTGCGACGTGGATGACCAGTGGCTTTACCAGCGTGCCTCTGAAGTAGAAGAGATGACCGGCAAGAAACCGCCGCAGCTTGTGAAGGATTGGCGGCGGGTAATTGATAACAAGGACGTGGATATGGTGATTATCGGAACACCAGATCACTGGCATTGCCTGCAACTGGTGGCCGCTTGTGAAGCCGGTAAAGACTCGTTCGTGGAGAAGCCGTTGGCCAATTCTATCGAGGAATGTGACCTGATGGTGAAAGCCGCTCGCAAGTATAATCGGGTGGTGCAAGTAGGGCAGTGGCAACGAAGTGACCCCCACTGGGACGAGGCGGCTGCTTACGTGCAGAGCGGGCAACTGGGGAGGGTACGTACCGTGAAGGTATGGGCTCACCAGACCAGCAAATGGATGTTGCCGGTAGTAGCTGATTCAACTCCTCCACCGGGAGTGGATTATGATATGTGGTTGGGGCCAGCACCCGAACGACCGTTTAATCAAAACCGGTTCCATTATAATTTTCGATTCTTCTGGGATTACGCGGGAGGGTTGATGGCCGACTGGGGGGTGCACTTGCTCGACTACGCCATGAAGGGGATGAACGTAGGGTTACCCTCGTATGTCTATGGTGCAGGTGGAAAGTACGCGTATCCCGATGATGCCATGGAAACCCCCGACACCCTTATGGCCACCTATAAGTACCCCGATTTTAATATCATCTGGGATCACGCGTGTGGTATTGGAACCGGGCTGTATGGTCAACGCGAAGGGGTGGCCTTCTTGGGAGAGAATGGCACGCTTATCCTTACTCGTTCGGGGTGGGAGGTGGTCCCCGAGCAGCAAGTTAATAGCCGTAACTTTCCCTATTGTTACCCGTGTGACGACGAACGTAAACCCAACACGCCCCGGATGGAAGCCATCGAGAAACGGAAAGGGAGCGGTAAGGGGTTGTACCTTCACGTTGGCAATATGCTGGATTGCATGCGTTCGCGCGAGTTACCTAAAGGCGATATCGCGATTGGTGCCGAAGTGGCTAAGTTAAGCCATATGGCCAATATTTCGTGTCGCGTGGGGAGTGGTCTAAACTGGGATAACGAGACGGGTACTTTCGACAACCTGGAGGCCAATCGGCTTGCTAAAGCGAACTACCGTACTCCATGGGAGCTGCCCAAGCTGTAACTATTCCTTGCCATGGCATAGTCCAAGTAAACTTGTCCTCTGCTCATTTGGCTTAACGAAAATGTTCACTAAAGTTAGACATTTTCTCGCCATGGCATAGTCCAAGCAAGCTTGTCCTCTGCTCATTTGGCTTAACGAAAATGTTCAAAAAAAAGCTTCAGTAGGTCGCTACACTCTTGCTCCATGACACCCGAAGTAACCATGGTCTTCGGGTGAAGGAGTTGAGGGGATACTTGGTTATAGCCTCGTTTCAGGTCTGATGCGCCGTATACCATCCTGCTTAGTTGCGCCCACCGCATTGCCCCTGCACACATGGGGCAAGGTTCAAGGGTGACGTATAACGTGCAGTCGGTCAGGTATTTGCCTCCAAGAATATTGGCCGCTGCCGTGATGGCCTGCATTTCAGCGTGAGCGGTTACATCGTTCAATGTCTCGGTGAGATTGTGAGCCCGGGCGATGATTCGCTGATCAACAACGATAACGGCACCTACTGGTACCTCCTCTTTTCCGAACGCCAAGTGTGCTTCCCGGAGTGCTTGGCGCATAAAGTAGTCATCGTTCAGCATCGTCATTTTCTCTTTTCGTTTATCTTATCAACACCCTTTACCTCCTCATTTCATTTTCCTCGAACAGGGTAGGGTAGTCCTGTTCCATGTTCCTAAGCACATGGGCGATAATCGTTTCGCGGTACCAGCGAGAACGGTTTGTGATTTTGTATTTTTTCAGGTAAAATTGAATGAAGTCATACTCCTCTTCGCTCAGCATGAACACGGCTTTTTTGGTTCTCAGCTTGCTGGTTCTGCCGGATAAATTGTTCTTCGTTGCTCCCATCTCGTGATCGTTGATAATTCTCGCCAAACTAGCGGCATCATACTGAAAAAGCGGTGCTTTTCCTTTACCAACACAAAAAAACGAAATATTTCCTCCAAAAAGAAGGATTAATGGCTTAAATTTGTATTTTTACGGTAAACAGTTGGTTTTTCGCCCGCTTTGGGAGTAATTGTATTCAACTTTCCCATGTTGTACTATTGTCTTTTTTTGCTTTCAAGGCAAAGACCTTAGCTCGTTTTATTTGATATGGCGGAACACAATAAGCTGGGATGGAAAGGGGAAGATGCGGCGGTGCGTTACCTCACGTCGAACGGACATCAGTTGCTCGAACGGAATTGGAGGTTTCAAGGGTACGAGGTTGATATCATCTCCCTACACGGTGAGTTCATCGTCTTCACCGAGGTGAAGACACGCGCGACTACCGAGTGGGGGTATCCCGAGCAGTCGGTCGATCGGCAACGGATGCGACGCATGGTTCGGGCCGCAAATATTTACTTAAAGATGAACCGGGTGGATAACCCGGTTCGGTTTGATATCGTGGCAGTGGTGTGGAACAAGGGACAGGCGGAGATAGACCACATTGAAGATGCTTTTTTGCCATTTTTGAATCACTGAATGAGGAAAAACAGAAGTGAGCATGGCAATTTGAAACGAAATGGCATGAATGTGATGTTGAGCGGGGGATACCTAAGGTAAAGGGCGATGGAACTATCGAGTAACGATTACAACGTGGTGTGGTTGGAGGAGGTTGATTCCACGAATAACTACCTGAAGGCGTGGCTCTGTCGGGAACCGCTCGAAGAGGGTACCACGGTTGTGGCCGATTACCAGATGCGGGGACGTGGGCAAATGGGAAACGGGTGGAGTTCTGAAAAGGATAAGAATCTGCTTTACAGTCTACTACTCTATCCCAAGGGGATAAAAGCTAACGAGCAGTTCATCCTGTCACGCATCGCTTCGTTGGCAGTAAAAGAGGTACTCGACCAGTTCACTGGTGATATTCGCATCAAATGGCCCAACGATATATACTGGGGGGAGAAAAAGATAGCCGGGATGCTTATCGAGAACGACCTGTTGAGGGGAGAGATAACCCGATCGGTAGTCGGTATCGGCATGAACGTGAATCAGCGAAGCTTTCCCGCTGAACTTCCTAACCCGGTATCGCTGTGGCAAATCACCGGGATGGAGTACGATAGAATCCAACTGCTTGAGAGGTTCTTAAAGGAGTTTTTTGCCCTCTACAGGGGGTTGAGAGAAGGACTACGGGAAGGATTATATAACAAAATCGCTACCGCCTATATGGCAAGCCTCTACCGTAAGGACGGTTACTACTGGTATGAGGACAATAACGGCCGTTTCCAAGCCGCTATTCAAGAGGTGATGCCTTCCGGCCATTTGGTGTTGAAGACATTGAATGAGGGCGAAGCGCGGCGTTATGCCTTCAAGGAGGTAGCGTACGTAAATCCATAATTCAAAACCATTAAGAAAAGAAGATATGAAGTACAACCGAGTTTTATTGAAGTTGAGTGGCGAGTCGCTGATGGGTGATCAGCAGTTTGGCATTGACGGGAAGCGGCTCAAAGAGTATGCCGAACAGATTCACGAGGTCGCGCAGATGGGCATACAGGTGGCCATAGTGATTGGCGGAGGCAATATTTTCAGGGGGCTTAGCGGCACCACTCAGGGGGTCGACAGGGTGAAAGGGGACCAGATGGGGATGCTGGCTACCGTGATTAACAGCCTTGCCTTGAGCTCGGGGTTGAGCGCGGTGGGCCAGCGTAACCACGTTTACACGTCGGTTCGGATGGAGCCGATAGGCGAGTTTTACTCCAAATGGAAGGCCATCCAGTCGCTCGAGAGGGGAGAGGTGGTTATCATCGCGGGAGGAACGGGCAATCCTTTCTTCACTACCGATTCCGCCTCCGCCCTACGGGGGATTGAGTTAGAGGTTGATGCCATGCTGAAAGGTACCCGCGTAGACGGGGTGTACACGGCCGATCCGGAGAAAGATCCCACCGCGACCAGGTTTCAATCTATCTCTTTTGACGAGTTATATGAGCGGGGACTGAGGGTGATGGACCTGACGGCTATCACGTTATGCAGGGAGAATAACCTGCCCATCGTGGTGTTCGATATGGATACCAGGGGTAACCTTAAAAAGGTGGTAAAGGGGGAGGGTATTGGTACCTTGGTGCACGTTTGATGGGTTGAATTAAAATCTTTTCACTATTTTTGTTGCGAACAAAAAAAAACGTAGATATGGATATAGTCAAGATTAAACAAGAGACCGAAGAGAAGATGGAGATGACCATCCAGTTTTTAGACGACACGTTTTCACGTATTCGGGCCGGGCGTGCCAATCCCCGTATACTGGACGGCATCCGCGTGGACTATTACGGGAGCGTGGTCCCGTTATCGAACGTGGCGACCATCACCACCCCCGATGCCAAGACCATCATGGTACAGCCGTGGGAGAAGCAGATGCTGAAAGTGGTTGAGAAAGCGATCCAGGACTCCGATGTGGGCATCACGCCCGAGAATAACGGCGAGGTGATTCGCTTGGGTATCCCCCCGCTCACCGAAGAGCGACGTAAACAGCTGGTGAGGCAGACGAAGCAAGAGGCGGAAGAGGCTAAGATAAGCATCCGCAACGCCCGCCGTGAAGGGATTGATGAGGTGAAGACAGCGGTTAAGGAGGGACTCGCGGAAGATATCGGGAAAAATGTCGAAAACGATTTACAGAAGATTCACGACAAGTTCATCAAGAAGGTGGACGACCTGTTCGCTGCCAAAGAGAAAGAGATACTGACGGTTTGACGATGAACGTGGTGGACGGTAGGGAGGCAGTGAAAGGCCTGGTTATCAAGAACACGGGCAACCTGTATCACGTGCGGGATACCGAGGGGAACGACCTAACCTGCTGGGCAAAGGGAAACCTGCGGCTGAAGGGAATCCGGAGTACTAGCCCGGTGGTGGTGGGCGATAGGGTTTTCCTGGAGGTGAATCCCGACGGCACCGCCTTTATTACCGGGATCGAAGACCGTGAGAATTATATCGTACGTAAGGCTTCTAACTTGTCAAAGCACGCGCATATCCTCGCTGCCAATATCGACCGTGCGCTGCTCTGTATTACCATTCGATTCCCAGAGACTACCACCGTATTCATCGATCGGTTCCTGGTTACCGCCGAGGCCTATTCCGTTCCGGTTTACTTGGTTTTCAATAAGACTGACCTGTATGATGAAGATGATACCGAGTACCTGGATGCGCTGATTTATCTCTACTCCGTGATCGGTTACCCATGTATTCGTTCGTCGATGGAGACGGGAGAGGGGTTGGACGAAATCGATGAGGTTACCCGCGGCCACATGACGTTGCTGGCTGGTCATTCAGGGGTCGGTAAATCGAGTATTATAAACGCTTTGCAGGGCGAGGAGGTGCAGAGGGTAAGGGAGATATCGGATTACCATCAGATGGGCACGCACACCACCACTTTTTCGGAGATGATTGAGCTGAACAACGGTGGGTTTATTATCGACACGCCAGGTATCAAGGGGTTTGGTACCATCGACATGGAGAGGGATGAGGTGTCGCACTACTTTCCCGAAATTTTCAAGATATCCAAAAAATGCAGGTTCTACAACTGCATGCACCTGAACGAACCCGATTGCGCCGTACTAGATGCCCTGGACCATCATTACATCAGCGAGAGCAGGTATCACTCTTATTTGAATATCCTCGAAGACATCGACGAGGGGAAATACCGCTAATGGCCATGCAACTGAATGACACCTTACTCTTGATCATCGAGATCCTCTACATACTCACCGTGGTGAGCATCGTGGTAGTGGTGATCTCGGAGAACAGGAGCCCCATCAAGGCAATCGCGTGGATCCTGGCCGTGATGTTCTTGCCGGTCATCGGGATCATTTGGTACCTGGTTTTTGGGCAAGATATAACCAGGAAACGGGTCATCTCCAAGCGGATGTACAGTAAGCTGAAAAGGCGGCCGCTTGACGAGATGGGGGATCCAGCGGAAGTGGAAGGGCTGGAGAAGCATGAGAACCTGATAAAATTGTTGAAAAATCTGGATTATACGCCGCTGCTAGGGGGTAACAACGTGCAGATTTTTACCCACGCGCGGGATAAGTTCGACCAGCTTTTCATCGATATCGGACAGGCAAAGCGGCATATACATGTGGAGTACTACGTGCTATTAGATGACACGATTGGTACCCGGCTGCAACAAGCCCTCATAAAAAAAGTGAAAGAGGGGGTGGAGGTACGTGTTATCTACGACAGCTTCGGTTCGCGGAAAGCGAAGAAGCGTTTCTTCGAGGAGTTCAGAAAGGCTGGTATCGAGGCCGAATCTTTTCTGAAACTCGCGTTGCCATCGCTCACGTCGAGGCTCAATTACCGTATGCACCGCAAGATCGTGGTGATCGATGGGCGGATTGGCTACGTGGGAGGGATTAACGTGGCCGACCGCTACCTGGAGGGATTCCCATGGGGGATGTGGCGGGATACCCACGTCCGTATCGAGGGCAAAGGGGTGCAAGGGCTGCAGTCGGTTTTCTTGATCGACTGGTATTTCGTGTCGCAGACGCTAATCACCTCCCGTGACTACTTCCCGATGTTGGAAAACTACGGCGATAGCCCCATGCAGATAGTGAACAGTGGACCATTGAGCAAGCATAACGAGTTAGCGCATGGTATCATGCAGGCTATTTATGATGCGAAGGAGTCGATATTTATCCAGACCCCTTACTTCTTACCGCCAGACGGTATGATCGATGCACTGCAGTCGGCAGCCATCCGGGGTGTGGACGTGCGTATCATGTTGTCTGAACGTTCCGACGTGCACCTCGTGCAGATGGCGTCTCGCTCCTTTATCAAGCAGATGTTGCGGTCTGGGGTAAAGATCTACTTCTACAGCAAGGGGTTCCTTCACTCCAAGATGATGACCTTCGATACGTCATTAACGTTGATTGGATCGGCCAATTTCGACTCACGCAGCTTCGATCAGAACTTCGAGGTGGAGGCGTTTATCTACGACAAAAAGGTTACGGCGCAGGCCAACGAGATATTCGTGGAAGACCAACGAGATTCGGAACTCGTTTTGTTGAAGGAGTGGGAAAAGCGACCAGTAGGCGTGCGATTCAAGGAATCGCTGATGCGGTTGTTCGCTCCGTTGTTGTAAGCGGTTGTCATCTTTAGGGTACATAATATGGAGCGAGTTTTTATAGTTGGGTACATGGGGTCTGGTAAGACGACGGTGGGGAGACAGCTTGCCCGTTCGCTATCACTTCAGTTTATCGACCTGGATGCCTTTATCGAGGGCAAGTACCGGAAAACCATCTCACAACTTTTTGAAGAGCGGGGAGAAGACGACTTTCGAAAGTTGGAGCGACAGGCTCTTCTGGAGGTGGCAGAATTCGAAAACGTGGTCATCTCGACGGGGGGCGGTACTCCCTGTTTCTTCGACAATATGGCGTTGATGAACCGCTCGGGTACCACCGTGTACCTTCAAGCTGAACCGGAGAAGTTGGCCGACCGGTTAATATCTTCGAGAATGATGCGTCCCCTTATCGCCGACAAGTCGAAAGAAGAACTTGTTTCGTTTGTAACGGATCACTTGGCCCAAAGGGAGTGTAACTACCTGTCCGCCTCTATCGTCCACCATATCGGACATAGGTTTAGGGGAAAAGATATTCAGTTGATTGTAAGTCAATTAGAGGAGAAATTGAGGAATAAGAGAGAGAATAATGATGCATGATACTCAACAAAGCCCATCGTTCGTAGTTCGCGAGCTGATGTGGAAAACGGAAAAGCAAGGTAAGTCCGTGGTTATCGGGATTCCCAAAGAGATACAGGAGGTGGAGAGGCGATTGGCTCTCACCCCCGAAACCGTTTCGTTGCTGGTCGACCTGGGGTACCGTGTCCTTGTTCAGGCGGGGGCAGGTGATACCATCCACTACTCCGACGGTTACTATGCCGAGTCGGGCGCCGAGATCGTGGAGTCTACACGAGAGGTTTTCCAGGCCGATTTGATTCTAAAGATGTTGCCACCCACGCTGGAAGAGGTGGAGATGATAAAGGAGCGGGCGTCCGTCTTCTCGTTTCTCTACCTTCATAGGCTATCTACCCCCATCCTCGAGCGGATGGCCGAGAAACGCATCAACGCGTTGGCTTACGAGCTGTTACTGGACGACTCGGGGGAGTCGCCGTTCGTGACGGCTATTTCTGAGATAGAGGGGGCTACCTCCATCGCGCTGGCCGCCGAGCTGTTGAGCAACGCACACGGTGGTAAGGGAATCATTTTAGGGGGTGTTCCCGGGGTGACCCCTACCGAGGTGATCATCGTTGGGGCGGGGATAGCCGGTACAATGGCCGCTCGTGCCGCTTTGGCATTAGGTGCATCGGTGAAGGTGTTCGATGACGACATCGTGAAGCTGCGCACCATTCGCCACGAGTTGGGGAGATCGGTCTATACTTCTACGCTGCAACCCAACGTGCTTCGTAACGCGTTTCGCTCGGCCGACGTGGTGATCGGTGCTATGCAGTACATTAACAAGGCCCATTTCTACCGTGTTTCGGGCGACTTGATCCGGGAGATGAAGCGGGGTTCGCTGATTATCGACCTTCGGGTGGCGCAAGGAGGTTGTTTCGAGACGACCATGGAGGCCTGCCTGCCAAACCACCCCGTGAAGTTTGAGAGGAACGGGGTATTACATGTTTGCGAGATGAGCGTCAGTTCTCGGGTGGCCCGTACTGCATCCATATCCATGAGTAACCTGTTCGTACCCCTTTTCACCGCGATGGGCGACCATAGGGGAATTGATCATTTTGCCCGGTTCGACCGGGGCTTCGCCTCCGGCTTCTACATGTATGCCGGCAAGCTGGTGAACGCGCACGTGGGCAACCATTTCAACTACCCCGTTACCGATATCGGGCTTTTCCTGTTACGGGATTTGTAGCCTTAGCCGCTTCTGAAGGAGAAGATACCAGGTGAACGAGATGATTCCCTTGAAGATGGTCGTTATGGATATGGCCCACCAAACACCGGTCACGCCAATCTGTGCACCCAGCACCAGGGCCAACGGGATGCGGAGCGTGTTGAATAGTATGCTGATAAGGGCGGGAGGGGTGGTTCTGCCTAATCCGTTGAACATGCCCTGCGTGGTCAGTTCGAGCATCATGAAAACTTGCGAGAGGCCGATGATTAACAAGTACTCCCCGCCAGCCTCGTAGGCGGCTTTTTCCGGCACGAAGAGGGAGAATATCTCGCTGCCGTAGAAGATGAAAGCCAGCGTGGCCGCTATTCCCAATGCCCCCATTAAAAGTAGCGTGTAATGAAAAGCACGGCGGCTTCGGTTCATCTTTCCCGCTGCGTTGTTTTGCGCCGAGAAGCTTCCTAACGCGGTGGAGAACCCGGTTGAGGTGTTCCAGGTAATCCCCTCGATATGTCCCCCGGTGGTTTGACTGGTGATACCCAAGTGTCCGCCGTAGAGCGATGCAGTTCGGGCCAAGTGCATGTTGATGAACGCGAAGTAGACGTTCATCGCGGCCACTGGCACTCCCAGCCTGAGGATCTCCAACGTGTACCGTTTGCGGGGGCGGGTAATGAATCGAAATCCCCCGAGCGCACCGTTCGGTCCCTTAAGGTGTCGAATGAACAGGAAAAGCACCACGGCTTGAGAAAGGACGGTAGCCAACGCCGCACCGCGAATCCCCATAGCCGGTACGATTCCCAGCCCGAAGATGAATAGGGGGTCGAGCAAGATGTTCAGGCCCAGTCCCGTCGCGTTAAAATAGAAGGGGAGACTGCTTCGCCCGGAGCCGATGTATATGCCTGAGAAGTTGAGGACTAAGAACATGAGTGGCATCCCCAACGAGATGATACGCAGGTAATCTTCAGCATCGGCGGCAATGGCACTATCCAACTGGTAAAAGGAGACGTACGGGCGTGGGAAGAGGAAGAAGTAGGCACCAAAAAGTAGGCCCAACATAAGGGCTATCGTAGTAGTGTGGGACGCGTAGATTGATGCCTTGTCCAGGCGACTTGCGCCGATTGATTGGGCGATGGATATCTCGGCCCCCACCTTGGATACAAGCCCCATCGAGTTCATCATCCACATCAACATGCCCACGGAACCTATTGCAGCGACCGATTCGCTTCCGAGGCGACCAATCCACAGGATGTTAACCAGGTTGTAGGCCATCTGGATGAAACCGATGGCCATTAGCGGAAAAGACAGGGAAATCAATTGCCGGAATATGTTCCCACGGGTAAGATTCCGGACAATTGTTGGTTGTATCTGTATCTGATTGGTATTCACGTGGCAGGAAGAAAGGCACACAATGATTTGAAGGTGAAACGACCTCCTCTAGTGAGCGGAAGACGGGACTCAAACCCGCGACCCTTAGCTTGGAAGGCTAATGCTCTATCGACTGAGCTACTTCCGCGGTTGTGGGCAGTGATGGATTCGAACCACCGAAGGCGTAGCCAGCTGAGTTACAGTCAGCCCCATTTGTCCACTTTGGTAACTGCCCTACATCTTTGTATCGCGAAGGTACGATAAATTATTGATATTTTGAATGGACGGCGATCATTTTTAACGCGGTGATGGCCGCTTCGTCCCCTTTATTCCCATGGCGCCCCCCCGCTCGTGCTTTGGCTTGATCCAGCGTGAGGGTGGTGAGTAACCCGAAGATAACCGGTACTTCGCTTGTGAGGTTCAACTGGGTGATGCCTTGCGTCACGCTATCGCACACGAAGGTGAAATGGGGCGTTTCGCCTTGAATCACGCATCCCAAGACGATCACGGCATCCACGTTCGCGTGTTCGATGAACACCTTCGCCCCGTAGGTCAGTTCAAAGCTTCCCGGTACATGCTCGATAAGGATATCTTCTTCATTTACACCGAACTTGAGGAGGGTGTCGCAGGCACCTTGCAACAGCTTATCCGTCACCGTAGAGTTCCAGTCAGATACCACGATACCCACCCGCTTCCCTTCACCCGAGGGAACGGAGGTGGGGTCATACTCGGAGAGGTTCTTCCATTCGGTTGACATGGTTACTTGCTCTCTCCTTTCGACAGTTTCGCTTGCATGATGAACTTGTCCGCCTCTTGTGCTTCGGGGGAGTTGAGGTAGTTGTCCTTTATCAGCTGAAAGGTCTCGATCGCTTTTTCGTAGTTGTTCACACTTAGATACGCCACGCCCGCCTTTTTATAGTAGATGGGGCTGAGCATCTCGTTATCGGCCTCTTTAGCTGCTTTCAGGAACTGGTTCACTGCCTTGTCGGTCTCTCCCATGTTCATGTAGACGTCACCAATCGCACCGGTAATGGCTGGGGATAGTAGCAGGTCTTTCCCGTTGAACTTGTTCAGGTGTTCCAGTGCCTTCGCGTTATCGCCCATCCGGCTGTAGGAGATGCCGGCGTACACGTGGGCCAGGTTGGCCGTTTTGGTGCCTTTGTATTGTGTGGCGATGGATTCAAAACCGATGTAATCGTTCCCGTTACCGAACAATGCGAGTGAATCATCCCCCTGCTGGAAGTATCGTTCGCCCTTGAAAATAGCGGTCTGTGCCTTTTCGACACGGGGTAGCTTAATCAGGTAGTGATAGGCTAAGTAGGCTCCCACGAGAAGGATAACGATGATTAACCCGATCACGATAGAACGCTGGTTCTTGTCTAAAAAACGTTCCGTGCTGGTTAGCGCCTCTTCTATGTTTTCAAACCCTTTCTCCGCACGTGTCTCTTTTCTTTTTTTAGCAGACATAGGTGTAAAGTGTAAGTTGTATAATTCACGCTGCGAAAATCGTTTCGCAATTGATGAATATGCGTGTTGTTTTTTTTCGCGATGCAAAAGTAATGGATTTTAAGGGATAAATAAAATTTAAACGGTTGTTTTTTCAAAACCGCTCGATGAACATTAATCCTTTTCGTGTGTTAGCAGTCAAAGGAGTGATATATGACAAATGGTAATTGAAGCTGAAATGTCGAAAATGAAATATATTCGTATGCAAAAAATAGAGAGAATAATCCTGGTACTATTATTATTTACCGCGTTTGGGTTTACCAACCTGAACGGGCAGACCGATACCGCTTTCGGTTCTGTACCCGTTGTGAACGGGAAGGTGATTTTTCAGCAATTCATTCCCAATGCCGATGGGGTGGATGCCGTGCAACAATACGCGAAGCTACAAGAGTGGGGCAGGGTGAGGTTTCAAGGGAACCCCTTGTTATCTGCCATACGGTTCGATGATAAGGCACGCTCGGTAACGATCAGCGCCGGTGAAAACTTGTCCCTGCCCGCGGCAAACGGCAAAGTAACTTTACATTACCGCTTTGATGTCTCGGTTACCAACGCGGGCTCCATGTTGATGGTCAGGTATATTACCTTTAAAAGAGAATTACCGGGCAGTGACTCTGTCGTCCCGAAAACGTACAGTGCCGAACAGGTGATTACCGATCAAGCTATCAATGGAGCTGATGGGGAAAAGGAGTTTAGAACCCGTGTCCTGCAAGCCACGCTCAACTGCCTTAATGGATTGCACGGGGAGCTGTCGTTATTGTGATTGTGCATCACGTTGCTTAGTAGAACTCACGCGCCCCTTAAAAACAAAAAATCAGGTTGAAATCCTTGGCAAATTGAAATTATATGCTTAATTTTGCGCCCTGATTTGTCGAAAAATGACCGTTGTTTGGAAGGCAAACGGCGGTTGTGTCGTGTAAGCGATAGCGGTTCACGTGCGGCAGTCAGGTATAAAAGAGAGTACTAACAATACATTACATGCATAGCCATGGCTAAGATTTGTCAAATAACCGGTAAAAGGGCGGGGGTTGGGAACCACGTGTCGCACTCCAACAGGAGGACGAAACGCAGATTCAACGTGAACCTGTTTAGGAAGAAATTTTATTGGGTGGAGGAGGATTGCTGGATTAGTTTAAGGGTATCGGCTTCCGGACTACGTACCATCAATAAGATCGGCTTGGATGCGGCCTTAAAGAAAGCCGCCGAAAAGGGGTATTTAAACGTATGAAACCGACATGATTAAAATAATCATTAATCATTCTTGAGAATGATTATTTTAATCATCAAAGATTCCATACACCGAAATAAAAAAATAAAATAATCGTATGAACAAAATAGTAGGAGGAGGAACCAATGTCTAAGAAACTGAAAGGAAACCGGGTGCAGGTGATTCTCGAGTGCACCGAACATAAGGAGAGCGGTATGCCCGGCACGTCAAGGTACATCACTATGAAAAATAGGAAGAATACCCCGGGCAGGATGGAGCTAAAGAAATACAACCCCATTCTCAAAAGGATGACGGTTCACAAGGAAATCAGGTAAAAAAGAGGAAACGTTATGGCAAAAAAAGCAGTTGCGGGATTCCGCGATAGACATACAACCACGGGACGTAGTCACACGAAAGTGATTAGAATGGTGAAGTCCCCGGAAACTGGTGCATACAGTTTTAAAGAGGAGATGGTCTTGAACGAGCAGGTGACGGACTATTTCAAGAAGTAAGAAATACGTTAAAGATATGTAAAAACTTCCTCGCGGTTTCACGTGGGGAAGTTTTTGTTTTTACTATTTAGTAGCTTTGTGGGTATCGAGGTGTGGAATCGTTCTTTGCACCCAATGTTATTTTGTTGTGTTGGTAACGCGTTACTTACGTTTATGGCAGTGGGTTCGTGTAACGTGTTTGTCTGATTATGAGGAAGCGTATGGGCTTATTTAATAAACTTTCAAGAGGGAAAAAAGAGACGCTCGACAAGGGGCTTGAGAAAACGAAGGAGAGCTTCTTTTCGAAGTTGACCCGGGCAGTTGCCGGGAGGTCGAAGGTGGACGATAGTGTGCTTGACGAGCTGGAGGAGGTACTGGTTACGTCTGATGTAGGCGTGGATACCACCCTCCGCATTATCGAGCGGATTGAGGCACGTGTGGCACATGATAAGTACGTAGGAACCGACGAGCTGACGGATATCCTGCGGGATGAAATAGCCCGGTTGCTTACCGAGAACCATACGGGTGATCTTTCGGATTTCTCGATACCGGATGGGGAGAGACCTTACGTGATCATGGTGGTGGGGGTGAACGGTGTTGGGAAGACTACCACCATCGGCAAACTGGCTTACCAGTACAAGCAGAGTGGTTTGTCCGTCTTCCTTGGGGCGGCCGATACCTTCCGGGCCGCCGCGGTGGAGCAGCTCGATATATGGGGCGAGCGGGTAGGGGTGCCCGTGATCAAGCAACAGATGGGGTCTGACCCGGCTTCGGTGGCCTTTGACGCGGTTAGCTCCGGTAAGGCCAATGGGGCTGACGTGGTGATTATCGATACCGCGGGCCGGCTACACAACAAGGTAAACCTGATGAACGAACTCACCAAGATCAAGAACGTGATGGGTAGGATTGTCCCGGGAGCTCCCCACGAGGTGTTGCTCGTATTGGATGGGTCTACCGGGCAGAACGCGTTCGAACAGGCCAAGCATTTTACTGCTGCTACCGAGGTCAATGCCCTCGCCATCACTAAGCTTGATGGAACCGCGAAAGGGGGCGTGGTCCTTGGTATTTCGGACCAGTTTAAGATTCCCGTTAAGTATATCGGGTTGGGTGAAGGGGTGGAAGACCTACAGGTATTCCGCCGGCGTGAATTTGTTGATTCGCTATTCGGTGATTGACGCCTGACGCCTGACGCATTTTCTCGCGCCGTGCACGGAACAAGAGGAATCATGAGGAGAAACCGGGTAGATGTGGTGACCATGGGCTGTTCCAAGAATTTGGTGGACTCCGAGCTACTGATGCGGCAGCTGGTTGCTAATGGGTACACCGTGGCACATGACCCTGAATCGCCCACCGGTGAGATCGCGGTAATTAACACCTGTGGTTTCATCGGCGATGCGAAGGAGGAGTCCATCAACATGATCCTCGATTTTGCAGAAGCGAAAAAGCGGAACAGACTCAAGAAACTGTACGTGATGGGTTGTCTATCAGAACGATACCGGAAAGAACTGATAGAGGAGATTCCCGAGGTGGATCGGTTCTACGGCAAGTTCGACTGGCAAGGGTTGATAGCCGACCTGGGGAAATCCTACCGCAAGGAGTTGGAGTTCGACCGGATCCTTACCACGCCGCCCCACTACGCGTACGTGAAAATATCGGAGGGGTGTGACCGAACCTGCGCCTACTGCTCCATCCCTTTGATAACCGGGAAGTACCGTTCGCGTCCCATGGAAGAGATTGAGGCGGAGGTCGTCAGCCTGGTGAGCCAGGGGGTGAAAGAGTTTCAGTTGATCGCCCAGGACCTTACCTATTACGGGCTCGACCGCTACCGTGAGATGAGGTTGCCCAAGCTGGTGGAGCGTCTGTCCGATATCAAGGGAGTGGAGTGGATACGGCTTCATTACGCGTACCCGGCTCGCTTTCCGGTCGACCTGCTCCGGGTAATGCGTGAGCGGGAGAACGTATGCAAATACCTCGACATCGCGTTACAACATATCAGCGACCGCATGCTGAAAAAGATGCGGCGGAACATTACCAGGGAGCAGACCGTGGAGCTTATACAACGGATGAGGGAGGAGGTGCCGGGTATTCACTTGCGCACGACGATGATGGTAGGGCACCCGGGGGAGACGGAAGAGGATTTCATGGAGTTGCTCGACTACGTGCAAACTACTTGCTTCGAACGGCTTGGCACGTTTCCCTATTCGCATGAAGAGGGTACCTACTGTGACCGTCACTACCTGGACGATGTGCCGGCGGAAGTGAAGCAGGACAGGGTAGATCGACTTATGACGCTTCAGGAGGATATCTCGCTCGCGGTGAACGGAGCGAAGGTAGGCCAAACGCTGAAGGTAATCATAGACCGTGAAGAGCCTGACTACTATATTGGCCGCAGCGAGTTCGATTCGCCTGAGGTGGATGGGGAGGTGTTAATTGATAAGGAGACGTGCCTCGAAGTGGGTTCCTTTAGGGAAGTGAAGGTCTGTTCGGCTTTGCCTTTCGACTTGATGGCTCGCCCTGTTTAGCAAGGAACGTTCTACCAATAGCTTGAGAGCTTGCGTGTAGGGGCGAGTGATGTTGGTGAGTGATGGATGGGGGAATAGTCCTGGGAATCGGTGGTTTTTAAAAAATGAATTGATGACACAAAAAGAGCTTCTTTCATCTCTATCGGCCCGTTTGGGATGGGAAGAGACGAATGTGAATAGCGCGTTAGAGGCGTTCATGGATATTATTCGTCAAGAGTTAATCGCGGGCAATAGGGTGGATATTAGCGGGTTCGGTGTTTTTCAAGCCTTGAAAAAGCCTGAGTATATCCTAGTCGACCTGGAGGCGGACGAACGTTACTTGATGCCTCCGTCTGTGGAAGTTATTTTCGAGGCAGCGATTGTTGCATCTGAACCCCAAACGTCAGAGGCTGGCCACGCGTTGCACTTTATCCCGGATACCTCCTTTGAAGAGGAGGCGAATAGCCCGTTTGCATTGTTCGAGCCAACGCTGGTTAACGAGGGGGTCCACTTTCCCGGGCTAACCGAGGTGGTTATCCATAAACCGGAAGCTACGGGAGAGGGGGGCGAGTCAGAGTCAGAGTCAGAGTCAGAGAAACCAACTACATTAGATACACTAGAAGTACCTGAGACGCTTGAAGTACCAGAAATCCTTGATGACTCTGAGACACAAGAGCCCCCTGAAGTACCTGAGCCTTGTGTCACATCTGTTACACCTGATAAACTAGAACCATTTATTACCTCCGATGCGACTGAAGTGCACAGTACACTTGAAACACCCAGTATGCCCCAAACACTCGGTACGCCCGTAATACCGGAGGTAAACGAAGAGCGTGAGCCAGGTGTACCCAGCCAGCAACGAAAACGACCTTCCATATTGATTCCTGTCATAGGAGGTACAGTAATTGCATTGGTGGGGTTTTTGCTTTCAAGGCACAAAGAGTCGGAGGAGTAAGATGAAACTGTACGGTGCGATGTTTTCCCGTTCTTTTGTCGGTCCAGAAAAACTACTTCAAATTGAGCAACTCATAGTAAATGAGATTTTTATTTAATATTCTATAACCAAGAATTTTACCAAGAATTGGTGTTTTTTGTGATGTTTAGATAAAATAAGAAAAACAGATATGGAAGACAAGGTGAAAAAACCGATAATAGATGTTTTAATTCGTCCGTTGCAAAGTTTTATGAAACATGAGCAGTCCGGCGGAATTGTGCTTGGACTTAGTGTGGTTTTGGCCCTCATCCTTGCGAACTCGTCTTGGTCGGACAACTATTTTCAACTTCTTCGCAATGAAATCGGACTTCAATTTAATGGTATTTCTTTCCTAAAGTATAGTTTACAACTTTGGGTAAATAATGGCTTAATGGCTATATTCTTTTTTGTGGTCGGTTTAGAACTGAAACGAGAATTTGTAGCAGGCGAACTTGCTAACCCCAAAAAAGCCCTTTTGCCCATTGGTGCAGCCATCGGGGGAATGCTGGTTCCGGCACTCATTTATTTTTCTTTAAATCCAACGGGGGAAGTTAGTGCTGGATGGGGAATACCCATGGCCACGGATATAGCTTTTGCACTTTCTGTCATGTATTTGTTGGGCAAGCGAGTGCCACCTTCATTGAAGGTTTTTCTTATGGCCTTGGCTATAATAGATGATTTGGGTGCCGTATTGGTGATTGCTTTTTTCTACACTTCCGATATTTCCGTTCAATACCTGTTAATAGGATTGGGTTTTGTGGTGTTAATGATTTTGGGGAATAAAATGGGTATACGCAATATTTGGTTTTATGCCATTTTGGGTATTGGTGGTGTATGGCTAGCATTTCTACTGTCAGGAGTTAATGCTACTATCGCAGCCGTGTTGGCTGCTTTCACCATTCCGCCTGATGTAGGTATTAAAGAAAATACCTATATCAAGCGCGTTAAGCAATCCATCAATAAGTTCAGTGCCATTACACCGATGGAAGGTCCTATATTGTCTGCCGAGCAATTAGATGTTTTAGAAACCGTGAAAAAAGATACAAACCGTGCAATACCGCCGCTTCAGCGGTTGGAATACGCGATACAGCCGTTTGTGACATTCTTCGTGTTACCTGTTTTTGCTTTGGCTAACGCGGGAGTATCTTTGACTGTAGATGCGCAAGAGCTTTTCAGCAGTAACGTGCTTCTCGGTGTCGGACTTGGGCTGTTGGCAGGTAAAGTGATAGGTATAGTCGGCTTTACCTACTTGTTGGTTAAGTTAAAAATAGCGGCCTACCCGTCAGGTATGAACATGAAAAATCTGATAGGGACATCATTTCTGGGATCCATTGGATTTACTATGTCATTGTTTATCACATCTCTTGCCTTTACCAGCGAAATATATATTACCCAGGCTAAAATCGGGATTTTCTCAGCATCAATTCTTGGTGCATTAATAGGATATACTTATTTGAGGCTTGTAAACAGAAGTACCTGAAAATTGCATTGAATGTTAAATATATTTAATGTTAACAGCTGGCTATAAACGAACTTTTTTCTTTTTTTTTTCTATTTTTGCCACTCTGTTTCACTCCTGATTTTTTAAAGTAATGAAGTTTCTACACTATTTTGATTTGAGGCAAGAAATGGAGAGTTTCGACTTCATTCATGCCGAGATAGAGAAAGGAATTGAGTTTAAAGGCACCAATCTATGGATTTTAATGTGTGCTATCCTGGTCGCATCTGTGGGATTGAACATGAATTCCACCGCGGTCATCATTGGTGCTATGCTTATCTCGCCCCTGATGGGCCCCATCAACGGCATGGGATACGGTATTGCCACGTACGATATGCCGTTGTTTAGGAGGGCTGTCAAAAATTTCACTTTTGCCGTTGGTGTCAGTTTGATTACATCGGCCCTCTATTTTTTTATAACTCCCGTGAGTACCGCCCATTCCGAATTACTGGCACGTACGAGCCCAACCATTTATGATGTGCTAATCGCCTTTTTTGGCGGGTTAGCGGGTATCTTAGCTATTAGTAGCAAGTTAAAGGGGAACGTTATACCTGGTGTTGCTATCGCTACGGCACTTATGCCACCCATTTGCACGGCGGGATACGGGTTGGCAACGCTTCAGTTTAACTTTGTTTTTGGGGCATTATACCTCTTTACCATTAACACGGTTTTTATTGCCGTAGCCGCGTTATTGGTCTGTCAGGTTTTGAAATTCCCCATTCGCAGCGTGGTCGATCCTCAAAAGCGCAAGGGTGTGAACCGCATCATCTCAGCTGTTTTGTTGATTACTATAGTACCTAGCATTATTTTTGGGTATAATTTGGTGCAGCAGGAGAATTTTAACGAAGCCGCAAATCGTTATATCCAAAATGTTTCGGTGTTAAAGAGTGCCTACTTACTGGAAAGTAACGTGGATGTGAATCATCGATCCATTGACCTGCTGTATTCGGGGTATGGACTTTCGGACGAAGATATGATGAAGGTGAAAGAAACTGCTTTGGTTTTCCAGCTCGATACCACTAAGATTGTTATCGTCAGCGGGACTGATGCGGAGATCTTGAAGCAGAGCACCAGTCGCTATCGTACTGAGGCGCAGGAGTTGGAAAGCAAGTTGAATGCAACAACAGCAGGCTTGCAAGTGGCTAAAAGTCAGCTTGATAGTGTGTTGAATATCCCCACGAAAGGTGAGTACCTATTGAAGGAGATCCGTGAGTTGTACCCACAAATCACCGCGTGCTCATACTCCGAGACCATCGTGTATGAAGATACCACTAAGTCTGAACTCCTCCCTATGGTGATTTTCAAGTCAAGCAGGGCGATCAACAGAGCGGATAGGAATAAAATTTCCAGTTGGATTGAAACACGCCTTCAAAACGAAAACGTGAAAACCTATTTCGAATAACAAATAGTTACTTTATCGACTCCCCTTGAGGATTAAGAGGTAGAACATCGGTGGTGGGCAGGGAACGTTTCAGGTATATTACAACCGTGAAGTAAAAAACACTGTGGAACGGATGGTAGTCTATAAGAAAGTGGCCGGTTTTGAAGAGACTTTTTTCTTATTATGAGCCGTTTGATTGTAATCTAAGTTTAATGTTTTTAAAAAAATCACACCTAAGGGAAGAATGCTGGTACTCAATATCATTGAGGGTAAATATAATACGCAACAAACATTTAGCGTAACAAAAGTTCACGGAAAAATGCTTTTCGCAAGTGCGGAAGAGTGATTCAATGGATACGTATCACCAGGATAAACGATAAAAGGAGTAAAATGTAATCCGATCACGGGGAAAATCGAGTATATTTGTGCAAAATATTTGATAAAAAATGTTCGATATGAGAAAAATTTATTCTTTTATTCTATTGCTGCTGGTTTTCATGGCAGCGTGCACCCAAGGCGGTGGAAAAACGGGCGGCGACTATACTATCCGGACGGAGGTTCCTGAACGCCCGGCGGGACAGCAACATGTGTTGGGTTTAACCGTACCGAAGATAGATACCGTGCGGGTCGGTTTTATTGGGCTGGGCGGTCGTGGTCGAGGTGCCGTGAGTCGGTTCATCCATATCCCCGGGGTAAAGATCGTTGCGTTGTGCGACAAGCATGCGGATAGGGTTGAAAAAACGCAGGTAATCCTTGATAATGCAGGCTTGCCGAGAGCGGCCGAGTACAGTGGAAATGAGGAGATCTGGAAAGAGCTCTGCGAGCGGGACGATATTGACCTGGTATACGTGGTTACTGACTGGAAATGGCATGCCACCATGATGGTTTACGCGATGGAACAGGGGAAACACGCGGTATCCGAGGTGCCGGCGGCGATGACCCTCGATGAGATATGGGATGTCGTGAATACAGCCGAACGGACACGGAAACACGCGATGATGCTCGAGAACTGCGTCTACGACTACTTCGAGTTGACCACGTTAAACATGGCGCAGCAGGGCCTCTTTGGTGAGGTGTTGCACGTGGAGGGTGCCTATATTCACGACCTATTTGATTTCTGGGAGTATTATGAGGGTGACTGGCGCATGCAGTACAATAAGAAGTTCCGTGGCGACGTGTACGCCACGCACGGTATGGGGCCGGTGGCCCAAGCCTTGGATATTCACCGGGGCGACAAGATGAATACGTTGGTGGCGATGGATACCAAGCCGGTAAATATTCCCCAGTATTTGATTGAAAAGAGGGGTATGGATGCTGATAGCGCGTATATGTTCGCGAATGGGCAACATACCATGACCATGATTCGCACGGAGAAGAACAAGACCATCCATATTCAACACGACGTCTCCTCGCCGCGTCCCTATAGCCGTATGTACCAATTGAGTGGCACGAAAGGGTTTGCCAATAAATATCCCACTTCTGGCTACGCGCTGCAAGGAGAGATGCTGGCCGAGGATATAGCACCCGATTTGGAGGACTTAAACGCCCACGGCTTCGTTTCAGAAGAGGTGAAGAACGCACTGATGGCTAAGTACAAGCACCGCATCCATCGTGAGTTGGAGGAGAGAGCGAAGGAGGTGGGCGGCCACGGCGGGATGGACTTTATCATGGACTACCGGCTAATCTACTGCTTACAAAATGGCTTGCCGCTTGATATGGACGTCTATGATTTGGCGGAGTGGTGCTCGTTGGCCGAGTTAAGTCGCATCTCCATCGAGAATAACAGCGCACCCGTTGAGGTGCCCGACTTTACGCGGGGACACTGGAACGATGTGCAAGGGTTCAAACACGCGTTCGTAGAGTAGCGTGTGGCTCAAAGATTAACGTGTGTCTTAAACTATAAACTCCCTGGACGACCGTGAGCGTTTGCGACACTTCGCAAACGCGCGGTCGTTGTTCATTAATAGTTACTTTCTAATGATACGATCCAACTTTTGTATTTTCTTGCTTTGCGGGTGGCTGTTGGCATCTTTTGCTACTGCTCAGCAGAACGACTCCATCCGGTCGCAGATATTAAGCATGCAGCCGAGTGACCTCGAGATCATCTCCAAAGGGCGTTCGCTTATCGTGGAGAACCTGAAGAAGGGTGATTTAGTCGCCGTGAAGGAGGTTAAGGATTACCTTGCCGGTGAGATGTTCAACCCCTACCGGGTTTTCGTGCCGGCAGAGTACTGGTTGCTCTGCTACTGGACCGAAGATTTCGCGGAGTTGCTCCATGAGGCGGAAGATTACGCTTCCGGTTCCGAATTGGGGCGGGATATCTACTGGGATGTGCCTGAGCGGTTTAAAGGGACCCCTATGTTGGGTATGATCGTGCAGAGTGATCGCCTCTCGGAAGAGTTGGGAAGGAAATCGGCGGAAGCCTATATCCCGCTCACGGTGAGCGTCGATAACGCGGAGTTGAAGGCGGAAGAGAAGGAGTTCCTCAAGCTGCTGCTTTACGCGCTCCTGTTCACGCCGGATAGGGTAGATGACGAGGAAGGGATGGAGGAAGTGAATGCCAAGGCGACCGCTTTCCTGGATAACTACCGGGATAGCCGCTATGCAAACTATACGCGTCGGTACATCCGCTACCGGTTTCATCCTTCCGACTGGGGGTTGGGAAGTGAATTCTTTCTTGGCTACAACATGTTTACCGGTGGGTTGAGCAACCACTTTACCAATCGTGTGATTGGTGGGTTCGCGTTTGATATCTCGTACAAGAAGTTTACCGCGTCTACGCGCATCAACTTTTCAGGTACCCGGACGTTGCAGGAGATTACCCGCAAGGGTATCACCTGGCCAAAAGATGTGAACGGGTACGTGATAGGGGCTGACCTCGCGTTTCACTACCCGGTAATCCAAAGCAGGCGCGTGCTGATCTCCCCCGTCGCGGGCATTGGTGGGATGGGGATAGGTCCTTCGTTTGAGCAGGTTAGGGATGAGTACCCCGAGTTGAAGGAGTTCAAAGAGCTGTCGTCCTTCAATTACCTCCTTGGCTTGGACCTCAAAGTGAACGCCTGGAACAAGGAGATCGATCTTTCTCGTTACGGGGGTGGATACGTGGGATTGAGGTATACCTACTACATCCCCAACCTAGGTGAACGGCATCAGCTGCAGAGGGGCAACATGCATACCATAACGCTCACCGTTGGTGGGTTCGGGTACCCCAAGAAGAGGGATTTATAACACTAGCCTCAATAATGCCTGTCAAAAAGTAGACTAACCACCCATCAATGGATAAAGGTGCTGCTTCTCAAGTTCCAATAGCTTTTCCTTTCTCCATAAACCGCCCCCATAGCCGGTGAGGGTACCATCGGAGCCGATCACGCGGTGGCAGGGCAGGATAATGGCTACCCTGTTTTGCCCGTTGGCATTGGCCACGGCTCGGACAGCGGTTGGTCTCTCGATTAGTTTGGCCTGCTCCCCGTAGCTGATGGTGTGTCCGTACGGTACCTGCAGCAGGCTTAACCACACCGTTTTTTGAAACTCAGTGCCGAACAGGTCCAGGGGTATATCGAACTCCCTCCGCTCCCCCTTGAAATACTCCGTAAGCTGTCCTTCAAGCGTTTCCAAATGGAGCTTACAAAATTCATTGTTGGGAGTTGTGCAACCATGTTGCCCTTTTAGCGTATTCAAGTGAGGGGTACAAAAACGATTGTGCGGTGTGGAGTAACCGTCTTCCCTTTCAAGTGTATTCTGGAAGGGGTTACGGCCCAAGGCGATCGGGACTTTGAAAGCGGCCTCCAGCGATTGCAATTTTCGGTTTAACCGCTGACTGTCGGCAAATTCCAGTAGACAGATTCCCTTTTCGCTCGCTGCGGCAATCATCGTGCCCAATTCTGTCTCCACCTGTTGGATAGTATAGTTCATACGATCGTGCTAGACAAGTTGGTTCCCTCTGCGTTCAAAACCCGAAATCGTCAATCTGGATATCCTTCACCTCGTCATGTTCTATTTCGATGCGCCGTTGCGTCGTTAGCCCTTCTACGTAGATGGCTTTGAATGGAATAGCAGGGCAGACGTACTCGCAACCCCCGCATCCCACGCATATCTCCGGGTTGATTTCGGGGATAGTCAGTACCCCCTTGTAAGGTACCATCCGTACCGCTTGCGTGGGGCAGTGCTCGGAGCAGGCCCCACAACTGGTTTCATCGTGGTAGACGATACAGTTTTCTAGGAGCAGTTGCACTTGGCCCATTTGGTTATGGTTCTTCTCCTCCTTGGTGAGGGGGAGGATGGCACCGGTGGGGCAGACGTCGCCACATACTGTACAATCGTAATTACAAAACCCGCGGTCGAAGTAGAGCCTGGGCTGCATCATCCCTCCCAGCCCGTACTCCAGCAAGGCCGGTTTGATCACCCGTGAGGGGCACTTGCTCACGCAGAGGTGGCAGGAGATGCATTTCTGAAGCAGGTGATCAATCGAGGGTACCCCGGGCGGTGCAATCGGCGTTTGACGTTTGAACGCGCGCTTGGGCGCGAGCTTTTCAGATCCTATTTTCGCTATCAGTTCTTTCGCGGGTAAAGAGATGGCCAGCAGTGCGGTCAAAAAACGGCGCTTTGAAGCGTCTAAGTTATTCGTGGGCTCCTGGTTATTCACGATGCCTGGTTGACCCACAGCAGAGTTGGCTAACTGAACCAACGGTTCTTCCGCATTATTGCTTCTTGATTTCTCGTTTAAGGGTTTTGTTTTTTGTGATTCTTTTATCTTCCGTTGCACGTTTCTTTTCCACGGGACGATTGGCTTGTAACCCATCGCATCTCGGTGGCAGGTTCCCAAACAGTTGAAACAGGTGACGCAACGGCTGTAATCTATCTGACGGTTTTGTGCATCAATGCACGAGGCCTTGCACTTCATGGCACATAGTCCGCACGCGTTACATTTTGCCTCGTCAATTCTGATTTTAAAGAGGGAGTAACGGCTCAGGAAGCCGAGGAGCGTTCCCACGGGACAAATGGTGTTGCAATAACTCCTGCCGCCTCGCCAGGCCATGTAGCCGATTCCCAGGAGGGTGATCAGGGCGATCACGAGCGAGGAGACGCTCACGATGTAGACGCTTACCTTATAAAAGGTGAAGTTGTTGAACGAAGTGAAGATCGATGCCAACAGGTTGTTACCTGCCAGGTAAGCAGGTCGGAGCAGGTGCGTGACCATCCTACCGTAAGCTCCGTAGGGATCAAGCAGTCCTACCAGGAGGGTAACCCCGAGGATAAAGGCCACTACGGTGGATGCCAGCACGATTATCCGCAACCCATTTTTCGCTTTCTGGTAACGGTACCTCTTCTTCTTGTTCACGCGTTTCGACAACCAGGCTACCATGTCTTGGTAAATCCCCATCGGGCAGATGGACGAGCAGTAGACCCTCCCGAACAGGAGGGTCAAAAGCAACAACGCGACCAGTACAACTACATTCAAGGCCAATAAGGCGGGGACAAGTTGTATTTTGGTGAGCCATTGAAGCCCCATGGGCAGAAACCCCCTGAAATCAAGGAAGTAGAACGTGATCAGGGAGAAGAAAAATATGGATAGGGTAACACGAATCTTCTTCAGCATGACGGTATGTTTCTATACCCTTAACCTTCCAATCCTCAATTTCTCCAAGTTGGTGGTACCCAACCCCAGCTCCTCTGCTTTGCCAATGTGCGTTACGTTTTCGAGAGGCATTTCGCGGGCCTGGTTGAAGAAGTTGGTCGCAGCCGTGTCCACGGCCACAATGTCCTGCGAGATGAAGAGTCCCTTTGAGAGCACCACGTCAGATAGCGAACGTCCCCTTGGTCCGCTGGTTTTCATCAACCGGTACGCGTCTACCACGTTCAAAACCGGGCGTTTATCGTAAGTGCATACGTCGGCTATGCATTGCTGAAGGTCGTTGGCGTGGAAGTAGCCCCTGTCCCACACGATTCCCATGTAGTTCTTCATGGAGATGGTAAGCTGTGCGCCACCGTGATTCTTGAGAATTGGCACGTTGATCCACTTGTCGCTGTCCACGATAGCCTGGTGAATCTTGGTGCTTTTCAGGCTCTTCCCTTTGGGCAACGAGACGCTCTTGTAGTACGATTCTTGGTGAGCCGGTACCACCCGTGCGCCGGCTGCCTTGGCCGCCTCTTCGATCCCACTACTGGCGTACGACTTTCGCCAGTCGTCACAGCTATGATCGAACACGGTCACCTCCGATGCACCCGCCTCGAAACAGTGTTTGATGATCTCAGCCACCAGTTTCGGGTTGGTATTGGCACCCATCTCCACCGGTTGATCCCAGCCGATATTGGGTTTTACGCACACTTTGTCACCCTTCTTGATGAACTGCTCCATGCTCCCCATCTCGGCGATCGCCTTGCGAAACATCACCTCCGGCTCACCACCCAGCACTGCCACCAGGTCGTATTTTGAAGTCCCGTCGGGTGATTCGAATGACTGCGAGAGAATGCTCATCGCATCCACCTCCTTTATCGTGGTGAGCGCTGCCCCGCTCAGGGCCACTGCCCGTAAAAATTTTCGTCTGTCCATATTCTCGATTGTATAGTGTTGTTCAACGTTTGTCGTGTTCCTACCATACCCCGTTTACACTCCCTTTTGCATGGGGATAGAGAGTTGAAATTCAAGTTAGAAAGGGGCTCTCATGAGTTTACAAAACCATCCGATAATCCATGTGACCTTGCAGCCATGTTGGAAATGGATTATAACAAGCTTGTGAAACTGTCAGACGATCCACGGAAACACAAAGCAAGCTTCATCGTATAACGAGTAGTCCGCTTTTCCGTTTACCGCGAATGTTTTAATTAACCTCGCTCCCTTCAGTAGCTCTATGGCGTACGTGAGTGTCGTGCCGCTTTTCACGCGGTCTTCAACCAAGAGGATCGACCGGTCCCGGTACTCGAAGTCGATAGGTGCCAAAAGCCTTGGGAAATCATACTTTGGCTGTTGCCTAGTGTCGCGCCAGTTGATCTTAAGCAGGTGTACTTCCAGTTCGAGACGCTGGGCAAGGATGCCGGCCGGTACGATGCCGCCGTTCGCAATGGCCACGATCATATCGAACGTTTCGGGGATATCGATTTCCCGAAACCGTTTGATGAGCTCCTCGAAACTCTTGTGGTTCACGCTGCTACACTTTGGCCAACGCCTTGAGCAGGAAGTAACCACCCACCAGTTGGATCAGCATTCCCGGGACACCGAGACGAAAATCTTGCAGGGCGACAACCAGGTTTTGGGTCATGGCCCACTCGATGCCGGTGCCGATTACCTGGTACGTGAGGATGGCCAGCAGGATAGCCAGCAAGGAGACACGTTTGAAGCGTTGAGCGACCCATGCAGCTGCTATGGCCAGGATAACCGATTTGACCAGGATGGCTGGTAGGGCAACCGCGGGCGGCATCCCGAAAAGGAGGTAGTTGACCAACGGCGATAAAACAGCGGTCAGCAACCCCACGTGGATACCGTACTTGTATGCGCCAATCAGCGTGAAAAAGTAAATGGGAAGGAAAATCAAACCTCCCTGTGGCATCAGGTGTGCCAACTGGGGAAACAGGATGTTCCCCACGACGAAGAGAAGTGCGAACAGGAACGTTTTCACGTTGCTCAGCGGCAATGAGTAGAGTTTTACCGTAGTGGACATAGTTGTTTTATTTTTACCGGTTTATTATCAGATTATTTTAATCATCTCGATTTTATTCGATCACCATTATAATTAATACATCTCTAGTGCAAATGTAGTCAATTGCACTGAATAATCAAATCGTCCTCCTTTTTAATCACGCGTTTTCCGTTTAGACCGAGAATGGTGCTACATAGGAACGGTTTTGCTGATTGATTGGCACCGTTGTCTGTTTCTCTTTCAAGTGGTAAATCCACTCTCCGTTGAAGCTCTCCGCTTTTGTTGTTGAAGTTTAGGAGCGGGAGATGGGAAAGAAGAAAAAGAGCACAACCAACAGCAAAAGCAACAAGAAAATCAGGATAAGCGACCAGGTGACGCCCCTCCTTTTCCTGTCACTCTTGTAACGGGCGATCGGATCTCTTGAGGAGACCTCTTTACGATGCTTGTTGGTTCTAGATTTCATGACGCATAAATTACAGTACCAAGATACTGAAATGTAGGAATAGGTACAAATATATCAAGCTATTTTTCATGACTGTTTCCTCAAAAACTTGTACTTTTACGTTGAACTCAGGAGTAGTGACAAAGAAAAAATATAGTAGCTTTGTTGTCATTACTGTATTCATGGCACGATACATGTGTATCGTCGGAATAACCCGGTTAAAGAGATATTATAGGAAAAATAAAGTAAGCCCATGATTGTCAGAAGAACGATTGCATACATGTTGATACTTACCCTGTTTGTTTGTTACGCCGTGAGTCAAAACAGGGACGGTTATTCTGATTCACTCCTGTATGCCAAAGAGTACCCTTTCATTATCAAAGATTCCCCGCCAAGCTTGTTTACAATGAAGCAGTTTAACCAGAATTACCTGAGCTTATACCGACTATCGGTAAATGAACTAAACAAGGCTGTATCGCCTAGGGCGAGTGCATTGGTCCAGGTGGGAATAAGCTTGATTACGATGCCGTTAACCCATGAAGAGGGACATCGTGCGGTACTTACCACCAAGAATATCGGTTCGGTTTCCAATCCGTTTTTCAATGAAAATCTTGCCGCCTACGTGAAAGGGGTTTCGGATCAAACGCTTATTCAGTTGAGAGATACGGATCTGCCTACCTACATCCGACTGCATACGGCAGGATTGGAATCCGATTATTCGCTGCTCCTTTCGGAAAGTTCCCTGTTGAATTGGGGGCAAGAGGATCTCAATGTGTTGGGGATGGAATTTTTCATGCGCAAACTGAATCTCATCGCCTACTACTTTACCGTTGCGGTTAACAAAGACATTAAGCTTGAGGAAGAAAAGAATGAGTTGGAGCGCGATATCGTGGGACATGACGTTTTCGGGGCGATTCGTCACCTGCATCGACCCGATATGCCTTTTTTTCGGTATACCCAATCGAAAGACCTAACAGCCGAGGAGCGAAGGTTTGCCAAACGGGTAGGGTGGCGTTCGCTGTTAAATCTTATTGACCCTCTTCTAGTTAGTAAAACGGGATGGGAGATGAAAAACGGCTATCGGGTGAATGGGAGTTTTGGGTATGGTATGTCACCCTTTGGCGATTACATCGATGAAAACATTTGGCTAACAGCAAGGCGGTTTAATTCGCATATATACTTCAGGCAACATCAAAACAAAACCCGGTGGTTTCCAGCAATGGGTGTACAAATGAGTGATATTCGGTTGACCGAAAATATCAAGACAGTTTTTGCCCTGCACGGTTGGATGCAACCGGAAGAGCTCGACTTTACCACCTCCCGTTCGTTCGCGGGGGGTGCGGTAGATGGTAAACTGCAATACAAGTTCCCGGTGGCCACCCACTCCCGTTTGTCGGCTATGTCTGCCGATTTAGGGATCATCGCCAAAACGAAAGGTTTTATGACGGGAGAAGCCAAGTTGGGTGCACACCTCGGTTGGTATCTGGGGGTGTCGGTTTTCATGGAGTAGTTTGTTCTCCCTGTAGTGCAATAACCCGGGTTAGGTTCAAAACAAGGCTGTCAAAAGTAGACAGCCTTGTTAAAGTGTCCGGTTTTCAGTATACAGTTTCCTGAATACTTTCTGACCAACTAATAATATTTGTCACATTTAACCTCGAAGTAGGCTTGCGAATGTAAGCAAGCGGGGCATGTTTTCGGCGCATTTTTGCCCTCGTGAACATACCCGCAATTGCGACATTGCCACTCGATTTTTTCATCGCGCGAGAATACCGTTTCCTCTTTTACCCGTTGCAACAGCTTCAGGTAGCGCTCTTCGTGAATGGCTTCGGCTTTCGCGATCATCCGGTACATGGTGGCGATCTCCTTAAAACCTTCTTCCTCGGCAACGTCGGCAAAGTGAGGATACAGCTCTGTCCACTCCTCATTTTCTCCGGCAGCCGCGGCTTCCAGGTTTTCGGCAGTTGTCCCGATGACTCCCGCCGGGAAAGTAGAGGTGATTTCCAACATACCGCCTTCTAAATATCTGAACATCCGTTTAGCATGCTCTTTTTCTTGCTCGGCAGTTTCCATGAAAATGGCCGCGATCTGCTTGTAGCCTTCTTTATCAGCCTCTTTCGCGAAATAGGTGTAGCGCATTCTCGCTTGGGATTCTCCGGCAAACGATTTCATCAGATTTTTTTCTGTCTGGGTTCCCTTGATACTTTTCATACGATTTTTTTTATTTTTTACATTTTGGTGTATGGAACTCGCTTTAATCATGTTCTTGTGTGAAAACAGTTTTCATGCTCGTTTCATACGATTATTATTTTAATTGTTCTGTGTGTCGTTTCCTGTATATCTGTTCGTTACAGTTCTTTCACCCGTATGTTTCTGAACTTCAGTTTTGAGCCGTGTCCCAAGAAACCGATGTGACCCGATTCGTTGAGTAGCCCGGGGTGCTCTCTCTTGTCCATGGTCCCATCTTTGGAGGCTTCGCGTATATCCCCATCCAGGATGGTTGTCCCGTTCAAGATAACGGTGATTCGATCTCCGTTAGCGATCACCTCTTGGTAGTTCCATTCGCCCACCGGCTTCAGATAGCCCCGCTTGGAAGGGATTACCCCGTATACCGAACCATGGTACTGGTAGGGTTGTAACTTCTCGTATACGGGATCTTCATTGTCCAGGATTTGCAGTTCCATACCCACGTACGCGGCATCTCCCTTCAAAGGGGTGCGGATCCCCAACCCGTTATTCGCGGCGGGTGTAAGCATGAACTCGAAGCGGAACACGAAGTTATCGTATTGTTCTTTCGTGTACAGGTTACTTGTCCAACTTGTGCTTTTACCTTGAGGGTCAACCACCATAACCCCGTCTTCTATGAAGTAATCAGTGGTATTCCCTATCCAATGGTGCATGTGGGTGCCATCGAAGAGCACTTTAAAACCCTCCTTCTCCTCCTCTTCCGACAGGGTAAAAGGTTGTACAGGCTCGATCTCCTTGATGTAGATGTCCCTGTAAGCCGCCTTGCTACCATGGGCTTGCAATTCGATTTGCTCTTTCGGGAAGATGGGTTGGCTCCGGTCCCAGAAGTTCTCCAGGATCACGTTGTCGGTAACCAGCTCGCCGTTCAACCACACCGAGACCCTATCCCCAATCATCCGGATGCGGAACGTGTTCCACTCGCCCACTTTTTGATCGGCCACCTTTAACGGTATGCTCGGGTGTTGCTGGTTGTTATAGAGACCACCAGAACCGACCTGGGCCCCCACGTTCACGCGGGCTGTATCCCATATCTGCACTTGTGGGGTTCCACGGAGGTAAATACCGGCATCCGGCTCGGGACCCGGGAAAAGTTTCCAGTCGACCAGCATTTCAAAGTCGCTGTACTGCTTTTCCGTGCAGAGGTTATTGCCCCCGGTACCATAGAACACGATGCATCCCTCTTCTACTCGCCAATCTCTGACCGCCTCTTCATCGGCCTTCTTCTGGGCGGCTGCCAGCTTCCTTGTACTCATCTTTGCCCGTTGTATGGGGTTCTCTACCAGCCCTTTCCATCCATCCAGGTTCTTGCCGTTGAACATGGAGACGAATCCTCCCTCCGTTGGGTTCTCAGACAGGTACTTGGTAATGGACTGGCGTTGGTAATCGGCATCGGGGTTAGAGAGCGTTTTGCTTACCTTGTTCAGAATCGCGGTCGTCTCTTCTCCCGCGAAGGAGGGGTTGGCAATCGCGATGTTCATGGCTGCTACCGCGGCCGCTTCACTCGTGGTCGGTTGATCCATGAACGGCGCCACGAAAAGCATCGCCTGGTAGTGACCGGTAGTCCCCATGAGTTGAATCAGCTGGTTCTTCTGTTGGTCGTTTTGCGCGAATTGCATGGTCTCGCGGGCGTATAGGTACTTGATGGCCCCCGTTTCTTGCGAATTGCGGATGATGGGTATCAGCGCGTCAGTCACCTTCTCCAGCTCCGTTTTATCGTTGCTAGCGCGGGCTATGTCCAGGAGCGAGTAGATCACGTGGAAATGTTTCCAGGAGGCCAGCGCGTTAAAGGCCGCCTCTTTTTCCTCGCCTGTCGCCTGGCTGTACGCGTTTGCAATGGTTTCCAAGGCCTCTTGCGATTCGCTGTTAGCCAATGCGCTGTAATAGAGGTGTTTGTTCACGGAGCGCAACATCTGGCTCGTGACCGTCTCCAACTGTTGATCAGCCGGGAGGTGGGAGAGCGCGGCGTTAATGGCCTGTTGCAGCGCGGGAATCTCCGTTTGCCCCGGTTGCTCCAGCAGCGTGAACAGGTCGGTTAAGTTTTTATCAGTCACCACTGCTTTCAGCGTGTTGGCCGCCGCGGCTTTTACCGTTGCATCGTTGGTGAACATCTGGTTAAACACGAGGTTGTACTGGTCTTCCATTTTCCGTGCCGCGATTAGTTCAAGGATCGCCTTTTTACCCTCGTTACCGCTCACCTCGAACACGGAGGCCAGGGTGTAGGCAAGATCTCCCTTGAACGTCAACAGCGCGCTTTTCCCTAAGGCGACGGTTTCGTTGTTATCGCTCTTCAACATGGCAGCCAGTGCGATTAGGGCATCGTTCCCCCCGTGCCTGCTCAACGCGTTAGCGGCTGCCTTCTGCACCATGGGGTTAGGAGAGGTAGTCAATGGGACAGTAAGGGCCACGATATCGCCTACCTCATGATTGGATAACCAGTGGATAAGCGTTGCTTGAACCTCCGGTGATTTGGTTGATGCGAGCTGTTCCTCTACCAGGGCAACCGCTTTTTTATCGTTTTGAAAGGGGTACGCGTTCAGCACGCCGTTCAGGTAGGTGAGGTTTCCATCTTTTATCGCATCTTGCAAGATTTTCTCCACTTTAGCGTTTGGTAACGAGAGCTGTAGCTTGGTCGCCGCGATCTTGATGTCTTGGAGGTTCCGCTTTTTTGCCGCTGTTAGTAGCCTTTTCGCCTCTTTGTCGACCAACTTCGGCTCGCTGGCGCTCAGCCGATTCAAGAGCGTGAGGTAGGAAGCCGTCGCATTGCTTTTTCGGTAGCTGAAGTCGGCCTCCGTGGCGGCGGTACGCATGGCTTTTATTGATTCTTTCGTTCCCGCTTGGGCCAGCGCGTTTAGCAGCACTTGTTGCATCTCCTCGGAGGAGGGTCGCTGCAATAGCCCCAGCAGGGTCGATTCGGCCTGTCGATAGCTTGTTTGCCCTAACGCGTTGGTCACGTGCATGCTTAGCGTTTCCGATTGGCTGTTTTTAAGGGCGTTTAGTAAGGCCTCGTTTGCTTTGTCGCTGTTGATAGAAGCCAGGGTCGTGGCAGCGGTTGGTAGCAGGTAGTCGTCATTCAGTAGTAAGGCCAGTATGTCCACGCTGCTGTCCGTGGCGATCGTCCGCAATTGACGAACCACAAAAGCCTTTACCTCTTTGTTGAGGTGCTGTCCTAGCGCTTTATTGAACGCGTTGGTGGTCATTTCACGGGCTGCCGGGTCGTTCGCCACGTAATGCGTCCATCCCGTGATGGCAAACTCGATCGTTTCGTTGCTCTGATTCCCCGGTGGGTACATTCTTCCCACCAGGTCCAGCATTCCCTCTTCGCCGGTGCTGACCAAGTCGGCCATCACCTCGTTGTATTGTTTAGGTGTGCTTGCCGGTAGTTGAGCCAGTGCATCGGCGATGACCGTTGCTTTGCTCCTTCCCGCCGGAAGTTGTGCCTGTGCCGTAGTGATCCCCAGTAGGAGGCACAGGGTAACTACTATATATAGTATATGTTTCATACGATTAAAACTATTATTTTCAAATGTATCGTATGGAACTCGCTTTAATCATGTTCTTGTGTGAAAACAGTTTTCATGCTCGTTTCATACGATTATTTTACTATTTTACATTTCGGGCGTTACTTATATCGTCCACGGCGCGCGCATGGGTTGGTTCACCAGGCGGTTCGCCTCCTCATCGTTCACGAACAGCTCTTTAACCGGATCAAATTCCAGGGTTCTGTTCAACTGGAGTGCCACGGCACCCATGTTCACGATGGTACAAGAGCGGTGTCCGTTCATCTCGTTGAGTGCGAACTTCTGACGGTTGCGAATGCAAGCCAGGAAGTTGACGTTCTGTTCTTCCGGTTCCGGGAAGTCGGCTAGTTTCTTCTCCCAGCCGGGTATGTCGCACTTGAAATTACGGTAGACGTTCCCGTTGGGGCCGGCTATGTACGGGGTGTCGGGCGATCCGTAGTCACCACCCCACAAGATGATTTGGCACCCGTCGTCGTAGGTGTAGGTGATGGAACGCCACGTGCCCACGGCGTCGTGGTGTTGTTGCGGCGCATCCACCTCCACTTTTACCGGGCTCGTGTTGTCTTTACCCAAAAGGTATTGTACCGGGTCGATATAGTGTTGCCCCATATCACCCAATCCCCCGCCGTCATAGTCCCAGTAGCCGCGGAACGTGCCATGCACGCGGTGTGCGTTGTAAGGCTTGTAGGGAGCCGGTCCCAACCACATGTCGTAGTCCAGCTCCTCGGGTATCGGTTGAGGCTCCAAGTGGTTCTTGCCTACCCAGTAAAACTTCCAGTCGAACCCGGTATGCTTGCTGATGGTTACTTTCAGCGGCCACCCCAGCATCCCGCTATTCACCAGCTTTTTGAGCGGTTTCACTGGGGTCCCCAGACCGTAGAAGTTATCTTTAAAGCGGAACCACGTGTTCAGTCGGAAGATGTTGCCGTGTTGTTGGACAGCTTCCCTTACCCGCTTGCTTTCACCTATGGTACGTGTCATCGGCTTCTCGCAGAAAATGTCTTTTCCTGCCTTGGCCGCCTCTACCGACATGATCCCATGCCAGTGGGGTGGAGTAGCAATGTGCACGATGTCCACGTTCTTGTCAAGGATTAAATCCCTAAAATCGTGGTACAGGTTGATGCTCTCCTTTACCTTGGAGGCCGCTTGGGCGAGGTGATTCTTATCCACATCGCACATGGCGACCACCCGCGTGTTGTCGTAAGGAATATGGCCTTGCCCCATTCCTCCTACCCCGATAATCCCCTTCGTTAACTCATCACTTGGGGCAAGCATACCCCTTCCCAGCACGTTGCGGGGCACGATGGTCAACAGGGTAACGCCGCCCATCGTCTTTAGAAAGTGTCTTCTGGAAGTCATCGTTAAATAGATTAATATTTCCCTTTATAAATTGTTTTTTTTACTCCTGATGTTGCACTCCAGCCAATGGGATGGTTTCGGGAACGTTATCCACTTTGCCCATGTCGTACGTTGTGGGACCCAGGTAAAGGTCGGAATTTAACACTTCCTCGCGGGTGATATCTTTCCCGGTATAGGCTGCCATTCGTCCCATGATGCTCACGAGCGTCGAGTTGGCTTGATCTTCCCCGTCGTTGATGGTCTCCCCGGTGCGGATCGCGGTGACCAGGTTGATATGTTCTTGTACAAACGGGTTGGTGACGTTCCATTCCGAGGAGGTGTCGCCTTCAGCCGGGTAGGGATATTCCCAGATTACCTCCCCGTTCCAGTTGTACAGTTTCCCGGCCGCATCGGCATATCCTTCCGTACAGTTGATCTGCTCTACTTTACCATTGGAGCAACCGTCTATCTGCCTGGCCGCACAGTGGGTACGCATGCCGTTCTCGTAGAGGTACTCGATGCTGAAAAAGTCATATTGATCACCGGTAACCCTCCGTTGACGACCTCCCCAACCACTTGCTTTCACGGGGTATTGGCCCAAGTACCAGTTCATCACATCGATCTCGTGAATGAATTGCTCAACGATGTGGTCTCCCGAGAGCCAACAGAAGTTTACCCAGTTTCTAAGCATGTACTCCATGTCTGACCATCCGGGCCTTCTGCTACGGTACCATAACGCGCCCCCGTTTCGGATGATGTTTGCCCCGATGATCTCTCCAATCTCACCGTTCAAAACCCTTCTGCGCGTCTCCATGTAATCTTTCTGAGAACGTCGAATGGTACCGCTGATGATATTCAGATTGAGCGATTCTGCCCGTTTCACCGCGGCCAGCACCTTACGAACCCCTGTGGGATCCACGGCGACCGGTTTTTCCATGAAGATGTGTTTCTTCGCGTTGACCGCCGCCTCCACGTGTGCAGGCCTGAAATGTGGGGGCGTACAAAGTAGCACGACGTCAACTCCTGCATCCAGTAATTTCTCGTAGCTGTCAAAGCCTATGAAGCAGTTCTCGTCAGCTATCTCTACGTTCTTTTGCTCTTTCAGGATTTTTCGACAGGCATCTACCTTCTCTTGCAACACATCGCTTAGGGCGACAATCTCGAGGTTGGGTCCGGCGTTGAGAAAATCGATCGCGGCACCGGTTCCCCGGCCGCCGCACCCTATCAGGCCCGCCTTCAGGGTCTTACCGTCAGGTGCCTGGTCAAGCAGCGTCGGGAGAGTTAGTCCTGCCCCCTTGGGTTGCTTGGGTGATGAGCAGGAACTGATAAACGGGATTCCTCCAACGGCGCCGATTCCACCGACCGCACCAATCGCCCCCGCGGCGACTGAACTTTTTAGAAAATTCCTTCTTGAGAATGAATGATTATTTGATTCCATCTGATTGTATGTTTAAAAATTATCGATTAATGATTGCTTGTATCTCCTATGATTACTCAATATAATAGGTTTCACATGACGGATTTAGCCTGACGGGTTCTAAAAGTAGGAGATGATTTGATCCATTTGTTCGGAAATCTTCTTCAGGTGATTCCGGTCGCCGCCTGGTACTTCTGCCGTGAGCCATCCCCCGGTGTGATTGACTTCCCGCAATGCTTGCATTACCACTGGCCAGTTGCAATCTCCTTGCAGTAAGTCCACGTTGAATCCTTCCCCTAAACCCTTCGTGTTCATGATCTCTCGGCTATACTCTTTCGCGTGCAGTTTTATAATGCGCCTGTTGAGCGTTCTAATCCAGTGCTCGGGCCAGCCGTAACGCAGGATATTGCCAACATCAAAATACCAACCCACTAGCGGGTGATTAATCTCATCGACGTATCGTTTAGCTTCTATGGGGCTGATAAGGAAGTTGCTCCACACATTTTCCAGTCCGATTTGCATGCCGGTCTCTTCCGCGTAAGGGATTAGCTCACGGATAGACTGCATGGCGTTGATGTAGGCCTGCTCGTAAGAGACCTTCTCGTTCACCACCCCAGGTACCACAAGTACCGTGTCTCCCCCTAGTTCTTTCACCTGTTTGAGCGACAGGGCGATCGATTCGATGCACTTTTTCCGTACTGCCGGGTCGGGATCGGACAACGGGGATCTCCAGTGATCTTTATTGACGACCGTGGGAAGTTCGATGCCCGATTTCTCTTTCGCGCTGAGGAGTTCAGCCATGGGGATGTCTACCGGGGCGTTAAGCTCCACCCCGTGGAATCCAAGGTCGACCACCAGTTTAAATTTGTCGGCGAGCGGTAGGTCCTCTCTAATCATGCCGAAGCCGAGGCTTTTCTTTAACGTGGCTTTTTGGCTTGTTAACCCACTTTTCTCCTCGCTTGGCACGGGCTGGGAGATGGTGCTTTTCGCGGTGGCCGATAACGGGGTGATTGTAGCTGCGCCTGCAATCACGGCCGCGGATTTAATAAATTCTCGTTTGTTCATGTTGGGTAGTTTATTGGATGTTTATTTTATTTGGGTAGTCCGCTTATGCGTAGCGTGCTGATTTTTAGAAGTATACGTTGGGTGTTTTAGTCATTGATAAATGCCGTGGGGTAGGTGACCCTGTCTCGAATGGCTCCGTCCAGCGAGTGTAGCCAGGTATCGAATTCCCGTTGCCCCTCTTTTAGGAGTACCACGCGTACCCCGTTTATTTCGCGCGTGTAGGTGGTTCTCCACCCGCTAAAGTGGCCGTACGCCAGAGCGATCCCGTGGTAGTTAACGATGTAGTCGTTCACGTGTTCATGTCCCACGAACGTGCCCATCACGTCGCCCATCTCTTTCATAGCGAAGAACATGCCCGTGTTTAGCACGGGGCCGCACTCCGCTTCTTTTCGTACCCCGTACCGCGTGTTTTTCTCGTCGTCGAACGCCAGTTGATATTCCGGTAGTGGGATGTGAAAGTAGGCCACGGCCGGTAGCGGCTCGAGGTTGTTCTTGATGGTGTAGAAGAGGCTCTGCTCCCTATACCATTGAATTTGGGCGGGCGTGATCCAGTCGTACCCTTTCACCCCGTTCATGGAGGAGTAGTCTCCGGAGTCGAAACAGTATACCAGCGCTTTTTCTTGCAGCTGACTCTTGTTCCCGTAGATGGGGATCACGTTATCCATCACCCGGTCCGGGCTGGCCCCGAACGGGCTGTTCATGTTGTAGGGGTATGCTGTAATAAAGGCGGCGATCTCATGGCGTGTAACGCCGTTTTCATGGTCGTGGTTGCCCAGGGTGACGAGAAACGGGATTTCCCGTTCGATGAGCGGTGCCGTTATTCGATCCCAACCCTCCCGAACTGGTCTGATCACGATGTCGCCCGTGAAGACCACCAAGTCGGGCCTCTCGGCATCCAGAACCCGGTCGATCAGGAGTAGAGCCGTGTCCGATCTTGCATCTCCGTGACAGTAATGTATATCGGTGAATTGCATAATCTTGAATGTTCCGTCCTCGTTAAACGAGAGCTTTTGTGCGCTCAGCCCGAAAGCGATCGTGGTGAGCATAGAGAGAATCAACCATTTTTTCTTCATACTTTTCTTCTTATTTGACGTTAATGCTTTACGCGGTTTTCGCGTTAAAATTATTTTCATTTTCACGTTAGGTTAACGCCCGTTTTACCTCCATCGGTTATTCTTTGAAATCGTTCACCTTGAACACCCACGCGTGACTGCAAGGCAGGTGATGAACCGGTATCACGGGGGCGGCAATTTTTAGTCGCCCATTTTTCAAGGTGGCCTTTATTTTACCCTCGTACCCAAGAAGTTCCACTTTCCCCGCGTGTTTCACGTGGGTTAGCACGACCGGTTCATCCCTCCACTCTTTGATGATGACGTACAGGTTGCCCTCTTTTCGGGTAAAGGCGATAGCCCCGTTCTCGGGCTTGTTCTCGCTGCGCCACGCTTGGGTACCGTAAATCGCTTCACCGTTCACCTTAAGCCACCGGCCTATATCGAGTAACCGCTCTTGCATGATTACCGGTATGAGCCCGTTGCCGTCAGGTCCCACGTTCAACAGGAAGTTACCCCCGTTGGATACCTTATCGATTAACGTGTGGATGAGCTGTTTGGAGGTAAGGTAATGCTCCGTGGTTTCAAATTGGTTGTACCCGTATGATGTACCAATACCCCGGCTCTCTTCCCACGGATGGTCAGCTTTGTCGCCGATGCCCTTGCTGCTGTGGACAAGGTCGTACTCCGTGGTATAATAATCACCGTGTTGGCTGCGCGTCTCTTTGCCCCAGCGGTCGTTGACCACCACCTTGTCTTTAACCGGTGACACGTTAAAGAGCCAAGCCAGGAACTCCTCACTCTTCAACGTTTTGCTATCGTAGTCCCACTCACCGTCCGAGAAAATAACATCGGGTTCATACGTGTTCACCAGTTCCTTCATTTGAGGGATCATGTGCGTATCTACCCACTTCTCTATGGTAGCGGGGGAATAGAGTGGGTGCGCCCACTCCAGGAGCGAGTAGTACAACCCGAAGTGGAGGCCTGCCTCCCGTGTAGCCTCGGAAAGTGCCCCGATGAGGTCACGTTTAGGTCCCGTGACCGTGCTGTTCCACCGGGGTGAGTACGCGCTTGGCCAGAGGCAGAACCCGTCGTGGTGTTTCGAGGTTAGCACCACGTACTTGGCGCCCGCCTCCTTGAACAGCTCAGCCCACTCGTTGGGGTTAAAATGGGCCGCTGTAAACATCGGGGCGAAATCGGCGTACGAAAAATCCTTCCCGTAATGTTTCTCGTGGAAATTGAGGAACAGCTTGTTCCCCGCCAGGAGCCGGTTGTAATAATGCTCGGCGTACTTCTCGTATATGCCCTCCACTTCATTTACCGGGGCGTAAGCCGGTACAGAGTAGATTCCCCAGTGAATGAAAATACCAAACTTGGCTTCTGTCCACCAGGATGGTATCTCCCGCTGATCAAGCGACTGCCAGTTAGGCTGGTATTGTGCGGGTAACTGCATGGACAGGGCCAAGAAAAGTAAGGTGCAGATTAAGATGCTCGTTTTCTTCATGTTTGCTTATTTATTAACTATTCCATGCGAAAGTACTTGTTTTTTCTCTCTTCTCCTAATCCTTGGCGGTTCTTTTTTATTCGCGGGCGGTTATCATTTGTTCCTTCTTGCTTTTCCGTGTGTGAAAATGGTCGGCACGGGAACCACCGGTGAGTACGTCAACTTTTCCCCGCCATTCAATAAAACTTGTTTTTTTGTTTTCTGAGTTAAGGCTTGTGCTAATTCCAGGAAGAAATCCGGTTATATGCTTTATTTGCCTGTTGTTCCAAGCTAAGCTTGTTACTCCCGACTAAAATGGTAAGCGGTGATTCATTGATGCTTTTTGAATCGACCGTAATTTTCAGCATTTGATAGCCAGTCAACGGGTTTTCGAGCTCGGAATAGGTTTTGGCCTCTTCCGCGTGCAAACGCGCATTCGTTGGCGACAATACCCAAATGAAAAACTGCTTGCCTTCGGACTTGAGCGTGGCTGTTGTACCCTCCAGTTCGATGTTGGCACTTGTGATGAGCGACCAGGTAATCGATTGGTTATCCGTCAGGGGGGTTACCTCGTCTTGAATGAGCATGGTGTGGTTGTCCATGAGCTTGAATCCTCTTAATACTGATGCTGCCTGTCCTTGGTATGCCGTAGTCATATCGATGATTCCGAATGGCTCTTTCCCTTCCGTTCGGTACCGGTCGAGCAAACCTTTTCCGCCCGAGTGTTGAAGTTTGTTGTCAATCGCGAGCGTATTATGGCTAAAGTTGGTGTTTCGGAAGTAGTTCCATCTTTTGCCGTCGGGTCGGTAATCCCAGAAACCCGGCAGGTCGTAATTATCCGACCCTGAATCATCGGCCCATCTCACGCCATCCGCATCGATGACAAAAGTACCCACGTCAAGTTGTTGATGGGCTTCATCCGGGTCCCCGCCCTTGGCGGAAAGGTAGATGGATCCTTTTATAGAACGATCGCCATTAAAAACGAGAATAGGGTTAATGTCGTTTTTAAAAACCTGGAGCGGGGGGAAGTGGGGTTCTTTAACACCTACTTCGGGTTGATACCAGGCAATGGATAAGAAGAAGTGCCACTTGGGGAGGCCCCTTTTCCCGTCAGCGATATCGGTTAGCACGTTGCGATAATAATGGATAACCTCGGGTTGGTTAAAGGTGTTGCCGAAATAGAAAAAAAGTGGGCTAGTCGATGAAAATCCCCTTCCCGAGTTAGCGAAATTAAAGTCACGTAAGAGGGGCGATAACGACTGCACGTAGTATAAGGCTGTTTTCTCCACCCCTGGTAACGAGGATATCCCAAAATCATGCCCTATATTGTCGTTCAGGCTTTTTAGCAAGAGGGAGAGGTATATGTTGGTGTAATTCCAGTAGCTAGGTCCTTCGTAGCAAACGCCGTCCGGGGCGTAATGTTTCAAGCAGTTTGGAACAAACCGGGCTGAATAGGAGATGATTTTCTCGACCAATCGGGGGTTGCTTTCAGCAATGGCCAGGGCTCCTAAGGTCATTCCCGTGTTACAAACCACGTTCCAGTTGGTTTCACGTTTGGCCCATGAACCCTCGTTGTTTGTTGCCTCGTACACGGGTATCGCCAAGTTGAGCGCCTTATCCCGGATAACTTTTTCTATTTCGCCCCTTGCGTCGTTGCTTAGGAAGTCATATAACCAGTCATACCCTATGGCCACGGCGGTAGTGGTTTCTGCCACATCCAGGTAATGTGCCGGGTTCCAGTCCGGATACTGGCATAGATTCGTTAATATTCTTTCAACGCCAACCGCGTACCTTTCATCGTCCAAGAGGCGGTAGGCCATACCAAGTGTAATAACACGATAGACATGTTCCCTGCTTTTGTTTAAATTGTTGGGATGGGGGAGCATGGGAGATGCGAGTACTTTATCGGCCTCTATCCTGAGTGATTGCATTAACTTTTTCAGCAGGGGATCCGATTTACTTTGTTCTTTTATCCTTTTTTCATCGGCCTTTGAAAAGAGCAGCCGGGGATGTTCGGAAATAGGTTTGTCAAATAGGATAGTAGGATTAGACGGGGTGTTATTTTCCCGCTTTTCCGTTGAGCAAAACGTGAATAAGAGCAAGAAAAGGGTAATAGAGAAGAAAGCTTTCATACGACCGTTTATTTTAATATGGCAGTGAATGGAACTATTTCGTTAAGCCAAACGAGCAGAGGACAAGTTCACTTGGACTGTGTCGTGGCGAGAAATAGTTCGGTTTTAGATGGTAAGTAATAAAAAACCGAAAGTGGCATGCGTGCCACTTTCGGTTAATCGGTTAAAGATTAGAACCACCCCGGGTTTTGCGTCAACAGATCGTTTGTCTCGATCTCTTGCCCCGGTATTGGCCATAAGAGATCACGGTCTTCAAATTTACGGGTGTATAGATTGCTCCCGGTGATGGTTTTCTCCACGAAATTGTTAAGCATTGATTTCGCGAGTCCCCATCTCTTGAGGTCAAGGAAGCGGTGTCCCTCTGCCGCCAGTTCCACGGCTCGCTCGTGCTTGATGCGCTCGAACATCTCCTCTTTCGAGGAAACACTCAGCCATTCGGGTCCACTGTTTAGTGCCGGCATGTTGGTGGAAGGACGCTGCCTTACCTTATTCAACTCTGTTACTGCCTTCGCGAGCTGGTCGGTTTCGTTATAGGCTTCGGCCAACATCAACAGCACATCGGCGTAGCGGATAAGGGGAAAGTTGAACGGGGTGTGTGCCCGGTTGGTAAGCTCGCCATCCAGGTTCCCCTCGGGGACAAACTTGCGCCACAGGTAGGTGTACCAGCCGCGGTTATTTCTTATTTGCCCGTTATTCTCGTTGGTTCCCGGTGCTATCACGAACAACATCTCCCTGGGCTGATTTGCATTCCAGCCTACGTAGGTAGAGTAGGGAACGATGAGGGTTTCCATCATGCGGGGGTCTCTCTGCTTGTAAATTGATGCCAGCAGGGCGGTATCGGGGATGGAGGTAAGCACTCCCTTGTTGTGTGTGGCAACAAAGGCCTTCTCTTTCACCTTGTTATCCTCGTTAAAGTTCGGGATGAAGTCGTTCCAGTTGAATTTTTTCCCATCCTTTAGTTCGTACATGTCTGCCAGCGTTGTTGATGCCATGCCGTTATTCCAGCAGCTGCCGAACGTGCTACGGGTACCCATGTAGAATGCTAATGGCATACCATTGTCAATACCAACCCCACCCTTGTTTTGTATTGCGAAGATCATTTCGGGGCTGTCGTGAGCCTCCAAGGTAAAGAGGTCGGCGTAGTTGTCGTAGAGCTCGTACCCGTAGTTATTGCTCTTGTTGTACACGATCTCTTCAAAGTCTGAGATAGCGCTTTGCCAAGCTTTGTTGTGCAGGTGCACCTTACCCCTCATGGCGTAAGCGGCTCCTTTGGTGGCGCGTCCGTAATTGTCTTGCGACCATTCTACCGGTAGATCCCTGATAGCATCCGCTAAGTCGCTCAGGATAAATTCGCGTACCGCGTCTTCAGAACTTCTGGGTTCAAGCATGTTGTTGAAGTCCGCGTTAAGATCGATGGATTCATCGTAGATGGGTACTCCTCCAAAAAAGCTTAAGAGGTGGAAGTAGTAGGTAGCCCTCATGAATTTCGCTTCACCTATGATGGGTGTTTTCACCTCATCGGAGATGTCCATCGCGGACACGTTTCTGATTACCGTGTTCGCTTTTTGGATACCATCGTAGGTGGACCTCCACTTGTTGACCACCTGCGAAGTACGGTCGGTGTAGGTTCCTAAAAACGCGGCTTGTAACGATTGGCCATCATACCCGATCCCGATCTCTCCCAGGTTGTCAAACATGAATGCCGTTCCGAAGACGCTGTAGTCTTTCATTTGTCGATACACGCCCATCATTGCCTGTTTGGCATGCTGTTCCGTTTTCCAGAAGGTAGACGAGCTTATTTGATCGTAGGGGGCGGTATCCATGTCGTAGCACCCCTTTAAGCAAACAATTCCAACGAGTAGGAATATATATAGTATAAATTTTTTCATAACTGAATTTGTTTAGAATGATATGTTTAAACCAATGGTCGATTGTTTCATAATGGGATAGTTTAGCCCGCTGATTTCCGGGTCGAATCCCTTGTAACTGGTGAAGGTGAAGTAGTTCTCCAAGTTCGTGTAAACGCGAACCGCTTCAATACCTATACTTCGTGTCAAATCCTTTGGAATCGTGTAACTGAGTTGGATGTTCTTGACACGGAGATACGACTTGTTGGAGATCCAGAAATCGCTCAGTTGCTGGTTTATCGCGTTGGCTTGGGGCAGCAGTCGCGGGTAAGTAGCGTCTGTACGTCCTTCATACCAACGCCCATCGGCGATCTCTTTGTTGATATTGTTACCGTAGTTCACCGTTGGACGATAGTAACCGTCTTGCCAGTATACTTTATGTCCTGCCGTACCTTGCAGAAGAACCGATAAGTCAAAGCCATTCCAATCGGCACCGAGCGTCAGCCCGTAGCTAATTCTCGGGGCCGTGCCATGACCCACCATGTACTTGTCATCATTATTGACTACACCATCACCGTTTAAATCCTTGTAGAGTAGGTCTCCCTTTACGGGTCTGCCAAAGGTGGCAAATGGATTCCTCTTATTCCCGTTATCATCAAGCGGTGCGTTATCGATCATTTGCTGAACCAGGGCTAAGTCTTCGTCCGTTTGGATGATACGATCAACCGCTAACACGTACTGCACGTTAATGGGGTATCCTTCCTGAATCACGTTTGTTCCGCTAATGGTTCTTTCATCGCCTTTAAATTTTGTCACCTTGTTGTCGATGAAAGTGAAGTTGCCGTTTACGCGATAACCCACTTCACCGATTTTATCTTTCCATCCCAAGGTCAGTTCAATACCGTTGTTTACCACTTCAGCGGCATTTTGTTTGGGTATACTCGCGTTACCCACAACCAGTGGGGCCGGTAGGTTGATGAGAATGTTTTTTGTTTTCTTGTTAAAAAGGTCGATGACACCGGACAGCCTTCCTCGCAACATGTCGAAGTCAACGCCCACGTTACTGACGTAGGTGCTTTCCCATGTTAAAAGGGCGTTTGCCAGCGCGTTTTGCGCGAAACCAACGTTCAGCGTGTTGTTCAAGATGTAGTTAGATGGAGCGTACAGTGCTTGGTACTCGTAGTTACCAATGGAGTTGTTCCCAAGTGAACCGTGTGATACGCGCAGCTTCAGGTTATCCAGCCACAGGTAATCTTCCATGAAGCTCTCCTGATCCATTCTCCACGCGAGGGAGAAAGATGGGAAGAGCCCCCACCGGTCGCTTCCGCTACGAAAACGGGAAGAACCGTCATATCTCAAGTTCGCCTCGAACAGGTATTTCTCCATCCAGTTGAGGTTCAACCGGCCAAAGTACGACTGCATTACCCAGTCGGTAGCCGTACCATCCGCGGCAGCATCTACCGTGGCAGCCCCTAGAACAGAAAGGCTGGGATCGGTCAGGTCTTGTTTCGATGCCGAGAACCACCACTCTTTATACAGTTCCTGGCTGGCCCCCACCATGATGTCGAAGGCAAGCTTTTGGTCGAAAAGCTGATTCGAGTATCGCGCGGTAGCATCCATGAAATAACGATTCTGCTTATCGTTTCGGTTCGACACGCTGGTGCGTCCGGTACCGCTTCTCGCGATGGTGTTGGTAAGGAAATTCCAACGGTCGATGAACACCGGTTGTTGGTCGCGAAGTTGATCCCGGAAAGTGTAGTTGTAAGATCCTTCCAAGACAAAGCCTTCGAAGGGGGTTATTTTAGTGAAGAACCTCGTTTGCAATTGATTTCGTTTAATTCCTCCTTTTTGAGAGTTAACACGCTCCAGCACGTTGTTTGCCTGTGGGTCATCCTCCGCGTTGTTGGGTGCCCCGTAGCGTCCGTCCGGTGATCGGATTACCATACCGGGGGTACTTGCGGCGGCAAACGCGAAGACGCTTCCATCAAGGAGGTTCGTCCCAATTTCCGAGTTACTCACGTAACCGTTCGCGTTGATTCCAATTTTGAGCCAATCTTTTACCTGTGCATCCGCGTTCACCCGTGCTGAATACCTTTTAAATCCCGAGTTCTCAATGATTCCCGGGTTATCCAGGTAGCCAAATGATCCGAAGAGCGATAATTTGTCGGTACCACCGCTAAATGAAAGGTTGTGGTTATGCGACACGTTAGCAGAAAATATCTCTTTCGTCCAGTCGGTGTTGGGGTACTTGAGTGGATCTCCTCCCTCGTTTGCTCTCCATAGGTCTATCGATTCTTGAGAGAATTGGAGTTTAGCGTTCGGATCCGCATTTCGTGTCGCTTCGTTGTACAGCTCCATGTAATCGGCGTAGTTGCTTACCGGCTTAACCAGATTGGTGGGCTTTTGCGAGGTTACCTGCCCGTTATAGTTGAGTCTGAGGACGCCTTCACTACCGCTTTTCGTTGTAATCAAGATTACCCCGTTTGCCGCACGTGACCCGTAGATAGCAGCAGATGCCGCGTCTTTTAGGACAGAGATGTTCTCCACGTCTTGGGCGTTAAGGTCGTTCATGTTTCCTTCCACGCCATCAATAATCACGAGCGGGTTAGAGTTGTTGAGCGTTCCTTGTCCGCGGATACGTAGGGTAGCTCCATCACCTCCGGGTCGAGCATTGCCCTGGTTCACGTGAAGCCCCGCGGCTAACCCGTGCAAGCTTGCTGATAGCGAGGTTACCGGTCTGGTTTCAGCTATTTCCATCATGTTAATGGAAGAAACGGAGCCAGTCAGGTTGACTTTCCGTTGTGTTCCGTAGCCAACAACCACCAGCTCATCCAAAGCCCTCGTGTCTTCGAGGAGCGTGATCTGTAAAGTGGTTTGATTCGCGGTTGGTATCTCCTGATCCAGGTAACCAATGTAAGATACTCGGATGACCGCGTTTTGGCCCACTTCGAGTGAAAAGTTACCGTCAATATCGGTTACTGCCCCATTGGTTGTACCAATTTCAAGGACGTTGGCACCGATAATAGAAAAACCATCCTTATCGACAACTGTTCCGGTAACCCGTCTCTTTTGCATTACCCCGTCATTTTCAGTGTGATCTGTTGCGGCCATCGTGTAAAAAACGCAGGCAAACAATAGGATAAAGGTTGCTCGCGCAATCAATGAAAAACGTTTAATGGGTAGTTTACCGGTTAAAGTATTACCCGTTGAGTTGATTTTTTCCATACATTCATAATTATTTTTAGTTAATAACATATTCTATTAAAAATCAAAGTCTTAACTACTTCTCCTCTCTTTTCTTTTGCGAGCCACAAATGTAGGAGTTTTCCTTCAATTGTGCAAGAAGGTGTTTTTCATGATTGTTTACTGGAATAATTCAAAAATGGAAACACCCGGGCGTTCCACTTCTAAGTTGAGTTTTGGGTATCTGCTTCTAGTTAACTAGTTAACTAGTTAATATAAATCCATTTCTGCCACTTCTCCTCATTGTTGTAACCGGAGGCAACGGCTGTTTCGATGAATTGCATCCCCCTGAGGCCATCATCTACCGTTGGGAAATCGTGGATCGGCCCTTCCGGGACTTCCCATCCCTTTTTGCTCATGACAGTGAGGGCGAAATTCCTGTAGATATTGGCAAAGGCTTCGATGAATCCCTCGGGGTGTCCCGCGGGTATCCGGGTATTCCATCGTGCCAGCTCACCCAAGAACTCGTTGTTTCCCATGTAGAGTTCCTCTGCCTGTTTGTCTCCCCAGCGCAAGAAAAGCCTGTTCGGATCCATTTGTCGCCACTCCAGCCCCCCTTTATCTCCATAGACCCGGATGCGGATGTTGTTTGCTTCGCCAGTGGCGATCTGCGTGGCCATTAGTACCCCGGTCACTCCCTCTTCCAGGCGCAGTAGTAAGGCACCGTCATCGTCCACTGGGCGACCTTTCACGTACGTTTGCAAGTCCGCGCACACCTCTTGTACCTTTAGTCCTGTGACGTACTCAGCGAGGTGCCACGCGTGGGTGCCGATGTCGCCCATGCAACCAGCCTTACCCGTGGTAGCTGGGTTTGTTCTCCAGCCCGCGTTATTCCCCCCTTGCAGCTCGATGCGCTGTGACAACCACCCTTGGGTATACTCCACGTACACCTTCCTGAGCTTGCCCAATTCGCCATTGGCGATACGCGTTTTTGCCTCTTTCACGGCTGGGTAACCAGAGTAGACATGAGTCAGGGCAAGTACGAGTCCCGTTTCTTCCACCTTTTCTTTCAACTTTATCGCCTCCTCGAGAGAGAAAGTCATCGGTTTATCCAGTACCACGTGCATACCTCTTTCCAAAGCCATCATGGCAGGCTCAAAATGCCACTTGTTGGGCGTGACGATGGTGACGAAATCCATTCGCTCTTCCTCGGGTAGCTCCATCTCCTTTTCGAACATTTCGTGGTAATTCTCGTATACACGGTGTTCCGGGAGGAAGTACTCTTTGCCCGAGCTTTTAGATATTTCAGGGTTGACGCTAAAGCAGCCGCCTACCAGCTCAATCAGGTTGTCCATAAAGGCACCGCACCGATGTATCGCTCCGATAAACGCATCGCTGCCACCGCCAACCATCCCCATTTTCAGTTTCCTCTTCACTTTTTATCTTTTATTTGTTCACTAAAGTTAGACTATTCCTCGCCATGGCCTTGTCCAAGTAAACTTGTTCAAAGCTCATCTGGCTTAACGGAATAGTTCATAAATTAGACATTTTCTCGCAATGGCATAGTCAAATAAATTTGACATCTGCCCACATTGCTTATCGAAAATGTTCATTAAAATTAGACTATTCCTCGCCATGGCCTTGTCCAAGTAAACTTGTCCAATGCTCATTTGGCTTAACGGAATAGTTCATTAAAATTAGACTATTCCTCGCCATGGCCTTGTCCAAGTAAACTTGTCCAAAGCTCATTTGGCTTAACGGAATAGTTCATTAAAATTAGACTATTCCTCGCCATGGTCTTGTCCAAGTGAACTTGTCCAATGCTCATCTGGCTTAACGGAATAGTTGTTTGTTTTATATTGCATTTGCAGTTTCATCCTCAAGACCAGAGGGTAATACCTTCTACACTTACGCGCCATAAACGCCCGCAAGTTACGTAAATTTTTAAAGATTAGCGATGTAAACGATAGTTTTAAACAATCGTTAAGTTTTTTTGGGGCATTGCCGTTAAGTTCTCATCGTACCTGAACGATGCATCCAGCCAAGTTCATCGTGACGTGTTTCTCCTTTCCGTATAGGCAGTTCACGAATTCAACATCGCTACCGGCCGGGATGGTAGCGCGCAGCACTTGATTCGGGTATAACGGTCTTGTATACATGTACTCTCCGTACTTGATTTCATACGCGATATCGCTGTGATTGGTAATCTCGATGGTCCCATTTTTCTCGTTAATAACCCGAATCGAAAGAGAGGCTTCGATAAGGGACTTCATCAGTTCCTTATCACCTGACAGCACATGGTTATAGAGTGCCAATGTCCTACCGGCGAATAACGCCTCCTTGACCCCTTGTTCGGTGTACTCTTCCGCGAATACCAGGGTTATCGGGCGCACTAATTTCCCTCTGTAGAGATTGCTGCTGGTGTAGTGGATGTCGGAGTTGGCTATGGGGGCCAGGTTATACTTTTGGCACCAGTCGATGACCTTTGGGTAAACTTCCCAGCCATTGAACAGTTCAACGCCGTGGATTTTCTGCTGTGCGATCAGCTCCTCGTGGATAGGGTATATCGTGCTTAGGTCATCCGGCCAACCGGGGTGATTCCACAAGATGAAACCACCTTGCTTAATGGCCTCGTCGATGGCTTCGAGCGGGTCGGGACGGTCAAGCCGGTTCGCGTCTTGAATAAAGAGGGCGTTCAAGTGTCCCAGGGGCTTTTGGCGCGTGATTTCCGTTCCTTTTATCACCAGCATTCCAATGGCATCTCCCTGCGCCTTGGCTATTTCGTAGGATTTATTGTGGTCGCTAATCAATATATCCTTGTTAGGTCGGTACTCAATGTGATCGGTTATGGCTATCACGTCGAGGCCTTCATTCCATGCCTCCTTGACCCGCTGGTCTGGCCAAAGCTTTCCATCGGAGAACACGGTATGCGTGTGGAAGTCGCACTTCAGCGTTTTGTATCCCTCGATATCGGGTATTCTGATGTTATACCGATAATCCTGGGCGTTTAGTTCCGGGTATTCGAATACTTCGTCGTTTTGAATTTGGGCGATACCGTTGGCAAACAAGCCGAGGAACAAACAGGTGAAAATGTAGTGAAGAGTTTTCGGTTTCATATATTTACTTATTATTAATTTACTTATTTAGTTTGTTATTGTTTTCTGTTTTATGGCCTCCTAATAATAGGCCACTTTGCCTGGTTTGTTCCTGGAGTAGACGATCACGTCGTATGCTTCTACCTGGTACCCTTCGGGAACTGTTTTCGCCTTCAATGTAACGCTGTTTTCTCCCTCGCTTAGATCGTAGTTCCAGGTAAGGTCCAGCCGTCTCATACGGCTATTCGTTGGGAGTTTCGCCACTTCGTGCATCTCGTCGTTGATGTAAACTTCTATTTCCAGGATCTCGTCTGGTAGCTCGCTGTTTTTTGTCGCCCTACCCCCTAAAACGAATCCCGAGCCTTGAATATTGAACGATATTTCCCCGTTGTTACTGTTGAGGTGGCCTCCAATCCTTCTTCTCTCGATAGGGTATAGTCCCTCGAAGCTTTTCTCGTATGTGACGGGTGTTGGCTCTTGATACTTGATGGTGAACGTGTCGCCGCTTAGTTCGCCGCCGTTTCGTATGATCATTTCGCTCGCGTGGCGAAAGCCGATTTCATATACCTTGTTGAGTGACATCTCGGTGTGTGCGAAGTTCAGGTGCTCTACCTTATCCAACCCCTGCTTCCAATAGGCCGGTATCTTGTCGTACCCGATCATCGTGCCCAGTATCCCGCCCGCGTTGGCCGGGTTACAGTCCGAGTCGTACCCGCACCGCGTGCTAATATCGATGGTCGCACCGTAGTCGCCCTTGCCGTAAAGCAGGCCAATCACGATGTAGGCACCGTTGATGGTCGCATCAATGTTGAAGGGCCTAAAGACCCCATCCGGGCAACCAATGTCTGCTGTCCATTTTTTTTGCACTTCGAACCACGCTTTCTTCCAGTCGTTCGGGTCTTCGTGGTAACACCGTATCACGTCGGCAATGCACTGGTAGTAGTTGCTCTGCTTCGGGATGGATTTCAGGGCCTCTTCCACGATGAATTCGATGTCGTCATGCACGAATGCCAGCGCGTACATGGCCGCCACGTAGATCCCGCCGTACACCCCGTCGCCGTAATTCATGATATGGCCGATCTTCCAGCCGATTTCAGACGCGGTGTTAACCATTCCCGGGGACATCAATCCCGCGAAGTCGGCCTCGATTTGGAAATCGATGTCATCGGCATGCGGGTTGTTTTTCCAATGTCCCGATTCGGGCGGCATGATGCCGTTCTGGATATTGTAGCGGGCCGCCTGGTTGGCGTGCCATAACGGGTATCCCGCGTTGGCAAAGTATTTCGCGTGCAGCGAGTCGGCTGCGTCCAACCCGTGGGTGTCAAAGACCTGCACGAAAGTTAAGTCCATGTAGACGTCGTCGTACAAGCCTGGTGCGTTTTCGTAATACCACAGCATCCGCGTGTCATCCCACGGTATGGGAACTTCATCTCCGATCATCGTCCCGTTCCATACGAACTCTGTTGGGCCGCCGTAGGTGCATCCAATCACCTGGCCTGCCCATCCCCCTTTGATTTTATCCAGCAGTTCTCCTTGGCTGATGGTATAATCCGTTGCGGGCCTGTTGCCTTTCTGGCATGATAGAAGGATAATCGTGCTCAACAAGAAAAAAAGTTTTAGCTGTCGCATAAGGATATAGATTTAGTAAAAGTCTGAATGCTATGTGTAAGTTTAAATAGAGAGTATAACGCTAAGCGAAAAAAGATAGAAGGGTACGCCCTTCTATCTTTAGGGTAAAATTCATATTTTCGTGTTGCAAAATGAAAAAGAAAAAAACATTTAACCCCAGAACAAAGGTAGGCATTTTTCGTATCGCAAAGAAATCTTTTGTAGAATTGTGCGATTTAGCAGATTTAAGTCGCCTGCGTGCCCCAGCCTTTTGTCCGCTCACGCTTCCGACTTGGAGGTCTCCGAAGACAAAAAGATGGAGTAGTCGGTTTTCCCGTCGGCAAATAGCACGTGCGGTTGAGCCTCAACGGGAATGGTAGCCACCAACGTCGATTACCCCTTTATTATGGAGATAGACGATATTACCTATCGAAAGTTAAAAGGTTGTTAGTGTCACCTTTCTCATTTTCTCCTCACGGGAAAAACCGCGATTCGTAAGGTGCTGCACCCGTAAGGGATAAGTTCAATGTTTTCTTCCTCACCAACATCATCTCCCTGTTGAGTGAAATAAGGGATGGACCCGGCCGACCCGTTGTACTCTTTCCACAATGGTAGACGCAATCCCGTTGTTTTTATCGTAACAGGAGCATTTTGCAATGTCCAAGGGTATGCAGGGATGCTGTTTTTCGTTTCAACGATAAAAGCTTTTTCAATATTCTCTTCGCTCAGGTTACGGATAGGTAGGGCATAGTTCCAAGGCGAGTCGCTAGTAACTTGGAAGTACCATTTTCCGTAACGCTTGGTTTCGTGAGGTTCAGTAGTTTTCTTTTGCCAGTTTTCACTCATTTTCAGCGCGTACAGAAGTGGGCCGCGTTCAACGGCTGCTCCCCCATCGTACCAACGGCTTATCGAAACCGTCATGGGTAAATGAAGGACGACTGTATCGTCATGTTTCCAAGCACGATCAATCTTCGCGATTTCTCCTTGTCTTGTATTCACCTTAACCACTTCGCCGTTTATCGTTATTACGGGATTTTTACACCATTGTGGGATACGCAGGTGGAACGGGAATTTTATCTCTTCTCCTTTTCTGTTTGGAAAATCAAAGGTAAAGGCAATCGTTTCCTCGAAAGGATACCGTGTAGACGCTTTTACGGTGATGAGCTTCCCGTTTTCCACTTTTGCTGAAACCTCGGATGGAGCGTAAATAAGTGCGGCGATGCCGTTATCGCTCGTCGCGTACCAGAGATTTTGCGTGAATTTAGGCCATCCCTGATGCATGTTGGTGGTACAGCACGGGTATCCGGTGAGTTCACCGAAAAGGTTGTCCGTATCGTAGTGGGGTGTCACGAAATTACGTATCTCTCGACTGACTTTAATTTGGTTGACTTGCTGATAATACTGCCGTGCACTAAAATCGTCCGTGATTTGAGTGGGCAACGCGTTATAAGCTATTTTTTCGAGGTGGTCTGCCCATTGCACATCGCCGGTAATCTGTAGGATATTCTCCAGCGAATACATCATTTCCACGGCTGTGCAAAGTTCTGAACCTCGCGTGGGATCTCCAAAACGGAGTAGCTCATCGCCAGCCCATAACCCGATGGGTAATCCGATGGTGTTGCGCATATCACGGACAGCTTTTTTTACTGCTTCTAGTTGTTCAGGATGTTGACTCTGTTGGAAATAGATAACCGGTTCTTTAAATCCTTGTCCAAGATTCACGCAATGCAAGCTGTGCTGACGGGACAGATGATCCTGATTAAGGAATATATCGGTCCAGTTTAACGTTTGTTTGTGGATGAGTTCACCCAATTCAAGTAAAAATGAATCCCCCGTGATGTTGTACAGCCAATAAACCATCATCAGGTTATCACCTCCTCGCTGTTCTCCCCAGAATGTCCAGTTTCCCAGCGGGTGTTCGGGTAATTCTTTCAATTGGTACTTGAAATAGTTTGTCATAAAAGGAATTACTCGTTCATCCCCGGTAGCGGAATAGTATTGCTGCATTACTTTCAACATCACCATTTTAGGCCACCAGTCATGGGAGTTACTTCGTTGCAAGCCCTCCTCGGGTCCCCGGTCGGTATCTGGGCCAAAGTACCCGTTTTGCTTTTGCGATGCCAATGTCCATTCAATCCAGGGTTGTACTTTCTTTTTTAGTCCCTCGTCGTTCATGATATAAGCGAGTGGCAAAAGCCCGTCGAGCCAATATGGCCCTCGTTCCCACACGTCTCCGTCACCGCCTAGCCACCCGTTTCTCTCTCCAACGACTTGGGGGTAAATAGTGTCTAAATGCCCCGTCATTCCTGTTTGCATCCTGTTTAGTTGTTCTTTTAGCCAACCCTGAGGGCGGATGGCTCCAATAGGCAGTTCAATGTAGGTTTTACTGAAAAGTGGAGCTCGGTTACCTGAGTAATTAGGCACTTGCTCAGGTGTATTTCCTTGTAAATGAGGACTCATGACAAAGAAGGCCAAAATAAAAGTGGTAATTAAATGTCTCATGTGATTGATTTTTTACTCGTTATAATTAATCCATACCTTCATCTGTCCCGCCTCCCGGTTATCCCACGCGTAGTAGGGAATAAAATGAATGGTATCCTTTTCAGAAATGCTTTCAATGGAGGTGACGCCATTCAAGAGCGCGGGGTTGAACGTCTCCTTGAATTGGGCAAGCGGCGAGAGGGCCAATTCGTCGAACAAGGGATTGTCCGTTTCTTCCGCGCAGTATACCAGTGGTCCTCGCTGAATGGCTCTTTTCCCGATGTTCTCTTTCACGCGGGGATCGGCCTGTACCATTTCCACCGGCATATCCATAGTAAGCGTTACCTCGTCTCCTGCTTCCCATTTCTTGTTGATGACCAAGTATCCCGTTTCAATTCGTGGATTGGTTACCCTGTTTCCGTTCACGGTAACCGTATAGCTTTCGCACCATCCGGGAATCCTCAGTCGGAACTCCTTTTGTACAGGTTTGTTAATCGTTTCAACGGTAAGGGTCACGTTGCCGTCCCACGGGTAGTTGGTCTTCATGTTCAAGGTCATCACCCCTTTCCCGCTGTTCACCTCGGCCCTGTTCCCGATGTACAAGTTTACCCAGACGGCTTCTTTTGACGTCCCGTAAATGTAGTTCCCGATGGAGGGGAGGAAACGGGAAACCTGGCTTGGGCAACAAGCCGTACCGTACCACTCCTCGCGGTGATGGTCACCGTGAGAAGCCAGCGGGTTCTCGTAAAAGAAGCGGTCACCTTTTAACGACACGCCGGCCAGCGCGCCGTTGTACAGGGATCGTTCCAGCACGTCGATATATTTTGAGTCGCCCGTGAACTGGTGCATGCGTGCGTTCCAGAAAATCATTCCCACCGAGGCGCAGGTCTCGCAGTAGGCTTCGTAATTGGGTAGGTCGTAAGGTTCAGTGAATCCCTCGTTGTGGCTTGACGACCCGATTCCCCCGGTTAGGTACATCTTGGTCAACACCACGTCGTCCCACAGGCGGTTCAGCGCCTCGATGTAGCCGGTGTCGTTTTTCAAGGCAGCCACATCGGCCATCCCGCAGAACAGGTACATGGCTCGGACGGCATGGCCGTTTATGCTTGACAATTCCCTAACCGGCATCTCATCTTGATAGTACACGGGGTTCCATGTTCTTCCCTCCCCTTTAGACCCGTGGCCGTGTCCACGTTCTTCAAGCAACCAGTACGCGAAATCGAGGTATTTTTCTTCGTTCGTAACCTCGTACAGTTTCACCAGGGCCAACTCAATCTCCTCGTGTCCCGGGACCCAGTGGCGTTTTCCGGGTCCAAACAGCTCCATCATGTGGTCGACCATTCGTATGGAGACATCAATCAGCTCCCGTTTACCGGTCGCCTTGTAATAGGCCACGGCTGCCTCTATCATGTGTCCGGCGCAGTACATCTCGTGGTGGTCCATGTTTGTCCACCGTTTATCCAACCCCGTTAGCGTGTAAAACGTGTTGATGTACCCGTCCGGCTCTTGGGCAGCCGCGAACTTGCCGATCCACTCGTCGGCTTTCTTTTCCAGCTCGGGGTTAGGGTTGTTGATAAGGCTGTATGCCATCCCCTCCAGCGCCTTGTACACGTCAGAATCGTCGAAAAGCTTACCTAAATGTTCGCCTGACCGCTTGGCCGCGTTCTCGAAGTTCCGTATCCGCCCGGTTTTGTTCTCGATTTGGTCGATGCATACCGGGAGCGTGTGTAACACGTGGTTTTTCAACCTTGGCGACCAGAAGTTATCGTTGATTTTCACGTGTGAGAAATCGACCGGTGTTATTTTTTTCGAGGTGACTTCATTTTCAGAATTATCACCTGTACATCCAATAAGTAAAATGCTTGATGTAATAACGAGCCATGTTTTTAATTTATCTTTCATTTTCACGCGATTATTATGTTATGATTATGCGCAGGCATAAAAAATAGCTAAATTATTTGATAAGAATTTTTGGGTAACACGTTGACGAAGTCAGGAAAAAATGTTATTTGCTGTCAGTTCGACACGATATTCGGGGATATTAATATGTTAAACGTTACCAAATGATCGTTTTGTACCGTGTTTAGCTTGTTGCTTGTGGATTTGTTTTTCTATCCTTTATAGGCATATGGTTTTAGGTGGGTTATGGGGTAGGTATAATAACGCTGTTTTTAGTGCCAGATAAGTGTATCTCATCAGTTAAGGCAACGGTTTTCGTGTTATTTAATAAAAACTCCTTACCTGTTAATCCTCTAATACGTAGTTTGTTGTTCCAGTCATTCAATTTCGAGTGAATCGTATATTGAATACTTGTTTCATCTCTTTTTATCTTAATATCATAACTATTTGAACCAACCCATTGATTTTTTATCTCGGCAAACTTCCAATCAGAGGGAAGATGCGGTGCGATAATTACTGTTTTATTGTATGCATCCGGATGAACTCCAAAAATATGTGTTACTATGGGAGTGGCAATTCCGTAAATTGTCCACGCTTGCACTGGACAACCATATTCAGGCATTATTTCATTGATTGAGCCTGGGAGTGTTCTACTTAACGTTTCAACTATTGTTTTCATGTACCAAAGACAATCATCCGTTCTTCCATATTGAGCTTCACTCATTGCTTGTACACCCGTGGAAATAGTCATCATATGACCTTTTTCTACGGCAGATAAATATGGGCCATGCTCTCCACAATGTTCTGCACGTATTATGTCTAGGCTTTTTATCGCTCTCTTGTTTGGTGCTATACCGGTTTCCAGAGGGGTGTTTATCACCCAGTTTTTGTTTGTGAACCATCCTTTTGTCGTATTTTCAGGCAGTTGTGCAAATTCAGTGATAAGGGAGTTGTAATAACCTATGATTTTTTCGTTTTTTTCTTTATTCCCGAATATCGATGATAACCTTAATTGCTCTATAGCCCCTTGAGCTACTGAAATAGCTTGATCTCTGGTTCCATAAAAGTCGCAATAGCAATTTGATGTGTCATCCCAAAACTCGAGGTTGATTTTTTCTTTTAATCTTTCGGACTTTTGATAATAGGCTTCTGACAAACTTTTCTCATTAAATATCGATGCCATTTTAGAAGCGGCAACCAAAGCTTGTTGTGTGTAAACCGAAACATCTATTAACTCGACATTTAACCCTACCACTTCCATTATCCCGTAGCCTTCAGGGAATAGATTGGCATTGGTGTCTTGATTAACGGTTAGCCATTCAATGCCTAACTTCACGTAGGGATATAGGCTTGATAAGAACTCTATGTCACCTGTCCACTCAAACGCTTTCCAAACGGCCATGATAAAGTGGGCTGTTTCTTGGGTATTACCCTTATTGTAAATAAATCCGTTTGTAGACATTTCATGTATGATGCGTCCGTTACCATTCACCTTTTCTGATACGTTTTTTAAAACACTCAAGGTGGATTTCGCCAAGTCAAACCCCCCGGTGGCTAACACTCCTTGTAAGGCGTATGAATTGTCACATCCGAACAGCCAGGGGTACTCGATGGCGCCAGCACCTAAGAACCGGCCGTAGCCATCTAAGTCCATCTCGAGCCAGCGCGTATTTATTTTCACCCAATTATACGTTGTTTCAAGTTCTTTATCAGGGATTGAGATCCTGGATTTCCCTAAAATTTCTCTAAAAGAGGATTTTTTCGCTTCTTTTTTATCGTCCTCCCATTTCAATAATCCCCGATTAATCGATATAGCCTCCTCGACGCTAGCTGTCGACCCGCTTATTGCAAACGATATTACCTTCTCTTGTCCAGGCATTATTTTTACCGCCGTGTAAATTAATCCATTTTTACCTTGTCCTAACGTTTCGATTGGTACGTTAGGATGTTCTTTAAAGGAAAGGATCGGGCTATTCGTACCCCACGCCATGTGCCAGTTATGTATTGAGTCGGACGCCGTAAACAAATTGTTATCCTTATCCCATGAAAGCAGATCCGGGTAATCCTCAATGCCATTTTCCCTTGATAACCAAACAGGGCTAATATCGGTTTTTAGTAAGAAATCCAGGTTGATATTTCTTGCTTCCGTTGAGTTGTTTCGAAAAGTATAATTGATTATAGCCCCCTTTTCTTGATCTGGCACAAACTGGAATCTTGTTATTTCTAAATCTTTGAATATGTTGCGGTAAATAAATTTGTTACCATGAGGGTACGTGATGTATTCATCAGCTTCCATCAGCCAAACACCATCAGGAACGGCATCTTCACTGATTTTTAGCCAAAAACCATCGGCCAATTTTATGGGATGCATCCAGACACCTCCCATTTCTCCTTGAACATGTCCTCCAATATCTGGGAATAGGCCATTCTGCGTGCCTATAATATACATTTTATCACCGGCGGTGAGATAGGGTTTCTGCTTCGTTTTCCCGTAGTTGCTAACTCCATTGAAGTAAGGGCACAAATATTCATCTTCCTCTTTAATGGGTTGACAGGAAGCGAAAAGGTAGATTATAACGAAGAATAGAAAATAATAAGGTCTTTTCATTTATTCTAAATATTTAATGTTGAATAGGAAACTGAATTAATGTAATGGCAGAACGTGTAAGCAAATTTATCAGGTGAAGTGTTAACACGGTGGATTGGAAGAGGGGTGGCTAATATCGCCACCCCTGAACTTTATCAATTATTGCTCATTTACTCCAAACCTATTAGTTGGTGACTCTGCTAATACCCGGGATTCTGCACTATAGTGGGTTCTCCATCCTTGTAGCTTCTGTCAATTTCAGTCAAAGGTATTGGAAAGTAGCGGTCATTCTTTTCAAAGACAACGTCATTTAGATATTCAATGTGTTTTCTTTCCCTAGATATATACGTGTTAATATATTCTTCCGCAACATCCCAGCGGACTAGGTCGAAGAAGTAATGTCCTTCTAATGCGAATTCAAGGCGGTGTTCAAATCGAACGATCTTACGTAAACTTTCTTTGCTTTTCCCTGCCCACGAATCCGTGTAAACGTCGACTTTATAATTTGCGGCATCAGGACCATCACCAAATGGAGCATTTTCACCTAATCGTACATAAATTCCATCACGAGCTCTTTCACGTATCCTGTTAACGTATTGCCGAGCTGTTTCAGGATTTCCCACTTCAATTTCGCACTCGGCCGCCCACAATAAAACTTGAGCGTAACGAATAATATTAAAATTCATAGCATTGAACTTTGCTATTTTTTCGTGCGCGTATTCTTCCAGTTGACTCTTTAGTATGGCGTATTTTTTCTGATTGTAGGGACCCGCGCTTACTTGGTCTCTTATCCAATCTTTTCCAGGGTGTATAGCCCAGTCATGATAGGGTATTCCTCTCCGTCCTACCACCCAATCTAAACGCGGATCAACAGTTTGTTCAAGGTCCACGGTAAATTCTTGACTGGACTCGATGCCCATATCATGCTTCAAATCAGTTTCAAAATAGGAATCAATCAAAGGCAATCCATTCTCGTCAGTTTTATAGGCATTTACCAAGTCGAAGGTTGGTTGATTAAATCCAGCGCCACTTAAATTAGGCTGATCGGGGGCATTGGGAAACGAGAGGTCACCCCCACGCTGACTCCGGTCATAGCCTGCCCCGGCAACGTTTACGGCTACCTGGTTTTGCCAAATGGCCTCGATGCCGTTATTTTTTGCCGCATTGAAATTATCGTAATAATTTGGCATCAATTCGTATTTGTTACTTGCTATGACCTCGTCTAAAAGAACCTTTGCTTCCGCGTATTTCTGTTGGAAAAGATACGCCTTCGCTAAAAATGCCTTAGCGGCGAACTTTGTCGGCCTACCTGGTTCATCCTGATTCTCGGGAAGATAGTTGATGGCGTGTTTAAAATCATTTTCGATGTCTGGCCAAATATCCCTATTATTGGGAACCCTACGTTGTGGGTCTTCAACGGTTTCATCGATATAGGGGACCATGTTCCAAATTTTCTTGGCCTCAAAGTGGTAATAAGCTCGCAAGAATATGGCTTCAGCTATGATTTGAGTTTTAGCATTATCGGATAAATCCGTGATCTCTTTTTCGTTTAGTACGCGTAAGACCTCGTTACACCTTTCAATTCCACCATACACAAGAATCCACTTATCCCTGATACGGCCGTTTTCAGCGGTTGCCCTGAAACGTTCCATTTGTAACAAATCTCCCAAGTCCCCCGTAGTGCTACCCTTGTGTATGTTTCCTGAACATAAATCTCCGTAGAAACAATTATCCGGGCCACTAGATATTCCCCATACGCCATTAATGTATCCATTAAGCGGGCTATAACAGGCTATTAATAGCTTATCGATAGAGTTTTTAGTTGTAAAAACAGCTTCATTCAGTTTACCCAATGGCTGTTTGTCCAACATATCGGAACATGCGTTTAATAGGCTTAGGAAAACCACCACAAGCGTGAAAATCAATGTTCTTTTCTTTATATTGTTAAATAATTTCATCATGATTGTTTTTTATTAAAATGATATACTACACCCTACTGAAAACACTTTAGCTAAAGGCATGTTGTTAACGTAGTCAACCCCAATAGATAAATCGTTGCTGTTTTTTACTTCTGGGTCAATATTGTTGTAGTTGGTTATCGTCCAAATATTTTCAGCATTTATGTAAATCCTGCAATTGTTGATCAGAGCTACAGTTGACAATAATCTAGAAGGTAATGTATAACCCAGTTCCATAAATTTAAACCTAAGGTAAGAGCCATCCTCAACAAAATACGTAGAGGCTTTACCAGATTCGTTATTTGGATTCAGTATGTTTATTTCTGGGAGTTTCGCATCCCTATTATCGGGAGTCCAAGTGTCCAATATTCGTGTACTTTTGTTGAAATAGTCGCTCCAGAAATCCAACCCATCTTGTCCTCCTTTCGAAGCAAAGTAGATGTCATTTCCATAAGTTCCTTGTAAGTACATAGTGAAATCAAAGTTTTTGTAATACAATCTGGTATTCAGTGAATACTCAAACTTAGGATGAGGATTCCCAATGTACGTTCTGTCTCGGTCATTTATTACACCATTCTTGTCGACATCTCTGTATTTCCATCTTCCAATGGCTTTATCAGTCTGATCAGCATGATTGTCTACCTCCTCTTGACTTTGGAAAATACCATCTATGACGTAACCGTAGAAAGAAGATATCGGTCGTCCGACTTCAGTTCTGGTATATGACCCCGAAATAAACTGATTGGCGGCTAATTTCTCCACATTATTTCGGTAACCCGATATGATAAGCCCAATATCATAAGAAAAATCTTGACTTGTCATCATGTTGCTGTAATTCATGGTTAATTCAAGTCCAGTATTTTTCATTTTTCCTATATTTTCATACGGCGGAGAGGCAACCCCTCCAGTAGCTGGATAAGTCACCCTCTGCAGAATATCCGTGGTATGTTTTTGGTAGTAGTCCAATGAAAGATTCAGCATGTTGTTTAGGAAGAAAGCGTCTATCCCGATGTTGTTTTGGGTGGTCGTTTCCCATTTGATGTTCGGATTACCAATGGTCTCTTTACTTATCCCTTGAATTATAGCATTCACGTCACCTGTAATCGGGTAGCTACTCGTAGAAATATTGGTGCCATATAGTGAGGCAAATGCGTAATTCCCGATATCCTGGTTCCCTGTCTTACCGTAACTTGCCCTGATTTTCAAATCATCAACGATGTTCTGATTTGCCATGAATGATTCTTCCGACACCCTCCATGCGATGCTCATACCCGGGAAATAACCGTATCTGTTATTTTCCCCAAAGCGTGAAGAACCGTCTCTACGAAGAATGGCGCTTACATAATACTTGTCTTGATACTGATAGTTAACCCTGCCAAATAATGAAAATAGGGCATATTCATTACCGCTTTCAGAATTATTTTTGTTTAATTCTCCGGCATCTAAATACCTGTAGTCTACATCCTCTACTATGAAGCTGTTTCGTGAAGCTGATAGGTATTCACCCCTGTACGCAAGAGCTTCCGTACCAATCAGCGCATTGATATTATGGTTGTCATAAAACTTTTTCGAAAAAGTAAGGGTGTTATTCCAAATCAACTCTCTGCTTTTGCCACTTGAAACGCCTAGGGCGTTAACGAGCTGGTTCTTATCTCCCTTGTTCCAAAATGTAACAGGACTAAATGATTTAGAGCCACCGTTCACAATATTTGCACCAGCTGTCGTTTTAAACTGTAACGATTCGTTGAGATCTATCTCTAAAAACAAATTCCCCAGGAAATGTAAATGCTCGTTGTAATTGTCTTTCTGGTTATAAAGGTTGGCTATAGGATTTTGAGAATCTCCCAGCCCATTGGCTTTTGTTCCTGCCCAATTGCCCATTTCGTCTTTTACAGGTATAAGTGGAGCTTGTCTCGAGGCACTTTGATCTGAAGAAGCTCCTTTGTATTTAGAATACGTTGCACTCATATTTGCACCTAACGTTAAAAAATTTATAGGTGTAAACTGAGCGTTGTTCCTTAAAGAAAGACGATCATAGCCAGCCCACTTGACAATGGCATCTTGCGTGTAGTAATTGGCATTCAGAAAGTACTTGGCACTTTCACTGCCACCTCGTGCGCTCACATCAACGGTAGTTGTTGGTGCCGTTCGATATGCTTCTTTGAGCCAATTAGTACCCTGCTTATTTGCACGCATGAATTGATTTTCCTCGGTATTATATTTGCTTAAATCAACGTCACGTTCAGAAGCTCCCGCTGGTATAATATAGTCAGGGATAACAGGGTATTCACCACTTCCGTATTGAGTATGCGATGGGGTTAATCCGGCGTTTCTCATCGCATTCCATAATACTTCTCCGTATTGTTGTGAATTAAGTACTTTAGGCAGGTTAGATGCCAAGTGTATTCCCGTGTTTACTTTCACATCTAGTTCCGCCTTTCCAGTTTTCCCCTTGTGTGTAGTAATTAATATGACGCCATTCGCGGCTTGAGAACCGTAAATTGAAGCTGAAGAAGCATCTTTTAAAACCTGAACAGACTCAATGCTCGAGGGGTTGATCTGAGCGGCTATTTCACTTTTCGTGGGAAACCCGTCGATGACATAAAGAGGGTTGTTGTTCCCAAGCGTACCAATACCTCGTATTCTAATCGAGGGTGCTTCACCTGCTACTCCGGAGGTTGATACCGTTACGCCCGGTAATCTCCCTTGCAGAAGGTTTTGTACGTTAATGGCGGATTGAATTGACAAATCCTTACTTGAAATTGAAGAAATTGCACCTGCAACGTCTCGTTTACGTTGAGTACCGTAACCCACAACTACAATTTCATCAAGTACTCGCGTATCCTCCAGCAAAATGATGTCTACGCTTGTTCTATTGGCGGTGTTTACTTCCTGCTCCAAATAGCCGATATAGGTGACTCTGAGCATTGCGTTATCATCAATTTGTAGCGAAAACCCCCCGTTCACGTCTGTGATGGTTCCGTTGGTTGTACCCACTTCAATGACATTAGCCCCTATAACAGGTGTACCGGTTTCATCTACAACTGTTCCGGTAATTCGCTTTTTTTGTTGCTGTACACTCGTTACCTTCGCTTCATTGGCCTTTGCCTCTGCTTCATCAAGCATGGAGAGGATAATGTGGTTCCCCTCCATAGAGTAACTCATCTTCTTCTTTTCTAGGAGGGTGTTCAGAACGTTGGCAACCGCTTTCTGTTTGGCTTTTATCGAAACTTTCTCGTTTGTGTTTACCTTATTGCTGTAGATAAACAGGTAATCGGTTTGGTTCTCGATTTCGTTTAGCACCTCTTTGAGAGCCACGTTTCGTTTATTAATCGTCACCCTGGCATTTTGCGTGTAACCTACTTCGGCAAAAGCACAAAAAACGCAGGTAAACAATAAAATAAAGGTTGTGCGCATAATCAATAAAAAATGTTTAAAGGGTACTTTTCCAGTTAAAGTATTACCCGTTGCATTGTTTTTCTTCATACATTTGTAATGTTTTTAGTTAATACATAAATAATTAGCTTGTGTTGATTAAAACAAACGATCGGTGAGCGTTGCAGCGCTCGCCGATTTTGTTGATGGATGTAATTTTTTTAAATCATAGGCATGAAAATTTTATTACGTTACATTAATTTTATTATATTGAACACCTTGATGCGGCGATGATTACTTGATGTATACGATTCCCGTTTCACAGTCCCGTTCGTAGGTGAACCGAATGCTTCGTTGCAGAACCCGCAATGCGTAATCCACGCCATCAACTTGACGGAATTTTCCAGTGTAAGTGCGTTGCGGTAAATTTTTGTTATGAATTTTAATCGTAACATCAAAGTACATCTCAAGGGTTTGAAGGATATCCTTTAACTCTTTGTCCTTAAATGCGATTAATCCGTCACGCCATAAGTATTCGTCCTGATTAGTGATTTTTGAAATAAGAAGCTGATCGTTTTTCAACGTGCTTTTTTCGTTCGGTTGTAGCGACACGAGTTTCTTTTCTCCCTTATATATATCCACACTCCCTTCGAATAGACTGGTGATGAAGTTGTTATACCGAGAATAGACCTCTACGTTGAGGGTTGTGCCGGTAACGTGTATGTCTCCCTGCCGTGTCTTTACGATAAACGGGTTATTACCGTTTTTACTCACCTCAAAGTACGCTTCACCATCGAGAAACACAGATCGGCTTTCCTTGGAAAATTCGCTAGGGTACCGAAATGTGGTGTTGGCATTCAACCAAAGGTTCGTGTTATCAGACAGGATTAGGTTGATGCGCTGACCGGGCGGAACGATTACCGTGTTGTACTGCTCTATGATGCTTTTTCTTGTCAGGAGGTATAGCCCGCCTATCATCAAAGCCATCACGATGGCAGCTGAAATGCAGGCTATCCAACGGGGAAACGGCGATGCACCACGTTTCCTGCTTATATGGTTAGGGGTTGCACAGGGAGTAGGTCCAGCCAAGAGCAGGGAGTCATACTCTTTCCTTGTTTTCATGAAGTTAATAACGTGATCTTTAGATTGCTCCATCCAATTCCTGATTCGTCTTTCTTCATCACAGGTGGCCTTACCCTCAAAAAAACGGTATAGCGTCTCTTTTTCCATTGCTTACTTCTTGTTTCTACATGGATAACAGGTGAGAAGAGAAAAACCCTAATAAAAAGGTGTTTTTTTAATAAAAATTAAACAAAAGGAAAAAGGGAAAAGAACTTTTTCAATGATTTTCTTAGTTTTGAAAGCGCCTTGGAGATGTGGAACTCAACGCTTTTTTCACTGAGATTGATTGTTCGTGCGATCTCATTATAGGTCATGCCGTGGTTTCGGCTTAAAATAAATACCCGGCGTGTCTTGGTGGGCAGTTGTTGAAGGGTACCGTTAATGATCGCTTGCAGTTCTTTAGTAAAAAGGATATTGGGATCGCAGGCCTCTAAAGTGTTGATTTTGGTTTGTAGTACCCAGCTTGAGTGGTTTTTCAGCTCCTCCGTTACATGGAGGCGCATTTGTTCGCGTTGAAGGTGGTTAAGGCACCTGTTTTTGATAATGGTAAGGATATAGGCCGGAGGATTGGTATCGGGTTTTAGCCTGTGCCTGTTTTCCCAGTATACCATAAACGCTTCGGATACAATGTCCTCTGCAACGAGTCTCTCTTTCACGTAGCCACAAGCAAAACGAATAAAACGTTCGTTGTATTCGTTGAACAGCTTGTTAAACTCCTTTAGTTCAGACAGAGTACTCATGTCGCATTGATTTATTAGCAAATATAATAAAAATATCACAATAATTCTCTTTTTTTTTCATTGTCGCGTTTAAAACTTGTGAAATTGTACTATCTTGGCGGGACAAATATCCAAAGGCGAAAGGTATCTTAAATAAACAATCACAATAGGGATTAAGACACAATGTTCGTTGCAATTGGTTTCATGTTGGTAGGGGGTGTGGTAGGCTACCTGTTCAGAAAAAAGGAGTTCAAACATATCTCGAAGATTATCACGGGATTAATTTGGCTCCTCCTGTTTCTCCTTGGCGTTGAGGTAGGTGGCAATCCCCAGATCATATCTGGGTTGACCGCCATGGGGGTAGAGGCACTGATGATCACGGTGGCCGTGGTAATTGGAAGTGCGATCGCGGCACTTTTTCTTTGGCGACAAATAGGTAAAAAAAGGGGTCATGAAGGGTAGTCTCGTTATCGTCTCTTTTTTCGTGATTGGGGTGCTGATCGGGTACTTCGGCTTACTCCCATTTTCCGTTGTTGATAACAACCTTGCTTTTTACGCTTTGTGTGGGTTGATGTTTTTCGTGGGTATAAGCTTGGGTAACGATGCTACCACGCTTGAGCACATTAAAGGACTCCATCCAAAGTTCTACCTGTTGCCATTGGCAACGATCGTTGGCACTTTGTTGGGTTGTGCTGCAGTAAGACTGTTGCTGCCCTCCCGATCGCTGCTGGATGTGATGGCGGTAGGAAGCGGGTTGGGGTACTACTCGTTATCCAGCATCTTTATTACGGAATGCAAAGGGGCCGAGTTGGGTACTGTTGCCCTGTTGTCGAACATCATGCGCGAGGTGGCAGCCCTGCTGTTAGCGCCGCTGCTTGTCCGGTACTTCGGGAAGCTTGCGCCCATCGCGGTAGGGGGTGCCACGACCATGGATACCACTTTCCCGGTTATCGTGAAGTTTTCAGGGAAAGAGTTTGCCATCATCGCCGTATTTCACGGTTTCGTCCTCGATGTGAGCGTACCTGTTTTGGTAACGCTGTTTTGCTTGTAGGTTCAAGGGGAATGTTATGCTATTCACTATTGAGAAGGTGTAACAATAGGTTAATATTTGTTTGAAAGATATTTTTTGTCTCCAATGAGTTTACTATGATTTTCCTCTTATTATTTGCAAGAGTCATATAATGATGTAATTAATCTCTCCAGAGTTTCATGAACGTTTACTTTTAAACTTACTTTGCATTTGAGAGTTTATTTTTCATTTTTATATTTGTCTGTTAAAGTCTTTTGACGATTTCGTATTGGTACACTGGTTAGGGTAAATATCTTGCTTTTATAAACACAGACATATAAAGATGAAATAATCGAATGAAACTTAATAATAGGTTATCCACTTTTTTGGTATTGGGTTGCTTGATTCTTAGACTGCCCTCCTTTTCACAGATGGCATGGTTTACTGATGGATACCATGGTGGGATTTACGGTCATTACCCACAGTGGCAGGCCCGATTCATGGTTGAGCAGTTGGAGAAAAATCCTCATTGGGCTATTAATTTGGAGATTGAACCTGAGACATGGGATACGATTAGCGTAACTGATACGGACAACTTCAGAGCCTTTCAAGCCTATTTTGAAAAAGAGGGTCCCACCGGACGGATAGAATTTGTTAACCCAACCTGGTCACAACCCTACTGCTATAATATATCGGGCGAGAGTATTATTCGGCAATTTCATTACGGCATGGCTAAAACCCGTGAATATTTCCCGACGGTCTCTTTTAAGACTTACGCGGTGGAAGAGCCCTGTTTCACGAGTAGCTTGCCGCAAATCCTTCAAGGATTCGGCTTTAAGTACGCGGTGTTGAGGAATCCCAATACCTGTTGGGGAGGCTATACCACTGCTTTCGGGAAGGATCTGGTCAACTGGATAGGGCCTGATGGAACTTCCATGTTGGCCGTGCCTAGATATGCCGTGGAGGAACTGTCTACCGAATCGACCTGGCAGACCGAGTCATGGACCAATTCGAATAGCTTTATCGAAAAGTGCTTTGCTCACGGTATAAGATACCCGGTGGGTATGTGTTTTCAGGATGCGGGCTGGGATGGGGGACCGTGGAATAATGAGTACGAACCCACACGGTATACCACCTGGACCCATTATTTTGAAATGATAAAAGGAGAGGTGGAGCCGGAAGCATGGCGTTTTTCGCAAGAAGACGTCAAGCCTGGGCTGGTATGGGGTGCACAGGTGCTGCAGAAGATCGCGCAAAGGGTACGAGAGAACGAGAACCTGCTAGTTGCTGCTGAGAAGATGGCGGTTATGGATTATTTGCTAAACGGTGAGGGATGGCCAGAGAAGGATTTTGCCGAGGCGTGGCGGACGTTGATGTTAGCCCAGCACCACGACTGTTGGATCGTTCCCTATAATGGGAAACCGGGTGACACCTGGGCCGATAAAGTGGTTCGATGGACCGATGCTACCCGTCAAATAGCCTCTCGGAAAATTGAGAACCTGTTCGGTAACACGGCTGTTTCACCCTACATTCGGGTCTATAACACGCTGGGATCGAGACGTGAAGAAATGGTAATCTTAACGTTGCCGGAAAATGCTCAAAGCCGATGGGTAAGCGTTCTGGATGTGAATGGGAAGCCGATTCCTCATCAACTATCCGGAGATGATCATGCAGAGCTCTATTTGCAAGCCTCTGTGTCAGGGATGGGGTATACTACCTACCGTTTGGAATATGGAGATATGGAACAGCACTGCAAACAAGAAGTTGTCCCAGCTTTAGATATCCTCTTGATAGAAACCGATTATTACTCGGTAATCATTGATCCCTTCCGCGGGGGAACGATCACGAGCCTGATTGACAAAAAAAACGGGAACCGAGAACTGGTTGAAGCAGGAAAATGCATGAATGACCTGAGGGGATATTTTTATGAAGAGGGGAGATTTCGGCATGGGGCTGAAAACCATGCTGCCGTTTCGGTGATTGATGAAGGTGAACTCTTTACTCGAGTAAGGGTGGAGAACCAAATCGCGGGATATCCCTATTGGCAACTTATTACTTTTTATAAAAAGGACCCCCGTATTGATTTCGTTTTGCATATCGATTGGGAAGGACAGCCGGGAATCGGCGCGTATGATCAGGGCGATAGTTATGAAGCTACAGACCGAAGTAAAGCGTTTTACAATGACGACTACAAGCTGCATGTGCGCTTCCCTTTTAACAAAGAGGTAAGCGGAACAGTATATAAAAATGCGCCGTTTGATGTTACGGAAAGTAGTCTCGACCATACGCTCTATTCCAGTTGGGATAGCATTAAGCATAACGTGATATTGCATTGGGTGGATGTTGTGAATGTAGAGCGGGACTACGGGATAGCGCTTTTTTCTGATCATACCACCAGTTATTTACAGACCGACAGTTTGTCGTTGGGATTGACGGTTCAATATATCGGCAAAGGTTTGTGGGGAAGGGATTACCTGGTACATGAACCTACTGAGCTTAAATACGCGATACTGCCTCATGCCGGGAATTGGGAAACGGGTGAAGTAGAGCAAGCGAGCAATCAATGGAATGAGCCTATGATTGCTCAGTTCACCACACGCTCTCCTGATGTGGCGGAAGTGTCTATACTTGAGGTGGTGGGTGATAATCTTGAGCTCTCGTCCATGGTGGTAGATGATGGTGACCTGCTGGTACGTTTCTATAACACCTCTTCCCAAAAGGTGACACGTGAAGTTATTTGGAATGGGTTGGTGAAAAAAATTGAGCAGGTAGATTTAAAAGGGGACCTGATCCGAGAAGTGGCTTGTACTCCTCAAGCTGATGGGAAATGGTTGACCCATTTAACTATCCCCCAATTCGGGTTTATCACGTTAAGATTGATTGATTTCAAAATATAACGTTTACCGGTGAACTGTTTTTTATAGCGATTCTTTTTAACAATATCTTTTATTATGCAAATTGTTCTAAATAAGCTGAAGCCTGTTTTGATGCTTTTCATGTTTTGCTTGGTAATTGGTTTTGTCTCTTGTGCCAATTTCAAGAAACCTGATTCCACAGAATTTTCGCCTGTTGATCACGTGAATCCATTTATAGGTGCAACCACTAGCATTTCTGCCGCGGGCGTGTATCATGGATTAGGAAAAACTTTTCCGGGGGCAACCACTCCATACGGAATGGTACAGGTAAGCCCCAATACCATTACGGGCGGGGACAATGCCCCGGGTTATAGCTATGAGCACGAGACTATCGAGGGTTTTGCTTTCACGCAAATGAGCGGCGTGGGTTGGTATGGTGACCTGGGTAATTTTCTGGTGATGCCCACGAATGGTGAATTAAAGATAATCGCAGGGAAAGAGGATGGTAGTATTAGCGGCTACAGATCGTTTTATGATAAAAAATCAGAGGTGGCTAAACCTGGTTTTTATTCGGTTGACCTTACAGATTACGGGATTAATGTACAAAGTAGCGCGACACCTCATTGTGGGATTTTACAGTTTACTTTTCCTGAAAATGATACATCACGGATTCAGATTGACTTGGCTCGTAGAGTGGCAGGGACTTCCGTAGAGCAATTCGTGAAAGTGGTAGATAATAATACCATCAAGGGGTGGATGGCGTGTACACCCGAAGGTGGGGGCTGGGGTAATGGCGAAGGGAAAACGAACTACACGCTCTACTTTTTTGCTCGTTTTAGTAAACCGTTGGGAAAATATGGCTTTTGGAGTGCTGATATTCCTGACGACTGGAACCGGAAAAAGGATGATGTAGTGAGCCCTGCCTACCTTGCCAGGGTTTCAGAGTCTCCGATCATTACCGGCGTAGATGAGATTCAAGGTAAACATATTGGCTTCTTTAGTGAGTTCCCTACTATAGAAAATGAACAAATCACCTTGAAGGTAGGGATCTCTTTTGTGGATATGGAGGGGGGCGGAGAATAACTTCAATGCAGAGATAGCCGCGCTTGATTTTAATGAAGTTAAAATGCAAGCACGCCAGCTTTGGGACAAAGAGCTCAGTCGGATAAAGATATCGGGGGGTAGCGACGATGAAAAGACAATATTCTACACTGCTTTGTACCATACCATGATAGATCCCAGGATTTTTACCGATGTAGACAATCGGTATCGTGGCGGAGATCATGAAATATACTCCACCGATAATCAGTTTATCAAACGAACGATATTTAGTGGGTGGGATGTGTTCCGCAGCCAATTTCCTCTACAAACAATCATTAATCCTTCCCTGGTAAGCGATCAGGTAAACACTTTGATAACTTTGGCCGAGCAAAGTGGCAATGAGTATTATGAACGTTGGGAAATCCTGAACGCTTATTCCGGATGTATGCTTGGTAATCCGGCAATCTCCATTCTTGCCGATGCCTACGTGAAAGGAATACGCACTTTTGATGCTGAAAAAGCATATGAATATGCCAAAAACACTTCCCGCCTTTTCGGCAATGATCCGCTCGGGTATACTCCGTCTGATCTCAGCATTTCGCATACATTGGAGTATGCCTATTCCGACTGGTGTGTTTCACAGTTGGCTAGCGCGCTGGGAAAAGAGGGAGAAGCTAAGGAGTATGCAGGTAAATCACAAGCTTATAGAAACGTGTTTGATGAGGATAAAGGGTGGTTTCGCCCCCGCAAAGCGGACGGTACATGGCATGATTGGCCAGAAGATGCACGTATTACTGAATGGTATGGTTGTGTAGAGTCGAACCCCTATCAGCAAGGGTGGTTTGTTCCACATGATGTGGATGGGATGGTGGAACTCATGGGTGGAAGAGAAGCGGTATTGGAGGACTTGAACCTTTTCTTTGAAAAAACCCCGGAAAATTTGCTGTGGAACGATTATTACAATCATGCCAATGAGCCGGTGCATTTTGTTCCTTTTTTATTCAATAAATTGAATGAGGCATGGTCTACTCAGAAATGGAGTAGGCATATATGTAAAAACGCGTATCGTAACGAAGTGGAAGGACTTGTAGGTAATGAGGATGCCGGTCAGATGTCTGCTTGGTATGTCTTAACAGCTTCAGGAATCCATCCCTCTTGTCCCGGGGACACGAGACTGGAGATAACCAGTCCCGTTTTTAATAGGATTGAGTTCCAGCTTGATCCAAACTATGCATCGGGAGATAAATTCATTATCATTGCTCATGACAATAGTCCTGAAAATATCTATATTCAAAAAGCAGTGTTGAACGGGAAAGAGCAAAATGAGTGTTACCTTGATTATTACGATATTATCCGGGGAGGAGTTTTGGAATTATACATGGGGAGTACCCCAAATAAGGAGTGGGGTAAATGATTATTTTATGATATGGCTAATCAGGGATTAGTGTACTCTTTTATTAATTGAAAACTATTTACAGATATGGAAAGAGAACAAAAAGTGGGTGTACCTTCGGTGTTTTCCGGGGTTATTAAACTAATGTCGGTATTTATACTGCTATTTTACAGTGGGATACAAGTGTATGCTTCTGCCCCCGACATTTTACAACGGCAAGAGAGAACGATTTCCGGGGTGGTAAAAGATGAGAATGGTGATCCGGTAATTGGGGCAACGATCGTCGTGAAAGGAACGACTACCGGTACTACAACGGGCATCGACGGTGATTTCACGTTGAATATCTCGCCATCCGTTAAAGCGGTTCAAGTGTCGTACGTGGGTATGGTAACAATGGAGCTGACGATAGACGATAGAACGCATTACAGTATCGTTATGGAAACGGATGCTATTTTAATGGAAGATTTAATCGTGATTGGGTATGGAACCCGAGCTAAGAAAGACATGTCCATAGCAGTTAGTTCTGTAAAAAGTGATGCCTTGAATGAACGACCGTCAGCTTTTAACATCATGCAGGGACTAGCCGGGAAAGTGGCCGGGGTAACAAACGTGTCGATGTCTGGTAGACCCGGTGGTTCATCTTCTTTACGTGTTCGCGGTATGGGTTCTATCAACGCGGGGAAAGATCCTATTTACGTACTCGATGGTGTAGTGGGTGTTGATCCCAATATTATTAACTCTGCAAATGTTGAATCCATCGATATTTTGAAAGATGCAGCCGCCACGGCTATGTACGGTGCACAGGGAGCGAACGGGGTAGTACTTATCACTACCAAGAAAGGGGATAAAGACAAAGGCTCCATTACTTACGATGGTAAGATGGGATTTGGTTTCATGAGCCGTACACTAAACATGTTAGATGCGGATGAATATATGGAGGTGCAACGACGTTGCTACGCGTATAGCGGACAAACCATGCCGCATTTAATTACTCCCGATGAAAAGCTATTTTTCTACTCGAAAGATGCATCGGGTAACTACCAGTATGATGATGACGGGTTGCTAATCGCTGCTCCTAAATACAATACCGACTGGCAGAAGGAGATGACTCGTGTTGCCGTCTCTAATGATCATATATTATCCTATTCATCGGGTGGAGATGACACCTCTGTTTATTCAAGCATTGCTTATCAGAGTAACGAAGGAGTGATAAAAAGTACCGAGTATGAACGCCTGTCTGCTACCATTAACGTTAACAGTAAGATCAAGGATTGGCTTCGTTTGCAAGTTGTTGGTACTATTGGTAGCCAAAAGGGAAACAATAATGATTGGGAGAACTCTTTCGGTCAAGGGTCAGTGCGCAATATGATTGAAATGCCACCCATTGTGCCTGTTAAATATGAAGATGGCACATGGGGTAGAAAAGGGGATTTTAAATACTCGGAAGAAGGTGAGAATCCCCTGTTGTTATTACGAGACAGGAGAGACGAATGGAAGTCGAATTTCTCCGTGTTCAGCATTAACACAACGCTTGATATAACCCAGAAGTTGATGTTGACCGTTCAGGGAGACTATCAGCAGAACAATAGGAAGGGGATGAGTTACGCCAAGGCAGGTCTTTTGGATGTAAGTGAGAACAATGGTGGCTATGCAGATATTAGCAATTCCGATAATCAGAAGCTTACCAGTGAAAACTATTTCACCTATACCGATAATTATCTGAATGGTCAATTGAATTCAGAATTTGTCTTGGGAGCTAGTTGGTATTATACACGTGCGGAAAACTCCTCATCGGGTTCTGAGCAATACTTCGATGATTCGTTTGATTATCATAATCTCTCGGCAGGAACAACGTGGCACGAACCCAGATCAGGGATGAATCAGAATACGATGAACTCTTATTATTTCCGGATGAATCATAGTTTTCATGACAGGTATCTATTGGGTGCTACCTTCCGTATGGATGGGGCTTCTAACTTTGGAGCAAATAACAAGTACGGGTATTTTCCTTCAGTATCTGCCGGATGGCGTATTTCAGAAGAGGGTTTCTTCCAACCTCTACAAAAAGTAGTCAGCCAAGCTAAGTTGAGGGCTAGTTACGGTGTGGTTGGTAATGCTGCAATCCCAAATTACAGAACTATTTCACAATACGGAAACGGATCTAACATTTTCAACAAGGAACTTACATCGTATGTAACTTTGAGCAATTTAGGAAACAAAGACCTCAAGTGGGAATCATCACATCAGCTTAATGTTGGAGTGGATCTTAGTTTCTTTAACAACCGCTTAGAGGTAATCATGGACTACTACACCAAGTCAACAAGAGATTTGCTGTTCGAGAAACAGATACCTATCACCACCGGTTATGCTACTACATGGTCTAATCTCGGTGAGATACGAAACGATGGCTTCGAGGCTACTGTTACATCACGCAATGTGCATACAAAGGATTTCATGTGGGTGACAGATATCGTGTACTCTACCAACAAGGTGAAAACAATAGATATAAACGGTGAGACCATTGAAATAGGGCTTAATACTATAGCCCGGGAAGGTGTGGATTGGGCATCGTACTACGTGTATAAAAGATTGGGAACATGGGGTCTTGCCGAGGTGGAGGAAGCTGCCAAGTATGGTAAAAGGCCCGGTGATATTAAGTACGAGGATGTGAACGGTGACTACAAGATCAATGAAGAAGATCGTCAGTTGATGGGTACAGGCAGGCCGAAAGGGAATCTTACTATGGTGAACACCTTTACATACAGGGGTTTATCACTTATGGTTGACCTTAATTACGTTTATGGTTTCAAGATTATGAGTATGACCCATTCCATGGGGGAAAACAGGCCGTTGTACAGCAATAGTGTGAAAGATATACTTTATGCATGGACACCTGAGCATCAAAACACAATGGTTCCTGCACTACGTTTGCCGTCAGATCCATTCTTCGGTGAAAACGAAAAAGATTCGCACATGCTTCATAAAGGAGACTTCCTGCGAGTCCGTAATATTGTGCTTTCGTATTCTTTCAGCCCAAAGGTGCTCAACTGGCTCAGGGAAGTAAACAGCCTCTCCCTGGGGGTATCCGCTGAGAACCTCGCGTTATTCACCAGATATCCAGGGTTTGACACGGAAATAGGTGTATTTAATACAGAGTTTGGACAGAGTGTTGACTTTTACGCGTATCCTCGTCCAACAACAATTACTGCTAACCTGAAAATTACGTTTTAAGTAATTTGAAAATAAATATTTAAGTCAAATGAAAAAGATATATTCAAATCTAAGCTGGCTCATAGTGCTCGCGGTAATTATCGCTTCCTGTGATTCTTTTCTTGAAGAAAAGCCAAAGACCTTTCTGAATCCCGACTCGTATTACCAGAACGAAAAGCAGGCTTTGGCTGCCGTGAACGGTTTATACACCTTTATTGATGATATTATGGATTCAGATATTGAACCCGGTTCTCATTGTTTCATCTTCATGGAATTCTTGCACGGGTACGGCGAACGTTTGCGCGGGTCAAGTACGCAAGACCTTGGTCAGGCAAACAGTCTGCTCATTGCAGATAATAATAGTTATGTTTGGAGGTTTTGGCAAACGGCTTATCGGGCCATCGAGAATTGTAATGGTATTATCGAAGGTATAGAAGGTATGACAGAAGAGATGATAAGTGAAACCAAAAAGAACCAGTACCTTGGTGAAACTTATTTTCTTCGCGGTTATTTCTACTTCAACTTGGTGAGACTCTATGGGCCTGTGCCGTTGAAGCTTGAGCCTACTAAGGATCTGGCGAATACAGAAATTGAGTTGTCATCCATTGAATCCGTCTATACTCAAATCGATGCGGATATGACAAGAGCCGGGGAACTGATGGAGAGCCTTGACTGGACAAATACCAGTGGTCGTGTAACCAAGGGAACCGTGAAGTCTATGCATGCTAAGGTCTTGCTCACCATGGCCGGATATCCCCTTCAAAAGGGAGCGGAATATTATACAAAGGCTTACAATATGGCAAAGCAGGTATACAATAGTGGGAAGTTTTACCTGTTCGACAGCTATGAAGAGTTGAGAACTGTGGAAAACTCAGGCGAGATAATCTGGTCCATTCAAAGAGAGGCCGACAATGCAGGGAACCCCCTTCATAGTGCTTTGCTAGCTTATCCTGCACCGGTGAAATCCGTATCGGCTAGTGCTGCTCACGGAGGGGCTATTACAGTTACTCAGCTGTTTTTCGATACTTATCCCGAAGGAGATAAACGCAGAGAAGAAAGAAACTTCTATTATACCCAGCACGAAGCGCTTGATAAATCGGGTATGGTAGATCTCGGCAGGCTCTATATTTATAAGTACTGGGACCAGAATGCCGCTGAATTTGGGAAATCAGGGGCCAATTTTACACTCTTAAGATACGCTGATGTGCTGTTAATGATGGCAGAAGCAAAAGCACAGGCCGATGGAGGATCTACTACTGATGCTGATGCCATTAAAGCATACTATGCCGTCAGAAAACGTGCACTGCCTCATGAAGAGAAACCCACCTCCATCACGACGGATATGGTCTTGCAGGAACGTTTTTGGGAGCTTGCTTTCGAGAATCAGACCTGGTACGATATGGTGAGAACACGAAAAGCATTACATGTTATCACCGGCCAGATGGTAGACATGATCGGGTATCAGACGCCGAGTCATACAGCACCATTTACAGAAGCAAGTTTGTTGCTGCCGTACCCGATTAGGGAAAAGAGATTAAATCCCAACTTGAAGAGGGATTAATCATTATTACAACGAGTTGTTAAAATGAAGTACAAATATAAACATATGGTATTATTATTGCTTCTGTTTTGCTTGCATATTTCTTGTTCCGACAATGATGACAGTATAAGGAAAAATCCTTTTGAACTTGATGATGATCACGCTTTTGTCAAAACTACTACAACATTTAATGCTGATACGCTATTCTTGTCGTGGGAACTTACCAATTCGGAGGTCAGTTTTGATATTTATCGTGTGGAGTTGAGTAACCCTGCCACTGTAATAACTATTGAGAAAAGGGAAGCAGGATGCTACTTCACCCGTCTGCCTTACAATGAACCTGTATCAGTGACTCTTTCATTGTTGAAGGGTAGCGAAGTTGTAAATTCCAATACTGTTCAAGTGAAGATTGATGGTTTAGACAGGGTGATTGCCGGCATTATTATTCCCGATCAGGGAAGTGTAACCGCGGGGGATGGTATGTACTCTATTCCATTACCCGATGGTAGGAGTATCTTTCTTATGGGCGACTCTTATATTGGAACGGTTATTAATGGACAACGCCCAACATCTGACCGAATGTATCGCAATACCTATATTGTGTATGATAAAGGCAAAGTGAATGCCATTTACGGGTATGGAGGTAACAAGAATGCTTCAGCAGCGGTACCGCCAGGTTATCCTGATGAACAGAAATGGTACTGGCCTGGACATGGGTTTGTTAATGGTGATAAGTTATACGTTTTTCAAACCTTGATGTATCAAGGGAGTGAGGGTATGTGGGGATTTAAGTATGAAACCACCCATATATTGGAATATAGCCTTCCCGGTTTGGAATTGAATAAGGTAACCCCCATACCGTTTAAAGGATCAACAGATGTTCATTTCGGGATGGCTGCACTAAACGATGGTGATTACAACTACATCTACGCGCAAGTCGATATACGAAACGATATGGAACCCATTACGGAAGTGCTGGTTGCACGAACTGCCAAGGGTAATCCATATGATAACTGGCAATATTATAACGGTTCGGGTTGGAGTACAAATTCATCGGATGCCGTTAAACTGGAAGGTTTATCAGCTGTACCCGTTTCTTCACAGTTCAATGTGTTCAAGCTGCGGGGCAAGTATGTATTGCTCACACAGAAGAAGACTTTTAATTCCGGTGAGATATACACGTTTATTGCCGATAGTCCTACCGGGCCGTGGAGGAACAAGCAACTCATATTCAAAACCTATGAACAGGATACACCGCATTTGTTTACTTATAACGCCATGGCTCATCCACAGTTTGAGAAAGACGGGATGATACTTGTCAGTTACAACGTGAATACCGAGGTGTTTGCCGAGCAGTTCAGTGACGTGAGTACTTATCGCCCCCGTTTTTTCTGGATTATGATAGATAAAATTATGAATTAAAAGAATCAAAAGTATTTCTGATAAACTTTAAAAAATAAAATGATGAAAAAATATCTGTCCGTTCATGTTTTAGCGTTGGCTCTCTTGATTGCCTTTGCTGGTTGTGAAGATATAAACCGAACAGTTATGTCATCAGATAGCCCGTCTGATTATGACATACATTATGGACTTTTCCACGTCTATCAATACGATGAGGTTAATATTAATGGGATTGACCTAGCCTCGAAGTTTGATTTTTTCAATACTTTCAGGTTGACGCTGCACTATACCGATAACAAGATTAGCGCGGTGACTTTCGATAATGGCGATGTGCCTTTTTTACCTTACAGCTATGAAATTCCTTCCGGCAAGGTGGATGCGTATTTGGATACAAACGTACTTCCCAATGAATTGCGTCTGACCGATTCAAAAAAAGTTATCGCCTACTATGTAAACGGTGAGTTTAGCATTCCTTTTAAACTGGATTGCTCGTTACTGGATTATAAATATACGTTCAAAAGCGTTCAACCATAAAACTGTAGTCATATGAAATTCATAAGAAAATACAAATACTATTTGTCATTGGCAACATTCTTATTTATTGTTGCCACCTGCATGACCATTGAAGAGATCATTCACCCGGAAAATGCTCAGGTTGATAACGATATCAACATAACAGTAAAGATAAAAATAGTTGCTGAAACCGATGGGAACAGTAAGTTGGCCTTTGGAATACTGATGCCAAAAGCTTGGAATGTGAAAGAAAATGCAACTGTAACACTTACCACGAATGCTGCATTTGCTGGTAATAAAGTAACGGATGAGCACATGGTTTTGATGGATGCCTCAGATACGAATCCAACTGATGGAATGCCCTGGGCATCATCGTTTCAAAGCCGATTTGGCGTGCTCGAAAACACAGGACCTGTAGAATGGGTCGTGTTTAAATCGGCAACTACTTTTCAGATTCATGATGGTAATCCGGACCAAAAGGTCGTAGAAGGAATTGTGAACATACAGCTTCGCACGGGATCACGTGCTGTGAAATTTTACGCTGGATACACGTTCTGTGGTGAAGCGTTTGGATTCCATGGTGAGAAGTATCCCGGGAAAGATGTGGTAGAGTCTAAGTTGCTGGAAGTTTCGGGTGGAGATGAGCCGCAAATGGACTTTACATCGGATCCCGCACTCTCTTTTATCCCGGCTACTTTCAATTTTGGTGATATATTCTCTATTCGGTACAATGAACCCAACTATGTAACCGAGGGAGGACTGAAAAATGGCGATGTCTATCTGTACGGAAAAGTGCTGTACCTGGAAAATGGAGTTGAAAAAGAAAAGGTTATTAACCAAATATCCAAAAAAACACTCATGGAACCATTGGGGGATTTGGGTGCGGTGACTTCGTTCCAGAAGTACATTTTCCCAAGAGAATTTTTTGAATTGCCTGTAGACGTGGAAATATTAAATATTCAGGTACATTTCACCAATATGGATAAAAGCGTAGTGGTGGTTGATAATGAAACAGGAAAAGATTTCCTGGTTGAGGAGACCTGCAAGTAACATCTCTTTTTTTAAATAACCTCACCCAGCTATTGGATACTTTCACAACAAGGTGGAGATCCAAATAGCTGGGTGATTTTTAATTATATAATAAACGTGAGCCCAACTTAAGTTGCGCGCTCACGTTTATCTTTTTTGATGAAGGAACCTTATTATTATTGGTGCCTATTACCGCTTTACACACACAATAGCTGTGTTAATTTTAACATAAATTACCCATTTCTGTTTTGGAAGTGATAAAATATGTTGTATAATTGTGGCCGTATTATGGTGGAGCGATTATAACAATATATAACATAAACATGCCATAAAATACCATATAACGTAGTATACAACGGTAATTTAATATACTTTAATATCGCTTTTATTCAACTGCTTTTTATTCGTATTACAACCAACAATATGTGCTTAGGATTTAATTTATTAATTTTAAAAAACATGAAAGAATGAGAAGGCAAATTTCAAATTTGACAAGAGGAATGGTCTTTATTTTATTATGGACTTTTTCCTTATGTGTGTTTGCTCAAAACATTACCGTGAAAGGTAAAGTAATTGATGCAAACAGTGAACCTTTGATTGGGGTAACTATTCAGGTTTCCGGTACCACGACCGGAACGGTTACCGATGCCGATGGGAATTTCACGTTGAGCAATGTTCCCTCAAATGGCCGACTAGAGGTGTCTTACGTGGGTATGCAGAGTCAGACAATCCCCGTGGACGGAAGAACCACCATCCAGGTTACCTTAAGTGAAGACACGGAATTACTGGAAGAGGTGGTGGTGGTTGGGTACGGCACAATGAAGAAAAGCGACCTGACCGGTGCCGTTGAGAATGTATCCGCGGCCCGTTTGCTGGATAAACCGGCATTCAACGTGGCTCAGGCCCTTTCGGGAAAGGTGGCCGGGTTAAAGATCATTGAACGCTCGGGAGCACCCGGTGGTATTCCGATGATTCGTATCCGCGGGACAAACTCGATTAACTCTGGGAACGACCCTCTCTTCGTGGTGGATGACGTGGTCGGGGTAACCAACGCGTTAACCATTTTGAACCCCAATGAAATTCAATCCATTGACGTATTGAAAGACGCTTCCGCAACGGCTATCTATGGTGCGCGTGGTGCGAACGGTGTCATCATTATCACCACCAAGCGCGGTATAGAGGGTAAACCGGTAGTCTCCTACGATGGGTATGTTACGCGGAGTTACATGCAACGTAGGCTGAACGTGCTGAATAACGAGCAGTTCTTCTACGTGATCAGGCAAGCCTATATGAATGTCACCAAATATGCTACCAACCCTAACTGGTCAACTCTTTACGATGCCTCGGTCCTGCCCCCGGGAAAAGGTACAATGACCTATTCCGAGATGCCCTGGTTATTTGAGAAAACAACTCAGGGAGGATACCGCATCCCGTTAATGGGACGTGACGGGAACTACTACAAACCGCGTTTTGAGAACGACTGGGAGGGGGAAACGTTTAGACCGGCTACTTCCACCAACCATCAAATAGCCATACGCGGTGGGAGTAAAGATGTGAAACTGGGTTCTTTCCTGGGATATTCAAACAACAACGGACTACTGTTAAATTCAAACTTCGAGCGTTTCTCAGGTAAACTCACCGGGGATATGAAAATAACTGACTGGTTCGACATCAACTCTTTCTTATCGTTGAACAGAAGTAAAGAAAGAACCAACGACGTTTCATATTTTAGTGGAGGTATGGCGCGTTCGTCAATTGAATCCTACCCAATGTTACCCATCAAGTATCCCGATGATCCGGCAATTTACGGGATTTACGCGGGACAATACGGAACCAATGCCGACTTCCCGATGGGAGAAGTGGATTGCCAGTCACCGATAGCTGTCAGTGACGGGGTGGAAACGTTTACCAGACGCACGCAAGTAAATGGGGCGTTGAGCCTTAACTTTACAATTACAAAACATCTGACATTCAAGAGTAACTTCGCGATGGACATCCTGGAACAGAAGTATTATAGGTACGCGCAGAGGAAAATTTCTCGTTCCGCTCAAGGAGCCGCGAACTTAAACCACTGGAAAAATTATTACTGGCAAAACGAAAACTATTTCAATTACAATAATACTTTTGGTGATCATACTGTTACGGGCTTGTTGGGAGCATCATGGTCAAGATACACCGGCGAATATTTAGGTACTTGGAATGACCACTTCTTTGATGACTTTTACGGCTGGCATAATATCGGTATAGGTACCGCTACTCGCCCCGCTCCAAGTAGTAGCGACAGCCAAAGTTCGCTGAACTCCTATTTCGCTCGTGTAAACTATGATTACGCGGGCAAATATCTGTTTACCGCTACCGGGCGATTTGATGGCTCTTCCAAATTCGGGAAAAACAGTAAGTACGGTTTCTTCCCCTCCGCTTCAGTAGCCTGGAGAATGAGCGAAGAAGAGTTTATGAGGGATATAAACGGGCTGACTAACCTGAAGCTTCGGGCAAGTATCGGGCAAACAGGTAACCAAGAAATTGGTAGTTATGTAACACAAACCTTTATTGGCTCAGGAAACGTGGTATTGGGAGATGCCGGACAACCCGGGCTGTGGCCCAACTCGGTGGGAAATCCCGACCTGAAGTGGGAAAAAACAACGCAGTATAACTTTGGGGTCGACTTGGGGTTCGTGGACAACAGGATTACCCTGATGCTGGATTATTACAACAAGCTGACATCGGATATGTTGCTGGATGTGCCTCTGCCACAATCTACCACAACGGGAAGCGTACGCTTGAACTACGGTAAAATACGCAACGAAGGATTTGAAGCCGTATTGAGTACCCACAACGTGAAAACGCGGGACTTCAACTGGTACAGCGACATTAACTTCACCCGCAACGTCAACACCATTGAACAATTGGGTCCAACAGGAGCCGATATCTTACGTAACTCGTGGGTAGGTGGGGCCAATACCATTTTAAGGGAAGGCTTGCCTGTCGCTCAATTTTTCGGGCTAAATCGCTTGGGCACTTATGGAACCCATGAAGCCAGCTTGGCAGCTCGTTACGGTATGCTCCCCGGTGACGTTAAATATGAAGACCGGAACAACGATGGAAGAATCAGTTTCGTGGAAGACGGTATCCCCTTGGGTAGCGCTTTCCCAAAATGGGACATGAACGTTAACAACAGCATAACGTACAAAAATTTTGACTTCAACCTGGATATCCGTATTTCTTATGGCGCCAGGAAAGAAAACAGGACCAACCACTCTTCCGAAGACCGTCAGGGCTTAGCCAACGGAAAGACGTCTATCCTGGATGCCTGGCGTCCCGACCATCAAAACACTATGGTGGCACAGGTTCGTCCCGGGAATGGTGGCGCGTACTACCAAACTTATCCCGATACCCGCTGGATTGAAGATGCTTCTTTCGTCAGGGGCGATGGGATGACGCTGGGTTACACGTTCCCGCAGGATATGACCAGGAAGATCGGGCTAAGCAAGGCAAGAATATACCTGAATGCTGCCAACTTCTTCACATTGACCAAATATTCAGGCTACGACCCTGAAGGTAGCGATAACGATAACATGGATAGCATTACCCCCGGTATGGACTTCTTCATGTATCCGAGACCGTCGAATTACTCATTCGGTGTAAATCTTACTTTCTAACATAAATTAAATTGCATTGAATATGAAAACAAAATCAACCAATATAAAGTATGTATTCATCACGTTGATGGCTGGGATATTGTTCTTTTCTTGTCATGATTTTTTGGCGGAAAACCCTACCGGCTCATTGACCGATGAAGCACAAATCACAAGTATTCCTGGCGGCATCGCGCTGGCTACAGGTGCTTACAGAGCATTACCCGATTGGACGGGTGGTGGCGGCGCATGGGGGGGCAACCTTCCGGCTAGTTTGGAATACCCCACCGGAAAAGCTTACTCCCAGTATATGGGTTCCGATCTTTGGAAATATGAAACTGATATTATAGATGGAACACATGACTATTTCAAAAATACATGGAATAACTGGTACAAAGGTGTTAGGGATGCTAATCTCGCCATAAAAATGTTGCCGGGTGTAACGCTGATGCCTGAAGCCGACCGGTCAAAATACATGGGTGAAGTCCGCACGTTGCGTGCATTCTACTATTTCTGCCTAGTTAGGCTTTATGGCGATGTGATAGCCAATACAACTGTTTTGGAAAATGTTAGTGATGCTCAACAGCCGCGTACATCCTTGGTCAACATTTACGACAAGATTATTGTTCCTGATTTGGAATTCGCCGTAAATGAAAGTAATTTGGAAGATGTGAGATCATCCGATGGACGGGTTACCAAGCATGTGGCAAGGGCTATTCTGGCAGACGTCTATCTGACTATGGCCGGTTATCCCTACCAGGAAGCAAGAACCGACACGACGAAGAAGTGGTGTGAAACCGGAAGCTGGTCTATGACCGAATACCCGGTAAACACTCCAAGTGCGAAGGAGTTGCTGCAGAAAGCCAAAACCCAGCTGGATTTTCTTTACGGTAAGTATCCAATTGGTGATTTCAGCGATTTGAACGACCCTGAAATGGATAATAAGGGAGGCGCGATTTTTCAAATTCAGTATGCATCAGGTATTAGGAACAACGGGCTGATCGTTCATGCACTACCTTTAAGCATGCAGATATCCGTATTTGATATAGAAACCGGAACATTCATTCCCAGCACGGAGTACCAGAACTCGTACAACCCGGCAGACATACGCGTACAAGAAAGAGTTTACTTCTACAGTAGCGATACAAAGGCCGCGAAATACGATCCAAACGAAAGCCCCGCGCCAAAGTTTGCTACCAGATATCTGCAGAAGTATTATGATAAAGACGCCATCAAGAGAAGTGCTCGTTCCGGCCTAAATTTCGACCTATACCGGTACGCGGATATTTTGTTGATGCAGACGGAAGTGAATTGGGCCTTGAACCGGTTGGGTGTATCTATTCCCGCCAATGATATCGTGAAGGGAATCAATGAGGTGAGGACAAGAGCCGGGCTATCCAATTTTTCGGCAGAGGGACTTACGTTGCTCGATATCATGAGTGAACGCGCATATGAACTGGTATTTGAAAATAAGATGTTGTGGGATCAGAGACGTACCCGCAAAGTGCTGGTTGATGGAAGCGGTCAGTTTACTGCCATTGAAAATTTCGTTGGACATCAGCCTGTTAATTTCAACTTTGAGTTTAGCAGTAAACATTTATTGTCTCCGATTTCGGGTACCGAGTTGGATAACAACAGGAAATGTTCTCAGAATTTCGAATGGCTGCCTTTACAGAAAGGAGAATAGTTTTATTAATTTGAAAAATTTAAACGTATGAAACGAGCATGAAAACTGTTTTCACACAAGAACATGATTAAAGCGAGTTCCATACACCGAAATAAAAAAATCAAATAATCGTATGAAAAAATATATTTTATCTCTTTTTGCCGTAGTTTTCATCATCGGTTGCGGGCAGGGCGATGTGTATGAAATACCTACCGATGCAGATGGAAACATTATCTGGACCGGAGTGTCAAGTACCACGACTACCGGGATAAGCTCAATTGACAACTCTTTCACGGTTACCGCCACCTTTGCAACAGCTAAGTCTGGCGATGTGATGAAAGTGGAATTGTTGCAATTACAAACACCACCCGGGGGTGGGACTACAAAGCAGCTGCTTCCCCTGGCGAATACCCAGAAGGATGTTACGGTTGGAAGCGACCTGAAGGCATCTGTAACCTATACCCGTGATCAAGCCAACCTGCAAGGTGTGGGTGATTACGTGATGGTTGTTTTCAACGGGGCTACCGATTACGCGAGACAACGCGTGGACATGACCAACGCCATGACGGTATCAAAGCCTACCGTGTCAGACAAGGAAATTGAGGTTGCACGTACAGCCGAAATAGCCCATTTCCATGTAAAGGTGACTCCCAAAGAGGGGGCATTTACCGGAAAAGTTGACGTGAAAAGGAAAAATGGCACCAATGGGGCCTGGGTTGATGTTACGGGATCTCCTTTTTCAGGTGCCACGCAACCCTACCTCGCGCCAATCGCGGGAACCGACTTCGTTATCGAAAACGATACGATGTTTTATACCTTTACGGTTACACAAGGCAATTACCAGGAAAAGATTGAAAGGACGGTTATTGTAAGAGATCCCTATTTCTACCTGAAGAAATTGACCACGATCACATTGGGCGGTTCTTCGGCCGGTAGGAACCTGCTTGTAAACGCTGCCGCTCCTGCAAATGATCCCATGGCGATGGTTGCCGTTGAAGGCTCTCTGGTACTTAAAGGTGGCTCAGCGTATCTGGCCGCTGGTAAAACCATTCAGTTCGTGCCTTCTACAACTGCCATGTACGCGCTTAATAACTCCAATTCGGCCATCGACGCGTTTGAAAGTGGAACGCCAACCGACACATTGGATCCTATTTCAGGACAGGGTGTATATATATTCAAAGCAGTGACCGGTCCAAATCCAGCCGATATATATTACGGAATGATTATGGTTACCGAGGTAAAACCCGATAAGTCTGTTTCTTTTGAATATAGAATTGGAAATCAGTACGCTCACCTTGCTGTAATAGAGTAAGCTGAATGCATGAATACAACAACACCGCGAATTAACTCGCGGTGTTGTTGTGTTAAAAATACTGTCCCCATACAGGCTGCCAGTGTTAATTAAGTGTAAAAGATAAGATGTTTCGGTAGATTCTTCTATATTTTTTTACCTTTGTAAAGATGGTATATAGAACATAAGTTAACCGGTTTAGCGGTGCGCGTGCATGGTTAGAATAAAAAGAAATTGATCCATTTATGAAACCAGTTTTTACATCCTCTGATAGGACAAATAGCAGAAAAACGTTGTTCTTTTCCCTTTTGTTCTTCTTTGTTGTCGCGGGGCTCTACGCACAGGGTAACCCGCAAGAGCAGGTGACTTTTATGAATACCCCCGTTCTTTTCAGTAAAAACGGGCAAAAGTATCAGCAACTTGTCGCGGGTTATACTTCGGGAGACGCGGGGAAGATAGTTTTTCGGTATGGCGGTAAAGAATTATTAGTTTCAGATACACGGAAAGGACATAATAAGTTCTTACTGACAGTTCCGGCGGTGAACAAGCCGAAGGAAATTACCCTGGAAACATCGATCAACGATGGGAATAAAATGTATCACAAAGTTCTTCTCGTTCCCCCCCGGAAGAAATGGACCGTCTACTTTGTCCAGCATTCCCATACAGATATAGGGTACACCCGACCGCAATCCGAGATACTTGCTGAACAGATGCGTTACATCGATTACGCGTTGGATTATTGTGACCAGACTGATCATTTGCCGGATGAGGCCAAGTTCAGGTGGACGTGTGAGTCAGCGTGGGTGACCCGTGAATATATTCGTACAAGACCCGAATCACAAATTAAGCGTTTGTTGAAACGAATAGAGGAGGGGAGGATAGAAGTGACCGGTATGTTCGCGAACATGTCTGAAATAGCCGATGAAAATACCATGTTCGACTTCTTGCAGCCCCTTAAAGAGATTAAGGATTCGGGCATTCAGGTTAAAACAGCTATGCAGAACGATGTCAACGGAATAGCATGGTGCATGCCTGATTATTTGAAAAATACCGGGGTTAAGTACCTTATCATGGGTATAAATGAAACGAGGTCGATAAGGCCGTTTGATATACCCACCTGTTTTTGGTGGGAAGCACCATCCGGGGAAAGGTTGCTGGCTTTCAGGGGTGAACACTACATGACCGGCAATTTTTACAACATTGAAAAAGAGGAGATCGATTTCACCAATATGATCTGGGGCATTTCGGAGTTGGAGAAGAAAGGCTATCCGTTCGAACGGATAGGCCTCCAGTTCTCCGGCTATTTTACTGATAATGCCCCACCGTCTACCGCCGCCTGTAAATTTGTTGAAAAGTGGAATGCCACCTATGAATTTCCTAAACTAAAATTGGCCGTGGCAAGTGAGTTCATGGAATACGTGGAGGAAAATCATGCCGGAGTGTTGCCCGTTTACAGGAACGCCTGGCTCGATTGGTGGACGGATGGTTTTGCCTCTATTTCCCGTGAAACAGCGGAAATCAGGAAAACACAGAACGCTATGCAGCAAGACGAAGGGTTATTGGCCATGGTCTCATTGCTGGATGGCGAACTGTCGCCTGACATCGAAAAGAAAATTGAGCACATCAAGGAGAACATTATTTTCTTTGATGAACATACGGTTGGAGCGGCTGAAAGTATTCAATACCCTTATGCTGAAAATTCAATTAAGCAGTGGTTACAAAAAGGGGCTTACGCTTGGGAAGCCGTGAAAAAAGAGACACTGTTAAAGGAAGAAGCTTTAGCCCGGTTACAACCTTACCTGCACAAAGTAGATTTCCCCGTTATTTACATTATTAATCCCATGGGATGGGATCGCTCAGGATCCGTAGAGCTTTTTATCGATTCAGAGGTATTGCCTCCTGATAAAAAAGCCCGTGTTACGGATGTTTCCACAGGGGAGGAGGTCCCGGCCCAACTGATGAAAAAAAGGACTGAAGGGGCGTATTGGATGCTAGAAGTAAAGGATGTTCCCTCGCTAGGTTATAAAGCCTTAAGGATAGACACGACGGATGAGCCGCTGAAACCGGAAACAGTTCCCGAAACCGAGGTTTTGGAAAATGGGTTTTACCGGATAGAAGTGGATAAAAAGAGCGGTGCGGTGAAAAGCCTTTTCGACAAAGCGCTTCGCCTTGAGCTGGTAGATTCCAATAACCCTTACCATTTGGGACAACCCATTAGGGAGACATCCGATAAACGCGACAAGCCCCCGTTCCACCGGACCGTGAGCAATAACATCAGCGTGGAAAAAGGGGTAAAGGGTACCATCTGGGAAAGCCTGAAAATATCTTCAGATATGCCGGGATTCAACGGTGACAGATCAGGAGCATCAAAAGGGCTGGAGCTTGAAATAAGGCTCTACCGTAACATCCGGAAAATAGAGTTTAAATACAGCGCCCATAAGGAGATATTCACCGATCCCGAAGCATTATACATAGCATTCCCGTTTTCATTGCCGGATGGTAAAATCGTGTTCGAAACAATCGGGGGAACATTAACCCAGGGCGAACAGTTGCCCGGATCATCTTCGGACTGGAACGTTGCACAGAATTTCGTTTCCGTACGGAGTAGCAAAGGGCAGGTGGTAGTTGTGAGCAATGAGGTGCCGCTGTGGCACTTCAGCGATTTTAACATGGGTAAGTTCGAGCGTTACCCCAAACAGGGACCTCCCTGGCTCTATTCGTGGGTAATGAACAATTACTGGTTTACTAATTTCAGGGCTTATCAGGAAGGTACTTTTAGCTGGAGTTATCAGCTTACCTCTACAAGCGATACTACGAACGCCTTTGCTACGAAATTCGCCTGGGGAGAACGAAACTCCTTTGCTACCAGAACCCTTCCCGCTGGAGAAAACAAATTGAGCAACGCGTTGCTCAGGACATTAAAAATTGATAGCCCGGAAAACGTACTGCTCATAAATATCCGCCCATCTTTTCATAAAAAATCGATCGTGCTGCATTTCCGTGAACTTGAAGGGTTGCTTGCCGATATTAATCTATCGCCAGATAATCCAGCCTTTACCATTAAAAAAGTGACCGAAATTAACGCCCTGGGAGAAAGAACCGGGCAACTGGTATCAACCATCCGGTTAAGACCTTATGAAGTGAAATTTATTGAAGTGGAAATTTAATATTTTATTAAACTAAATCAAAAAAACGTTTACAATGAAAGCAATTCTTACTACCCTTTGTGTTTTGTGGGTATCGTTATCAGCTTTTGCAACGCATAACGAGTCTTCTGTTTTAGACGTGTCCAAGAAAGATACCATACATATCGTGGGACATGCCCATATGGATATGAACTGGTTGTGGACATACTCCGAAACGATGAAAATGTGTAACGACAACCTTAGGCAGGCTGTCGCTTTCATGAAGGAGTTCCCGGATTATACCATGGTTCAGAGCCAGGTTTCTGTTTACGAATTCGTGAAAAACGTAGACCCTCCATTGTTTGAAGAGGTGAAAAAATATGTAAAAGAGGGACGCCTTGAGCCTGTTGGAGGTATGTGGACCGAGGGAGATGCGAACCTCTCTTCCGGTGAGGCCATCGCTCGTTCCTTTTTACTCGGACAACGTTACTTCCAGGATAATTTCGGGAAAATGGCAAATATTGGCTGGTTACCTGATAACTTCGGTCATGTGTCACAAATGCCTCAAATATTGAAGTTAGCCGGATGTGATTATTACTATTTCCACCGCTGTAAACCCTATGTAGGTACTTTCTGGTGGGAAGGTAGCGACTTATCCAAAGTCCTGTGCTATGGTAACAACACCTATAACGGTGATATTACCGAGAACCTGAAAGATGAACTCACTAAATTTGATCCTAAAGGTCACAGGATCCTGCACATTACGGGCGTGGGAGACCATGGGGGAGGTCCCACCCGTGCAAATATCGAAAAGATACATGAGTTAGATAAAAGGGCGGGTTATCCTTCCGTGAAATTTACTACGGCCCAAGACTTTTTTGAAAAAAGCGCTGTTGAAGCCAAAGATAAGCCAACGCATCATGGTGAAATGCAGTTTATATTCGAAGGTTGCTACACAACGGTATCCGAGATAAAGTCCGGAAACCGCGACAATGAAAACATGCTTTACAGTAACGAGTTTTTTAACACGCTGCGTTGGTTAAAGGGAGACAAGTATCCCGCGGAAGAAATCCGTGACCTATGGATTACGCAAACATTCAACCAGTTTCACGATATTCTTCCCGGATCGGCTATCTATGAAGCCAATAGAGAAGCCGTTGCCCGCTACATGGAAAACCTCCGGGTATCGACGGAGTTAAGGGATAACGCTTTCAGGAAAACAGCCGACGAAATAAAATTTCAGACCCACATGGGACAACCTATCGTGGCGTTTAACCTGCAGCCTGTCGGTCGTAAAACAATCGTGGAAGCAAACGTTTACTCCCACGAGCAACCCGCATCCGTGAAATCGACGAGCTGGGGCAATTATTACGGATCAAAAAATATCACACCCATCGATAAGGGGCAGGGGAATTATCCTACCGTTTTGGTTCGTGATGCGTCAGGAAAAACGTATCCTGCACAAATTGTATGGTCTAAGGTAACTCCTCCGGGATTCACCTCTAAAGTGCAATTCATTGTGGATGAAATGCCGGCAGGAGGATACAAAACGTTCTACGTGGATATGACCCAACCGGGCACGTTTAATGAACCGATTCCTTTTGAAGAGAACACCTTCGAAACAGATTTCTTTAAGGTAAAGGTGAATATGCAAACCGGTTCAATATCCGGTCTGTATGATAAGCGTAGCGGAAAAGAATACGTTCAAGAAGGAAAAGAGTTGAATCAGCTCAAAATTTACCTCGAAGATAAAAAAGGGGGAATGAAGTCATGGACCCTGAATAAGATCACAAAAGAAGAAAATGTAAATGATGTAAAAAGCGTGAAGGTAGTAGAAAACGGGCCAGTAAGGGCGTGTGTTGAAACGGTTAAACACTGGGGCAAATCGAGTTTCATTGAAAGGACCTATATCTACCGTTCTTATCCGAGAATCGAATACGAGATGGAAGTGCATTGGCTTGAAACCGGCACGGACTCAACCGATTCTCCCATGTTAAGGGCTCACTTCCCATTAGCATTTGATGCGCCAAGATTTTACTGTCACGTACCTTTTGATGTGGTTGAAAGGCCGGCAAACGGTAAATTTCAGGGAGGACCTGTGCCCGGATATCTTACCTCACAGTCAAATGTTTACGGTGTTGACCCTGAAAAAGCTGACGGACAGGAAGTGCCCGCGCAAAAATGGGTAGACGTAACCGATGGGCAAACCGGTATAGCCCTTTTGAATAAAACCAAATACGGGCATTCTTATCACGATGGAGAACTGCGGCTTACGTTGATGAGGGCTGCAGGCAATCCGGATATCTATCCCAATCTCGGTAAATTTGTTATTAAATATGCGCTTTTCCCTCATGAGGGAGATTGGAAGAATGGTGTATGGACAGAAGGTGATGACTACAATGTTCCCGTGCTGGCTGAAGAGCCTCCCTCCTTGGCACTGGTGAAAGATCATGCCACACAGCCCGAGGAAAAATCGTTCTTCTCCTTGACCCAACCCAACGTGGCAATAACAGGGATTAAACAATCCGAAGAAGGCGATGAACTTGTGATCAGGATGGTGGAAATTGAAGGGAAAGCAACAACCGCTACTCTTGAGTTGCCCATTACGGCAAAATCGGCACGAAGGCTGAACTTGATAGAAATGCCCCTGCAGGGTGTGGCCGCACCTACCTTACAAGGCACAACCCTGTCGGTACAGTTGAAGCCGCATGAAATCGTGACAATCGGTATTAAACCCTAGCGGGTAAACAAAAACAACGTGCGTGAAACCCAGATAAAAGAGTTTCTAAATAGTCACCCTGTCAAGACTTAGTTTTAGGATGACACGGTAATCATTTCTTGAGTTAATTTTGGAGCCGTTTCTATATGAGACGGCTCTTTTTTTACATTATACCGAATACCGAAAAAGTAAAAAGGATTGTTTTGGTACTGATAACATGTATCTCATATGCTACCAATTTTAATGACATTTTCTTCAAATTCATCTCCTCCCACCATTGCTTTTCCTTTTACCTTGCTTTTATAGTTGTAAACGGTTTGGGTTGAATAATGAAGAAATTCGGCAATCTGTTTAACATCCGTAATTCCTAATTTAATGAGCGCGAATATTCGAAGCTCGTTGTTTAAGCTGCCTGGCTCAGTAATGTACTCCTCGCCATCTTTTAGTAATAAGTTCAATTCACTTACGAAATTGGGATATAAAGCTAAAAACGCCTTGTCGAAATTACTATGTAGCTCTTTAATGTCTTTTTCTAGCTCATCCGCTGACAAATTTAATAATAAGTTGTTGAGTTGACCGGTTTTTATGTTTAGCTTCACATTCTTACGGTATTTGTGATGTTTGTTGACGTAAACGGAACATTGATTCATAAAAAAACCAAGATAGTGTTCTTTTACTTTGTTAGCTTCATCCAGTTTTAGATTTAACCGTATTAGTTCATCGTTCATTACCCCGAGTTTCTTACGGGCTTTCGACACGGCTTTTATTTGCTGATAAAGATAGAATAAAGATATAATTAACACTAGGGCGAAAAGACTGGTGAGAATGGAATAGGTTTGTAAATTCTTTTGTTGAGAATATATTTTTTGTAAGTATGTATCTTCAATGATGGGCTGTATACGGGCGATAACTGAATTTTTAAATCTCGCGTTATAAAACAGTGCATCGTCTAATGCTACCCTGATATACTCATACGCCCTGTTTATATCCCCCTGCTCATGTAAGTTTACCGCTAAAGATAATAATGCAGTGTTTTCTTTTATTGCTAACTTGGTATCCGTGATCGCGGCTATAATTAAAAAATAGTTTTCAAGGCCTTTGTTATCAACATCCTTATACAGTCTTGCGAGAATCATTGCAGCCATTGCATAATCATGTGTCTCGGGTACTTGGTTATAGTAAACGGACAAAAATAACTTTTCCGCTTCAGAAAACCGTTTTTCTAGTTGTAACTTTTGGGCTAGTTCTTTCTTGTGTTCTTCAGAATCTTTGTTTAAAAGCTCCATCGCTTTATCCCTATATTCTTCCTTCACTCTTTCATATTCTTGTGAATGCCTTGTTTCAGCAGTGTAGAATATGAGGTTTTCATAATATCGAATACAATTCCAACAGTATTGTACTTTATTTTTATCCGTTAAACTTTCGTAATCCAGCGATTTGAATATTTCAGAAGCTTGCAAAAATAATCCTGACAGCGAGTAAATATAGGACAACCGCAATTGATTTTCGATAATGACGTCTTGTTTGTCAAGTCTTTTGGCAAGTGAAAGGTTTTCATGGATATAGAATTCTGCCGAGTCGCAGATAAAACTGTTGTATTGATCAATAATCTCCCGATTAATATTTATCACGTCTTCAAGATCCTCTAACAGTGTTTTTTTTTGTTTTAATTCATTTATCTTCGCTTCCCGTTTTTTCGTGTATATGGAACGTTCTGAAATTACCTTGTCTAAAACTCTTAGTAACGAATCGGTTTCTGTCTCAGTGGCGAAAGTGAAAACAGGGAAACCAATCAATAATAATATAATTGCTAAATATCTCATACTTAGGAGTATGTCTTTTATAGTATTGATAGTGTGTTGATGTTCTAAACAGGGTTCGGCCCATTTATTTATAAATCCTTTACTACGCAAATATAGGTAAAATTCATGGTTTATTCTCTCTTTTATGAATAAAAGCGCTATTTTCGTGTTGACGTGAGTTTTTCATGTGAAATCGCCTGTTTTTGCACGCAGGGTATTGCGCTACCGCATGATTTTTTTGGGAATCGTATTCTGGTGTGAAGGTGGGTAAGGAGTGAAAAGGAATAAGCAAACAGAATGAAAATGAAATCGATAGTAATGAGACCAGGTCTAAAAATAAGTATTTCGACTCTATTTTTCTTTTTAACGACCGTGATACTGGCCATCCTTCTTCTGGCCAGTAAGAAGTCTGCCGGAAAAGGAGGGGGCTATGACAGCTCTACCGTGATGAGCCGTGTTTCTTACCTGCAAGAGCTGGCGTTGGTGCAGCACAATTACACGGGCGTGATCAGCTACAAGGATTACCGCAAGTTCTTGAATTTAAACGTGCCGTTAACAGATAAGTATTTTTTGCTGAAGTACAACGGGTACGTCAAGGCGGGGGTCGACTTTAGCCGGATAAAGGTGAACGTGCTCAATGCCACCGACGTGCACGTCTCTATCCCGAAACCTAAAATATTGGATACCGTGGTCGATGAAAACTCGATCGAGGTTTTTAACGAGAGTGAAAACGCTTTCAACCCCATCAAGATCGCGGACTACAACGAGGCTCTGTCGAGGGAGAAGAACGTGATGATCCGGGGCGCCATCCAGCAGGGAATCTACGAGCAGGCCACGAAGCAGGCGAAACTCACCCTCACCTCCTTGTTAACAGAGATGGGGTTCGTGAACATCAACATTACAGAGGAGCTGGTTATCCCGCCCGTGAATTAGGGGAGGTTCCCACATTAGGGGGGAGGTACTCCATTGAACGCGGGTGAAAGGAGCAAATAGGATTATTTGAGGAACCCTTCCGGACATCCTTCGCAGTATCGAATGACCTCCTCGTTCACAAATCGGAGGAAGTCGTTGTGTTGCTCTTTGGTAATCATGCTGGGGTAACTCAGTATAAGCAATTCCTGTGCTTCTGCCTCGACCCGGTAGGGTAGGTGCACGAAACGGTACGGGGTGAGGGTGTAACCTGCTCGTTCGTAAAATTGAAGCCGTTGCACAGATAACTCGTTAACGAGGGGGTCAACCTCGAGGATGACGGTGCGTTCCGAGTCACGCAGGTGGCGAAGCATACGCGAACCATGGCCCTGGCCTCTAAGGGACGGGTTAACCGCGAGGTGCTCTAAGTAGCGATAGCTGTCCCACTCCCAGAAAAATAACAACCCGATTAATTCCCGCCCCTCCCATGCCGATAACGGGAAAAAGCGGGCGTCTGTACATGCGCGCAGGTGATCTGCTTCCTTTCGTCTCTCCGCCTCGGGAAAACTCTCTTCGTACAATGTCCACACGCTGTTCCACCGCACGGTATCGTCGGGGCCGATTCGCAAGTATTCCATGCTGACAAGTGAACTATTCGCGTTACACCATCTCTTTTTTCTCTTCCACCTTCGTGAAAACCATCTTTTGGTTCTCTTTATCGAGATCAACCAAGAGGTGGCCTCCCTCTTTCATGCCAGTCCGCAGGATCATTTCGGCCATCTCGTCTTCAACGTACTTCTGGATGGCCCGTTTCAGGGGGCGAGCACCAAACTGAACGTCGTACCCCTTGCTGGCGATAAACTCCTTGGCGGGTTCGGTGAGTGTGACCTCGTAGCCCAGGTCGCCCACCCGCTTGTAGAGCCCCTTGAGCTCCAGGTCGATGATCTGGTAGATGGACTCCTTGCTCAGCGGGTCGAACATCACGATGTCGTCCACGCGGTTCAGGAACTCGGGTGCGAAAGCCTTGTTCAGTGCCTTTTGGATGATACCCCGCGAGTATTCGGCGTCACTCACGTCTTGGTTGGTATTGAAGCCGATGCCCCGCCCAAAGTCCTTTAACTGCCGGGTACCTATGTTGGAGGTCATGATAACAATGGTGTTCTTGAAATCGATTCTGCGTCCGAGGCTGTCCGTTACATGACCTTCGTCTAGGATCTGCAGTAGGATGTTAAACACGTCGGGATGTGCCTTCTCTATCTCGTCGAGCAGCACCACGGAGTAGGGGCGTCGCCGCACCTTTTCGGTAAGTTGTCCCCCCTCTTCGTAACCCACGTATCCCGGGGGTGCTCCCACGAGTCGCGAGACGTTAAACTTTTCCATGTACTCGCTCATGTCAACCCGGATAAGGTTCTCCGGTGAGTCGAACAGGAATTCGGCCAGCTTTTTCGCCAGGTGTGTCTTACCCACACCGGTTGGTCCCAGGAACATGAACGTGCCAATCGGCTTGTTCGGATCTTTGAGCCCGACCCGGTTTCGTTGAATCGCCTTCACAACCTTCTCTACCGCCTCGTCTTGCCCAATCACCATGCCCTTGAGCTGCTCTTTCATCTCAAGTAGCCGTTGTCCCTCGCCCTGTGCGATCCGTTGCACGGGTACCCCCGATATCATTGCGACCACCTCGGCGATCTTCTCTTCGTCCACGATCTCCGGTTTCTCCTTGATCTCTTTCTGCCAGCGTGCCTCTTCCGCCTCCAGCGCGATCAGTAGCTGCCGCTGCCTGTCGCGGTGGCTGGCCGCCAGCTCGTATTTTTGCGCCTTGACCGCATCGGTCTTCAGCTGTTCGACTACCTTGAGTTCCTCTTCCAGTTGCTCGATAGTCTCAGGGATGACGATGTTGGATATATGTACCCGAGCACCCGCCTCGTCCAGCGCGTCAATTGCCTTATCGGGGAAGGTACGGTCGGATACGTACCGATCGGTCAGCTTAACACACGCCTCCAAGGCGTCGTCGGTGTAAAGCACGTTGTGATGATCCTCGTATCGCTCCTTGATGTTTTGCAGAATCTCCAGTGTCTCCTCGGGTGTCGTGGGGTCCACGATCACCTTCTGGAAGCGACGCTCCAGCGCACCGTCCTTCTCGATGTTCTTGCGGTACTCGTCCAACGTGGTGGCACCGATACACTGTATTTCTCCCCTTGCCAGCGCGGGCTTCAGCATGTTAGCCGCATCCAGCGAACCGGCCGCGCCACCGGCGCCCACGATGGTGTGCACCTCGTCGATGAAGAGGATGATATTCGGGTTTTTGGAAAGCTCGTTCAGGATCGCTTTAATGCGCTCTTCAAACTGCCCGCGGTACTTGGTGCCCGCGACGATGGAGGCCATATCCAGGGCGATGACCCGCTTGTCAAACAGTGCGCGTGACACCTTCTTCTGCGTGATTCGTAGCGCAAGCCCGTCCACGATGGCCGATTTACCCACGCCGGGGTCACCGATGAGTACAGGGTTGTTTTTCTTCCGTCGGCTCAGTATCTGTGCGATGCGCTCGATCTCTCTATCGCGTCCCACTACCGGGTCGAGCCGGTTTTCCAGGGCGGCGCGGGTGATGTCTGTCCCGAAGTTATCCAGTACCGGGGTGTCTGACCCTGCCCCTTTGGTTTGCGAGGGATTCCCCGTACCTCTGCCGGGGGTAAACGATTGATCTCCCATATCGTCATCTTCGGTGAAGTTGGCGCCGGCCCGCGGCAAGGCAAGCTCGGCTTCATCGTTGTTACTCCTCCTCTCTTCTTGTTCCTTTCTCGTGCGATTCTCAGCGTGGGCTTTCACGCAATGGAACGCGCTCGTGTAATCGAGGCGGAACTGGGTGAGGATATCGTAGATAAGCGTGTTTTTTTCTTTCAGTAGGGCCAGGAGGATATGCTCCGTGTCGGCCTCCTTACTTTTCGTTAGCCTTGCTTCCAGGATGCTCATCTTCAGGGCTTTTTCCGTGTTCTTGTTGATAACCAATTCACTGCTGCCATCGTAAGGCTCCTGCATGGTGCGCACGTGCGAATCGATGTACTCTTTGAGTGAGCGTGGATCAACGTCGAAATCCTGAAGCACCTGAATGGCTACCCCCTCGCCATCGCGGAGGATGCCCAGCATGAGGTGTTCGGGACCTATATAGTTGTTTTGAAGGCGGCCAGCTTCTTCGCGGCTGTAAGCCATGATGTCCCTGACGCGCTCTGAAAAATTGGTGTTCATATTGTCGTTTTCCTTTTCTTTAACCGTCTCATTTCAATACCTAACCTAATCTGCTTTTATCCTACATGTCAAAATGAACAAAAACAGTGCCAAAAGATTAACCTCGCTCTTATGTCTCTTCGAGTTCCTTCTCCTCTTTGTGTTTTTTCTTCTTTATCGGTTTAATCGGCTTGTACTTGGGTATTTTCACCTTCCTCGCTCTCATCCGCGTGGTGACGCGTGGTTCGGCCTTGGAGCCGGGTACGTACTCGTGGCGGTACATGTTGAAAAAGAGGATAAACAGGGAGAGGATAAGCGGTCCGAAAATCACGCCCCAGAAACCGAACATGGGAATCCCGATAAGTACCCCGAACACGGTGATAAGCGGGTGGATATCGGCCAGCTTCTTTTGAAGCAGGAAGCGTGCCACGTTGTCGACTCCCCCAATGATGATGAGCCCATATACAAGCATTCCAAGTCCCCCCATTAGGTCCCCCGCGAGCAAGATGCTGACGCCAATGGGTATCCACACGATCATGGTTCCCACCACGGGGAGGATGGATGCGAACCCAGTGAGGATGGCGTATAGGATGGGGTTTTGAACGCCAAAGAAGAGGTAACCCAGGTACGCGAAGGCACCTTGGATAATGGCCAAGAGCGGGATGCCGATGGCGTTAGCCTGGATGATCGAGCGGGTCTCTTCGGCCAGTATACTCTTGTTTTCATTTTTAAAAGGAAGCGTTTCCCAGATAGCGCGCTCCAGCGTGTCGTTACTAAAGAGCATGTAGTAGAGCACGAATAGGATAACCACGACGTTGATCACGAACGAGTAGAGGCTGTTGCCGAGTATTTGTAATAGGTTGGATCCTGCTTTGGGAATAAAGGTTAGGTTTTCGGGCGTGAATAATTTGAATCCCAGTTTTTCTTCCAGCATGTGGATGAAGTTGTTGGCCTGCTCTAGTATGGCAGCGGGGTCAATCGTGATGCCCGAGAAGGTGTCGATTACTAGGAAGGCGATCCCGGTGAGTGGAAGCAATATCAAGAACAGCACCTCCAGGACGATGATCAAGGCGCTTAGCCCCCGCTTGAACTTGAGCTTTTCGGTCAGGTACTTTTGTTGCCTGTTAACGATCACGTAGAGGGTCGCCGCACCCAGGAAACCGCTCAGGTAAAGGCGTGCGTACTTGAAGATGATCAACCCCAGGATAATCATCAGCCCAATTAGGATATAGCGATGACGACTGGCTCTTTTTGCTTCTTCTGTAACTGGCATGGAATCTATACTGCTTTCTGTTTAAACGGCGGGGAAATCTTCGGGACGTGAGAATCCCCCCTCTATCAGCGCGGCCTTAGCTTTCTCAAAGTCAGACGTTTTCACCTGCATCTCTATGTCGCCCAACGTGTACGCGAGCCTGTTAGATGTCAGGTTCTTCATGTACACCTCGATACCCCGCATCTCCATGTAGGTCTGCACGATGGTTACATCGGCAGGAAATGAGAACGTCTTAACGGTAATAAAGTCTTGCTTCATACGATGAATCATTTAAATACCCGTATTGCGGTAAAAGTACATCTTTTTTTAGAATTATCCACATTGAAACGGTTTTTTGAGGTTTTTTCGCGATTGCCGCGGCGAGATGTTTGGCCAATGGGGTGGTGAATGGTTTTTTATTTTAGGCCGTTTCGTAATTGTCGCTCCGAAACGGGAAAGACGACTGGCTTACCCGATACCGGGTTGGCCTTGACAATGACAACCGTTTGGTATACGTTTTCGATGTGCTGATAGGTGATAACCTCTTCCGGTGTACCCTGGCAAAATTCTTTGCCCTCCTTCATCATGAGCAGGTAATCGCAATACTCGGCGGCCAGCGATAGGTCGTGTAGAATCATGATCACGGTCAGCTTCATCTCTTCGTTCAATCGCTGGATCAGGTTCATGAATTGCATTTGGTGCGTGATGTCAAGGTGCGACGTGGGTTCGTCCAGCAGGAGTAACCGGGGACGTTGTGACAAAGCACAGGCTATGTGAGCCATCTGCCGTTCGCCGCCGCTCAGCTCGTTCATCAGTTGGTTCCTTAGCCGGTAGGTGTTGGTTAGCTGCATAACATGGTGCGCCGTCTCGATGTCCTCTTTGCTATCGAAGAACTGGAACCGTTGTCGGTAGGGGAGTCGTCCCATCAGTACGTACTCCTCTACGGTCATACTGCCAGTTTCCGAGAATTGCGAGACGATGGCCAGCTTTCGTGCCTTCTCTTTCCAGGTGAGCATCGAGAGATCGGCTCCATCCAGCCGCACCCGCCCTTTCTTCAGCGGTAGTGTGCCCGAGATGCCACGAAAGAGGGTCGTCTTCCCGGAGCCGTTCGGGCCAATGATGCCCGCGAACGCCCCCTCGGCGAGCGCCAGGTGGATACCCTCTACCTGGAAGCCGTCGGGGTAGCCACAGGTAAGGTCCTCTATTTCGATGTGCGGTTTCATTTCCTTTTCTGCCTTCACCTTATCATGTTTTCTTACACTTCCCATTTCCCATCGTCTTGTTTCATACCACGGCCCTTTTTCGCTTCGAGTTACTTAGCAAAACGATAAAGAGAACACCCCCGATAATCCCGGTGATTACCCCGATGGGAAGCTCATTGGGTGCGATGATGGTACGTGCCACGATATCGCACAACACGAGGAATATGCCGCCACCCAGGAAAGAGGATATCAGCAGTATCCGGTAGTCGCCACCCACCCAAAGGCGTACGATGTGGGGGATCACCAGCCCCACGAACCCGATAATGCCTGCCACCGAGATACACGCTCCGGTGAGGAGGGAGGTGATGATAAAGAGGACACGTATCACGCTGTTCGTGTTAAAACCCAGGTGTTGGGCCTTCTCTTCACCCAACCTTAACGCGTTCAGCGGCATCACGAAGAGGTAAGAGACGACCAGGCCACAGAGGGAGAGCGCGATCATGGTGGCGATCAACGTGCCGTTGGACTCCTCCAGCGACCCCATGATCCAGAAGATAATGTTGTGGATATTGTCAGAGGAGGTAATCGACATGAGAAACATCATCAACGATGAGGATATAAAGCTGATCATCACACCTATAAGTAGCATTCGGTTGATGATAAGGACACCCTTCCCCGATCCGAGCGCGTAGACCAGGAAGATGGTGGCGATAGCCCCGATAAAGCCGGCAAGGGGCAGTACCAAGATGTTAACCAGGTGAAGGCCTGCCACGATGGCGAAGGTTACCCCCAGTGAGGCCCCCCCGGAGATGCCGAGGGTGTAGGGCTCCACAAGCGGGTTCCGGTATATCCCTTGCAGAATAGCACCGGCTAAACTAAGGCTGCCGCCGATGGCCAGGCCCAAAAGTGTCCTGGGTATTCGGATGTAGGTCAGTACCCCGTACTCCACGCCCTCGCCGCTGGATAAGATGGCGGGGATGTCGGCGAACCGTATCGGGATCTCACCCATGCCCAGCGAAAGCAGCGTGACGGCTATAACCCCTGCCAGAAGCAGGAGCAGGTGCACGCCCCATCTCCATCTTTTACGTTCCGCTGTCGCTTGATTACCCCTCATTGCCCATCTGTCGTGTTAAATATCACTTTTTGTCGCCCCATATAAGCCGGTTCATCTCTTGAAGCGTCTCCACGAAGTAGTAGGGGATGGGTTGGCACGCCTTATCGGCATCAATGATGTAAATGTGTCCCTGGCGCGTTGCAGTGAGGTTGGTGTACTTTTCCCAGGTTTTAACCTCCTCTTCCCCTACGATACCCATGGTCGCGATGAAAATGTAGTCGGGATTGTTCGCGATCACGAACTCCCGGGTAACGGTACCGCCCGTGAGTTGTGCCGCGATATTGGTGGCGCCCAGCAACGTGATGAGGTCGTCCATATAGGTGTTTGGTACCACCGAAAAAATGGGGTTCGCACCCACCTGGAAAAACACCTTCTTCGCGGGCCGAGAGCTGTTTCTCCGAGTGATCTCCTCCACGGTTTGCCGGCACTCGTTCACGATGGCATGAGCCTTTTTGCTATTACCGGTCCATTCTCCCATCCGGATAAACTGATCGCACACCTCCTGAAACGACTTCGGGGAGTAGATGACCTCCACCTTGATGCCCACCTTTCTCAATAACTCGATATCCTTGGGGTGGGTAAGCCCCGAAGCGAGGACTACATCGGGTTTCAGGCTGATGATCTTTTCAATGTTGGCCTTCACGGCGGAAGCCACCACCTCTACCTCCTTGCTGTCATTGGTGTCGCAGAAGCTCGTGCGTCCTACCAGGTGGTCCCATGCGCCGAGATGGTCGATGCTCTTGGTGAAGGAGGGTGCCAACGAAACGATACGCGTGTAGGGTTGCCCTTGTAGCGTGGTGGTCGCGGCAATCGTGACGACCGCGGCGATCAATAGAAAAAGGATTGGCCTCCTTACCATACCGTTGAATTGACTTTTGAAGCTCATAGCACGACCCATTAGCTGTTTGTTCTCGCTGCGAAATTACATCAAGGCGAGTAGAAAACCTATTATTTCCCGAACATTTTGTCATGGTGGCTTCAGGCGCCCCGCGGTGTCACTGTCATCTCAAAGCACCTGAAATACGGGATACGTGAGAGCAGGAGGCAGAACAGCCGGTGGTTTTTCTATATCCAGGCAGTTCTAAACTTGGATAAGCTTTCGGATGACTGCAATTTTGTCAGTCCACCTGTCAGTTTTTTATTCACTGTACCAAAATTTGGCACCAAAACGGGCCAACATTCTGTTTTGGCACAGAATTCGCTAATGGAATAGTGTCAAACTGAGATCAATCAACAGTCACATTTAAAATATTTATTGAGTATGAAAATTAAACCATTGGCAGACAGGGTGCTGGTTAAACCAGCGGCTGCAGAAGAGAAGACAGTGAGTGGCATTATTATCCCGGATACGGCAAAGGAGAAACCGCTTAAGGGCGAGGTGATGGCCGTGGGCAAAGGGACGAAAAAGGAGGAGATGGTCGTTAAACCGGGCGACAAGGTACTCTATGGGAAGTACGCGGGTACGGAAATCGAGCTCGATGGCGTACAACATCTCATCATGCGTCAGTCCGATATTCTGGCAATCCTGAATTAAAAACAAACAATTTAAAAAGGGGTGCGTGGCCACGACGCGTAGCTGTTACACCATGCTTCGGCTAACCGGCACGAATCCCTGTGAAGATTTAAACAAACAAAAATAATCAAAAAGAGATATGGCTAAAGAGATTAAATTTAACATGGAAGCCCGCGACCAATTGAAAAAGGGCGTGGATAAGTTGGCAGATGCCGTTAAGGTAACACTAGGTCCCAAGGGGCGAAACGTGATTATCGACAAGAAGTATGGTGCTCCCCAAATCACCAAGGACGGGGTAACCGTGGCGAAGGAGATTGAGTTGGATGATCCCTTCCAGAACATGGGTGCACAACTCGTGAAGGAGGTGGCCTCAAAAACCAACGACGATGCCGGTGACGGTACTACTACCGCAACCGTTTTGGCACAGTCGATTATCAGCGTGGGACTGAAAAACGTGACCGCCGGTGCCAACCCGATGGACCTCAAGCGGGGGATCGATAAGGCGGTGGTCAAGATCGTGGAGAACTTGAAAGAGCAGGCAGAAGAGGTGGGTAACGACTTGCATAAGATCGAGAACGTGGCTGCCATTTCGGCCAACGGCGATGATGCCATTGGTAAGCTGATTGCCGAAGCGATGCAGAAGGTGAGCAAGGAGGGCGTGATCACGGTCGAAGAATCGAAAGGAACCGATACCTACGTGGATGTGGTTGAGGGAATGCAGTTCGACCGCGGCTACATTTCACCCTACTTCGTGACCGATACCGAAGCGATGGAGGTCGATTTCGAGGACCCGCTCATCCTGATTCACGATAAGAAGATTTCTGCCATCAAGGATTTGCTTCCTATCCTGGAGAAAAGTATTCAAACAGGCAAGCCGCTCCTGATCATCGCGGAAGATATCGATTCGGAAGCGTTGACCACTTTGGTGGTAAACCGCCTGCGCGGTTCATTGAAGATCGCTGCCGTCAAAGCACCGGGCTTTGGAGACCGCAGGAAAGAGATGCTGGAAGATATCGCGATCCTGACGGGTGGAACGGTAATCTCGGAAGAAAAGGGCCTCACCCTGGAGAATGCCAGTTTAGATATGCTGGGTAGCGCCGAGAAGGTGACCATCGACAAGGACACGACCACCATCGTGAATGGCGGTGGAGATAAGAATGCCATCGATAGCCGCATCGGTCAGATACGTGTTCAGATTGACAAGACTACCTCGGATTACGATCGCGAGAAGCTGCAAGAGCGCTTGGCCAAGCTGGCGGGTGGTGTAGCGGTTCTCTACGTGGGCGCTGCCTCCGAAGTGGAGATGAAAGAGAAGAAAGACCGCGTTGAGGATGCCTTGTCGGCTACCCGCGCCGCCGTGGAAGAGGGTACCGTACCCGGTGGTGGCGTTGCCTACATCCGCGCTATCGAAGCGTTGGAAGGATTAAAGGGTGATAACGAAGATGAGACCACCGGTATTGATATCGTCAAGCGTGCCGTTGAAGAGCCGCTTCGTCAAATCGTGGAGAATGCAGGGAAAGAGGGCGCCGTCGTGGTGCAGAAGGTACGCGAAGGGAAGGCCGACTACGGTTACAATGTTCGTACCGATCAATACGTGAGCTTGCATGAGACGGGTGTTATAGACCCGGCCAAGGTGGCACGTGTGGCGCTCGAGAATGCCGCATCTATCGCGGGGATGTTCCTCACCACCGAGTGCGTGATTACCGATAAGGTGGAAGAAAACCCCGCTCCTCAGATGCCTATGGGCGGCGGAATGGGTGGCGGCATGATGTAATGACGCGTAATTTCCGCTGATTAGTGTAAATCAGATCGTTTATAAAGTGCACGACGTGAAATGAAGGTTTCAACGTCGTGCGCTTTTTTTTAAGATGCAAAAAGTTAGGCGGGAAGGAATGGCTATTAATAATAGACTATGACACAATCTTGAACAAATGGGGATAAAAAGGATAATTTTGAGTGGAAAAAAGTAATTGGAACGTAACATTTTTCACGTTTATTTTTAGTACATTCGCGTTGTTATCAAAACTTTAATATTGAATTCTTATGACGAAGAGATTGAGATTTTTAACAGTGGCTCTTCTGCTTATGCTTGCTACTGCTGTGCAAGCGCAGGTGACCACCTCCAGCATGAGTGGACGGGTTACCGATGCCGAGGGAGCAGTGATTGGTGCCACCGTGATCGCCACGCACGAACCTTCGGGAACGACGTACGGGACGGTGACCAATATGGAGGGCCGTTTCAACTTGAACGGTATGCGCGTGGGGGGTCCCTACACGGTAGAGATTTCTTACGTTGGGTACGGTACCAGCACGACGAGCAATATCACCTTGAGCCTGGGCGAGAACTACGTGCTGAACGTGGTGCTCTCTGAAGAGGCCACCACGCTTGACGAGGTGGTGGTTACGGCGCTTCGTACCAAGTTCACCACCGAGAAAACGGGGGCGGTAACCAATATAACGAATGCCCAGATAGATAATTTACCCACCGTGAGCCGAAGCATTATGGATGTGACCCGCCTTTCGCCTTACGGGGGTAACGGCATGAGCTTTGTCGGAACCGATGGCCGCACGGCCAACTTCACGGTAGACGGGGCCAACTTCAACAACAACTTCGGTCTGAGCTCTGCGCTCCCCGGTGGGGGTAACCCGATCTCTATCGAAGCGATCGAGGAGTTGCAGGTGGTCATTGCCCCGTACGACGTCCGTCAGACCAACTTTATCGGTGGAGGGGTCAACGCCATTACCAAGTCGGGCACTAACACCCTAAGGGCCAGTGCTTATACCTACCATAGGAACGAGAACATGCGTGGAGATCTCGTTAGAGATCGGGTAATCGAGGGGGCGCGTGAAAGGGATCGCAATACCACCTACGGTTTTACCGCGGGTGGCCCCATTATCAAGAACAAGTTGTTCTTCTTCGTAAATGCGGAGATGGCAAAAATCCCGACTGTCGTTAACCGTTGGAGGGCCTCTACCAATGGTGTAGCTAATCCGGATAGTTATATTTCCCGCACCACGGAGAGCGACCTCAAGCGCGTTTCCGATTTTGTTAGGGATAAGTATGGTTATGAAACCGGTTCTTATACCGACTTCCCGGCAGATGAGAGCAACTACAAGCTGCTTGCCCGGTTGGACTGGAACATCTCGAACAGGCATCGCCTGGCGTTGCGGTACAACTACACCAAAAACCTATCGTGGAGATCGCCTAACGCCACCTCTATGGACGGGGGTACCCGCGTATCGGAGGCCAGGATGTCGCAAGCATCCATGTCGTTTGCCAATTCGATGTACTCTCAAGATAACCTGGTACACTCCTTCTCGTTCGATCTGAATAGCCGCCTGGCGGATAACCTGTCGAACCAATTCCTGGCCACCTTCTCCAAGCTGGACGATATCCGCGGATCGACCTCGTCGGAATTTCCCTTTATCGATATCTTGAAAGATGAACAGGCCTACATGTCGCTGGGATACGAGCTGTTCACCTGGAACAACGGCGTGCATAACAACGTGCTGAACATCAAAGACGAACTCACCTACTATATGGGGAATCACAAGGTAGTGGGAGGTATCGCGTACGAGTACAAGATGGCGGATAACGCCTATATGCGTAACGGAACGGGATACTATCGCTATCTAAGCCTCGACGACTTCTTAAGCGGTGCGACACCCGAGATCGTGAACTTGACCTACGGGTATGACGGGGAGAGCAACCCCGCGGCGCGTGTGAGGACGAACAAGATAGGCTTTTATGCACAAGACGACTGGAGCGTGAACGAGAAGTTCAAGCTCTCATACGGTTTTCGCATGGACGGCCTTTTCTTTAACAATGCTGATTTGATAACGAATCAGGCCATTTACGACATTGACTACTCGGGTCGAAGGGTTGACACCGGCAAGTGGCCTTCGGCAAATATCATCCTCTCACCCCGCGTAGGGTTTGTATGGGATACGTTTGGAGACAACAGTCTGAAAGTGCGTGGGGGAACCGGTCTCTTCTCGGGTAACCTGCCGCTCGTCTTCTTCACCAATATGCCTTCCAACGGGGGTATGGTGCAGTACCAGGCGCAAATCAACGCGAAAGAAGCTGAAAAAAAGGGTTTTTCGATGGATACGTTTGCCGGTGGCCTGGTAACGGATGCTAATGGTAAGGCTACCCTGGCGGCACTGTACGATAAGTTGGCATCGTTAGGTTATCCCACAACCGTTTCGCCTGAAGATGGAACGGTACCTTCGGCAATTGCCGGCGTGGATGAGAAGTTCAAGATGCCGCAAGTGTGGAAAACGTCGCTGGCCGTTGACTACGCGTTCCCGACACCTTTCCCCTCCTCCGTAACGGTGGAAGGTATCTTTAACAAGACCATCAACGGCGTTACCATGACCGATTGGAGCATCCCGTTCGTAGGTGGTTTCGCACGCTTCAACGGGGTGGACAACCGTCCCATTTATCCCGACGGGTACCGTGAAGGCACGAAGGCGTTTATCCTCTCCAACACCAGCCGCGGTTATGGCTGGTCGGCCAATATAACGCTCAACGCCCAACCCACGGAACAACTTAGCGTGATGGCAGCCTACACGCGTACGGTGGCTAAAGATGTGACAGGTATGCCCGGTTCTAACGCCGAATCGGCTTTCACCTACGTGCCCACGGTGGAGGGCCCCAACCACATCAAGCTGCACAACTCGCAATACAACACGCCCGACCGGTTGGTTGCCTCGCTTACGGCGCACGATAAGGGCGGTAATCACTACAGCCTGATATACGAGGCATGGCGCGGCGGGGCCAACTACTCTTTCATGACGGTGAACGATATCAATGGCGACGGGTATAACTACGACGCCGTTTACGTGCCTACCGACGAGGAGGTGGCCACCAGGCAGTTCCGTTTCGTGTCGGAAGACGATAAAACCCGCTTCATGGATTACGTGCACGCGAACGATTACTTGAAAAACCGGCAAGGCAAGTATGCAGAGCCCTACAGTGTATACTCTCCCTGGGTGCATCGGATTGACTTCAGCTACAAGCATGACTTCGTGCTGAACGTGGCTAACACCAAGCATACGCTGCAATTTAGCTTAGACGTGAAAAACGTGATGAACCTGTTCAACTCCAAATGGGGGGTAGCCAAGTACCTGAATCCGGCTATCGGCTCCGAGGCCCGTATCATCCGGTACGAAGGGGTGGATACCGATGGTGTGGCCACGTACTCCACGCCCGCTTCCATCCATGGCGATACCGAAACGTTCACCCCGAGCTACTCGCTGGGTCAATGTTGGTACGCGTCCATCGGTATCAAGTATATTTTTAACTAAATGATCACGAGGTGTATACACCTTAAATAATAAAAATCAAACTATCGTATGAAATTAAAATATCTATTTCCACTCTTCGTCGCGACGCTCGCCCTGGCGGTGAGCTGCGCCGATGAACCGGTAGTAACGCTGCTTGACGAGATACAAGTGTCGTCGTCCTACGTGGCTATTTCGGAGGATGGCGGTTCCACCTCCATCACCGTAACGGCTAAGGATAGCTGGACGGCAGAAAAGGTGACTACCGATAAAGACCCGGTTGAATGGTTGACCCTCTCTTCCACTTCGGGAAGTGCCGGCGAGAGCCAAATTACCTTTTCCGCACAGAAGGGCAATGGTCGTTCCGCGGAGGTTCTGATTCGCAGCGGCGGCAAGACGCAGCGAATAAACGTAATACAAGGTAAGATAGAGGTGGAAACAGCCACGGCGGCGCAAGTGAATGCCGCTCCTGACGGGAAGTTCTTCCGCGTTACGGGCGTCTGTACGAAAATAGTAAACACGCTATATGGTAACTGGTACCTGACCGATGAGACAGGAGAGGTGTACATCTATGGTACCCTCGATAAAAAAGGTGCGGAGAAAAACTTCCTGAGCCTGGGACTGGAAGTGGGGGATGAGGTAACTATAGAGGGACCGAAGTCTTCTTACAAGGGGAATCCGCAAATGGTGAACGTAACGGTGGTGAAGATCAACAAGTCGGAGGTGAAAGTGGACTCCGTGGCAAACGAGGTGCTTCCCGCGGTGGGGGGCGAGTTCACGGCTTATCTAACCTGCAAGGGTGAAGGGGTATCGGTAGATATCCCGGAGGATGCCAAGTCGTGGTTGGCCATCTCCTCCATTCAATCGCAGGGGCAGAACGTGGTGGTGAAATTTATCGCGACGGCCAACGAAGGTGGTGACCGTGAAACTACCCTTTCGTTCCATACCGTCAAGGGGTCGAAGAAGTACTCCACGGAAACGGTGCTTACCCAAAAAGGTGCTATCGTGAAAGCTACCGTGGCGGAATTCCTGGCAGCTTCGGTAGGCAGTACTCAGTATCGTTTGTCGGGAGCGGTTACTAAAATCGATAATAACAACGATGGTCGTTTATACTTGCGAGACTTTTCCGGAGAAACCTACGTGTATAAAATTCAAGGCTATACGGCAAATTCTTTGAAAGTGGGTGATATCATCACGCTTGTAGGAAAACGAGCCGAGTATAATGGTAACCCGCAAATGAGCGGGGCCGTGCTGGAAGAGGTTAAATCCGTGACCACGGCCACCATTGCCGAAGTGTTGGCAAAACCCGTGGATAAGAATGTCTATTTCATGATAACCGCCTCAATTAAAGAGATTCAAAATGATGTTTACGGCAATATCGTTTTGAAAGAAGGCGATAGTGAGATTTTGATGTATGGTTGTCATCCAGGTTATGGTGCTACCGGTGATGATAGAAAAGGGTTGATTAACGCCAAAGGGATTAAAGCGGGTGACAATATCACGGTCATTGCGACAAGGGGTGAATATGGTGGAACGCCTCAACTAGCCAATGGCTTTTATCTCAGTCACGAAAGTGGAGATATTGAATCACTAAGTATAGCGGAGTTCTTGGAAACTCCAGTAGGTGACACACGGTATCGTTTGTCGGGAGCAGTTACTAAAATCGACAATAACAACGACGGTCGTTTATACCTACGAGACTTTTCCGGGGAAACCTACGTGTACAAAATTCAAGATTACACGGAAAATTCTTTGAAGGTGGGCGATATTATAACTCTCGTTGGTAAACGTGCCGAGTATAATGGTAACCCACAAATGAGTGGTGCCGTGCTGGAGGAGGTGAAAGCCGTGACCGCGGTTACCATTGCCGAAGTGTTGGCAAAACCCGTGGACAAGAATGTCTATTTCATGATAACCGCCTCCATTAAAGATATTCAAAATGATGTTTACGGCAATATCGTTTTGAAAGAGGGCGATAGCGAGATTTTGATGTATGGTTGTTATCCAGGCTACGGTGCTACCGGAGACGCTAGAAAAGGTTTGATTAACGCCAAAGGAATTAAAGTTGGTGACATAATCACTGTCATTGCAACAAGGGGTGAATATAATGGAACACCTCAACTTGCCAATGGCTTTTATTTTAGCCACGAAAGTAAATAATAAGACAAATGTTTCAATTTGTTACCGTGATCATGGCGATCGTACGACATGAACTAAGGCATGTAACGCTTGAAACAAACATGGCGAAGTAAATCCACGTCAAACAACGAAAGGAGAAAGGCCGTCTCAAAAAACGAGACGGCTTTTTTTATTCACCTACCCATTTTAATTTGCCCGTTTTCTCTAAAATGAATACCTTTGTGTGCTTCAGTAAAACATGCTCATTAAGCAATTTATGAATTACAATCCGAATTGGATAAGAAAGGAAAGGTTAAAATGAAAACATTACAGGTACCCCATCAGAACATCTCTTGTTACGAGACGACATTCGATCGGATAAAATTGATTTTAGAGGCCGGTGTAGTAGCCGATATCGATCAGGTGAACTGGAAGGAGAGTTTTCCCAAGTTCCTGTCCGTTAATGTTAGGGTAGCACACGACGGGAACCGGCTTTACCTCTATTACACGGTGACCGGTGAAAAGCTTCGTGCCGTCAACACCCGTGATTTCGGCTCGGTGTGGGAAGATAGTTGCGTGGAGTTCTTCATGCAACGAGAGGGTGAGAACGGCTACCGTAACTTCGAGTGCAACGTGCTGGGGGTGTTACTTGCGCATCAGCAAAAGGCAAAGGGGCAAGGGGTGTCGCAGAACGATCAGACGCAGGCCGTCTTCCGACATGGAACCGTAGTACACCGGTACGAGGGGGATGAGCAGGTGACCGATTGGTCGATGTACCTCGAGATACCGAAGCAAGCGTTGGGATTTGCTGATTATGAATCGCTTGCCGGGCAGCGAATACGTGCCAATTTTTACAAGTGTGGCGATGAAACCCCAGAACCCCACTATTTAAGCTGGAACCCCATTGACTTGCCGAAGCCGAATTTTCACGTCCCCGAGTTCTTCGGCTTGCTAGAACTGGAATAACAATACCTAAAACAGATAGAGAATGGAAGAAACAAACCGACTGAAAGAGATCGTTTTTCAATTCGTTGACCGAGATGACCGTGTTGAGGTGAAACCCCTTGGAAAAGGTCATATCAACGATTCGTTCAAGGTGGTTGCCGGTGAGAATCCATATGTGCTGCAACGCGTTAATCACCACATTTTTAAAAATGTACCCGAGCTCCAGAATAACATTCATCGGGTGACCTCCCATATACGGGGGAAGCTGCAGGAACAAGGCGTAACCGATATTGACCGAAAGGTGCTTACGTTACTGTCCACGCATGAAGGGGCGTTGTTCCACAAGGATGAAGCGGGAAACTACTGGCGGATGATGCATTTCATCACGGATAGCAAGAGTTACGACGAGATAAACCCGGAGCTGGCTTACAGGGGAGGGATAGCCTTTGGCGACTTCCAAAGTATGCTTGCCGACCTGCCGGGAGAGCCGCTGTTCGAAACCATTCCCGATTTTCATAACATGGAGACGCGCCTGAAAACGTTCCGGGAATCGGTAAAAGCGGATAAGGCGGGGCGAATGAAAGATGAAGAGGTGGCCAACCTGGTGAAGGAGATAGAGGATCGGGCCGAAGAGATGTGCAAAGCGGAAAGGTTGCATCGTGAAGGGAAGCTCCCGAAGCGTATCAATCATTGTGATACCAAGGTGAACAACATCCTGTTTGATAATGAGGATAGGGTGCTTTGCGTGGTGGACCTCGATACGGTGATGCCGGGCTACGTGCTGTCCGACTTCGGGGATTTCATTCGCACGGGAGCCAATACCGGTGCGGAGGACGATAAGAATCTCGATAACGTGGGGGTTGATCTCGCCATCTTCGAGGCTTACGCTAAAGGGTACTTGGAAAAAGCGGCTTCGTTCTTGACGGGGGTGGAGGTGGAGAACCTGGCCTTTGGCGCGAAATTGCTCACCTACATGCAGACTGTCCGCTTCTTTACCGATTACATTGACGGTGACACCTATTACAAGATTGCATACCCCGAGCATAACCTCGTGCGGACCCGTGCGCAGTTTAAATTGTTGCTTAGCTTGGAGGAGAATTTCCAGGAGATGCAGCGCATCGTGAAGGAAGCCGCGGGGAAGTAACCGACCAACTTGAATAGGATTGTAATTACCGTACATACGGGTTGCACCTCGAGGAAGCTCGTGTCGAAGTAACCGGTTAACGCGATATTTTGCCCCAAAACGGGTGAAGTAAAGAAAAAATAGCTATCTTCGCGTCGCTTTATTTTTGAGGAAAAAGTGGCAAAGTTCAGCTTGTACAATATTCCCCTGATAAGCTTGTCCGAGGGGTTCCATACCTTCGAGTATACCCTGGATGAAAAGTTCTTCATCGCTATTGATGGTGAGGAGGTTAAGAGAGGGAACGTGGCAGTGACGGTTTTAGTGAACCGAACATCAACCGCGTTCGAGATGGATTTCGATCTGAACGGGACGGTGCAAATCCCTTGTACACGGTGCTTGGACGATATGAATCAAGCGGTGAACACGCACGACCGGCTTATCGTTAAGTTTGGGAAAGCGTACTCCGAGGAGAGTGACGAGATCGTGATCATCCCCGAGACGGATGGCGAGATTAACATTGCTTGGTTTCTGTACGAGTTCATTGCCCTGGCCATCCCCATTAAGCACGTTCACCCCCCGGGGGAATGCAACCGGGTAGTCTCCTCTAAGCTCAGGAAGCATCGGGCGGTCAACCTCTATGATGACGAGGATGATGTTGATGACGAAGGTGTTGCCGGGGACGAAGAGGAGTTTCCCGAGGAGGATCATCAGTCGCATGATCCGCGTTGGGATGCCCTTCAAGGGTTACAGTTGGAAGATGATTGATCAAGTAAATATAAAATTAATATAGAAATGGCACATCCAAAAAGAAGGCAGTCGGCTGCCAGGAAGAGAAAAAGGAGATCGCACGATCATGCCAAAGTGCCCACTTTGGCGGTTTGCGCTAACTGTGGCGCATGGCATATTTACCACACGGTATGCGGTGAATGTGGTTATTACAGGGGTAAGTTGGCAATCGACAAAGATGCGACGGCGTAACCCTGTTTAACGATCTCGCTGAATAAAAGACACTGAAATAACCTGCTTGTTTTTTCAGGGTTTTTTCTAACGATTAACGAATTTGATAAATGATACAGTTAAATGGCCTGATTACGGGAATCACGGCCGGCTTGCCCGATTATATCCTCACCAACGAGGAGCTTGCGACCATGGTGGATACTTCTGATGAGTGGATCGTGACCCGTGTTGGGATAAAAGAGAGGCGTATATTAAAAGGCGAGGGGCAGGGTGTTTCGGTATTGGGAACCCAAGCAGTGAATGAGTTACTGGTGAAAACGAATACGCGCCCGGAAGAGGTGGACGCGGTGGTCTTTGCCACGACTACACCAGACCACCCGTTCCCTTCCGCGGCCTCCATGGTCGCGGAAAACTGCGGGATAAAGAACGCTTTCTGCTTCGATATGGAAGCCGCTTGCTCGGGTTTCGTCTTCGGGCTGGAGGTGTGTAACGGCTTTATAAAGACCGGTAAGTACAAGAAAATCATCCTGCTTGCCGGCGACAAGATGTCGTCTATAACGAACTATAAAGATCGTACAACCTGTCCCCTGTTCGGCGATGCCGTGGGGGCGGTGATGATTGAACCGACCGAGGAGGAGATGGGTATCTTAGACGTGGAGCTCCATTCCGATGGGATTGGTTACGAACCTTTGCAGATGAAAGCTGGCGGGAGTAAGTACCCGCCTAGCAGGGAAACCGTGGAAAGGTCGGAGCATACGGTTCAACAAGATGGGCAGGTGGTGTTTAGGCACGCTGTGTCTCGGATGGCAGAGGTGTCGCTTAGCATCATGAACCGAAATAACCTGATGCCAAAGGATGTGGACTGGCTGGTGCCTCATCAGGCCAACATGCGAATCATCGATGCCACGATTCAACGCACGGGTTTGCCACGAGAGAAGGTGATGATAAACATCGAGAAGTACGGTAACACCAGTGCTGCCACCATACCCGTTTGCCTGTGGGAGTGGGAGCCAAAGTTGCGGAAGGGCGACAACGTTATCTTGACCGCCTTCGGTGCCGGTTTCTCGTGGGGTAGCGTTTACCTCAAGTGGGGGTATGATGGTGAAAACCGTGTGAAGTAATGCAACCGAAGGGGCATCGTTCCGGTTTCGTGAATATCGTTGGTAATCCCAACGTGGGAAAATCAACGTTGATGAATCGGCTGGTCGGCGAGCGACTATCCATCATCACCGCGAAAGCGCAAACTACCCGCCATCGAATTATTGGCATCGTGAACAGGCCGGAATATCAGGTGGTTTATTCTGATACCCCCGGTGTGCTGCGTCCCAATTACAAGCTGCAGGAGTCCATGCTCAAGTTCTCGCTTTCAGCACTGGGCGATGCCGATGTACTGCTCTACGTTACCGACGTGGTGGAGAAGGTGGATAAAAACGACGAGTTCCTGGAAAAGGTGCAACAGCTGGAACTGCCGGTACTGCTGCTGATAAATAAGATCGACCTAACTGACCAGGAGAGGTTGGAGGAGTTGGTCATGAGTTGGAGGGAACGGCTGCCCAAAGCGGAGATTTACCCGATGTCGGCATTGAACGACTTTAACGTCGACAGGGTCCAAGAGCGGGTCCTGGAGCTGCTGCCGGAATCGCCTCCCTACTTCGAGAAGGATGCACTGACCGATAAGCCGATGCGCTTTTTCGTGACTGAGATCATCCGCGAAAAAGCACTGCTTACCTACCAAAAGGAGGTACCCTACGCCATCGAGACTGTGGTTGAGGAGTACAAGGAGGAGAGCAAAATTATCCGCATAAGGGCTACAATTTTGGTGGAGAGGGAGTCGCAGAAAGGCATCGTTATCGGTCACAAAGGGGCTGCGTTGAAGAGACTGGGTACGCTGGCACGGAAAGAGCTTGAACGCTTCCTGGAGAAGAAGGTGTTCCTGCAACTGCACGTGAAGGTGGAGAAAGATTGGCGTAACCGGGATACCATGCTGAAAGCATTTGGTTACAAGCTTGATTAACGGTGTGAGGGAATATAGCACTCATGCTCGTCAAAGGTTTTACGGTGGGTGAGAAGATGGCAGGGAGGAGGAAGACGATAAAGTGCAGTGAATGAAAGGTGAATAAGGTATGCATAATTTGGTAGCTATAGTGGGGCGCCCCAACGTGGGTAAATCGACCCTGTTTAACCGCTTGACGAAAAGCCGTCAAGCCATCGTGACGGAGACCGCCGGTACCACGCGTGACCGCCAGTACGGCAAAGTATTGTGGAACGGGCAGGAGTTTTCGTTGGTGGATACCGGTGGATGGGTGGTCAACTCAGACGATCTGCTGGAGGACGAGATTAACAAGCAGGTGGAAATCGCGATCGAAGAGGCGGACGTTATCTTGTTCGTGGTAGACGTGCTGCTCGGGGTAACCGACCTTGACGTGAGCGTGGCACAGATGCTCCGTGAATCGGGGAAACCGGTCATCATCGTGGCTAACAAGGCTGATAACTTCGATTTAGCATACCAGTCGGCCGAGTTTTATTCGTTTGGGTTAGGTGACCCGTATAGCGTTTCATCCATTAACGGTTCTGGGACGGGCGACCTGCTGGACCACTTGCTCACCCTATTCACGAGAGAGAGGGGTGAAGCCGAATGGGAGGATATCCCAAAGTTTGCCGTCGTGGGACGGCCCAACGCCGGGAAATCGTCCATCATTAATGCGCTTATAGGGGAGGAGCGAAGCATCGTCACCGATATCGCGGGTACAACACGAGACTCCATTCACACCCGTTACAACAAGTTCGGGATGGATTTTTACCTGATCGACACGGCCGGGATCCGCAAGAGGGGCAAGGTGACGGAGGACCTGGAATATTTTTCGGTCATACGGTCGATCCGCATGATCGAGAACGCCGATGTCTGTATCCTCCTTATCGATGCCACGCGGGGTATCGAGAGCCAGGACCTGAATATCTTCTCCTTGATACAGAAGAACCGAAAAGGATTGGTGGTCTTCGTCAACAAGTGGGACACGGTGGAAGAGAAGGACCAAAAAGTGATCAAAACGTTTGAAAATGCTATCCATGAGCGATTCGCACCCTTTACCGACTTCCCCATTATCTTTGGGTCGGCACTCACGAAGCAGCGAATATTTAAAGTGATGGATACGGCCAGGGAGGTGTATCTAAATAAAAAAAGAAAGATTCCCACGAGTGAGCTAAATGAGGTGATGCTGCCTATTATCGAGCGGAAGCCTCCCCCTGCCATCAAGGGGAAATACGTGAAAATAAAGTATATCACGCAGTTGCATAATACCAGCGTACCCTCTTTCGTCTTTTTCTGCAACTTGCCGAAATGGGTTAAAGAGCCCTATCGGCGGTTCGTGGAGAACCGTATGCGTGAACATTGGAACCTTACTGGAACCCCCATTAACCTGTTTTTCAGGGAGAAGTAACGGGTAACCTTCCCGTTGCGTTGCCGCGTGCAGTGAATTGCCGAAAAAAAACGGGCTATTCGTATGAATTAACAAAAAAATTGCGTTAATTTGTAAGATGCATGAGGGAATGGGTGTTGAAATATACAATTTTCTCTCAAAAAAAGGTAATTTGAAACGTGATGTTTTGGGCGCAAAGCCCAACTAAAGAAGGAGAACGGATGGATACTATGCACAAGCCAGAAAAGGAGAAACTGCCTGTTAACGAAGAATTTACTGATAACACGCTGCAACCGCCGCTCGATGCGCTGGCTAACGAACAGGATACAGTTGCCTCGGAAGAGCCTCAGGTTTCAGAAACTTTGGATGCCACGGAAACACCGGAAACTTCGATGATCTCTGAGGCATCAGAGGTTCAAGAGACTCCGCAGGTTCCGGAAGGTTCGGGAGCCCTTGAGATGCTAGAGGCTCAGGAAATCCTTGAAACCCCTGAAACCCCTGAGGCAGTAAAAGTTTCGCAAACTCCTGAAACCCCTGAAACTCCTGAAACCCCTGAAACCCCTGAAACTCTTGAAACTTCTGAAACTCCTGAAACCCCTGAAGTCCCTGAGGCAGTAAAAGTTACGCAAACTCCTGAAATCACCGTAACACCCGAAACTCCTATAGACGCGGAAGATGACGTTGCTGTTGAAAAATGCGCCGCTGAATCGGAATCGGAAGCCGCTCCAGTTGCTGATAAAGATGTTGAGGTTGTAACAGAGGTTGAAGCAGAAGCAGAAGCAGAAGCAGAAGCAGAAGCAGAAGCAGAACCAGAACCAGAAGTAGAACCAGAAGAATTTATAGAGTACGATCTTGAGGATGCAGTAGAAGAAGAGGAGGAGGATGACGAGGAAGAAGATGATGATGCAGAGGGTGAAGAGGCTGATGGTGATGAGGATGCCGCCGTGACGCTGCCCCCGATCGAAGAGATTGTACAACGGTTACGGGATCTGCACGCTTCTGAAAAACTTAAACGGAAGGATGTAGAGGAGAGCAAGAGCCATTTTTACCGTTCCCTGAGAAACGAAATTGAAAAGCAGAAGCAACACTTCCTATCGGAAGGGGGCGAGGAGATTGATTTCGTGGCGAGCGAGCCGGAAGTGTACGTTGAGGGTAAGGAGCTACTTCAGAAAATCAAAGAGAAACGCGCAGAGCTAGCCGCGAAAGAGGAGGCTGAAAAAGAGAAAAATGTGGCCCGCAAGCTGGCCATCATAGAGCAGGTGAAAGCGTTGACCGAGTCACAGGGTCAGGAGGATTTCAATAAAACCTATCAGGAGTTCAGGGCCTTGCAACAGGAGTGGAACGAGATTAAACTCATTCCCCAGGCCCGTGTGAACGAACTATGGAAATCGTACCAGCGTTACGTGGAGAAATTTTACGATTTGGTGCGTATCAACAACGAGTTTAGGGAGTACGATTTCAAGAAAAACCTGGAGATGAAAACCGCGCTCTGCGAGGCGGCTGAGCGGCTAGATAGTGAACCGGACGTCGTTTCCGCGTTCCATCAACTACAAAATCTGCATCAAGAGTGGAGGGAGATCGGCCCTGTTTCACGCAAGGATAGGGAAGCTATCTGGAACCGATTCAAGGAGGCATCGACCCTTATCAATAAGAAATACCAGGCTCACTTTGAAACGTTAAAGGAGCAGGAGGAGAAGAACCTGGAACTTAAGACCGACTTATGCGAAAAGCTGGAAGCGATTGATTATACCCAGCTCAAGACAATAAGAGATTGGAACAAGAAGGTTAAGGAGGTGCTTGAAATACAGTCGCAATGGCGACAGATCGGGTATGTTCCAAGGAAACATAATACCAAGATATACCGGAGATACCGTGCCGCGTGTGATTTCTTTTTCCGGCTGAAGAACGAGTTTTACCGCTCGCTTCGCGGTGAAATGGAGGAGAACCTGAAGAAAAAAATCGCGCTTTGCGAGCGGGCAGAAGAACTTAAAGATAGCACCGACTGGAAAAATACCACGAGGGCAATGATCGATATCCAGAAAGAGTGGAAAACCATCGGTATCGTCCCCAGAAAGCACGTGGATAGTATCTGGAAGCGTTTTATTACCGCTTGTGACTATTTCTTTGAGCAGAAAAAAATGCACACCTCTTCGCGTTACGCCGAAGAGGCGCAAAATCTGGAGGCGAAGAAGGCGATCGTACAGTCTATAATCCAGTTAGATCACTCTTTAAGTCTTGATGATGCACTCGCGGAACTGCGTGAACTCATGAACCAGTGGCACGCTATTGGTCACGTTCCCTACAAGATGAAGGACCGGGCTTACCTGGAATTTCAAGATGCCACAGATGCGCAGTTTGATCGGCTGAATATCGATAAAGAGGATAGGAAGTTGGAGACCTTTAAGACCAATATCTCCGATATGGCGAAAGGTGGAAACGCACAGCATCAGCTATACCGCGAACGGGAGAAATTGACGCGGCAATACGAGCGCTTAAAAAATGAACTGCAGACTTACGAGAATAATATCGGTTTCCTCTCCGTCTCCTCTAAGAAGGGAAACCATCTATTGGACGATATGAACCAGAAGATGGAGAAGCTAAAGTCCGAACTTCAACTCATCATTCGTAAGGTGGAAGCCTTAGACAAGGAGTTGTAGGAGTTGTATAGTGTTATAATGTTACACATAAAGTCCAATATGAGTTTGTTAGCCCTGTGTTTGCTCCTCTTTTGCTTGAATGCAAATGGAGAAAGTAAACAGTATGTTTCTGCCTGTAACGAGGATCAGCTGTTAGAAAACAAAAAAACGATGATGTTCGGCGATACCTCACGCATGGGTGTCCCTTTTTCGAAAGATCCGCATGTGGTGTATTTCCAAGGACGTTACCTAATGTATTTTTCCATTCCTCCCATGAAGGGCGATGAACATTCCGGCTGGAACATTGGGATTGCCGAAAGTCATGATTTGATAACGTGGGAGAAGGTGGGAGAAATTGTACCTGAAGCCGATGCGGTGTATGAGAAAAATGGCCTGTGTGCCCCTGGTGCATTGGTGAGAAACAACAAAGTACACCTTTTTTACCAAACGTACGGTAACAGGCAGAATGATGCCATTTGCCACGCTTTTTCTGAAGACGGAATTCGTTTTGAGCGAAATCCAACCAATCCGATCTTTAGACCCACGGGAAGTTGGAATTGCGGGCGGGCCATAGATGCTGAGGTGTGCGAGTTCAATGGGCGCTATTATCTCTACTATGCTACCCGTGACCCCAATTACAAAATACAGATGCTGGGAGTTGCTGTCGCGCCTATCGATACTGATTTTAGCCGACAGGATTGGTCAGAGCCGGTAAACGCTTCCATCCTTTTTCCTGAGTTGGACTGGGAAGGCGAGTGCATTGAAGGAGCTTCCATAACCATTCAAAATAACGTGATGTACATGTTTTACGCGGGTGCGTATAATAACTGGCCGCAACAAGTGGGCGTGGCTGTCAGCAATGATGGCCTCACCTGGAAGAGGTTGTTTGACGAGCCCTTCCTGCCAAACGGGAAACCGGGTGAATGGAACGAGAGTGAATCGGGACATCCCCATATTTTCACCGACTCCGATGGCAGGACTTACCTCTTTTTTCAAGGGAATAACGACAAAGGGAAAAGTTGGTACATTTCCCAGAAAGAAGTTTTCTGGGAAAATGGGAGACCCTCGATAATGATACCTTGATTGAAATCAATAATGCACATTAACGCTAAATACAATTTATATGAGGAAAAATGTAATCCTAGTTTTGTTTTTAACGGCTTGCGTCTCGTTGCAGGCTCAATGGCAACCTGCGGGAGACAAGCTTAAAACCAAGTGGGCCTCGGAAATTGATGTGAATAACGTGTGGTCGGAATACCCGAGACCCATCATGGAGAGAGGTGATTGGCTGAACCTGAACGGTCTTTGGAAGTACGCCATTCAACCGGTAGGAAAACAGAAACCGATCAATTTTACGGGGGATATCCTGGTTCCATTCGCCGTTGAATCGAGCCTTTCAGGTGTACAGAAACGAGTGGGCAAGGAGAACGAGCTGTGGTATCAACGGGAATTTACGGTGCCTGCTAAATGGAAAAACAGCAAGGTGCTGCTCCATTTCGGAGCGGTGGATTGGGAAGCCGATATCTGGGTGAATGGCGTGAAAGTGGGGCAACATACCGGCGGATATACTCCCTTCTCTTTCGATATCACGCCTGCCCTTTCTAGCGGGAGCAACACGTTGGAGGTAAAGGTATGGGATCCCACGGACGACGGGTATCAGCCGCGAGGCAAACAGGTGAACAAGCCACAAGGTATTTGGTACACGCCTGTTACCGGTATCTGGCAAACGGTTTGGCTGGAACCGGTCCCCGAAACCTACATCGAAAACTTAAGGATAACTCCCGATATCGACAAGAACATCCTCATGGTGGAAGCATTAACCAATCGGTGCACGCTCACCGGTCGGGTAGAGGTGAAAGTGAAAGAGGGAGCCAACGTGGTGGCAACCGGGCAGTCCATCAATAACCTGCCGGTAGAGGTTCCCATGCCAGAAAACGTGAAACTCTGGTCACCCGATTCCCCGCACCTTTATGACCTGGAGGTTGTCCTGTGGGACGGCAGCAAGCAGCTTGATAAGGTGGAAAGCTACGCCGCGATGAGGAAATTTTCCATGAAACGCGACGATAAAGGGATCGTGCGCCTGCAACTGAACAATAAAGATCTGTTCCATTTTGGGCCACTCGATCAAGGGTGGTGGCCGGATGGCCTGTATACTGCTCCGTGTGATGAGGCACTGGAGTACGACGTGATTAAGACTAAGGATTTGGGCTTCAATATGATTCGTAAGCACGTGAAAGTGGAACCGGCTCGCTGGTACACCCATTGTGATCGCCATGGGATTATCGTATGGCAAGATATGCCCAGCGGTGATAAGAACCCCGAATGGCAGATGAGGCAATATTTCAATGGGAGGGAGAGGATGCGTTCTCCAGAATCGGAAGCTAACTACCGCAAGGAGTGGAAAGAACTCATTGATTACCTTTACTCCTACCCATCGGTGGGCGTATGGGTACCCTTTAACGAGGCGTGGGGGCAATTTAAAACTGAGGAAATCGCTGCCTGGACCAAGCAGTATGATCCTTCACGCCTGGTTAACCCCGCCAGCGGTGGTAACCACTACCCGGTAGGGGATATACTCGACCTGCATCAATACCCGGCACCGCAACTCTACCTTTACGATGGGCAACGGGCCACGGTGCTTGGCGAGTACGGCGGAATCGGTTGGGCTAATAAAGAGCATCTCTGGGAGCCGGATCGGAACTGGGGCTACGTGCAATTCAACAGTGAGCAAGAGGTGACGGACGAGTACGTGAAGTACGCGGAGCAGTTGAAACAACTGATCAAGCAGGGTTTCTCAGCAGCGGTCTACACGCAGACTACCGACGTGGAGATCGAGGTGAATGGATTACTCACGTACGATAGGAAACTGGTGAAACTGGACGAACAACGTGTTCACAAAGTGAACCAGGAGATATGCAACATCTTGAACGACTGATCTTATCATTGATTTTAGCGTACATCTGTTTGATTAACTAAAAGAAGAAAACAATATGATGAAAGTTAAACAGTTAATTGGGCTCGTGGTGACTATTGCCATGGCCGCGTGTGCGAATAAGCAAGGTTCATCTGAAGAGGCGATCACGCTCTCTGGATTAAAGAGGAGCCATTTCCAATCGGTGGTGAACGGTGATTCCACCGACTTGTACGTATTAAAGAACGCGAATGGGATAGAAGTGACCTTGACGAACTACGGGACACGGATCGTTTCCGTGATGGTACCCGATAGGGAGGGCAATTGGCAAGATGTGGTATTGGGATTCGAGAGTATCGATGACTACGTGAATAACGATAACAATTTAGGTGCCACCATCGGTCGTTACGGCAACCGGATCGCGAATGGAAAAATAACCGTTGACGGGGTGGAGTATCAATTACCGCAAAACAATAACGGTCATACGTTACACGGTGGTCCGGAGGGTTACGATAAGCAGGTGTTTAATGCTGAGCAGCTAAGCGATCAGTCGGCAGCCTTTACCTACGTGTCGCCCGATGGTGAAGCCGGTTTCCCCGGTACCCTGAACGTGAAGGTGACCATAACACTTACGGACGATAACGCGATCGATATACAGTATGAGGCGGAAACAGATAAAGAGACGGTGGTGAACTTGACAAACCACTCCTATTTCAACCTTTCGGGCGATGCTAATAATACTATCCTTGATCACCTGTTAATGATCAACGCGGATCAGTTCACCCCTGTGGACGACACCTTTATGACAACTGGAGAGATCCTGCCGGTTGAAGGTACACCCATGGACTTTAGAACGGCCACCGCCGTGGGAGAGCGGATTAATCAGTACGAGTACGAACAGCTGAAGAATGGCGACGGGTATGACCATAACTGGGTGTTGAATACCGGTGGAGATATCTCGCAACTGGTTGCCACGGTCTACTCGCCAACTACCGGCATACAGCTCGAGGTGTACACGGTTGAGCCGGGAATGCAAGTTTACACGGGGAATTTCTTGAATGGAACTATGACCGGTAAGAACGGGGCAGTATACAATAAGCGTACGGCCATTTGCCTGGAAACGCAAAAATACCCGGACTCGCCGAACAAGGCCGACTGGCCCTCCCCTTACCTTAAACCGGGTGAGAAGTATACCAGCCGTTGCATCTACAAGTTCACGGTGCAAAACTGATGAAAAAGCCCTGCCCATTGATCAACGTGGAAGTGAAATGGGTGCTACGGTATGGCAATGAAATAACAGAGGTTTAATGAATAGACGAAGTTTTATTCGATCGTTAAGCTCTGTTTTTCTCGTGAACAGTTTGACACGGGGGATTCAAGCAGCAATAAGAAATAACCCAAAGATAAAACCGATAGAGGGTTCATGGTTCGAATTCCGGCATCATAACCCTGCCGAAGGCAAATATTGGGATGAAACATTGAAGGCTTTTTCGGCCGAACAGTGGGACGCGAAAGTAAAGGAGATAGCCGATACCGGGATAAATTACCTTGTATTGCTGAGTGTAGCTATTGACGATAAAACTTTCTATCCCTCTTCGTTGATGCCCCAAAACGAGATGGGGTGTGAAGATCCATTGGAGGCGGTGTTGAGTGCCGCGGACAAGTACGGCGTGAAGTTTTTCGTCAGCAACGGTTATTTGGGGAATTGGAGGAACAGTTACGATGTAATGACGAACCCCTCGGCAGATAAATTGCGGTCAACTGTCATGAATGAGGTTGCGGAGAAGTATGCCCACCACGAAAGTTTCTACGGGTGGTACTTCCCGAATGAAACCGGGATATCGGGACACTTTCAAGATTTCTACATCGATTACGTGAATAGAGGTTCCCGCGAGGCGGCAAAAGTGACGCCCGACGCGAAAATATTGATAGCCCCTTACGGCACGAGAAACGTGCAGGCAGATGATAAATACCTGTCTCAACTGGAGCGGCTTGAGGTGGATTACATCGCGTATCAAGATGAAGTTGGTGTAGAGAAGAGCAATGTGGAAGAGAGCGCACTGTTTTTCGAACGCCTCTACAAGCTGCATAAAAAGGTGGCTAAATCAAGATTATGGGCTGACGTGGAGGTGTTTTGTTTCGAAGGCCAAGTGTACCGAAGCGCATTGTTACCCGCACCTGCCGAGCGGGTAATGTTGCAATTGGAGGCGGTCTCTCCCTACGTGGAGAAAATATTTATATACCAGTACATGGGATTAATGAATAAACCGGGTAGTAAGGCATTCGCGGGGCATTCCGAATCAGAGATCCTTTACAGTAAATTGTTAAATAGCGGTTTTATCACTATTAAGTAAGTCTCAAACGGTAAATTTCTTTTTCCGCTATGGTTTTTGTCGACTTTGTAGATAATAGGTAGTTGACTTCATCCTATTCTCTTGGGATTACTGTTTCGGGCTGCGCTTCTCTTGTTCAATAGGGAGAACGCGTAGCCCGAAATGTTTCTCGTGATACTTGCAGTAGGGGGCGAGCCCACAGCTCTCGCACTTGGGCTTGCGTGCCACGCAGGTGTACCTGCCATGCAGGATAAGCCAGTGGTGTGCCTTGGAGAGCAGCTCAGACGGGATATGCTTTACCAGCTCCCTTTCGGTTTCGAGGGGTGTCTTGGTGTTGTTGGTAAGCCCAAGGCGGTTGGCTACCCGGAAGACGTGCGTGTCTACCGGCATGGCAGGGAGATCGAACGCGACTGACAGGATCACGTTGGCCGTTTTGCGTCCCACCCCCGGGATGGTGAGTAGCGAGTCGATATCGGAGGGCACCTCGCCATTGAACTCGGTAACCAGTTTTTGGGCCATACCGACCAGGTGTTTCGCCTTGTTGTTGGGGTAGGAGCACGACTTGATGTACTCGTAAACCGCTTCGGGCGTGGCGGCAGCCATCACCTCGGGTTCGGGAAACGCCTCAAAGAGGGCGGGGGTAATCAGGTTCACCCGTTTATCGGTACACTGTGCGGAGAGGATTACAGCCACCAGCAGCTGATAGTTGTTCGTGTAATTAAGTTCTGTCTCCGCCGACTTGGCGTTGGCCTGGAACCATTCGATCACCTTTTCGTAACGCTTTTTTTTTGTCATAGCTCTTTGTTATGCTTTCCCGGTTATGCTGTCACGCTTTTCTACCCGTTTGTCTCTTGTTCTCTTTACCGTTTAATCTCGTCCGATAGCGGGATGAAGCGGGCGCTTAAATCGGGATCCTCCATATCGGGATCGAGTGGGAACATGGGGCGGTTGATCCGCTGATAGGGGATGCGGGTGAGGTCTTGATCTACACCACCCGGGGTGAGCGCCATCACCCAGTCGGCCCTTATATCGTACAACTCGACTGTCAAGTACCCTATTTTAACCATCAGGATGTCGACCTCACGTGGATTTAACCCCAGCTCGGTGAACTGACGCTCGTAATGGAACGCGTTCCTTTTTTCCGTCACGATGACCTGTATGTTGCCTCGTTTAATGACCGCCTCGTTGTTGCCCTCCCTCTCTTTGATGGCCGTTACTTCACCTTGTAAACGGAAGGGCGGTGCCGAACGATCGTCCACTTCCGCGCCGACCATCCCATCTACCTGTCCCCCTACCCCCACATCAAAGGCCTGTTTTACCACTTCCGGTCCCGGGATAGAGGCGTATATCAACGACTTGCCACCGGAGCGTTGAAATTCGGGCCGCTTGAAGATCTCGTGGAGGGTCCACGTGACGTCTCCCGCGCCCCCGGCCGTTGGGTTATCCCCCATATCACTGATGATAAACGGCTTTTTGTCGCTGGCCAACGCTTGGTTCAAAGCGTCATCCAGGTAGGTGGTGGGAGCCACGAATTCGAACTGTTTTCGCACCTCCCAAAAATATTTGGCCAACGCCTCGGCGGCCTTACCAACCGCTTCTTGATCATCGCCGTACGCCATGACCACACCGTGGTTACGCGGCTCATCGGCCCACGGGTAAGACATCCAGATGGCGGCGTCGATTACCCGGTCATCCTCCGGGGTCAAGACCGAGGGGATTTGAGCGTACAGGCTCTTACCGGGCTCCACGCGGGTGCTGGTCTTTTCGCCGGGTAACAAAATGGGTACCGGGATCCACGCCTTGTAGGCCGGCTTCCCTTTACCACTCTCCAGCCTATGTAACAGGTTGGTTACCGCCCTTTTTTTCGATTCGAGGGCATCCTCGTGGGGAGCCAGCCGATAGCAGGTAATCAGGTCGCTGTTCTGTGCAAGCCGGGGTGAAACGCAGCCATGAAGATCCATCGAGGTGGAGATCAACACGTCGGTTCCCACCACCTCACGTACGCGGATGATAAAGTCCCCCTCGGGGTCGTCCAATCCTTGCACGCTCATCGCACCGTGGATGTCGAAAAAGAGGCCATCCAGCGGGAGTGTCTCTTTTAGCATGTCTAACGTTTTAGTAACGAGCGACTCGTACGCTTCACGGGTGACGATCCCGCCGGGCATGGCATGTCCCCGGAGGGTGGGGAGCCACACGGCCCGGTCGATAAGGCCGGAGTCGGGCGAAAAGAACGGGTAGTAGGAGAACACATCGTCCCCTACGCGTGCCCGGAAGGCCTCCTCGTGCGTTACTGCCGGGGAGAAGGTACTGGATTCGATGGCGATACCGGCGATGGCAACCCTTGGGAGGTCGTTTTTCCCGGTTCCTTTCTTGCAGCCCGAAATCAACAGGAGTAGGGCGATTGTTAATGCGATGTCTGTTTTTTTCATTGTTCTTTGAACGAATATATGTTATTAATCACATGGATAGTATGCATCGAAACGAGAGCAGCGGTTTCGCTACGCAGTCGGGTCTCGCCGATACTCACCGGCTCAAACCCTAGCTCGATAGCCCGTTCAACCTCCCTTTCACTGAAATCGCCCTCGGGACCGATCAGTATCAGCGCATTCTCGCCCTTGCGGTAGGTCTGTACCAGCTCCTTCTTGGGGAGGTCGTGGCAATGCGCGATAAACTTTCTCCCTTGAAAAGGCCGCTTTACAAGCGCTTCAAAAGAAACCATCGTTTCTACCTCGGGCAGGTAAGCCTGCATTGATTGCTTCATGGCAGAAACCACGATTTTTCGAAGTCGCTCGACCTTTATCTCTTTCCGCTCGGAATAGCGGCAGAGTAGGGGGGTGAACCGGTCGATCCCTATCTCCGTTCCTTTTTCTAGGAACCATTCATTCCGATCCATCTGCTTGGTGGGCGCAAACGCGATGTGGAGGGAGAACGATCTGTTCAACACTGCTTTAGATTGTTGGCGGATGGCCACGATACATTGCTTGGGATGTGCTTGAACGAGTTCGCAATGGTAAAAGGAACCCTTTCCATCAGTGACGTTTATTATCTCCCCCTCTTGCGTTCGTAGAACCTTTACGCAGTGGTACGACTCCTCCTCGGGTAGTACCGGGCTTTCAAGGATGTTGGGGCAATAGAATAGGGTTCCGGCCATCTGTTCTAAAATTGTACTACTTTTGCTTCTTCCTGGAATCTTCCCGTTCGGCTTCTTGGCTCTTTGAAGACACGTTATTCGTTTCCTCGCTTTTGGGTTCCCCTAATATTTCTCACGACCGGTTTTCCCGACGGTTGATTTCGTCCCGTAACCGGGTTGCCAGCTCGTAGTCCTCTTCGTTTACTGCGGCTTCGAGGCGGTTTTTCAGCGTGTCTAAACGGAGTTCAGACAGCTCTTCCTCCCCGCTCTCCTTCGAGGTTGATGGCTCGCTTGATGACGTTGTGGAGCGTTCATCGAACACGATCGCCATATTTCGCATAATTTCCGCCGTGGTGTAAATTGGGGAACGCGTACGGATAGCTAACGCCACGGCATCGGATGTGCGGGAATCGATTCGGTACTCCTTCCCATTCTGTTCGAGCAGCAGTTCCGAAAAAAAAGCCCCATCCTCGAACTTGTGGATGACCACTTCAAGCAATTGAATCCCTAGCTCTTTAAAAATGGAGCAGATAAGGTCGTGCGACAAGGGACGGGGCGGCGTAATACCCTCCATGACGATCGCGATGGATTGCGCCTCCGGAGTCCCTATCACGATGGGGAGACGGCGGATACCGTTCTCCTCGGCGAAAATTAGCGCGTACGCCCCAGCTTGAACTTGGCTGAAGGATATACCCAGTATCGATAGCTTTATTCTATTACTCTTCATTCTGTTTCGGCTGTTAATATCAAAAACATGGTAAAACGTGAGGGACAAAGGGTGTTTGCCCATGCTTACCCTACTCGTTATCTTTTCTTTTCAACGGTTTACAAACTTACTAAAAAAACTCTACTTCCTCTACAATAGATCGGGTGAAAATCAGGGTAAAATGCCCTGTTCGCTTTTTTTCGACGAAAATGTGGGTCGATTTTAACGCGATATGAAAAAAATATTGTACCTTTGTGCTCGCAAATCAACACGGTGGATATAGCTCAGTTGGTTAGAGCGTCGGATTGTGGTTCCGAAGGTCGCGGGTTCGAGTCCCGTTTTCCACCCGAGCCTCGGTTTCGTTCATTGGAAAAGAGGTTTTCATCTTCATAAGATTTGTTTTAGGTAATCACGTATTATTTAATACGTGATTTTTTTAGTACCAAACGGAACCCGTTTTCGCGTATTTATTGCCCCTGTCCGCGTCGGAACTCGGAGCAGATGATCGCGGCGGCAGTTGCCACGTTCAACGATTCGGAGGTGGCTCTCCCAGGGGGGAAGCTGGGGATGTAGAGGCGCCTGCTGACCCTCTTTTCCACCTCTTCGCTAATTCCTTTTCCTTCGCTTCCCAGCACGATGATTCCCGCATCGGGAAGCTCCTCCTCGTAGATGTTGTTGCCATCTAAAAAGGTCCCGTAGATGGGTAACTGATCGTGTTGTTGCAAGAAGCGTGCGATATCCGTGTATATTACCTTCACGCGTGCGATGGCTCCCATGGTGGCTTGTACCGTTTTGGGGTTATAGATGTCGGCGGTGTCATTGGAGCAAAAGATCTGTTCGATACCGAACCAATCGGCGATGCGCACGATGGTGCCCACGTTTCCCGGGTCTTGTACACCATCAAGGGCCAAGCTAAGTCCACTTTTAAGGTCAAGCTCTGCAGCGTCATGGTCGGGCTGATGAAAGAGGGCGATTACCGGGGGTGGCGTTTTTAAGAACGTGGCCCGGTTCAATTCGGTCTCCGTGGCCACGATGACCTCCTCGACCGGTATACCCGGGTGGGTGTCCACCCATTCTTGAAGAGCTGCCAAAAAATAGCAGCGGCTGTTTTTCAGCAGCTCCGATACCAGCTTATCCCCTTCGGCCACGAAGAGTTGGAGCTCGTCACGGAATTTTTTCTCCTTTAACGAACGAATCAGTTTAATCTTGTTGCGGCTTAACCCCATATCGCGATGCTTGTTGTTAATTGGCAGGCTTGTTCACCCGCTAGACAGGAACCACCTTTACCCCGTACGTGATGGTTCTCGTGGTGGCAGGTAAATCCCGGCTCAGTTGCTCTGCCTGTAAAATTAGCGTTTCGGGCTGATAAATCAAAAAATAGGCCAAACATATCCGCTAAGAATCGGCAAAGTGGCAAAAAAAAGTTATCTTTGTGAAGATATAAAAGTGCTTCAGATTGAAAGTAAGAAATATGCAAGAACGAAAATTTATAACCTCATGCGAAATAGATTGAATTATAATATAATAACCGTTTTATTGTAACGTATATGAACGACAACGCGTTAATGAACAAAGCAGCTGATACGATTCGAATCCTGTCGGCATCAATGGTGGAGAAAGCAAAATCGGGTCATCCCGGCGGAGCCATGGGAGGCGCTGATTTTATCAACGTCCTTTACACCGAGTTTTTGGAGTACGATCCGGATAACCCGACCTGGGAGTCTAGGGACCGTTTCTTTCTTGACCCGGGGCATATGTCGCCCATGTTATATTCCGTACTCTGTTTGAATGGAAATTACACCTTGGAAGAGTTACAGAGTTTCCGCCAGTGGGGCAGTCCCACGGCAGGTCATCCCGAGATTGACCTGAAACGGGGGGTAGAGAACACATCCGGACCGCTGGGGCAAGGCCACGCTTTCGCCGCGGGTGCGGCTATTGCTGCCAAGTTTCTCCAGGCACGCCTGGGTGACGTGATGAACCAAACGATTTACGCTTTTATCTCCGACGGGGGTATTCAGGAAGAGATTTCCCAGGGAGTGGGACGGATTGCCGGCCACTTGGGACTGGATAACCTGATCATGTTTTACGATTCCAACACGATTCAGCTCTCCACTACCACCGATGAGGTCACGAGCGAAGACGTGGCATCGAAGTACGAAGCGTGGGGATGGTACGTGATCACGATTGATGGAAATGATGTGGATGAGATACGGGAAGCGCTTGTCGAGGCGAAAGCCGTGAAGGGACAACCTACCCTGATCATTGGTGATACGGTGATGGGGAAAGGGGCGTTGACCGCCGATAACACTTCGTTTGAAAATCAAATCTCTACTCATGGACAACCCTTGAGTGCAGCCGGTGCAGACTTTGAGCGAACCATCAAGGCATTAGGGGGAGACCCGGCTAATCCGTTTGCAATACCTGATGAGGTTAAAGCGATGTACGAGAAACGGAAAGAGAAGCTACGTGCCCTTGTAGCCGCTAAAAAAGCGAAGGAAGAGGCATGGGCCAAAGCACATCCCCAACTGGCGGAGAAAAAGCAGAAGTGGTTCTCTCGTGAGCTACCCGAGATCGACTGGAAAGGCATTGAGCAGAAACCGGGATCGGCTACCAGGGCGGCCTCTTCGACCGTGTTAGGGGTGTTGGCACAAAAGGTGGAAAACATGGTGGTGGCTTCGGCCGACCTTTCTAACTCGGACAAGACCGACGGTTTCCTGAAGCATACCCAAGCCTTCGCGAAAGGGGACTTCACGGGTGCCTTCCTGCAAGCGGGCGTTTCGGAGTTCACCATGTCGTGTCTCTGTATCGGTATGAGCCTGCACGGCGGGGTAATCCCGGCCTGTGGAACGTTCTTCGTCTTTTCTGACTATATGAAGCCCTCCATCCGTATTGCTGCGTTGATGGAGACACCCATTATCTTCATATGGACGCATGATGCCTTCAGGGTGGGAGAAGATGGTCCTACCCACCAACCAGTGGAGCAAGAGGCACAAATCCGGTTGATGGAAAAATTGCAGAATCACAGCGGACACAACTCGATGTTGGTGCTGCGCCCCGCCGATGTGCATGAAACGACGGTCGCCTGGAAGATGGCGCTTGAAAATGCTCAAACCCCCACGGGACTCATTTTAAGCCGACAGAATATTAAAGACCTACCGGCTACCGAAACCCGCATCAACGAGGCCTTCCAAGCCGAAAAGGGAGCCTATATTGTACAAGACGAGGAGGGATACGACGTGATCTTGTTGGCATCGGGCTCGGAGGTATCCACGCTGGTTGAGGGTGCTGCCCTGCTGCGTGCCGATGGCGTGAAGGTTCGGATTGTTTCCGTTCCCTCCGAGGGGTTGTTCAGGTCTCAATCGGCTGAATACCAGGAGTCCGTTTTGCCTAAAGGGAAGCGGAAGTTTGGTCTCACCGCGGGTTTGCCTGTCACGCTTGAAGGGTTGGTTGGTGCCGACGGATCGGTTTGGGGCATGAACTCCTTCGGGTTCTCAGCTCCCTACACGGTACTTGATGAGAAGTTGGGATATACCGGTCAGAACGTTTACGAACAGGTAAAGAAAATGCTATAAATGATCCGTCATGTCGCTTTTTAATAACGTTGAAAAACCTATTGGCCTCGCGTCGGATCATGCTGGCTTTCAAGCGAAACAGTACGTCCTCGGCGTGCTGAAGGAGCAAGGGATTCCGTACAAGGACTTTGGTACCTACTCCGGGGAAGCCGTTGATTACGCGGATTACGCGCACCCGATGGCCTTGGCCGTTGAAAAGGGCGAGTGCTACCCCGGTATCGCTATTTGCGGTAGCGGTAACGGCATCAACATGACGATGAACAAGCACCAGGGAATACGGGCCGCTCTCTGTTGGACGCCCGACGTGGCTTTCTTGGCGCGGGCACATAACGATGCCAACGTGCTCTCGATGCCAGGGAGGCTGCTCACGGAGGAGGAGATATATGAAATCCTGGTTGTCTTCTTGAACACGCCGTTTCAAGGGGGCAGGCATCTGCGCCGGATTAACAAGATCCCCTGCCGTTGATAGCCTAGAGCAGATGGTTTTTTGTGTTTTCCTGTTTTCAAGGTGAAGACCTTACCTTGAAAGCAGAATGGTTAACAAATTCAAAGCTGATGAGCCGAAGAAAACCATATGGGTTAGGCTTGTTCCTGCTTTTGCAGCTCTTGTTGCTACCGAGTTGCGGGGACATGAGTATTCGTTTTGAAAATGACCCAAGGGGGAACTTCGAGGCGTTATGGACCATCCTGGATCGGAATTACTGCTTTTTTGAATACAAAGGTATCGATTGGGATGCCGTGTATCGTGAGTATAGCCCCCGGGTAAATCAAGAGATGGGTAACGATGCCCTGTTCAAGCTGATGGGCTTGATGTTGTCCGAATTGAAAGATGGCCACGTGAACCTATCTGCTTCGCACGATATAACCCGTTATTGGCAGTGGCACGAGGACTACCCCGTGAACTTCGATGCCGCCATCTGTTCCCGATACCTCGGACATGATCAAGGGATTACTTCGGGGATACGGTACAAGGTGCTGGAAGACAACGTGGGATACCTCTATTACGGGAGCTTTTCGAGCAACCTGGGTGAGAGCGCCTTGGACCAGGTGCTGAATAGAATGGCTTTATGCCATGGACTAATCATTGACGTGAGGAGTAACGGCGGGGGTAGCCTCACCAACGTGGAGCGATTGGCCAGTCGTTTTTTTAACGAACGCACCCTTGTCGGGTATATCGCCCATAAGAAGGGACCCGGTCATAACGACTTCTCGCCCTTACACCCCAAGTACGTGGAAAGCTCCAATAGGGTGCGCTATCAGAAGCCGGTGGTGGTACTTACCAACCGAGGCTGCTACAGTGCGACCAACGAGTTTGTCAGCATCATGAAATACGCGCCCAAGGTGACCGTTATCGGTGATAAGACGGGCGGCGGTAGCGGCCTGCCTTTCTCTTCCGAGCTGCCTAACGGGTGGTCGGTTCGTTTTTCTGCCTCGCCCATGTTCAATGCCGAGAAGGAGCATATTGAATTTGGTGTGGAACCAGATTTACGTGTCGATATGTTGCAGGTTGATAAGGAGCAAATGGAGGATACTATAATAGAAACGGCTCGAGAGATGATAAAGGGTAGCTCGAGGGTACGTTGAAAAATAGCCGGTAATAATTTTGAGCGTAAATTACGCGGTTGAATGTGAAAATAACACTTTTCGGGTTATTTTTTTTCCAAATAGGATAATATTGCCTACTTTTATAGCGAAATAGAGAAAATATAAAGACAAAAACAATAATTTGGCTAACTTTATCAGGTATTGTAATGGCTAAACGTTCGAAAAGAAAAAAGTCTACCAAGAAAAAAATTCATCAACGTAAAGGTTTCATCTTATCCGTCGGTATTGTCATAGGGATTATTCTCGTGGTTTCCCTTTACCAGGTTTCGGTCTATTTTTCTACTAACGAGTCATGTATGATGTGCCATGTTCACCCTCATGTGGACGATAGTTGGAAGTTATCGGTTCACGTGAATAACGGGAGTGGGGTAATGGTCGACTGCATCGACTGCCACTTGCCTCCCACCAGTGATACGTGGGCGCATTACACGGCCAAATTGTCACTAGGTATTAAAGATGTCTGGGGATACTTTACCAAGGACACCGCGGACATCAGCTGGGATAGGAAGTCAGAATTGGAATATGCGGTGAAGTACATTCCCAACGAATCGTGCGTGAAGTGCCATCAAGACCTGTTCCCTCAAGGTATCACGGACGAAGGGATTATCGCGCACTTGCACTACGACGAGAACGTAGAGGCACTGAACCTTCAGTGTATCAGTTGTCATCTTGATGCGGGGCATTACAATCCAAACTACTCGCACGGCCAGATGGTGGGCATTCCCGGTTTAACCACCGCGGCTACGGTCGATACAAGCCTCTTCTATAAGGAGGCCACGCCCGTTACCGCTTTTGTGAATTACACGGAACAGATTCCAGCTACCCCTTTTTCGTTTAACATGATCGCCATCAAAGGGGGGACTTTCAAGATGGGTAGCCCGGAGAAAGAACCGTTTAGAAACTCGGACGAATCACCGCAACATGAGGTGGAGTTGAGTCCTTTTTTCATGGCTGAGGTGGAGACCACTTGGGATCTTTTCTGGGCATTTTACGCGGAGACGATGAGCGAAGGGCGAACGCCACCGGAAACGGTCTATCAAAACAACCTAAACGCCATCGGGGTGGATGGTATTTCAGGACCCACGCCACCGTTCGGTTACCCGGATCAGGGGTGGGGTCAGGGTGAACGGCCGGCCATTACCATGACGCACTACGCCGCCGAAACATTCTGCCAGTGGCTCTCCGCCAAAACTGGCAAGAAGTACCGTCTACCCACCGAAGCGGAATGGGAGTACGCGGCACGAGGAGGCAGCGAGAGCGCCTATTTCTTCCCGGGTAGTCCCAGGCATTTTTCGAGCCAGGGGTTCATGCGGAGCATCTTTAAGGCGAAAACGGATAGCATAAGCGCGTACGTGGTCTACGATAAAAATAGCGGTGGGCGTACGCAGTTGCCCTCCGAGGTGTTGCCTAACCCGTTTGGGTTGAAGAACATGTTGGGGAACGTGATGGAGTACACGGCTGACAGGTACGATCCCGGAGCCTACGCTAAACGGTCGGGAGTAACCCGCGACCCGCTGGTGACGGAAGGCGAGGAGTGGGTAGTACGGGGCGGGCATTACGCCTCCGATGCGGCCGATGTACGCAGCGCGGGCCGGGCGCACACCCAGCACGATGCGTGGATGAAAACCGACCCGCAACAACCCAAGAGTATCTGGTGGTATTCAGATGTTAAGGGAATTGGTTTTAGGGTGGTTTGTGAACCTGATCCGGGAATCCTCTAACCCGGGAATCCTGTAACCTGGGAATTTAACAGTCTGGGAATCCATTGGCGCGGGAATTATCTAGGGAGCTGTGGCGTGAGGAAAGCGAATACCGTACACATAAGTGTAAAACAATAATTAAATAGTAAATTACTTAAATAAACAAATCAACATGAAGAAAGAAAACAATGTAACCAGGAGAAACTTCCTGAAGACATCTGCCGTGGCAGGTGCCGTTGGTGTGATCGGTACTGGATCGGCCGGTATCTTGACCTCATGCAGCGGGGGTGCGAAAAAAGGGAGCGGCGCAAATGTGCCTCTGAAAGAGCCGGGCAGTTATTACATTCCCGAGTTGGTCGATTTGGCTACCGATGGGCAAGAGCTGAAAGCAGGTGTGGTAGGATGCGGCGGACGAGGTTCTGGCGCGGCTATTAACTTCTTGAACGCGGCCAACGGGGTGACCATTACTGCCTTGGGCGATGTATTCCAAGACAGGGTAGATGGCTTAGCCAACAAGTTGAAAGAAGAGAAAGGTATCGATATCCCCGCGGAGAAGAGATTCGTCGGGCTGGACGCCTACAAGCAGGTGATTGATAGTGATATCGATGTACTTATTGACTGTACGCCACCATTCTTCCGCCCGGAACACTTCAGGTACGCGGTTGAAAAGAACAAGCACTGCTTCCTTGAGAAGCCGATTTGCGTTGACGCGGTAGGGTACCGCACCATTATGGCAGCCGCACGCCAGGCACAGGCTAAGAACCTGCGGGTAGTCACCGGTACGCAGCGCCATCACCAACGCTGCTACGTGGAGTCGTTCCAGCAAATCATGAACGGGGCTATTGGAGAAATCACCGGTGGCGTTGTCTATTGGAACCAGAGTATGCTGTGGTACCGTGAGCGTCAACGTCAATGGAACGACTTCGAGTTCATGGTTCGCGATTGGGTGAACTGGAAATGGCTGTCGGGCGACCATATCGTGGAGCAGCACGTGCACAACATCGACGTGTTTACCTGGTTCTCGGGATTGAAGCCGGTGAGCGCGGTGGGCTTCGGCTCTCGCCAGCGTCGTGTGACGGGTGACCAGTACGATAATTTCAGCATCGACTTCACGATGGAGAACGGGATTCACCTGCATAGCATGTGCCGCCAGATAGACGGGTGCGTCAATAACGTGAGCGAGTTCGTGCAAGGGACTAAAGGATACTGGACCTCTCAAGGTGGCTGCCGCATCGTGGATAACAGTGGCAACGAGATATGGAAATTCGATTACGAGGCAGAGAAGGCCAACTTCCAGCAGACTGACCCCTATACGCTGGAGCACGTGAATCTGATCAACTGCATTCGTGGCAATAAACCCATCGAGCAAGCCTCAGAAACGGCACTTTCCAACATGGCCGCGATCATGGGGCGTGAGTCGGCCTACACGGGTCAAGAGACCACGTGGGATGCCATGACAGCATCGACACTCGATTACACGCCGGCTGACTTGAATATCGGGAAGATGGATATGTCTGGCTTCACGGTACCTGTACCAGGAAGCGGTAAATAGAGGGGTGGATACTATGGCGTTAGATAGAAGACAATTTATTAAAACCACGCTCGCCGGATCGGCCGTAATGGCCGTCGGCGGGTGTACCTCGCTCTCTGGCGGGGATGGGAAAAAGGGAAACGACACCCCTGACGTGGAGTTGAAGATCTCTTTTCAGGAAGGAAACGCACCGAGGGAGAGCTTGAATGAGAAGTTCGATTACATGGAAGCCCACGGGGTGGTGGGGTTCGAACCGTCCGGCAGGGCGCTATTGGCGCGTAAGCAGGAGTTCAAGGAGGCCCTACAAGGGCGCAACATCAAAGTGAGCGCGATTTGCGCGGGGTTCGATGGGTTTATCCTGTCGACTGATCCCGAGGTGCGGAAGTTGTGCCGCGACACGATGGAGCAGTTGATTATCGCCGCGGGTGAATTTGAATCGACCGGGGTGATTATCGTACCCGCGTTTAATAGCCAGGTGCCGGTGATGCCCCATACCCAGGAGACGCGTGATTTTCTGTGCGAGCAGTTCGACGAGATGGGTACGCTGGCGCAAAAGCACGGTACTACCGTCATCTTTGAACCCTTGAATCGCCGTGAGGCTTTCTTCCTGAGGCAAGTCGCCGATGCGGCATCCATTTGTCGCGATATCAATAACCCGGGGGTGACCTGTATGGGCGACTTCTGGCACATGACCTGGGAGGAGACTTCCGACTACGGCGCTTTTATGTCCGCCGGTAAATACCTGCAACATGTGCATATCGCGAGCCGTAAGCGGCGCCTCACGCCGGGAGAAGATGGAGAGGCTGATAATTACGTGGAAGGCTTTAGGGCGCTCAAGAAGATAGGGTACGATAAGTACGTGAGCTTCGAGTGTGGTGCTGAAGGCGACCGTGAGGTGATTATTCCGGCTGCCTTGGAGCTACTCCGTGCGCAGTGGGAGGAGGCTTAAACCAGCGGCATAGCTTGATGCGTAGTATCATTTCACGTGCAGCATTCTTTTCATCCTATAGGGGCACCATCGTTCTATTGACGATTTACGCGGTGGGATTGGCCTCGGCCACCTTCATAGAGAAAACAATGGGGACGGAAACGGCCAAAATGCTGGTCTACTACTCCCCATTGTTTATTTTTCTCCAGTTCCTGCTGGTGCTGAATTTCCTGCTTCTCCTCCCTCGCGAGAAATGGTTTCATCGGAAAAAATGGGCCCTCCTGGTCATCCATTTCGCGTTAATCGTGATCCTGGGGGGAGCGTTAACCACCCACCTGTTTGGCAAGGAGGGACAAGTGCATATCCGTGAGGGGGAGAGGAGCGATCAGATGGTGATGCATACCTCCAAGGGAGTTCATGTCGAGCGGCTGCCGTTCGAGCTGGAGCTGGTGAAGTTCACGCTAAACCGTTACCCCGGCTCCCAAAGTCCCTCCTCCTACGAGAGCGACCTGCTTGTGCATTTGGATGGGGAGGTGCTTGAAGCACGGGTCTTTATGAATAACGTATTGGACCTGAAGGGGTATCGCTTCTTTCAGGCATCTTACGATGCCGATGAGAAAGGAACTATCCTCTCGGTGAACAGGGATGTTGCCGGTAGAACCATCACCTATACCGGGTATCTTCTCCTTATCATCGGCTTTATCCTTATATTCTTCCAGCCCAATTCACGCTTTCGTACGCTGCTTAGGCAATTGAAGGAGGTCAGAAAACAGGCTGGGAAGTTGCTGCCCATTGCTTTCCTGTGCCTGCTCCCCCTGATGGTTAGCGGGCAGGTTGCTACAACCGACACGGTGTTGGAATCTTCACATGACAATACGTTAGAGGTAACCCAATCCATGCAGGTCTCCCCGTCAGTTAGCGCGGTGACCGCACACCGCATCGCCTTGCAGGCTGCATTGCAGAGTGCTGTGCCATCTGAGCACGCTGCCCGTTTTGGTGCCCTCCCGGTCCAATTTCGTGGACGGGTGATGCCGATGAACACCTTCACTTCAGAAATCCTCCGGAAACTACACAAGGAGAGGTGCTTCGAGGGGCTCAACTCCGATCAGTTTCTGTTGAGCCTCTTCTCAATGCCACATATCTGGTCCAGGGTGCCGCTTATCGCCGTGGGTGATGAACTGATACAGTTCATGTATGGTTTGCCGGGCAGGTACGCGGCATATTCCGACTTTTTTGACGAGGAGGGACGGTATCGTCTGTTGCCACGACTGCAAGAAGCTTTCCACCGGCCAGTCAATGAGCGGAACGCACTGGAAAAAGAGTTGATCAACCTGGACGAACGGGTCAATATCGTCTATCAGCTTTTTAACTACTCGCTTCCCGGCATTTTCCCCGACCCGAGTGATCCGACCCATACCTGGTATGCCCCGGGAGAGGAATTGAGTCATTTCCCGCGGCAAGATTCGATTTTTATCACCCAATCCTTTTCCTGGTACCTCTTGGAAGTGGGACACTCGGTTCAGAGTGGTGACTGGGATAAGGCGTGCGACGTGTTGGCGCTGATTGAGACGTACCAGTTGAAGAATGACAAAGCACAGCTTATCAACCCCAAGAAGTTGAGGGCGGAAGTGCATTACAACGAGATGAACATTTTCGGTCGAAGCAAGGTGGGATACTTTATTCTCGGTGGGTTATTGCTCCTCGTGGCCGCGGCGCAGCTACTTAGGAAACGTTCCTGGTTGTACTATGCTTCCCTAGCGCTCACCGTTGGTATCGTATTACTCTTTCTCTACCACATGTTCGGCATGGGGTTGCGGTGGTATATCTCGGGTTACGCCCCCTGGAGTAATTCCTATGAAACGATGGTGTACATCGCCTGGGCCACGGTGCTGGCCGGATTGCTCTTTGGGCGAAAAAACAGCCTTACGCTTGCTTTAGCTACCCTCTTCGGGGGGGTGATCCTGTTCGTGTCGGGACTCAACTGGATGGATCCCCAAATCAACACGTTGGTGCCCGTTCTTAAGTCACCCTGGCTGATGTTTCACGTGGCGGTGATCGTGGCGGCCTACGGTTTTTTTGGCATTAGCTTCCTGCTGGGTATCACCAACCTTTCATTAATGGCATTTACCAGGAACGATGCCGCCATGACCTTCCGGGTGAAAGAGCTGAGCATCATCAATAACCTCTCGCTGCTGGTGGGACTTGCCTTGATGACTACCGGTACGTTCCTCGGTGCCGTCTGGGCCAACGAGTCGTGGGGACGTTACTGGGGATGGGACCCTAAGGAGACCTGGGCATTGATTACCGTGGTGGTTTACGCCATCGTCACGCACATCCACCTGGTGAAAAAGGGGAACCGCACTTGGCTGTTTAACTTCCTCTCGGTACTCGCTTTCTCATCGGTGTTAATGACCTTCCTGGGGGTGAACTACTTCCTGAGCGGTATGCACTCCTACGGGTACACCCACGGGTCAATTACCGTTTTCCTGTACATCGCGGCCGCCTTTGGGCTAATCTTCCTCCTGGGTATTCTCGCGTACAGGAAAAAAGCCGCAACATGACATGTTTTTGGGAAGAATCAATTATAGTAATTTGCCGGGGTAGCGGTAAGATCTGCCTTCCTCGACATATCCTCGTACCGAATATCAACCATGCGGCGTGAACGGTCGAATACCCAATCGCGGATAAACCGTTCGATTTCGGGGAGGAACTCCCGCATGGGGTAATCCGCGACCTCGTGGCCGATTTTTGTCATGCTGTAAAACTGGTAGGGGTAACGTTCCAACTTGAACCTTTCGGCGATTGCTTTGGAGCCGAACATGCCCAGGTTGAAAAGGCGGATCTTGTTGTACGGAACCAGCCGGTCGCCGCTCCCGTGGAAAAAGAGGGTGGGCGCGGGGGGCTGGAGGTAGGAGGGGGTGCCGTGTGTGCTGAAGATCGCCCCGGCGAAGGAGATCACCCCGGCGTACCGGAAATCGACAGGTAACGGGTCGGCGTTGAGGTGGCTGTTCCTCTTCCAGTAGTCGGCTTGCAGGACCGTGATGGCACCGGCGCTTGACCCGCTGATGATAATTCGCTCGGGATCAATGCCTAGCTCTTCAGCGTGATCAACGAGGTACCGGGTAGCCGTGTAAAGGTCGACCACCGCCATCTCGATAGCTTTCTGCAACGGCTTGAAGTTAAACATGCCCGGGGCTTTCTCTCCCTTCATTCCCAGACGATAATCGATGGAAACCACCGCGAAACCGCGTCGGGCGAAGTAATCAAAGTAGGGTTGGTATCCTTTCGCGTCTCTTTCTCCCTCTTTGAACCCGCCCCCGAAAACGAATATCAGACAGGGGCGAGGTCCCACCGCGATGGAGTCACTCTTGTAGATATCCATCCAAAGCTCTTCACCGTCCGTCACGGTGTATCGGAGCGTCTCTTTTTGAAGCTGCGTGCAAAAGTGGGAAACGTGCCCAGAATCGACAAGAACACTGTGCTGTGTCTCCTTCTGCAACTGCGCGAAGAAGGGGTGGGGCAAGAGAAGGAGGATAGAGACGAGGATGAGTATATAAAGTGGGTATTTTCGTGTCATAGGAAGTTGTGTCATTAGGTTCGCAGTTTTATAAATTTATGGCAATAAAATCGGTAATCAGTTTCAATATCTCTACCCGTGCCCTCTCGTAGTTGTCGTTGCAAATGGTGGCATCGAATTGGGGTGCGAAGCTCATCTCGTACTCCGCTTTTGCAAGTCGGTTCTCTATCACTTCAGGAGCGTCAGTACCCCGCTTCTCCAGGCGTTTGCGCAACACCTCCACCGAGGGTGGCATCACGAAAACAGTTAGCGCACGGTTGCCATAAACCTTCTTGATATTGAGGGCGCCCACGCAGTCCACGTCGAAGATCACGTTCTTCCCTTGGCTTAGGATGCGTTCCACCTCGCTCTTCAGCGTACCATAAAACCTCCCTTCGTAGACCTCTTCGTACTCCAGAAATTCATCCGCGGCGATGCGCTCTCGAAATTCCTCAGGTGTGAGGAAGTAGTACTCTACACCATCCTTCTCCTCGCCGCGGGGAGGACGGCTTGTGGCAGAGATGGAAAACTGGATGTTCAAATCCTGGGCCAGCAAGTAGCGTATCATGGTCGACTTGCCTGCTCCCGACGGAGCAGAAATGGTAATTAATCGACCACTTCTATTATTCCCCTTACAAGACATTTAAAATCTGCTCTTTAATCTGTTCCAACTCATCTTTCATCTGCACGACAATACGCTGCATATCCGACTGGTTCGACTTGGAACCAAGGGTGTTGATCTCCCTACCAATTTCTTGTGAGATAAAGCCTAACTTTTTCCCTTGCGAATGGTTTTCCGATAACGTTTCCAAGAAGTAGTCGAGGTGATGCGCCAGGCGCGTTTTCTCTTCGTTTACGTCCAATTTCTCCAAGTAGTAGATGAGCTCTTGTTCGAACCGGTTTTTGTCGTACTCGATACCCTCCAGCTTGCTTAGTTCCTCGTGTAGGCGGGTTCTCACTTTCTCGATCCGTTCCGCTTCAAATTCCTCGATTTCGTTGAGCAGTGTGCGGATGTTTTCGATCTTCTCCGTGAGTAGTTCCTGCGTCATTTGCCCCTCTTTCGACCGAAAGGCGATAAGCTCATCCACCGCTTGGTCGATAGCTTCTTTCACCTGTTCCCATTCGGTGTGGTCCAGTTCCTCGCTTTCTTGACTCATCACGTCGGGCAGTCGCATCAGTACCGCTAACCAGTCGGAGGGTGGGGTGACGCCCATCTCCTCCGTTAGGGTGGAGAGTTCCTGTTGGTACTGTTTGATTACGTGGGGGTCTATGCGCGAAGTGACCTCCTTCGCGATGATCTCCATGTTTATCGACAGGTCCACTTTCCCACGCACCAACCTTTTGGAAAGGTCGTTGCGCAGTGAGATCTCTTTCTCTCGATACAATATCGGGAGACGCGTGAAGAGATCGAACTGCTTGCTATTCAAGGAGCGTATCTCCACGGTAATCCTCTTGTTCGGAAGTTCCACCGTGGCTCGACCGTACCCCGTCATCGAGTGTATCATCTTGACTTTTTTTCTGCTTTGTCTCTTTTTTCTTCTTCTTCTTTCTTTGCTCTTTTCTTTTCTTCCGGTCGGCTTTATCTCGCTTATCGGCTAGCTTGAGAAGGTTTCTGCTCTCTTTCAAATTGGAGGCTAAGAGAACAAGGCAGGCCAGCGTGGCGAGGTAGTGGATAGCACCGGGGAAGATGACTTCCGCGATCAGGATAGTAGCTATGATGATACGCACCTCCGTGGGACCGAATATCCCGGAATCGATGGAGTATTGGCCCCCTATCTTGTACCTTAGTTGGGAGGTGATCATCTCCCAACCGTACAGGACGACGAAGGCAAAGCCGACAAATATCCAAGCGCTATGGGCGTATATCATATAACCTGTTCCAATGAGGACGGTACCGATCCAGTCGACCGTGACGTCTAACGAGAACCCGTACCATTTACGGGGCTTTTGCCGATAGTAGGCCAGTCGGCCGTCGAGCGAGTCGCCCAGCCAGTTGATCACGAAACCGGGTAGCGCTAAAAGTAGCCATCCCCGGCCAAAGTAGAGGGCCAGGACGAAGCTTGTGGCGACCATCAGGTTGCCGAAAAAGCCGATAGCGGTCATCCCGTCGGAGCTAATCCAGGGGGGAACCTTTTGCACCAGACGAGCAATAGTTTTGTGTTCCCACTCGCGCAAGATATTGGTTCGTTTGCGGTCAGCTGTGATGAGGCGGAGAGACCTCTCCAGCTTTTCTTTTTTTTCATTTTTCTTCATAACGATCTTTTACGTGTTGTTCATTCTCTCTCTACCCGAACCTTTTCACGCAAATTTAATCAATATATTTGTAACAGGTTGCTTTTTTAATCAATATATTTGTAATCGCTTGCTTCGCACGCATACTCCAAAAGAGAATGATAGATGTCGCAAATTTATGGCTGGAAATTAGTTTAGAAACCTTATCTTTGTAAGGAGCGACCGAAAAATGATTAAGTTACGTAGCGTATGATGAAAACACGACCCGTTGAATCTCTCCCCCAGAGAAAAATCATTCACGTCGATATGGATGCCTTTTACGCGTCCATCGAACAGCGCGATCACCCTGAATACCGCGGTAAGCCGCTCGCGGTGGGGTATGGCGAGAAACGAGGCGTGGTGGCCGCGGCCAGCTACGAGGCACGTAAGCACGGCGTTCGCTCCGCTATGCCATCGGTTACCGCTTTGCGCAAGTGCCCCGACCTTATCTTCGCGATGCCACGGTTTGATGTCTACCGTACGGTATCGAATCAGGTCATGCAGGTTTTCCAGGAGTACACCCGAGTAGTGGAGCCCCTCTCCTTAGATGAAGCGTTTTTGGATGTAACGGTTAATTTTCCCGGTATCCGCTCGGCCACGCTGATTGCCAAGGAGCTCAAGCAGAAGATTTATAACCGAACAGGGCTGACCGCTTCCGCAGGAGTTTCTTATAATAAGTTTTTGGCTAAGATCGCGTCCGATTACCGGAAGCCGGATGGCCTGTTCGTGATTGAACCGGAGCAGGCGGAAGCGTTTATCGAGAAGCTACCGGTTACCAAGTTTTTTGGGGTAGGGAAAGTGACGGCCGCCCGGATGGAGAAGCTGGGTATCCGAACCGGGTGGGATCTGAAGCAGTGGAGCGAGCTTGACCTGGTGAGGGAGTTTGGCAAGGTGGGGAGGATGTACTACCATTTCGCCCGGGGACAGGACGACCGGGAGGTAGAGCCGGAGAGGGTACGTAAATCGCTGGGTGCGGAAGAGACCTTCTTGGATGACCTAGATGAGTTGGTAGATATGTTGGGCGCGCTCCATCAGATTGCCCGGAAGGTACATCGCCGGGCGGAGAAACGAAACTTCTTGGCCAAGACGTTGACGCTGAAGGTGAAGTATGCCGATTTCGAACAGGTTACGCGCAGTAGGACGGTAGATTACTTTATCAACACGTACGAAAGGCTGTTTGAGTTGGGGAAAGAGCTCCTGTTACAGGTGGACGACCTGCAGGAGAAGAAGATTCGGCTGCTTGGGCTGACGTTGAAGAAGCCGGATGCCGAACAGGCTGTTTTGCCCGTGGATGGCGTGCAGCTCAGGCTTGACTTTGAGGAGTAGGTTGAGGTGCCTTTTCCTCTGATTTCACGTGACTTTTCTTGATGACTCCAGGTATGGGGTAAGCTTTTGTGTTGTGTGCTCGAAAGGTTGAAAGATTTAATTCATGAAGGTCGTAAGTCTGTGGAGTGAAGGGTAAATGTTATGCGATTGGATGGTAGAAAAGGTCGGTGGGTCTACAAAAGGAAATTCTTGGGTTTTTTCCCCTGGAGGTCGCGGTAGTGTGACTTAATTATAGGGATGTCGCTTTCATAATCGCCTGTTGGATTAAACAGACCCAAGAAGCGGGCCTCCTTCTTGCCGTAATCCAGCCCAATGAGCATAATGGGCACGCCAGCTTTCAGGGCGATAAAGTAGAAGCCCCTTTTCCATTTCGTTACCGGTTTACGGGTTCCTTCGGGTGCGATAGCCAGCTCCATCTGTTCCCGTCTTTGAAACTCTTCGGCGAGGGTATCGGTGAGAGATTCACTTCTGTCACGTTTGACCGGGATACCCCCGATCCGTTTGAAAAACAGGTTGAACGGGAAGAAAAACCACTCTGATTTGATGAGGAAGTGGGCGGTCCTGCCCAGGGAGGAGTAGGCCAGCTTGGCAACTATAAAATCCCAGTTGCTCGTATGGGGTGCGACCGTGATCACGCACTTGGGCAAATGTGGCACCACGTTCGCCACCCGCCATCCCAGTATCTTGTTGAAAAGGAAAACGCTTATTTTTCTCATCTGTTTGTTTCTTCCAGTTCCAACGCTAAACGTTCCCAAAGGTTCATTGCGCGGTCCAGTTTCGCTTTCGTCTCCAGGTACTTCTGCAATAACTCCATATCGGCTGCACCGTCCGGCGTGGAGAGGCGACTTTCCAATTTGCTGATCTTCTCTTCCAGTCGCCCCACTTTCTCTTCCGCCTTCTCGATATCCCGTTCGAGCTTTCGCACTTTTCGGTTCCACGCCTTCTGCTCCTGGTAGGAGCGTTTGCCCTCGCTTATTGGCTCCTGCTGTTCTTCCTTTTTCACACCGTTATCTCTACCGGCTAGCGTGGTGTTTCGTTCAAGCTGTTGAAGGCTATCCAGCTCTCTCTTTTCCAGGAACTCGTAGATACCTCCCAAGTGCTCCCTTACTCTTCCTGCACCGAACTCGTACACTTTTCCCACCAGGCCATTCAGGAAGTCGCGGTCGTGCGAAACGATGATGGCGGTGCCTTCAAACGCCTCTATCGCTTTCTTCAGCACATCTTTTGACGCCATATCGAGGTGGTTGGTCGGTTCGTCCAGGATGAGCAGGTTCACCGGCTCCAAAAGCAACCGGATCATGGCCAGCCGGCTACGCTCACCGCCTGATAGCACCTTCACCCGCTTGTCTGATGCTTCACCGCCGAACATGAAGGCACCGAGGATATCCCTGATCTTGGAGCGGATATCCCCCGTTGCCACCCGGTCGATCGTGTCGAACACGGTCAGCTCTTCGTTCAAGAGTTGCGCCTGGTTCTGGGCGAAGTAGCCGATTTTGACGTTATGTCCCAGCTTGAGTTTGCCCCCGTGCTCGATCTCGCCCATGATGCACTTGACGAGGGTTGTCTTCCCTGCGCCGTTCTTGCCGACGAAGGCGACCTTTTCGCCTCGTTCGATGGTGAGCGTGACATCGCTAAATACCTCGTGTTTCCTGTAGCTTTTCGAGACCCCCTCCATGATGATGGGGTAGGAGCCGGACCGGGGTGCGGGCGGGAATTTCAGGTTTAGTCGGGAGGTATCTATCTCATCCACCTCAACGCGGTCAATCTTCTCCAGCTGCTTGATACGTGACTGCACCTGGTTCGACTTGGTTGCCTTGTACCGGAAGCGCTCGATGAACTCCTCGGTATCTTTAATCTGCTTCTGCTGGTTCTCGTATGCCCGCAGCTGCTGCTCTCGCCGCTCCTTGCGCAGCTCCACGTAGGTGGAGTAGTTCACCCGGTAGTCATGAATAGAGCCCAGCACGATCTCGATGGTGCGGTTGGTCACCCGGTCCAGGAAGGCGCGGTCGTGCGATACCAGCATCACCGCGCTCCCGCTCGCGGCGAGGAACTGCTCCAGCCACTGGATTGAATCAATGTCGAGGTGGTTGGTCGGCTCGTCCAAAAGCAGTATATCGGGTGCTTGTAACAGTATCTTGGCCAGCTCGATGCGCATGCGCCACCCCCCACTGAATTCGCTGGTGGGACGGTTGAAGTCTGCCCGCTCAAAACCGAGGCCCAGGAGCGTCTTCTCCGCTTCCGCCTCAAACGTGTGGATGCCCGAAAAGTGCAACTGCTCCTGCAGGTCGGTGGCTCTCTGGATGAGCGCGTGGTACCCGTCCGATTCGTAGTCGGTGCGCTCGCCCATCTCTTGGTGGAGCCGTTTTACTTTTTGCTCCATTGCCAGCAGTTGTTCAAAGGCGAGCGAAGCCTCTTCCATCACGGTTCGGCTATCGCTCACCGTCATATGTTGCGGTAGGTAGCCGATGGATACCTCTTTTGGGGTAGAGACCAACCCTTCGGTGGGAGGTTGCAGGCCCGCCATGATTTTCAGGAGGGTTGACTTCCCGGACCCGTTCCTCCCTGTTAGCGCGACCCGTTCATTTCGGTTCAGGACAAACGAAACCTGGTCGAGCAGCGTGAAGCTCCCGAACCGCACAGTTAGGTTGTCGATCGATATCATCCGGACGCTTTTTTCACCTCGTCGGTTAACTCCCGTAACGAGCAGTTCCGTTGTTCGCCGCTGATCATGTTTTTCAGGCCGATGACCCCCTCTTGCCTCTCTTTTTCGCCCACCAGCGCCACGAAGGGAATCCGGTTATTGTTCGCGTAGGTCATCTGCTTCCTCATCTTGGCCGCTTCCGGGTAGAGCTCGCAACGGATTCCCGAGCTTCTCAATTCCTGTAGGATTGGCAGGATCCAGTCGGCCTCCTTTTCGCCGAAATTGACGAACAGCAGGTCGGTCGCGTGGGAAAAGCCCTTCGGGAAAAGGTCGAGCTGGGTCAGCACGTCGTAGATCCTATCAGCACCGAAAGATATGCCAACGCCGGAGACATCGGGCAGCCCGAATATACCGGTCAGGTTATCATATCGGCCGCCACCCGTGATGCTCCCGAACTCGGCGTCCCGTGCCTTCACCTCGATGATCGCACCGGTATAGTAATCGAGTCCCCTTGCCAGGGTGAGGTCGAGCAGCAGTTCGTTCCTCAGCGTTAGTGGTTTGACTTTCTCGAAGATAAACTCCACCTCGTCGACTCCCGCGAGTCCCGTTTTGGAAGCGTGCAACTCTTTTCGCAACAGCCCGATCTTTTCGGCGTTGTTACCGCTCATCAGCAGGATGGGTTGTAATTTCTTGATAGCCTCCCCGCCAACACCCTTCAAGGCGAGTTCCTCGTTTACCTTCTCCAACCCGATTTTGTCAAGCTTATCGATGGCTACCGTGATGGTATTGAGCTGGTCGGCCTGGCCGATGACCTCCGCTATCCCAGCGAGGATCTTGCGGTTGTTCAGCCGGATGGATACCCGAATGCCGAGGCGAGTGAATACTTCATCGATGATCTGCATCAGCTCGATCTCGTTCAGCAGCGAGTCGGAGCCCACGATGTCGGCGTCGCATTGAAAGAACTCCCGGTAGCGCCCCCGTTGCGGTCGGTCGGCGCGCCACACCGGTTGTATTTGGTACCGTTTAAACGGGAAGGTAATCTCGTTGCGGTGCATTACCACGTAGCGTGCGAAGGGAACCGTGAGGTCGTACCTTAACCCCTTATCCGAAATCTTGTGCGCGCTTTTCGCCGCGTTGCCTTCCGCGAGGTCTTCGTGGTTCAGGCTGGATAGGAAGTCCCCCGAGTTGAGCACCTTGAACAGCAGCCTGTCGCCCTCTTCCCCGTATTTGCCCAGCAAGGTGGAGAGGTTCTCCATCGCGGGCGTTTCAATTGGCTGGAAGCCGTGGAGTTGGTACACCTCTCTAATCGTGTTGAAAATATAGTTTCGTTTCGCCATTTCTTCCGGCGAAAAGTCCCGTGTCCCTTTGGGTATGGATGGTTTTTGCATCGTCATGAACAATTAATACGCGAAGATAGTCAATAAAGCTCACTATTGCCCCAAAGCTTATTGTTTCCCTCCAAAGTTGAATACCACGGGTATGGCCGCGGGTACCTTGATCAGTTTGTTGCCGACCGTAAGCTTGGGCCACAGCTTGACCGTTACCGACGTCTCTTTTGGCGTGATTCCCAGGAAGGCACTCATCTCGTTGGTGACCCGCTCTTGCGAGTAGCGGTTCATCAGGCTTTTAAGGTCGACGCTGATGGGAATCGCAACCAGGCTGGTCTGGCCGGGATCGATGCGGATGGGAACGTCCATCTTCCCCTCCACGAACTCCATCTCGTTTATCAGGATGCTGTAATCCAACGCGTCTAAGAAGGCAACCGCGTTGTTGGGGTTGGTCACATCCATGTTGAGTGTCATACTAAACGGGATGGCTTGGCGCGTTGACCCTCCCGCGAGGATGGTGGCGATGGAGGCCAGGTTGGAAACGGAGATATTGGACGCGTCACCGAGGTTCATTTCTGCTATCTGTATGTTGCTGAGTGAGTTGTATCGGTATTCGCTTTGGGATAATTGGAAGGCTCCCCCGATTCGCTGGATAATATCGCAACCAGTAACGAGTAGGGCCACGATAAGGATGGTAAATACTTTCTTCATAAACAGAACATGTTAACGTTAATCATCTTATAGTGACCATGGTGGCACCGTAACCGTACTCTTTGAACGAGGCGTCCTGGCTGTAACAGGAGGGGTATTTTCTTTTCAGCTCATTGACGATGGCCTGTCGCAGCACCCCGTCACCTTTCCCGTGGATGAACACCAGCTTCTTGCCCTTGTTGTTTACGTGTTCCCGCATCGTCTCGTTGAATTTCTTGAGCTGGTACTCCAGGATATCCGCGTTGTTCATGCCGGCCGTCGTGTCGAGGAGCTGGTTGATATGGAGGTCCACCTCCACCACCTTTGCCTTCTCTGGTTGTCCCGTCCTCTTCCTCCTGGCTCTGGCAGGTTGATCGGCCCTTCTTTTCTCGGTCATGGCCCGTTCTAGGTCGCTAGCCGAAACCAGCAGTTCCTCCTCGGGCAGGTCCTCCCGCATGAGGTAGTAGATGAGCGCATCCTCCTCGAAGTAGTCGTTTTCTTGAAAGCTATGCAGCTTGTAGAACTTCACCGTATCGATTCGCAGCTCCACCGAACCTGGGTTCTTGAACGCGTACGGCTTGTCCCGTTTAAAGGCGATGAACTGTACCGCGACCTTCTCTATATCGTTCAGTTCCGTTTTATCAAACTCTTCGACGAAAACCTTGGTATTGGGTTCAACCAGGTCGGTGTGCCTGCTTTTCCACGCGTTGTTTCCCCGGCTCATGTAGTTGAAGTAGAGGAAGTAGTTGCTGTCATTCACGAAATAGCACTCGTAGGAGGTGGTAGAGAGGTTTTTGCTATCTATGGGGAGATATGCCAGGCAGGTAGTGATCTGTTCCCCCTCTGGGGTTTCTATCATTTCTGCCGGGCGCTTTGGCTTTAATCTCTTCTCCCATCCCATTTTAGAACCTGTTTTACCTTGTGCGTTCTCGTTCATTGCCGCGGCGTCGGACGTTGCTTTTATTTTTTCGAGTTCCCTTTCGGCCGATTTGATGACCACGAGCTCCGAGATGAGTACCGGCACGTCGAACCCGTGCTCATCTTCCACGATCGCGACCTGCTTGTTTTGGAAGCCTTTCACTCTTCCTTCTCCCACGCTGTTCAAGAAACGGACGGTGTCTCCAACGGATATTGACCTCATAATTCTTTTCTAAGCGACTGTTTTTTTGTCATCCGTTGCAAAGTTGACTATTTTTGTGCAATAAATGAATTAATAAATACGAAAATCAAATTTTTGGTAGTCAAAATAATGAAAAAAGCCGATATACAGCGGTTGAGTATCGATCGGTATGATTACCCGTTGCCCGATAAGCGTATAGCCAAGTACCCACTTCCTGACCGAGATGGCTCGAAGTTGTTGGTTTATGGTACTGGTCACATTACCTCAACTCCCTTTCGTTCGCTACCCGAGCAGTTGCCCCCCGGGAGCCTGTTGCTTTTTAATGACACCCGGGTGATTCATGCCCGGCTGCTATTTCACAAGGCGACGGGTGCCCGCGTGGAGGTCTTTTGCTTGTCGCCACACGATCCTGCCGATTACGCGGTTAACTTTCAGCAGCGGGGTCGCTGTTCGTGGCGCTGCATGGTGGGGAATGCGCGGCGCTGGAAGAAGGAGGTGTTGTCTTTGCAGGTTCCCATCGGTGAGCGGGTGGTCGAGTTGCGCGCCGAGAGGGCGGGGAGGGATGGGGGCGACGTCATCGTGTCGTTTTCCTGGGATAGCGGCGAAGGAGGTGGTGAAGACCTTGGATTCACCTTCTCTGAACTGCTGGAGGCGGCGGGTAAGCTGCCTATTCCACCTTACCTCAATCGGGCGGCTGAGTCGAGCGATGAGGTGACCTACCAGACGGTTTACGCACAGGTGGAGGGCTCTGTGGCCGCACCTACGGCAGGACTTCATTTTACCCCCGAGCTGATGAATCGGTTACGCGACAGGGGGATTCAGGCCGCCGAGGTAACCCTCCACGTGGGTGCAGGCACCTTTAAGCCGGTGAAATCGTCCCTTGTGGGTGCGCACGATATGCACACGGAGTTCATTTCCGTTTCCAGGGAGACGATCGAGCGTTTGCTACACCGTACGGGGCTGTTGATCACGGTGGGAACCACCTCGGCCCGCACGGTGGAGAGCTTGTATTACATCGGGAAAAAACTGCATGAAAGGGAGAAGGTGAAAGTTGGAAGTGGAAATGGAATAGAGAATACGGGTGAAATGTGGGATGCACGTGGAGTAGGGGGTGAGGTCGGCGAGAAGCTTGGGTCTCGTTCTACTCTCTTTCAAGTGGGACAGTGGGAGCCGTATGAAGAGAGCGATCCGATTCCCCCAAACGAAGCCCTGGAAGCTATTCTTCGCCATCTCGATCGTACCGGTGAGACTTCGGTAACCGCGGTAACCCAATTGATGATCGCGCCTGGCTACCCGTTTCATTACCCCGATGGGTTGATTACCAATTTTCATCAGCCTCGGAGTACGCTGCTCCTGTTGGTTGCCGCTTTTATCGGTGAAGGTTGGCGTGATGTCTACCAGTTCGCGTTGGAGAACGACTTTCGTTTTTTGAGCTACGGAGACGGCTCCCTATTGTGGAAAAACCCCAAATAACCCGTTTTTGCTAAAATTAAAGCCTGTTCCGTGGCTATATCCGCCTTTTTTTAGTATCATTGCATCACTAAAAACAGGAGTGTTTGTCATTTTACCCTCGTGTGGGATTTTCGTACCATATTGACGTATAAACAACTGGTGGTAGCGTGGGTATCGACATGAGCCAGCTTTTACCCGTAGTTTCGTTTTTGAAAGTTTCCATGAACGTAGACGTATCAGGCAAGTCACTTCACTAAATAATCGTCCGAACTGATTTGGCTTCAAAAGTCGCCCGTATAGTTGCTTACGTGATCGTTGGAATTGTAGCGTTAAACGTGATACTGTTCCTCCTTTTCAGCATGCCCTCCGTTCAACGACGGGCGGCTCGTTTCGCGTTGGAAAAGGTACAACCTATGATAGACACACGGGTTTCCTTGGATGGCGTTCGGGTTCGATTCTTTAACAAGGTAGATCTTAATGGGCTATATGTAGAAGACCAACAACAGGACACCCTTTTGTACACCGGTCGCCTCACCGTTCGGATTGTACCCATTGACCTTCTGAGCCGCAAGGTAATGTTAGAGCAGCTAAGCCTCGAGGATTTCGTGATCAGCGTTTATCGACCCTCTCCCGATGAGCCGTTTAATTTTCAGTTTATCATCGACTCGTTCGCGGGTGGAAAGGGGGTGTCGGATGAGGAGAAAGATAGTGATAAGGATGGAGGCGAAGGGGAAGGGGAAGAAAAAGCGGGAGATAAGCTTGGGAGTAAAGCTGATGACAAGAGGAAGAAAAGGAGGGATCCCCCATGGCGTATTTCATCCGGAGCCATTCACCTTAAAAACGGGTCGTTGAGTTACCACGTTTTTTCCGCACCCGCTATTCCCGGCCATTTTTCGCCTAATCATATTGATGCGCGGGAATTTAACCTGCGGGCGGACGTTGATTTCCAGGGAATGGACAAGATGAGGGCGGAGGTCAAGCGGTTATCCTTTCGTGAGTGCCATTCGGGGTTGCAGGTGGATAACCTTGCACTGCTATTCAAGTCGGTCGGCACTCGATTGGAGTGCGAGTGGCTCGATTTAGCCTTTAATAATTCTGACCTCAAGGTGAGGGATGCCCGTTTTGACAAGGAGTCTAAAGAGTTCGCGGCCACCGTGAAGAGCAAGCGGTTGGAGCCTGTCGATGCCACGATGTTCGCTGCCAAACTGAATCATCTGGATCAACCGGTATCGTTCGAGTTGGAAGCGGAGGGCGCATGGCCCTTGGCCACGGTAAAGCACCTGGATTTCAGGTATGGTCCCTTTACCCGCTTTATTCTTTCGGCGGAGATGGCCGATTGTCTCAACTATTCGACAAGCGACCTGAAACTACAGATTGATCGTCTTGCCATAACGCAGGAGCATCTGGAGGCACTGATCCGTATTTGGGCTCCTGCCTACACCTCACCGGTTCAATTGACCGCGTTGGGAAACCTGGACTTGCGGTTGAGCGCGGTGGGTAAGATACCGCTGTTTCGTTACAATATCGCGATAGACACGGAGCGGGGAGAGGTGTTGTTGAACGGGACAGGGAAGATGACCAACCAGTTCAAGCACCTCGTTTACGGGGGTCCGGTCCGCACGAACGATATCTCCGTGGCCCATATCATCGGTGAAAAAGCCGGTGTGGGTATTACCACGCTCGCTACTGACGCCACCGTCTCCATTGTGCAAGGCGAAGGTGTGACGGTCGAGGCCACTGGGAACATCGAGACGACCACCTACAAGGGATTTCCCTATCAGGATCTGTTTTTTGACGCCGTTTACTCCGGTACCACCGTCGGTGCCACTGTGACCACCGATAGCGAGTTGAATAAGCTGGAGCTGACGGCTGGCTTCTCCTTTGGCGAGGAGAAGCGCATCCAGTTCAATGGTGTGGTTGATCGGCTGGATATGAGGCCCTTCCTTATGATGGAGGGGTGGAAGATGCCTACCCTCGCCACCCGTTTGAACGCCCACTTCGTAGGTACGACGTACGACAATTTGACCGGCTCCCTTGTGATGGACCAAACATCGCTTGTAGATAGCAACTTTTACTACAACCCGGGACCCATTTACCTGCAGGCGTCAGCCGATCCGAAGAAAGGCAAAAAGATAGAGATCGCATCGTCAATTCTCGATGGGGAGATCACGGGGGACTACTACTTTTCCACGATCGGCAAAGAGTTGGCCAAGGAGGTGCAGCTTCACTTGCCCTCTTTGGTATCAACGGTAAAAGATACGACTCCTGGCTCCCCGCATGGAAAGAAGCAACCATCGCCTAAGGGGCAGACTTCCCTGCTTGACGAGGCTTTCTCTCCCGGTGGGAGTTCCCCTGTAGATGGAACTTCCCCGGCCAAAAACAACTTCGCCTTTAACTTCCTCTTGAAGAACACCGAGGATGTCTCTTACGCCTTCTCCCTTCCTTTCTATAACGTGGAGCCGGCGACTATTTCCGGGAGTATTGACCTGAAAAATCGGACCAGCGGAACGATTAGCGAGTGGTTAAAGCAGCCGATGACCATTGCAGGAATCATTGATCTGAATAACCATCGCCCGTTGCATATTGATGCACATATCCCTCAGATAATCTTCGGCAACAATGACGTAAGGGAGACCTGGCTGGAACTCGAGAGCGGACATAGGGGCATCGGCCTTGCCATGAGCAGCTACCTGGTGCAGGATAAGGGGTACCTACATGCGCGCCTTCGTAGCGCTGCCGCCGGTGATTCGCTGGTGAACCACCTGGAGTACGACCTGAATCAGGTGAACACGAAGTCGAACGGAAACCTGTTCATCTCCATGGACTTCTTAAGGGATTGGAACGATCAACTGGGCATTGATGTCCGGGTGCATCCCACTTCCGCGCAGTTCAACAAACGGGACGTCACGATCAACGACGCCGCCATCGATTACCGGAAAGACTCGATAGCCGTTCGGAACTTCGGTATCCGGCAAGGCGAGATGTTGCTGTTTGGGCTTGAGGGGGTAGCCTCGAAAAGAGAAGAGGATAATATCCGGCTCTACTTCAACAATACCGAGATGGCGACTATCCTGGCTGCCTTCGATGTGACGAATATATCCGGTTCACTTAAGGGTGAGATCTTCGTGCAACAGGCCCTTGAGACGCCCATGATTCATACTGAAGCACTACGGGTTGAGCATATCGCCTTGAACAACGATACGATTGGCACGTTGCGGATCGAGGGGGATTGGGATCAGCTTCGCTCCGGGCTCAACCTGAACGCCTACCTGGAGAATGATCTGGAGAGGAGCCTCGAGATCAAAGGGTACGTCCCCACGGGCGAAGCCAGTCCCTTGCCCTTGGATGTTGCCCTATCGATTGATAACTTTGAGCTTCGTACTATCCAGCCGTTGGCTACCACGATTTTCAGCGAGTTGAAAGGGCAATTGAATTCACGTCTCCATATCGGTGGCAAGCTTTCAGAGCCGCTCACCCAGGGGTGGCTAGGTATCGAGGATGGTGAGTTGAAGGTTGCCTACACGAATGTTACTTACTACCTTTCGGATACTATTAGGGTGGGTAAGGACAACGTGGGACTGACCAACCTGGTGATTCGCGATCAAAACAACCGGGCGGCCACGTTGGATCTGCAGCTCTCGCATACCAACTTCGGGGGAATGGCTTACACGGCCAATGTCCGCCTCGATGACTTCATGCTGTTGAACAATAAAAACCGTACCGATCTGATGTTGTATGGCAACCTACGTTTGTCGGGCAACGTAAGCATCGCGGGTTCCTCCTCGGGCATCTTTGGCGACGGCAGGCTGTATAACAGGAGCCAGTCTGACTTTACGGTGGTGTTGCCGCAAAGCGCCAAGGCGATCGAATACACCGGGATTGTCTACATCAACACCCCATCGGAGGACTCCTTGAGTTTCCTGCGGCGAGGTCGTGAGCTCTCCACCCTGATCAACGCCTCTACCTCGTCGGGACTGCCCATCGTGATGCGGGCCACGGTCGATTTGAACCCCCAGCTCACCGCCGGGGTTATCCTCGATCCGACCTCTGGTAACGCGTTGGAGATAAACGGTGAGGGGGAGCTGAGTGTCAACTACAACTCCAAGTCGACGCCCCAGGTTCGGCTTTACGGAGATTACGTGATCAACGAGGGCAAATTTCACTATAACCTTCAGAACCTACGGGCCATCGATTTCTCTATCCGTGATGGCAGCCGGCTGACCATGGCGGGTCATCCCCTTAATACCCGATTCGATATTACAGCCTTCTTGCCCGTGCGAACCGATTTGTCGGCACTTAGCCCCACTTTTGCGCGAGAGCTGAAGAACACGCGGGTTCCGGTGAACGCGTTGCTGCGAATTAACGGCAACCTAGATGCGATGGATCTCCAGTACGACATCGAGCTCCCCGAGAGCTCCAGCGATATTCAACAGCGGGTCAACAGTTTCATCAACACCGAGGAGACCAAGATATTGCAGTTCGCCTACCTGGCTACCACCGGGAGTTTTATCCCCTCCGAGGGATCACCGGACATTGCTTTTGGCTCTTCGATGTTTACAAACTTTGCCGCGAATTACCTTTCCAGGGGGCTGGACGCCCTTTTCGCCAGCGCCTTAAGGGATAACTGGACGGTTAGTACGAACTTACAAACGCTGGATGGCACCTTCGATAACGCCAGGATGGGGGTGGATGTCTCTACCCGCCTGCTGAATAACCGGCTACGCATTTCGACCAACCTGAGTTACGGGGATAAGAGCATGTTGGCCAGTCAACAAGCGTTCATGGGCGAGTTTGATTTGGAGTACGATATCAATAACTGGTTAATGCTTCGGGCGTTCAACCGTGCTAACGAGCGGTTTTCCAGCCGTGCGCCAGTTACGCAGGGTGTCGGTTTCATGGTTACCAAGGAGGGGCAATCGATCAAGAACCTTTTCGATTTCAGGTACACTAAACCTAAAGAGGGAAAGTGATGAGTAGAAGGAACTATACATACCTGTTTTTGGGACTGCTCCTACTTGTAGGTTGTGATGCCACCAAGAAGGTGCCTGAACAAAGCTACCTCCTCAATAAGGTGGACATCCGTTCAGACGTGCGCGGCATGAGGGAGTCGGAACTGACTCCCTACCTTCGTCAACGGCCCAACGCTTCCATCCCCCTCTTTGGCAAGTGGAAGTTGCACATGTACAACCTTCCCGATAACGATTCTACATGGTTAAACCGTCAGCTGCTCAAACATGGAACCCCGCCGGTACTGTATAACGAGCAGCTTGCCGTGATTTCGGCCGAGCAGATTCGCCTGCACCTTAACAACAAGGGGTACCTGAACGCCAAGGTAGACACCATGGTGGTGAAAGAGGACAAGCGGGCGCACGTGACGTATCATGTTACCGGGAACGAGCCGTATCGTATTCGTACCTTTCTGGAAACCATTCACTCCGTGGATACCACCGTTCACGGGCTATTAAGCGATGGTGGGCAACTCCAACCGGTAAAGGAGGGGGACCTGTTTGACCTTTCGGTGTTGGATGATGGCCGGGAAAACATGACCACCTTTCTGAAGAACCGGGGGTATTATAATTTCTTGAAGGACCATTTTTATTTCCTGGCCGATACCACGGTCGGTGACCACCAGGTAGATGTTACGTTGTCACTAAATAGCCCCCCCGATGGTTTGGCCTACAACCAGTACAATATCGGGAATGTGCTGGTCGTCAATGGTGTGGAGGATGCCATCTTGAGTGATTCAACCCGCCATTCCCAACTCGACACGATCGATTACAAGGGCATTCAGATCGTATCTCAACGGGACAGGTTCTTGTTGCCTAAGGCCATCTATTATAATACCTTTATCCGACCGGAGAGACTCTATTCCGACCGGTTGGTCGAGAGGACCTACGCGTCGTTGAACGGTATGGGGCCCATTAGCCAGACTGCCATCCGTCTGACTCCCGTGGTGCGTAACGACACCAATTACCTCGATACGCGGATTACCCTTTTCCCGGGCAACATGCATTACATGCAGTTCGGAGTGGATGGTACCAACTCGGCAGGCGATTTGGGGATTGCCAGCAACGTGTCGTACGAGCACCGGAATTTCTTCAAGGGAGGAGAGACGTTTCGTTTTCGCTTGAATGGGGCGTACGAGTTTATCGGGTCTTCCGACAGCCTGAACCTGCTGGATGATAGCTACTACGAGTATGGTGCGGAGGTGTTCCTCTCTATCCCACAACTGCTGTTACCCTGGAGGCTGGATCGTTTGCGAGATCAGCCCTCCGCTTCCACGGATTTTACCGCCGGCATCAACTATCAGAATCGCCCGGAGTACCTGCGTCAGTTTTTTAACCTGTCGAGTCGTTTTCAATGGTCGTCGTTCGACTGGAAATTGCAGAACGTGTTGGAGCCGGTGGGTATCACCTACGTGCGTATGCCCCGGACTTCCGCTCAGTTCGATTCGCTCTATATGGACGAGAAGGTCAACCCCATCTTGCGGTACAGTTATGATGAGCAGCTTATCGTTCGTTCGGCCTACCATGCCACTTTCACCAACTATAGCCGCATCGCTAGGAGGAGCATGCCTACCGTGCCATTTCGCCTGCGTGCGGGCATTGAGGTGGCGGGGTGGCTCCCCCATCTGGCCACTAGTTTTGGAGCGGGCCAACGGGAGAACGGGAGGAAGACCTTTTTCAAGATACCCTACTCGGAATACGTCAAGGGCGACTTCGACTTTGCCCCCATGTACGTGTGGGATGATAAGAACACGCTGGCTGCCCGGGTGGCCGTTGGCGTGGCTTATCCCTACGGTAACGCCATCGTGTTGCCCTTCGAAAAGCGTTACTTCGGTGGGGGTGCCAACAGCGTGAGGGGATGGAGCACCCGTAGCTTGGGGCCGGGTACATATAGCCGGGACTCCCTCGGCTCCGATTTCGGGCATAGGATAGGGGACGTGAAGCTCGACTTAAGCCTTGAATTTCGTCGCAAGATGACGTCGCTGATCGAGCTGGCGGGGTTCATCGATGCGGGTAATATCTGGACCATAAAAGATTACGAGGAGCAGCCCGGTGGTTTGTTCAGGTGGGATCGTTTCTACAAAGAGCTGGCGGTGGCTTACGGTGTGGGCTTGAGACTCGACCTCAACTTCTTGATTCTGCGCCTTGACGGGGGGATGAAGGCGCACAACCCGGCACTTCCAGAAGGGGAGCGCTGGACGATATTCAAGCCAAAGCTGAGACGGGACTTCGCGCTGCACTTCGCTATCGGCTACCCGTTCTAACCCGTGATGTTATTGTGAATAACGTGAGTTTGACCTAAGCGGCCATGAAAACTGGTAAGCTTCAGCTTTTATTTACCTTTATATGCAAAATCTGAAATCGGCAATTTTTCTTTTTGCTTTACCAAGTCTTTAAATAAAAATGAGTAATAAAGGGGAATATTTAAAAGTCCATCGTTGTACTCTAAATCTTTGAGCGAAAAACGAACGCTTAGTTCAGGATTATATTTTTCACGATATACTCTTAAACTTTGTGATTTTACTTGTTCTCCTGATTTTACTTCAATTGGATAAATTACATTTCCGTCTGAAATAATAAAATCGAGCTCACTTTTTCCTTTGGGCTGATTTGGAAGTTTGGTATTGTTTGCCCAATAGTATGTTTCTGTAAAGCCAAGAGAACGCAATTGTTGTAATACGTAGTTTTCAGCAAAAGCACCGCCAAAATATGACCAAATATTATCATCGCCGATTACAACAGAGCTAGGTAAACTTGCCAACTGTCTTAACAATCCAACGTCCAGGGCATAAATTTTAAAATCCGACTCATTCGCGTAAAAAGAGAGGGGCAACTTGTCACCGTGGGGGATAAGATTTGTTTTATAAATTAATCCTGCATCCATCAGCCAATCGAACGCGAAAGCATAATCGCGCCCACGTGCAGAGGGTTCAATAGTCTTGTAAACGAACTTATGATTTTCCTTGGCAAATTGTCGGGGTACGCTTTGCCACAAATTGGCTATTCTACGAGATTCCGTGTTACTCGTATGTTTGCTAAAGTCATCTTTGTAGTCGGCAAGAATATTTTTTAGAATCATTTCTACAATATCAATATTTTTGCTTTCAATCCATGCAGATACTGCAACCGGCATTCCACCTGCAAATAAATCACATTATTGGTACTAAAAATGTGATATTTTCCACTTTTTTAGCACCAATCCGTTAATTTGGCCGCATTTAGAGGTGCGTGGTATGGGTTACGAGTTACGGGTACGGGTTACGAGTTACGAGTTACGGGTATGGGTTACGAGTTACGGGTATGGGTTACGAGTTACGGGTACGGGTTACGAGTTACGGTGTGCGTTCTACTAAGAAGTGCAAATGATTTAAAGCTATCAAGTAAGGGGCATGAAAAAAATTCAAGGTACATGATTCAGGTGTTACTGAAAAAACTGCCGCCGAGAGTTGTTCGGCGGCAGACGATTGAGTGAAACAGGAAATTTACTTACCTATCGGTAATACACTCAACAGTTTTATTTTCTTGACATCGGTATAATCGTACTGGTAAATCCCGTCATCGGCGATCATCATCAGCACATTGTTATAGGGAATCACATCCAACCCGTCCATCTCTTGGAAATGTGCCAACTTATTAGCCTCGGTCATCAGCGCGAGCGGATCCTTCGCGTTGAACACCCTTAACCCTTTGTCGCAAACGAACAGTGTGCCATTATCAATGCCCAATCCCTTCGGGTTATACATCGCGTATTCCACGATCGGTTTGGGGTGTTTTACATCTTTCACGTCAATCACCATCAGCATGTCCACATCCTGCCCGCAGAAGTCGCCCGAGCGAACGGTCACGTAGGCGATATCATCTTCCACCACTACCGGGTCGCATCCGAGGATATGGATGACGCGCGACATGTAGACCGGCTCTGTCGGATTTTCCACCGAATAGACGATCATTCCGGTGGGCGTCCCGAAAAACAGGTAATCTTTGTATGGGAAAATGGTCTCGGCATCGCTTCCCACGTAAACCTCCTTGCCAACCTTTTCGGGTGCCTCTCCTGAAAGATCGAAAATATCCAACCGGTTCTGGAGAATGGTGTACAGATGATCTTTATAAATGGCGAAACGAGACATGGAGCCTACCATTCCCGTGGAGCTCCCCGTCGAAGCTATCGCGTCTGTGTACATCAGCTCTTTGTTCCAACCCCAACCCCAATGCCACTTGGAATTATAGTTGCTAACAAGCTCTTTTCTTTCCACCACTTTCCAACCCACGACAACGCCATTATTTCTGTCCATCGCCTGAGAGTAATCACACCCGTAGTTGTTTTCAATGGGTGGAAGCGCTTCCGGGAAAACCTCCTCTTTGCGTCCCTTGAAAACGGGAGCGGCCGGGTCGCTGATATCGAACCACACCAGGTCGATAAAGGAGTCAGCATACAGCGTGTTACCGCGAATATGCATATCGGCATTTCCCAACAGCTCGATAAAAGCGATGTTGCGGGGACTCGATGGCTTGCGATTGTCGATAACGTGAATACCCTTACCCGGCTGTGAAATGTAGAGGTAATCGTTGTAAAAGGCGATTTTTCCCTGTTGCTCAATGGGCTTGGGCGCTTCCACATCAACTGAACTCCTGAATTCTGCTGCCGACATGAATACCGGCTCGTTCGTCATGTAGGTAACGTACTCTTCCGTGCCATGATTGCAGGCATGGAGCATTAGCACGCTAAGTGTAAGAAATAGAAAATGTGATTTCTTCATATTGGTCTGTTTTAAAAGTTGATTTTAACTCCTCCGTTTAGCCCAACGGTTAAAGGGCTTTCGGTCCGGGCACTCATCGGCTGATTGTTGTTGAAATAATATACGATGCGCGGCTCACCGAAAAGTTGAATATTGTTGTTGATCTTGTAACCAAACCCGGTTGCCGCATGTACGGAAAGCTGCACGCCATCAATCTTCGAACGGACATGGGTATGCTTTATGGCACCATCCGCGTAGCGAATTTGTTGGTGATAGTTTGAGGAAAGCCCTTTCTCTACACTGCCTCCTCCCGACAGGTAAATGCTCCACCGGGTACTTTGGTATAAATTGGCTTTTATACTTACCGGAACTCCCAAGTAGTGAAGCTTGAGCTTTCCGCTATATTCCACATTTCCAGGTTTTGAGAAGAGCGACACCATGTAGGTGTACATCAGTCCCGTTTCTATGCTCCATGTTTTGTTTAAGGGGAAGCCAGCCATGATGCTGAAAGTGATTGGCGGTAAATGGCTGACTTCCGAATAATCGGCAGGGGTTAGCGTGGCGTACTGGTTTGGAGAACTGGTCATATCTTTCGCGCTTTCATTGCTGCCAATATAGGCATCGGCATACATGGCTTCCCTATCGGCAAAATCAAAGTTCGCATCGACCGAAGCACCGCTGATTGCCAATAACAGAGAAGGGTTCGATTGTTTCCGTGAGCGTGGATGATCCGTTGGTGTCTCTGACACTTCCGCCAATAATATTTCTTCACGCGATTTCTTTATTGCAGTGGAATCGGTCGAAGCTGTCTTTTCCGTTTCTTCAACCTTTGCCACTTCTGTCGCTTCTTTCTCTATTGGTTGTTCGATGAATATTTCGGCTACTTCAAGGTCTTGTTGCTCAGCCGTTTCAGTTGTTTCGGTTTGTTTTTCTTCGCGACGGTGTGTTGCCACCGGCTCTTCCGTGCTTCGTTTTGTACTTGCCAGAAGGGGTTGGTGAGTTTCTTTCGTAACAGGGGACTCGGTTTCCTCTTTCTTATCCTTTTGAGGTTTTGGTGTGGCAGTTTGTTCGTCTTGCACGCTCTGTTCACTCTGCGCATTTTTCACACCACGCGTGCTTTCCACGATTATCTGTTCCGCGGGTTCTTTATCAGGCGGGGTTAACAGGAAAATCAACCCGATGGCCACGGCGGCCACGCTCGCGGCAACCCACCTCCACGGCACAAGCGGACTTTTTCTCACCGAAAGCCTCTTCTCGATGCCCTCCCACACGGAAGCGTCCACCTGCTGGGTGTGATCTCTCACCTTCTCGCCCACTTTCCGCGAAAAGTTGTCAAGACTATCGATATGTCTGTTGTCAGCTTGCATTTTATTCATTGATTAATCGGGTAACTTTCTCTTGCAACAGTTTTCTTGCCCTGAAAAAATAGGAGCGTGAAGTACTTTCGGGAATATCGAGCATCTTGGCAATCTCCATGTGCCGATAACCTTCCACCGCGAATAGGTTGAATATCGTCCGATACATCTCGGGCAATTCGGCAATGCATCGTACCAAATCATCTTCGCTCACCTTCTCCACATCGGGATAATCGTCTTGAAAGTCCATCTGGTAGTCGTTTAACAGCTCTCTTTCGTTTATTCGGCTCCTTTTTCGGATATGTTCCAGGGCGGTGTTTACAAAAACCTTCCTGATCCAAGCCCCAAACGCTCCTTTCCCTGAATATTGCCCGATCACGGTAAAAATCTTCAAAAAGCCCTCTTGCAACACGTCTTGAGCATCGTTATAGTCCGACATGTATCGCCTGCACAACGACATCATCGAGGGAGCGTATATTTCATACAACTCTTTCCTCGCCCACATTTCTCCTTGCTTGCAGGCTTCTATCAAGCGATGCTCCGACATATAAGTAATTTCCTGTTTACACTATTATGATGTTTCTAAAAGCCGAAATGTTGCAAGATAGTTAGATTTTCGTGTTAATTTTCTTGAATAGAGACAAAAAAATAGCGGGGCAGTGGAATACCCCGCTAAAAAACTTTCAAAATCAACTCACTGACCTGTATTTTAAAATCTGTTTTATTTACTTCTATTGTTAGTAATATCTTTTCATTATTCATTCAAGTTTAGATACCCTTTTAGCGATTCCACGTACTGTTCAAATGCCGAAATCCCGTGGGCTGTTATTTTGCAAACCGTTCGGGTGCGTTTTCCCGCGAATCCTCTTTTCACCTCGATATAGCCTGCCTCCTTCAGTTTCTCTATCTGCACGCTCAGGTTTCCCGATGTGGACTTTGTCTGCTCTTTGAGGTAGACGAAATCGGCCTCTTCCACCGATAGCAATATAGACATGATGGCCAATCGAAGTTCGGAATGAAGCAGGGGGTCAAGTGGCTTAAACATGTTTTCTCCCTTTCCAATTTAAAATATGTCCGGGAATAACCATCATTACTAAAAAGATGAGTGCGAAAAGCAGGATGGATTCGTATCCTTTTACAATCAGACATAAGAAGGAGAGACAAACCCCGGCAAATCCCGAGAAAATAATCGGCCTGAATTTAATAATTAATCCTGTAATGGCGGTTCCACTCCCCATCATCAGTATAACGATAAAAAGAATGGGCAGGTTCCACAAAAAAATAGCGGATGCAGATACGACCAATCCGGCTATCCCAAGTACAATCCACACGTAACCGATAACCCTATCGATATAGGTTTTTACTCCTTTTTCTTGCTTTCTAATAGCCCACATCATCGCGGGAAAACCGATGACGGGGATGAGAAACCATAAGTAATTCCATTTGGGGTTCCCCGTGGTTGAAAACAGATACCAAACTGCAAGTGAAACAAGAACGGTTACGTAGCCCCAGATAAGAAACGGTATTCCGTTCCCTTTTTCAATACGCTGCCGCGAGTTGCGAATCATTTGAGCGATAAGTTCTAAACTCTCTTTCTCATTCAATTGTTTTTCTTCCATAACTTTTTTTTAATGAATTAATGATTGTAAATCGAATGCAAATATAAAGTGGTTTATAATATAAACCAAATGAAAGGAAAAGAAACTTTGTTTATTTAGTATTATTTAACATTGCGTGGTTTTGATTTAAATGCAATTAAAATTGAATATCAATGTTTTAACATGATATCTTTGGCTATTTCTTGACAGAAGATAACATCCAGTTTATCAAGAATCATCAGCGTAATTGATTCACCCTCTATGTCGAGACAGGTATAGTTGGTACGAATTGTTTCAGGTATTTCTCCTGTTATTGTTGCCGTGAACAGGTATGCATTATTCTCTTCCGCGACTTCCGCGTATACCTTTTCAATGGTTTCAAAATATTGTGGCACAAATAAATCTCATTTATAACGAGTAAGGTGCGGGAGTATAAGGAAATCAGGGGTCTTGATTTTTAGTTGAAAATTTTCGCCGAATGCTTGTAGGTATTAAAAGTAATTCCTAGTTTTGCCTGTTACATACAAAACGAAACATGATGCCGGAAATATTTAGAGCTTTTGGATTTTCATTTTTGTTTTTCAGTCGAGACCACGAACCTATACACGTACACGTTATAGGTAAAGAAGGTGATGCTAAATACGTCTGGAATGGAACCGAGTTTGTTTTGACTATCAGCATAATATAAAAGCAAATGACTTGAAAAAAATTAAGTCAATGATAGACGAAAACAGGGACATTATTATAAGACATTGGGAAAATTATTTTGGTAAGGAGGAATAGATTATGAAAATAAAAAAACTATGGTTTGATGATGATTATTTATATGTAATGGACGATCAAGATAAAGAATACCGTCAATCTCTGTTGTTTTACCCTGCATTGCAAAAGGCATCTGATTGCCAACGACAACAATACACCCTAAGCACGGCTGGCATACATTGGCGAGATATTGACGAGGATGTAAGTTACGAGAGTTTCAGCTATCCTGAACTAACGGGACTGCAACGCTTTTTCCTTACTCATAAAGAAATAAACATAGCTGAATTTGCACGCTCAGCAGGTATAAACGCCACATTGCTGCGTAACTATATTAACGGGTTTAAAACCCCGTCGCCCGAGCGTGAGCGTGAAATTCTTGAACACGTTCACCGTGTGGGCAATGAACTTGTTAATGCTCATTTTTAAAACAATATAGTTTTCTTATAATCTGAATAATTGAATAAACGTATAAAGATAGTAGTTGTTGGGTTTTGATTCTCTTGTGTGGGTAATTTTCGAATATTAGCGTTTTAAAGTGATCTCTCGAGCAATTTCTTGGCAGAAGGTGACATCCAGTTTATCAAGAATCATTAGCGTAATTGATTCACCCTCTATGTCGAGACAGGTATAGTTGGTACGGATTGTTTCAGGTATTTCTCCTGTTATGGTTGCCGTGAACAGGTATGCAGCGAGAAAAGATCCTAAATTTGAAGGGTGGCTTCCGTCCTGATCAAACAGTTGTACGTTCGGGCGCGATTGATTGGCAAGCCTCCATGCACGGCCCACGGGGACTAAGCGTGCATCATTCTCTTCCGCGACTTCCGCGTATACCTTTTCAATGGTTTCAAAATATTGGGGCACTTTTTCTCTTGCCCAGGTTTGGTATAGATACGGGACAGCCCCATTTTCCTTTATAAGATCGCATAATAGTTTAGCGTAAAACTTAAGGCTATCACTTTGCTCTATGGCTCCCATACTCTGCTCTTGAAGGATAACGATATCGTAATGGCCACTTCTGATCATCTCTTTGGTTTTTAAATCTCTTAGTCCATGCCAGTGCTCGCTTAGTTTCGCACCACCAATGACACTTTTTTGGGTTATTAATTTTGTTCCTGTCTGTTCTGAGAGAATAGAAACCAATTGCGGGAGATTATTATAGTAGGTGTAGCTGTTTCCTACAAATAAAACCCTTAACGTGTCCTCACTCCCCATCGTGAAGAGAGAAACTCCAGAAAAGAGGAGGGATAGGATTAAAAGTCTGAATTTTAGCATATTGTCTGTTTTTCGTGAAAGCTTAATGAATGCATTTTTAGGGCATTAACCAACAAGATAACACCCATTTGACACAGGTAAGACAAAAGTACAAAAAATCTCATTTATAGCGAACAAGATGAGGAAGTATAGGAAAATCGGTGGGTTACTTGACTTTCATTACAGACGTTTGGAAATAGGAAGATTTTCATGTAATTTTGTAGTAATCAAAAATTAAAATAATCGTATGAAAGTAGTAGTTGTTGGATTTGGCTTTATGGGGGTGACCCATACCATTAATATTTTGCAAAACTCTAAGTTGCAACTCGTCGCGATCGTGGACAAAAATGCGGATCAGGTTCCTGAAAAATTGCAGGAAAATCTAGGCAATTTTTCAACCGGAAGTTTGAGCCAGAGCGATATTGCCAGTGTGAAGGTGTATTCGGATTTCGCCGAGTGTCTTGCCGCGGAAAACCCCGATGCTTGCATCATATCCGTGCATACCGCGTTGCATTACGAAATGGCAAAGCTCGCGCTAATGCATGGTTCGCATGTTTTTGTCGAGAAGCCTTTTTGTTTGGATGTTTCGGAAGGCGAAGAGTTAATAGCATTAGCACGAAGCCAAAACAAAACCCTGATGGTAGGGCAGGTGGTTCGTTTCATGCCCGCTTACGAAAAGCTGAAGGAATTGATTGACACGAAAGAGCTGGGTGAGGTTGAATTTTTGTCCATGTCGCGTTTTTCGGGTGTTCCCGCGTGGGGGCAATGGAAGGAGAAGCAGAAAGATTTTGGCTCATCGGGTGGTGCCTTGTTCGACTTGGTGATTCACGATATCGATTTCGCGCGGTGGGTTTGTGGTACTCCCGACGAGGTGAATGCCACGACTCTTCCCGGGAAACTCAGTAATCATGACTATGTAAGCGCCTTTTGGCGTTATAAAAACAGGTCGCTTGTCGTGAAAATCGAAGGTGGCAACACGTTTCATTCGGCTTACCCGTTTCAGGCAGGTTTTAGCGCCCGTTTTTCAGATGCCAGCCTACTCTATTCATGGAAAGACCCGGGTAATATCGTTGTTACCACCGATACTGACACTCGGCTCATTCCCGTGGGTGATGGCAACCAGGGATTTGCAAATGAGTTGAACTATTTTGTAGATTCGATAATAAAGAACGAAATTCCTGAAAAATGTACCGCCGAATCGGCTTTGGACGCGATAAGGTTATGTCATAGACACGTGTAAATAAAAAAATAATCGGCTCATTACGAGTAGATTTTTTTACTTGCGAAGGTCGAGTTTTTAATATGGTTTTTTTGTCATCCATCTATAATATATTATAAACTATGCGACATCAACAGGTAATTAACCAGATTCGCCAACTGCTTAAACGGATTGTTCCCGAAGCAGAAGTTATTCTTTATGGTTCTCAGGCTCGTGGCGATGCCCAAAATGAGAGTGATATCGATTTGCTTATATTGATAGATGATAAGGTTCTTACTCCTGAATATGAACACACGATTATACGAGCTTTGTATGAATTGGAAGTGGCATCGGGGGTTATTATCAGTCCAATTATTATGTCGCACCAACAATGGAATAATCGTCCATTTCATACACCTTTTTCTATCAATATAATGAATGAGGGAGTAATATTATGACACGAGAACAGTTATCGGACGAGCATCGTATGGCTTTGGTGACATATCGTTTGGAGCGTGCCAGAAAAACATTAGAAGAAGCCAAGTACATGCGTAAAGGAGATTTTTTCAATGCTGCCGTGAATCGGCTTTACTACGCTTGTTATTATGCCGCCACGGCATTACTTCTCGTGCGAAACATAGAGGCAAACACGCATTCAGGAGTAAAAACAATGTTGTCTTTCCACTTTGTGCGTACGGGGTTGTTGAGCTTAGAGGATGGCACTACTTTTAGCAATTTGTTTGACAAACGACATAGTAGCGATTACGAAGACTTCACATTTTGCGATGCGGCATTAGTGGACTATCTTCTGCCCCGTTCTGAAGACTTTGTTGTTGCCATTGAAAAATTAATAAATCAGTTTTGAGTTTTCTCCTGAAAGTACGGCAGACAAACTATTTCCTATTTGGCTCAACGTTTTTTCGGGAAATCACGCTCTTGGTTACATAATAAACTTCGAGGTAATCTTAATAACGGCAAGCCTAGCGAACTTACCGATAAGGAAAGGAAAGTACGCAAAGAGGCACTTCTCACGATTTCTGATGAAATAAGACTTTCTGCTGAAAATCTTTAATCAGGGTCACTCTGATTTTATCTTTCAACTTTGTCATCAATTACTTGTAGCGAACAGGCGTACGGAAAACCCTTTATTATTATCTCCACTCTTCGAAGTCGCATAGGTGTCTCTGAAACCCATGATTTTTTCGGATGTCGAGGACCAGAAAGCACCGCCTATCCCCACATCGCCGGGATCGTCACTATTTCCGCTTGCAGGGAAGTAACGAACAATATCATTCTCCGTGTTATTATCCCAAAACGTCGCGTTCGTGATATCATCAACGGTAATAGTTTGCCCGTACACGCTGCGGCTGGTAATTTTTAAATGACAGTTGTTGGTGCCATAGCCAAAATATTCATACTTCCAGGCCGATACCAGGTGAGTGCCCTTGTAACGTAGGGCATAGGTGGTTTTATTAGCGGAATCATTGCGGAAATCACTCGTCATTGTGTAAATATTCCCCGCTACAGTTACAGTCTCGGATCGATTATCATAAGGATTATTGACACCGTAATAAACCCAAGCAGTTGATGGCGCAATGGAGGACCACTCTTCAAAGCTGGGCAAGTGATAACGTTGTCCGCCGATTGTAATGTTGCCGAATTGAGTTACGGCATCATTATAATTAAAGTATCCGCTTATATTACAGGCGGTCAAATCGCCCACGAAACCATCACCCGCGGGGTTTATGTTATACTCGGCAACATAACTGAGCGGATTGGCCGTAGGGGTAAACGTATGGTCAGTAAAGAATAGATAAGTGCCATCCCACTCGACAAATAGGTGATACGCCTTACCTTTCTGCAAGGCGGAAGCACGGGCAGGCTTAATGTTATCGGAATAAATGTCCCCCATATTCTTAGTTGCCATTTTCAACCTTACCGCGGGGGTATTAACATCTTTAGGCATTACCCATTGCGCATTTTTTCCCGTTTCTCCAGGAGGAATGCTTACATTTATATTGGGAAATAACATTTCCTGCTCATTT
>JAPXNA010000007.1:0-147806 GCA_033808735.1 Fermentimonas sp.
CGATATTTGAACATAACTGCAAGGATTTTGATACAAATTTAAATAAAACCTTGCATTTTAGCAAGAAAAAATAGACATATTTTACTGGCTATCAAGGTGATGCGACTTATTCAGCAGACCCTAATTATCGGTTCTAAGGTTAAGCCGTGGATAACTGCATTGTTGGTTGGATTACTTTTAGCAATACCACATTTGGGACATATTTTGCCTAATCCGTTGATGCCTGTAGCAAGTGTGAGACTCAGCCACATGATTGAAACATTTACTTCAACTTTCCTGTTCGGATTAATTATCGTGTGGTTGTTGCATCGCGGTCATAGCAGTTTGAGAGATCTGTTCTCAAACCAGACGTGAATATCAAGACTTTATAAATGGGTGATAAATAAGCAAAATTTTTTCTCCATCTTTTGAACATATGTTCAAAACTTTTGTTATATTTGTAGGCCAATTAAAGAGATAAACGCAATGTCACGTCCCAAACAGTGTAGAAGAATCCAATCGCCCCCTTTGATGTCGGGGTTTAAACCGTTTGGCATCCCACGTTCGATAACGGGCGAGGTCGTTTTACAATATGATGAGTATGAAGCTATTCGACTACTGGATTACGAGGGATTGCTTCAAGAGGAGGCTGCCGAGCGGATGAACGTATCGCGTCCCACGCTCACGCGGATCTATTCTAAGGCAAGGCAAACGGTTGCCCAGGCATTCGTGGAAGGTAAATCGTTGCTAATCGAGGGTGGCAGCGTGGAGTTTGGCGGACAACGGTACCGTTGTCGCCGTTGCAACAGGTTGATGGATGACCACAGGGCACATCACTCTTGTGACAATCGCCGTAGGCATAGGGGGAGAGGAGTTTAGTCAAATAAGGTGCATAGATTGATTTTAAAATTGTTGAACATGAGGATTGTAGTTTTATCGGACAATAGGGCATTGAAAACGGACTTTGAGACTGAACACGGTCTCTCTGTTTACCTGGAGGCAGACAATTACAACTGTCTGCTTGACGTTGGAGCTTCAGATCTGTTCGCACGCAACGCGAAGCTCATGAATATCGACTTGAGTGATGTTGACTATCTCTTTATCTCTCATGGACATGCTGACCATATAGGGGGATTACCGGCTTTTTTAGAGATAAATGAGAAGGCGAAGATTGTGCTCTCTTCTCAGCTATTGCACCGGGAGTTTTTTTCTTCCAGAGGCAGGTTGAGGAAAATAAGCATTGACTTTGATTTCGATGTCATCAAAGATCGACTGATCACTGTAGAAGATAAAGCCTTTTTTGAAAGAAATATATCCGTCTTCAAGGGTAACACTGCAAAATACCCGTTGCCAAAGGCCAACCGAACGCTCTTTACAAGCAGCAGTAAAGGGTTAATAAATGATGATTTTAACCATGAGCTAATCGTGACCTTTGGTAAAGAGGGGCGATTCCTGTTCACGGGTTGTGGTCATCGCGGTTTACTCAATATCCTGGAGAGCGTTGTAGCTGAAGGGGTGGGGCAGATTGATTGGGTGATGGGGGGATTTCACCTGCTGGATAGTCAGGGCGACCTCGATTTTGAGTTTAGGGAAGAGATTGATAGTCTTGGGCGAACGCTTAAGCGTCGTTTCCCTTCAACCCGTTTCGTGACCGGACACTGTACTGGTGAGGCTGTCTATGAACAGCTGAAAAGCGTTTTGGGAGATCAGCTTACACAATTTTACGTGGGATATGAATTAGAAATTTAAACTGACAAGAAAAATATTATACATTAACATTTTAAAAAATCATCAAATGAAAATTGCCATTGTATCAGAAAAAAAGAGTTTAGACGCGAGGATAGACAGTCGTTTCGGGCGCTGTGCCTACTTCGCGATTTATGACGGTGATAGCAAATCCACCGAGTTTTTCCCCAACCCGGCAAAGGATTCCCCCGAGGGAGCCGGTCCGGAAGCGGTGAAATTCATTGCATCTAAAGGGGTGAAGAGGGTCGTGGCACCGGAATTTGGAAGAAAAGCAGAAGCGATGTTAAACAAGCTTCAAATCGAGATGGTACATGAGAAGGATAAAACCATTTCGGAGATCATTAAAGAGCTTGAGTAGTTCAATGCTCATTCAGTAATAACATTTTTAAAACAAGGAGGTATATTATGCCAGGATTTGATCAACGAGGTCCCATGGGAGAAGGTCCGATGACCGGACGTAAAATGGGCAAATGCACCCGTTACGGTGCTGAAAAAGATGGTTCCGTAACTGTAGAAGAGCCGCAAAATGAAAACGTGGATAGTGACGTGAGAGGCTTTGGTTTTGGCCGAGGGCGAAGGTTTGGTCGTGGTTGCGCTGGCCGTGGTTTCGGCCGGGGAGAAGGAGTTGGCCAAGGACAAGGCTTTGGTCGAGGACGAGGTTTTGGCCGTGGTCGTGCTGGCCGGGGATTAGATTGTTTCGGGGGAGGTTTTGTACGAGAGCAAGGCTTTGCTCAAGGACGTGGCTTTGGTCGAGGAGAAGGCTTTGGCCAAGGAAGAGGCCGGAATAGGCAAGGCAGAGGTCGCGGTATGAGAGGGTTTAGACAGACAATGTAATTGCAAAATCATGACAAGGAAAATTGCTATCCCGATGGAAGAAGGGAAGTTGGCCACCCATTTCGGTCATTGCCAATACTTCGCGATTGTCGATGTGCTAAACAATCAGATTGTGGGGTTAACCCAAGAGATGCCACCTGAGCATCGTCCGGGCGTGTACCCGAGCTGGATCGCCTCGCTTGGGGTTACCGACGTGATCGCGGGGGGAATAGGACAACGGGCCATCGACCTGTTCAATCAGCGGGGGATCAACGTGTTTGTTGGGGCACCCGTGAAAAAGGAGACGGAGATTGTAACCGACTTTTTGGCCGGTAAGCTATCCCTAAGTGCCAACTACTGCAACCATGACGCCGATCACCATAGCTATTGCTAGCGGTAAAGGGGGTACCGGCAAGACCTTTATTTCAACCAACCTATTCAACGCGCTGCAGGGTAGCGGGTTGAATATGGCTTTGGTCGATTGTGATGCGGAAGCACCCAACGACAGGGAATTTTTTCGGGAGGGGGTATTGCAAGGTACGAGTGCAGTGACGCAAAAGGTGCCGGTAATCGATAAATCGAAGTGCACCTATTGTGGGAAATGCGATGAATATTGTAACTTCAATGCCATCTTCTTCCTGGAGGAGCCACCCACCATCGAGGTGCTGGAGGAGCTTTGCCACGGTTGTGGTGCCTGCTCCGTTGCGTGTGAATATGGGGCCATATCTGAAAAAGAGGACCTTTTGGGGTATGTCAACCGCTACCGCTTTCCCACGGGTAACGAGCTGATCGAGGGTAGGATGGAGGTCGGAGTTCACGTATCGGTAGAGATTATTAAGGCGGCAATTAAGGCGGCTAGCGCATTTGATTTGGTCTTGCTGGATTCACCGCCCGGCACCGGATGCCCGTTTATTCAAACGGTTTACAGGGCCGATTTCGTGGTGCTGGTGACGGAACCTACCCCCTTTGGTCTTAGCGATTTAAAGCAGTCTCTGGCGATTTTAAAAGAGATGGGGATACCGTGCGGGGTTATTATCAATCGGGCCGATATGGGGAGCGATGATGCCCTTAACTACCTGAAACAGGAGAATATTCCCCTGCTTATGAGCGTGCCGTTTGACCGGGAGATTGCTGTTGCCTACTCGAAAGGGGAACTGGTCACTAGTCTAAATGATGACTGGATGGTAAAATTCACTGAGTTATACCACGCTATTAATAAGCAGTTTGAAGCGGAAATATAAAGTAATGCTGTTTTCGCATGCTACTTTTATTTGCTTTCAGGCTTGACGTACATAAATAATGCAACTATGGAGCTAGCGATAATCAGTGGAAAAGGTGGGACTGGTAAGAGCAGCATCAGCGCGGCATTCGCTACCCTGCAAAACGAAGTGGTGTTGGCAGACTGCGATGTGGACGCGGCCAACCTCTATCTGCTCTTCAACCCCGTTCACGATGAGGAACACGTGTTCGTCTCCGGACATAAGGCTCTGCTCGATCAAGAGAAATGCATCAACTGCGGTATCTGCGTGGATTACTGCCGGTTTGATGCCATCGTGGAGAACGAACATGGGGTATCCATCTTGGATACTTTGTGCGAGGGGTGCTTATTGTGTGCCCGCATCTGTCCACACGGCGCCATCACCATCGAAGAGGAAGATAGAAGCCGTTTCTATGCCGGACGCTTTAAAAATGGTAGGATGGTGTACGGTCGGCTTGCGCCGGGGGAGGAGAACTCGGGTAAATTGGTCAGCAAGGTTCGTGAAAAAGCGAAGCAGATAGCGAAAGAATCCGGGGTAGAGCAGATCATCATCGATGGTCCACCGGGTATTGGATGCTCGGCAATCAGTGCCATCACGGGTGTTGACGCCGTGCTCGTGGTGACGGAACCCTCCGTGTCTGGTGTACACGACCTTAAACGTACGCTTCAACTTACTGCTGGCTTTAATCTGACAACCAGCGTGTTAATAAACAAATTCGACATCAACAGGGAGCTATCTGCCGAAATCGAAATCTATTGTAACGAGAACGGTATTGAGGTTGTAGGCAAGCTACCTTTTGATCCAATCGTGGTAGAGGCTATGGTCAATTGTAGCTCCATCACCGATTACGCTCCCGAAGCAGAAATAAGCGAGTTGATTAAAAACGCCCACTCGGTTATTTTCCAGACCACCCCTTAACTAAAGCCAGAGACGATAGTGCTGTCTTACAACCGTTCAATCACGTTAATCATGGCTAGCAGCGATAACTTTACCTTTATTTTAACCAATTCTTAGCGGAAAGGTGACTACGCAACAAAAACTTAACAAAATCTTAACAGCCTTTCGTTCATACCTATAACTAAGATGAATATATTTGTATTGGTCTTAATGTTAGGTGGATAAAAACGAAATTGGTTATCTCTTTCTTAGAAATTTTTGGGTTGTCTGCTCGGCGCTTTTTATCATCATGATAGTGAACACCTTGGCAGACAACAAGTATGACGATTATAGTTATTGGGTTGTCATTATCAGCACCCTGCTGTCTTTGGCAATCCTAACGTTTGACTTTATAGTGAACTATTCCGTTAAGCCAAATGAGCCTTGGGCAAGTTCCCTTGGACAAGGCCATGGCGAGGAATAGTCTAACTTCAGTGAACTATTCCGTTAAGCCAAACGAGCAGAGGACAAGTTCACTTGGGCTATGCCGTGGCGAGGAATAGTCTAACTTCAGTGAACATTTTCGATAAGCAATGTGGGCAGATGTCAAATTTATTTGACTATGCCATTGCGAGAAAATGTCTAATTTATGAACTATTCCGTTAAGCCAAACGAGCAGAGGACAAGTTCACTTGGACTATGCCGTGGCGAGAAATAGTCTAATTTTAATGAACGAAAAAAACTATCAAAAGAATAAAATTATGACAACGGATAAAGAAAAATCATTGCAAGCCGTCTTGGATAAAGTGGTTGACGGCAAAAAAGTATTTGGGACATCTTTTGCCGTTAAAAAGGATGCGTGGACCTGGCAAGGGGCATCGGGTAACTTAACCATAGACCGACCTTACTTCATTGCCAGTACCACGAAACTGTTTACCACCGCGATCACTCTGAAGCTGAGAGAAGAGGGCATGCTAAATCTTAAAGATAAAATAGCCAAGTATATCGATGCTTCCATTTTATCCGGACTGCATGTTTATAAAGGGAAAGAGTATTCCCAAGAATTGACGATAAAGCACCTCCTTTCTCATACATCGGGGCTTCCCGACTATTTTCAAGACAAAGGAGCAAGCGGGAAGAGCCTGGAAGATGAATTGATGGCGGGTAACGATCAGTTTTGGACTTTTGAAGAGTCCATTGAAAGGTCAAAAAACATGTCTCCTCTTTTTGTACCCGGAACAAAAGGAAAAGCGAAGTACTCCGATGCCAATTTTCAGCTTTTGGGGAAAATCATCGAATCGGTAACGGGTAAATCGTATGCCGACAACTGTCAGGAATCTATCATTCAACCTCTTGGTTTGACAAACACCTACCTCTATCAAGATGCCACTGATGAAACACCCAAGATGTTGTATTACAAAATCAATAAGATAAATATATCCAAAGCGATGACCTCTTTTGGGGCAGACGGCGGGATAGTTTCAGTTTCCGCGGATATGCTTGCTTTTATTGAGGCATTTTTCACGGGGAAGCTGTTCTCATTAGGCTATATACAGAAGTTGCAAGAGTGGAACAGGATCTTCCCCCCAATGCGTGCAGGGATTGGCATTCATCTGTTCAAGCTTCCTCGGATTTTTGATCCTACAGGAGCCATTCCATACTTTATGGGACATTCAGGACTTTCAGGCGCTTTGGCATTTTACAGTCCAAAAGAGAATATCTATATCGCCGGTACTGTCAATCAAACAGCGCACCCGGATATCTCTTTTAAGACAATGATTTCATTAACTCAGCGAATATTGAAGAGATGAAACAGCCAGATGAGATGTCTCTTAAACACGAGGAGATAATCGATGGCGTGTTTCATTTGACAATACTTAAGGATGGCATTGGATATGAAAATCAAAGTTGTCGTGATCATTGGAATAGTTGCACTAACGGTTATCGTAGCTGTTGCTGTTTTTGCCTATCGGAATATGCATCACGATATCCTTAATGAGCATTTTTTAGGAAAAAGAGGGTATAAATTAGGTTTTAGGGAAGATATAGCCAAGTTGGATGATGGCTCTGAAATCTATTATATAGAGGGACCTGACAATGGGCCAGAACTTCTTTTGCTTCACGGTCAACAGGTGAGCTGCTACGATTACGCGAAGGTCTTACCAAAACTATCCCAACATTTTCATATTTACGCCCTCGATTACTACGGTCACGGGAAATCATCGAAAAATCCGGACAAGTACAGTGCAGTAGAAATAGGAGGCGATATCATTTGGTTTATCGAAAAAGTAATCAAGGAAAAGGTGTATATATCTGGCCACTCTTCGGGGGCCTTGCTTGCCGCTTACGTTTCCGCCAAAGCACCTGACCATGTTATAGCCACCGTCTTAGAAGATGGCCCCTTCTTTTCTACCCTTCCCGGGAGGGCGGAAAAAACCATTTCATGGCTAGGTTTTAAAAACATGTACGACTATCTCCATCAAGATGAGATCGATACCTTTATGGAGTATTCATTAGAAAATGACTACACGCGGGAAGTATTTAATTCTAAAGACCCACGAGCGTGGGACAAGATTGTAAAAGAGCCTGCCCTGAGATATTTAGAGAAGCACCCCGGTGAAATCCCTAAGGTATGGTACTACCCGCCGAGGTTAGGGATAAACGTTCTCTACGCCTTAAACGCCAATATGCAGGATGGAACCGCCAATTATGATTTACGGTTTGGTGTAACGTTTTACGACTTTTCATGGTTCGAAGGATTTGACCTGGAAGAGATTTTAGAAAATATTCAATCGCCTACCATCGTGATGCATGTTGCACCCGGTGAAATGACTGCACCTGGTTATTACGATAAGAACGGAATTTTATTGGCCGCTATGGACGAAATAGATGCTCAGAAAGTCGTTGACTTAGTGCCAAATAGTAAGTATATCGGAGGTTTTAAATCCTATCACGATATACACGCGGACCTGCCCGACGACTATATTGAGGTTTTACTTGATTTGAAAGATCAAATAGAAGAAAACGACAAGCTATATTTCAAATGAAACCGACATGTTCGAAGCAATCATTAAACCCACAAGGTCACTGCCTCATATACTGAAATACAATATTTAAACAATCGTATGAAAAGGACAGTATCTGTATTATTGCTGTTGTTGATGTTTACAAGCTGCGCCAGTATGAAAAGCGTTTTCACAAAAGAAAAATCCGAATTAATTGAAAGGAACAGGGGTCATAAGATCGAAACATTCACCGAAGAATTAATCAAAGATCTACCTGAACCTTTGAAAAAGTACCTGAGGGTTTGTGGGTACATAAACAGACCTGTTCCCGTGAATGCCAATGTCTGTTGGAGCGAGAGTTGGTTAAAAATATCTCCCGACCAAGAATGGAAAAAACTTCAAACAACACAATTCAATTCGGTGAAGCCCATAGGAAGGTTGGCCTACATGAAGATTTCCGGCATGCCTGTGGCGGCGAGAGACCTGTATCATGATGGCTATGGAGAGATGAATGTAAAGCTGATGAATCTGATCAAAGTAGCTTTTGATAACAGCAAAGAGGTAGCACAATCGGCATTGATAACGACCTTCTGCGAGTTTATGCTTATCCCGGGCTACCTGTTGTTGGATAATGTGAAATGGGAACCGATAGATGATTATTCGGTTCGGGGAACACTCGTGGATAATGGTATTGAAGTTTCAGGGATATTCTACTTTAACGAAGAGGGACTGTTTACCCATTTTGAAACACTCGACCGCTATTTTACAACCGGCAAAAACAGCTATAAGAAAGTGAGGTTTTCGGTTATTGTGGAGGGTTATCAAACTCAGGACAACTTGAAAGTTTCCGAGAAGGTTACCGTGATGTGGCATTTGCCGGAAGGCGAATACGCGTATTACAAAGGGACGATTGATAGAATAGAGTTTAATCGGTTTGAATAAATAGTTTTCACACGATGATAAATCTTACTCCTGAGCTTTTGCCCGGAGGATATAAGGCGTTTGATTTTAATTAATGACAATCTTAAAGGTTATACAATTGTCCGCCTGTTTCATGCGTCAAATGGGAAAAAATATGTGGATAATCCGGCGTTAGACGTGGTAGGGATAATAATGGGGTTACAGTTTTAAGGAAAATATCGCCGAAGCTAAAAAGATGAAACAACTAATTACATATTTCGGATTTGCTTACCTGATTAGTTGGACGATTTGGTTTCCACTATATGGACACACTCTGGGGTTGACCAATTTAACGATTTTGCCTTATCATCACGCACTTGGTGGACTTGGACCTTTAATCGCTGCATTTTTGACCACTTGGATATACCAAAAACAGCAAGGAGTAAAACTTTTAATTAAAAAATGCTTTCAGGTTAGACCGATAATTTATCTGTTTATAGCATTGTTCAGTCCGTTTTTAATCGCCCTCGTTGCTGCAACTATAAACTACTTTGTTGACAACTCGCCAATCAACATTTCAGGGTTATTAACCTCAAAAGAGTTTCCACAATTTAGCTTGTTGACTTATTTCATTTACAACTTACTTTTTTTTGGTTTTGGTGAAGAGGTGGGTTGGCGTGGCTTTGCACTACCCAGACTTCAGCAAAAATTTAACGCGTTAACATCAACCGTTATACTGACACTGTTTTGGGCTGTTTGGCATGTACCCCTTTTCTTTTACAGACCGGGTTTTACCTCAATGGACATTGCAGGCATATTCGGTTGGACATTCAGTCTGCTGACAGGAAGTATCTTGTTGACTTGGCTTTACAACTCATCCAGAGCAAGTATTTTAGTTTGCGCCGTTTTTCATTCAACCGTGAATATGGCATTTACAGCCGACTTTGGTGACAACAACTATGTGAATTACATGGGGTTTTTGATAACAGTTTGGGCCATATTGACAATCATTGTCTTTAAACCCAAAAAACTAGCGACATATGAACGAGCGAATAACACCGATTCATATTAAAATAAAAAGGGGGATTTTGAAATGAAAAGAATCTTGATTTTGATAGTAATATTATTAGCCACTTACCTTCTAGTACAGGGTGTTAGGTGCTATTTGGATTTAGGGAAAGCTAAGGAGAAACTGAATGCATACGATAAAAGAGAACTGAATTTATCGTACGGCAAAGTTACCTATATAGATGAAGGAGAAGGTGAAGTTATTCTATCTGTTCATGGAATTTTTGGTGGTTATGACCAAGCCTATGAGAATATAAAGAGCAGAGTCGGGAAAAATCGCGTTATCGCGCCATCCCGTTTTGGATATTTGGGTTCTTCTTTAAAGGAAGATGCTACACCAAGGCAACAAGCTAAGGCTTTTAATGAGTTGTTGGGTAGCTTAGAGATTGAACAGGTTTTTGTTTTAGGAACTTCCGCCGGTGGCACCCCGGCTATTCGTTTCGCATTAGATTATCCGGATCGAGTTAAAGGTTTAGTGCTCTATTGTTCTGCTATGCCGGTCAATGAAAAACCGGATAAATATCTGGAATATCAGGCACCTCCGGAACCACTTCTATCTAATTACGCCATGTATTTAATCAGTCCGCTTATGCCCCTGGCCATGGGTATGCCGGCATCGACCGTAAAAGATATTATGCCTATCGCGGAAAGAAAAGAGGGGGTGGTTATTGATGGGAAAGTAACCAATCCGGATATGGAACGGAATTTTGATGAGTATCCTATTGAGGAATTAAAAGTACCGACTTTAATTGTTCATTCAGAAGATGATAATGTAGCAAGTTTTAAGAAGGTTGAAGCTGCCAAACATCGCTTCCCAAATCTTACACTGGTAACATTTCCTGATGGCGGGCACATGATGAAGGGGCATAGTGAAGAGATAGATAAAGCAGTGGATGATTTTATTATTAAACTAAAATAAATGAGGATTGTCAAATGAACGGGATATTTTATTTTTCATCAACGGGCAACAGTCTTTTTATCGCGGAGCAAATTAAAGCAGAATTAGGTGGAGAGATTCGCTATATTCCCAAGTTTACAGGGGATGTGAACATGTATGATAGGATTATCATCGTTTCGCCTATCCATAGTTATGGCTTACCCACGCTTGTTTACGATTTTATTGCTAACATGAAATCCGCCAAGCCACTGTACATTGTGCTCAATTGTGGTGGATTGCAAGCCAATGCCCCATACTTTGCTTATCAACTTTGCAAAGACACCGGGCTTAACATTCGCTCCGTTCAGGTTGTTATGATGCCCGAAATTTACACCTTGACCTTTTCTCAGCCAAAGTTTGCCATAAAAAGCGCTCTACGGATGGCTCCTGAGCGTTTAATACCTGTTATTGGTGCCATCCGGGATGATAAAGAGATAATCATTCCGAAACCTAAGAAAGATAGATGGACGCCAAAACATCTTGCAAACCGCGAAAAATGGCATATGCTGGCTACACATTTCAGTATCACGGAGGATTGTACAGATTGTCAGAAATGTATTAGAATCTGTCCAGTTGGTAACATCAAACGTGAAGATGGACGTGTCATCTTTGGTGATAAATGTGTTGCCTGTTTGAGCTGCTATCATCGCTGTCCGGAAAAGGCGATAGTGTATAAAAACAGACGTAAAAAAGATAGGTATATCAACCCCCTTATCCAGGAAAAAAATATTGGTGCAGATCAACTATGAGAACGACAATTGATTTTTTAAAAACAACCATCGTTGAACAAAATAAAAATGGAGGAACAGAGAAATGAAAAACAGTGAACGAATCATTTATGGAACGCTATTAACAATAATAGCGTTCGTATTAGCCACTTTAGCGGGTAGAATCATTAAGTTGAATGTTGATTTTCTTCCTTACTCGTTTGTAACGCACACGACCATGCTGGTGCTTTCCATTGCTTTGATTTGCGGTTTAAAAAAGCATGTGAAGTATAACATTGCATGGCCAAAGTTCAAAAAGACATTAAAGCCAATTTTGTTTGGCTTCTTGGCGGCGGTGATTGTCAATACCCTTATGGTAGCTCTAACGAAAGGCTTGGGGGGCGAGGTCGAGTCCCATTTTGCCTTTGATGTAATGTCCCCATTGCAGTTTTTTCTCTTTATATTCATCTGTGCCAGCGTGGCAGAGGAGGTTTTGTTTAGGGGCTTTTTTCAGAACATATTAAAGCCATTGAAAAGCAAGGGGATAAAATTATTCAAAAGGCATATTAGCGTCCCGGTAATGATTGCTGCCGTTGCATTTAGTTTGGCGCATTTAATCCTGATAACATCAGGTGCGAACGCTTTTTTCATCGTTAGAACGCTGGTATTCACCTTTGTTCTTGGATTGATTGCCGGTTATTATCAGGAAAAATATGATAACAACGCGTACGCGATCGTTGTCCATATGGGAGGTAACCTGATGGGTCTAATAACGGCATTAGTAACAGCATTATCTTCATAAAAACTTAACACCTTTCCTTTTATACTTACATTCAATATGAATATTTTTGTTTTTAGTAAAAAAGGGTAATGATTAGCATGAAAAGATTGTGGTTATCCATACTGATATCTTTATCAGTATCAGCAGTTATTGCGCAAAATGATTTAATGGAGATAGTCAGGGGCGAGGTACTCTCTGCCGACCCTACCGTTGAACTGTTTCAGGTTTCCGTGTACGTTGAAGGGAGCGATCCGGTTATAGGAACGGTAACGGGCGAAGATGGCCATTTCGCTTTCAGCGTTCCCGTGGGGAGGCAAAGGCTGCGATTTAGCTGCGTGGGCTTCTTCTCGGAAGAGGTTGATATACTGGTGAACACGGGTAAGGAGGTGGTGCTAAAGGTGGTTATGGCACCCTCTACCATCGAGTTGCAAGACGTGGAGGTCGTGGCAAGACACGATAAAAGTCAGCCCATCAACAAGTTAAGCGTTACGGGAGCCCGAACGTTCAGCACGGAAGAGACCTTTCGGTTCGCCGGCTCGCTGGGTGACCCGGCACGTATGGTACGCAGTTTCGCGGGAGTTATACCTGTCAATGATTCACGTAACGATATTATTATTAGAGGAAACTCGCCGATAGGCGTGCAGTGGGTACTCGATGGGGTGGAAATTCCTAACCTGAATCACTTCAATACCGGCGTAGGTATGATAGGTGGGCAGGTCACGATGCTGAACACCAACCTGTTATCGAATTCAGACTTCCATATGAGCGCGTGGCCCGCACCCTACGGTAACGCGATGGCAGGGATATTCGATTTGAAAATGCGAAAGGGGAATAATCAAAAACATGAGTTTTGGGGGCAAACGGGCTTTAACGGGTTTGAACTGGGGTCGGAAGGCTATTTCTCCAAGAAGAGCACCTCCTCCTACCTGGTTTCGTACAGGTATTCTATCCCAGACTTGATGGAGAAGATGGGTTTTTATTCAGGTATAACACCTAAATATCAGGATCTTTCTATGAAACTCGACTTTGATATTAACAAGAATAATCATCTTTCCGTCATTGGATTATTTGGTATCAGCGGAATTGAATTTGTGGCATCGGAAGTGGGGATAGTTGAATTTGATGACGATTTACTTGGGAAGTTTGATCAACGTATCAAGATAGATGCCAAAACATACGTGCTTGGAGCTACGCACACCGTTGATTTTACACCGAAAACAAAGCTAACCACGCTACTCTCCTTTGTTAGAAGCGATACCCATATGCCGGTGGACACGATGTCTCTGAGACAGCCGAATGCCGAGTGGAAAACGCTGTGGGATGAGCGGGCATTGGAAGATAAATATTCGCTCTACGCTAAGATAGAACATCGTTTCTCCTACACTTCGTCGATTGAAAGTGGGGTGAAGTATGATTTGTATGATGTGAATTACCTGGAAAAAGAGTCGTTCAGCGATGAGCGGGGAGTGTTCACCAACGTTGATAAGAAAGGGGCTTTCAGCCTTTGGCGGGCTTACGCGCAGTACAGGCAAAATGTAACATCTAAGTTGTTACTGACGGGTGGTTTGCACGGGATGTACCTCGATTTTAATCAAACCTACGCGGTGGAACCCCGGTTGGGTGCACGTTACAGGCCCGCCGAAAAGCACACCTTCGCGTTGGCAGGTGGACTGTACAGCCAGATGATTCCCCGTTCGTTCTACTTTATCAGAACGCTCTCTCCAAAAGGTGAAATAGAGTACAACAACAAGCAGTTGGGATTTATGAAGAGCGCCCATGCCGATTTCTCGTACGATTGGGCATTCGCACCCGATTGGCATGTGAAAGCAGAGGCTTACTATCAACACCTCTATAATATTCCTGTGAAAAACGACCCCGATGAAACGTATACTATTTTGCAGGCGGGTGGGGCAGGCGACAACGTGATCATGCGGGAGGGGAACCTGGTGAATAAAGGAACGGGCAAAAACTACGGCGTGGAGTTCACCATTGAAAAGTTCATGAGTAACAACTACTACCTGCTGTTCAACTCCACGTTTTACCGGTCGACCTACACGAACGGGTTTAACAAGAAGGAGTGGAGTACCGTTTTCGACGGGAAATACCTTTTCAACCTTGCCTCGGGGTACGAATTGCCGCTGAAGAAAGGGTGGACGCTTTTTGCCGATGTAAAAAGCTCATTGGCAGGAGGTACACGCTATACTCCCGTATTTGAGGAGGAGAGTAAGCAGCAGCGCAAATTGGTGTTCGATAACAGCCGTGTAAATGAGTTGCAAGTACGTCATTATTTCAGAACAGACTTACGAATAGGTTATAGGAAAAACAGGAAGCGGGTTACCGACGAATTGGCTATCGATTTCCAAAACGTAACCAATCGGAAAAATATTTTTGGTTTATCGTTTGACATTGATAAGGGCACCTATACAGAGATACTGTTGCAAGGATTTATGCCCATGGTTACCTATAGGGTTAACTTTTCATTGTAGTTACTTCAGTGTTCAGCCACTCTACTGAGAGGAGAGAGATGATGGGGTGACTTTATGGACAAAGCCTTCGATTAACTGATTGACAATCTCCGGTTTGTCCGTATTCGAGTTATGACCGGCATCTTTTATCCATTTGATGGGGATTCCGGTGTTCTTATGCCATGCCTTGTTAAACCTAAGGGTTGAGCCCGCCTTGTCCTTTTCTCCACAAATCAATAGGGCAGGGCAGCTTATTTCATACGGCAAATCTTTCTCATATGCTTCCGCAAGGATTTTAAAACCGTGACCAGCAAGTTTAGCGTATCGTTTCTTATCCCCATCGTAAACCATCATGATGTCATAAATCAGTTCTCTGCCGTATTCGGACTCCGCGGTCCCTTTTGCTCCATCCCTCAATAAACAGTTCCATGGGTACAATAGGTAGATAGGTTCCATTCTTTTCAGTAGCCAAAGCTCTATGCCTGTGATGTACTTCCTTTGCAGTGGGGCAGAATCGATAGAGATAAAGCCTTGTAACTTTTCAGGGTACAGTTCGGCAAAAGCTTGGCCTACATAGCCACCCATCGATTGACCGACGATAACAGGACGTGTGATTTTTTCTTGCTCGAGTATCTCATGTAACCACTTCGCTTTGTCAAACAAATTGAAATCGAACTTGAATGGCCATGAAGAGGCATGGGCGGGAGGATCCCAGACAAAAACATTTAGTTTGCCCTTGAAGTGTTCAATCTGTTTTTCAAACAGTCGGTAGTCTGCCGTTAGTCCCGGAAGAAAGACCAATGTTACAGCATCAGCATCGATCTTATCAATCCAATAATGGATTATGCCGGATGCTGTTTCGTGTGTTTTTTCTGTCAACTGTTTGCGCATCGTCTCCATCTTCTTGAAATGCTTCCAGTTACCCCTTAACCACGGCCAGGGGCGACAGTTCTACCTTGATTTTGACCAAATCCTCCTGGTCGGCCATAACCCGAACGATATTCTTGTAAGCGGAAGGCGCCTCATCCAAATCCTTTTTCCTTCTGATCGCGTGAACAACGCCCAGCCTGTCGAGTTTGCGCTGCTCCTCTTCAAGGCTTAAGGAGCGTATCGCCTCGTTACGCCCCATCTTGCGACCGGCCCCATGTGAGCAGCTCGTGAAGCTCTCCGGGTTCCCCAACCCCTCCACGATATAGGAGCTTGTGCCCTGCGAGCCGGGTATAATGCCAAGCTCCCCTTTATGCGCGGAGGTGGCGCCTTTTCGGTGTACCACCACCTTCTTACCGAAATGTTTTTCCCACGCGGCGTAGTTGTGGGCAATGTTGATTATCTCGCCAAAAGCGATGTTGGGGAAATAGGTGCGAAACACCTCCTGTACCCTCGTGAGCATCAGCTTGCGGTTGGCTAGCGCGAAATCAACACAATAGTTCATCTCGTTGTAATACTGGTGCGCCTCATCGGTTTTAAAGGGTAGGTAAGCGAGATCAACTTTGGGGTTTACCGGCGAGTTCCACTGCTTGTTCAGCTTTTTAGCGAGCCTGTTGTAGTGGTCTGCCACCTGCTTGCCCAGGTTCCGGCTGCCCGAGTGAATCATGATCCAAATGGTGTTCTCCCTGTCTTTCTGGACCTCGATAAAGTGGTTCCCTCCGCCAAGCGTTCCCAGCTGCCTTAATGCCGATGCGTATTCCGTTTTTACCACGGGCAAGCTTTTCAGATCGTACTTTTGGGGCATAAGTCGTTCGTCTTGAGCCTTTTTATGGTGCGAAAAGCCTACCGGAACCTTTCTTCTGATATCGTCTAAGATATCTTCGAATTTTTTTCGTATGCCTGGCGTAAATGTTACATCGGTTTTAACCGCTAACATGCCACAACCTATATCCACGCCCACGGCATTGGGTACGATCACGTTGTCAGCAGCCATCACTCCACCGATGGGCATCCCGTATCCCGAGTGTGCGTCGGGCATCAGGCAAATATGCTTGAAGGCGAACGGCAAATTGGCCAGGTTTTTCGCCTGGTACAGCGTTTGGTCGTCCACCTCATCAAGCCAAAGTTTAATGGGTATTCTTTCTGTATCTATAATTTTCTTCATGCGATTCTTATATCTTAGTATTTCGGTGTATCACGTGCCACTTTCACAAAGATATAAAAAATAAGCTACTTAGTAGGTACGCCATGATAGCGAGCAAGTGTGCTGCCTGTTTTTTACATACTTTTTCAAACGCCATGTGTAACCTATTTCGTGGGTAAACCAGACTCTTGGGAATCGCGAAGTAATCGTGAAAACCTTATTGAAATAATAAAAAATGAACAAAAAGGACAAGTTGAAAACATGAACAAATAAGTTAGAAATAACATCCCGAAAAAATGAATCGATAACAAAGCGTAAAATAAAGATTATCAAGAAGATACAAAGCGAAGAAAATAACAGCAAAAAAAATCTCAATTATCAAAAATCGTTCAAATTTTTTTTATAAATTCGCATTCAAAAAAAATTGCAATTGCCAGTTGAATCTACCTGCTTTAGCCCAAGTTTAATGCGATAAATTTTGGCTAAAAGTCTGTAAAAGCATCAAATAGTCCCACGACTTTAAAGACGTAGCCGCTCGTACTTGTTCACTCGTTTTGACGAGAATTGAATGCCCTGATGGGTCATTTTCATAATTAATTAACCATTTCACCATGTAATTTTCTAATAAATGAAAACAATGAAAAAAGTATCAATCATTTTAATTCTCGCGCTGACGGTAACAGTAATCGTACAAGCGCAACAGCCGACTGAACAGTTGTCGGCAGCAAGTGTTTCGGGAATCACGCCCGATTTGCGAAACGGGTTTCAATTCTCGCTCAGGGGCGGGTACGACATTCCCAATTTTCCAACACTGGAAGAGTACTACAAGGATTCGAAGTTGAAAAGCAAAGGCGGCGTTATGGGCGGGCTCTCTGCCGACTACTACTGGGAGTGGATAGGCGTGGGCGTATGTGCCGATTATATCCGCAATACACTCGTGCATCCGTACAACAAAAAAATGTCTTTAGCTGAGGGAAACAGATACGACAACATGCCCACAACCCGTATATTCGTGGGAGCGGGTCCCGACTTCCGCTACCTCAATCCATTGGCGAATTTCTCGGCAGAACTAAACACCCGCGCCGGTTTGGGCTATATATCGGGGGAAGATGTCCACCTATTAAATGCATTTAATGCAAAAAACGTTTTCAGCATCAAAGCACAAGCTCGGTTTACCTATTTCGCTAACACGTGGCTCGGATTTCATACCGGTGCCTACTATATGCACCATTTTGACGTGCCATACGCACCAATAAATAATGCAGATGAAATCAAAACCGGTATCTCCTCCATCGGCGCGTTTGCCGGCGTAACGTTCCGCCTTTCACCTTTGCCCGTGGCGCCCAAAGCGCCCATAGCACCTGAAGCGCCTCAAGCCCTGGTTATAAACGGCGTGGTGGTGATCTGCAAAACCTCGACGTCCATAGAGGGAGTAAACATTATCGTCACTGAAAAGAAAAACGGACAGGAACGGCGGTTGCTTTCCGACAATAAAGGCCAGTTTTCCTTTACCGTTACCCCCGCTTCCGAAATTACCATTTACGGTAAAAAATCCAACTATTTCTCGCAAGTGGTAACGTTGGGTCCGGCAGATTTCAAACGCTACCGCGATGTACGTCTTGAAATATGCATGGAGCGCGTGGATTGCGACGAGAGCGTGCGTTTGGAAAACATCCACTACGACCTGGATAAGTACGACATTCGCCCCGATGCCCGTCCCGAACTCGACCGCTTGGTGCAGTTCCTGCGTGATAATCCTGAAGTGCGGGTAGAGCTTTCGTCGCATACCGACTCGCGGGCATCGCACGAGTACAACGAGCGGCTTTCACAAAATCGCGCCAATTCGGCCCGACAGTACGTCATTTCACGAGGAATCGATCCCTCACGCGTAATCTCGGTAGGATACGGTGAAACACGTTTGCTCAACCATTGTGCCGACGGCGTGAATTGCTCCGAAGCCGAGCATCAACTCAACCGCCGCACCGAGATGAAGGTGATTTGCCCCGAGTAAATCGGGAGTTGTAATTTATATTTTCTCGTAGTTTGATGGTAACATTGGGCGGACAGGATAAGCCCTGAAAAGTTCGTCCGGTGTTTACAAAACGAAAAGAGTTCCGGAAACCCCGTATCCCACTTCCCCCTTTGGAGGATTTGAGGAGGGCTTAACAGACAAACAATTATAAACAGATGAAAACAACAACAAAAATCGCAACCTGGAGCTTAGCAGCTCTACTTGCCACAGGCTTCACTACCTATAAAAAAGACGACATCAAACCTAGTAACCCACGCATAACCCTCACCACTGCTAAAAACGTGGGTGAAAAAATAACACTTAGGATTAACGCCGCCGATGCCGATCAAAACGATGTGTGGATAGACCTAAACAATAACAACAAAAAAGATCACGGTGAAGTCGTTACCTCGTTTGGTAGTCAAGAGGAATACACCCTTAGAGCGAAATCCGTAACCATTTACGGAAAGGTAACAGAGCTATACTGCAACAACAACCGACTTACCGCACTCAACGTTAGCAAAAATACTTTGTTGAAGTCTTTATATTGTTCCGACAACCAACTTAAAGCGTTTGACGTTAGCAAAAATACCGCGTTAGAGGAAATGGAATGCAATGGCAACCAAATTACTGGACTTAACGTAAGTAAAAATACAGCGTTGTGGTTGCTGGGCTGCGGCGGTAACCCAATCAAAACACTTGATGTAAGCAAGAATACAGTGTTGAGGGTACTGGCCTGCAGCGACAACCTACTTAACAAGCTTAACGTTAGCAAAAATACCGCGCTAGAGTATCTGTACTGCTTCAACAACCAACTTAAAACGCTTGACGTTAGCAAGAATACCGCGTTGGGGGAACTGGAATGCAATGGCAACCAACTTACCGCATTAAACGTAAGCAAAAATATCAAGTTGAAACATCTGCGCTGCTACAATAATAAAATATTCGGCAGCAAGATGAACGTGTTGGTAAAAAGCTTGCCCAAACGCATGGTAAGTAGTAAAGGAAATTTTTATGTAATCGACCTCACAATCACGGACGGCAATAAGTGCACCCAGGCACAAGTAAACATCGCTAAAAACAAAAACTGGAATGTAATGAATAGTAATGGAAGCTCCTACACGGGCAATTAAGGTTCTGCAATTGAACTCGCAACATAAGACAAAAAGACCAAAGAACAAAGAGCAAGTTTGCCAACTCGAAACACGAAACACGAAACACGAAACAAAAAACAGACTAACAGATATTTCATAATTAACAATACTAATAATTAATTAGAATGAAAACAACACTAAAACTCGCAATCTGGAGCTTAGCAGCTCTACTTGCCGCAGGCTTTATCGCCTGTAAAAAAGACGATATCGAAATTACTGAGCCGCAGATGACCCTCACCAATAATTTAGGTTATATAGAACTTGATATTATTGATGCCGAATCGGAAGTATGGATAGACCTTAACAACAACGGAATAAAAGAGAACAACGAAGTAATTTCCTCGTTTCATAACAAATATGGTTACTCCTTTAGTTCGAAAACCGTAACCATTTACGGTAAAGTAACAGAGCTGGACTGCTCCGGTAACCAACTTACCGCACTTGACGTCAGCAAAAACAGTGCGTTGATTATATTGGAGTGCGAACAAAACAGGCTTACTGCACTTGACGTCAGCAAAAACAGTGCGTTGACAAATTTGGAATGCTACTACAACCAACTTAAAGCGCTTGATGTAAGCAAAAACAGTGCGTTGAAGTGGCTGAACTGCACCGGCAACCAACTTACTAATCTTAACCTTAGCAAAAATACCAATTTGTCGGTTCTGGTCTGCAGTATAAACCATCTTACCGAACTTAACGTTAGCAAAAACAGTGCGTTGAAGTGGCTGCACTGCAACGACAACCAACTTACCGAACTTAACGTAAGCAAAAATACCAAGTTAGAGTATCTGTATTGCTACAACAATAACATATACGACAGCAAGATGGACGCATTGGTAAACAGCTTGCCTGACCGCACGGCGAGTACTAAAGGGAGTTTTTATGTAATTAAAACCGGCTACGGTGAAGGCAACGCATGCAACCCTGCACAGGTTTACATCGCTAAAAATAAAAACTGGAAGGTGTTGAATTCTGACGGACAGCCCTACAACGGGCAGTAATTAAATCAATTACTCCGCAAGGCGGTACAAAACCGCCTTGCGGAGTATGGAAGTAATATTTGATATGTAGTTCTAAAGAGCGCAGAGTGGAGAGTGTGGAACAACGAAATCACACCACGAAACACGCACCACGCACCTCGAAACACGTAACCCGCTTCCCTTTTCGCCAACAGACGGATAGAGGTTAGGTCTAACAAATAAACAATTTAACGAATTAACTAATTGACAATTTATAAACAATTAAAAGCAATGAAAAAATTAAAACTATTATTTCTAATTACAGCAGTTGCATGTATGGTTGTGCCGGCAACGGCGCAAGTCTCTTTTGCCGTAAAAGGCGGTGTAAACCTGACGAATATGTACGGTAAATATTCTGACTCTTTTTCGCCCAAATTCGGGTTTAACGCGGGAATAATGGGTGAATACGGTTTTGCAAACAATTTTTGCCTGCAATCGGGGCTGATGGTGCACTCAAAGGGAGATAAAATAAAGTTTGATTCCGGATGTGATACCTATAATTTTATATATCTGCAATTACCAATTCATGCCGGGTATAAAGTAGATGTTGCGCCAACAACAAAAATTGTTTTTCATGCCGGTCCATATATAGCCTACGGCATCGACGGAAAATGGAAAAGAGACGGTGAACTTCTATATCATCTTTTTAAAGACTTACACTACCGAAGATTCGATGTCGGAGCCGGAATAGGTGTAGGAGCGGAATATGGTAACTTCTTGTTGGATTTGGGAGTTGATATGGGCTTTTTGATTGTTGATGAAACTTTTAAACAAATAAGTTCTTATCTATCCGTAGGATATAAGTTTTAAAAAGCACAAACGTTGCTCTCAAGCTAATCCCTTCACGTGCCAATAAGTCAGCAGTTGCCGCTAACGCGCAATTGAAAGTAGGCTTCAGGGTGGGAGGCAATATCTCCAACTTTTTGATGGACAATTACATAGATAAAACAAACAAACTCGGATTACAAGGAGGAATAACTGCAGAATACATGTACTCGCCCAACATGGGCATACAAACTGCCTTTCTTTACAGTGAAAAAGGTGCCAAAATGTATATTCACAAAGAGGAGTCACTTAATCCCAACGGAAAAATTGATTATACATTATTCATAATCCCCAAGTTGGGATACCTTGAGTTACCGCTCCATCTGGTTTATAAAGCAGCAATAGCGGCTGATTCGCGGATAAGTTTCTCTGCCGGGCCTTACCTTGCATACGGTTTGTCAAGCAGGTATCTTGTTAAAGACAAATTCATTTTGTCGGGAGAGATATCGGATTTCGCAAGACAAGAAGCAGAGGAGTCGGTAATCGAAATAAAAAGAACTGCGGAAAATGAGTACCAAAATATTTACATATTTGATAAGTATTCCCCTTTCGATTTTGGCGGGGGTGTAGCAATCGGTTACGAAGTGAACCCATTTGAGGCAAAATTAGGCTGCGACATAAGCATCATCAATATCCGGCGAGATAAAAATGATCAGAGGCGAAATAGAATATTTACATTTCATTGGGAGCCAAATTTTAATGCAAAAAAAAGGTCAAGCCAAACCTACACCCCACTCCCCATTGGCTTTAATTTAACTACAACAATATACTACATTAATAAGCAAATCTCATGGAAAAAGTGTTTACATTTGCAACGCCACACGTTAATAGTTAGCTGAAACTATGTTCTAAAACTATCATATGAAACGAGCATGAAAACTGTTTTCACAAAAGAACATGATTAAAGCGAGTTCCATACGATACCTTTGAACTATTGCGATAAGAGAGCGCAGAGAAAAAACCTGTTTTTGATATGCCGAACGTAGCAATAGTCTAACTTTAGTGAAAATAATAGTTTTAATCGTATGAAACCGACATGATTAAAATAATCATTAATCATCCTTGAGAATGATTATTTTAAACATCAAAGGTTCCATACACCGAAACAAAAAAATAAAATAATCGTATGAAACCAAAAACATTCCTTACCATTTTGCTGGTTGCCGTGGCAATATCTGCACAGGCGCAACAGGAAAAAGTAGTCGAGCAACCACACGCAGTGTTTGCCAATACACGCGCGTTGGAAATCGCCAAGGTGACGTTATCGGGCTCGGAGACCGTGCTGGATATCGATGCCTATTACCGTCCTGGTAATTGGATTAAAGTTGTGTCGGACAGCTATCTGCTGGCTGATGGTCAAAAGTACATGATTCGCGGTGGCGAAGGCATTGACCTTGACTCGTTGTTCTGGATGCCCAAATCGGGTGAAGCCGAGTTCAAGCTGGTATTTGAACCACTACCGATTGAAACAGCCAAGTTCGATTTTATAGAGAGCGATTGCGATGACTGTTTTAAAATATATGGCATTCATCTGGCAGACCAACGGGTACCCCTTCCCGATATCCCGGGTGAGTACACACGAGAACACCCGGTTGAAGCCAATTTTCAAGCACAACTACAAAAAGGGGAAGCACATGTAAGCGGCAAGATAATGGGGTATGTCCCCACGCACGAAACATATAGGCTATATTACCTGAACCCGATAACGGGTACTGAAACAAGCAAGCCGTTGACGATTCATCCTGACGGTTCATTTTCATCGTCTATAACGGTGTATAGCCCAACGCAGATTTTCCTGACAGATCGAAGATTTTTCAGCATCCCTATACGGGTGGCACCTGACCAGGAATCAAAAGTATGGGTAAACTTCCCCGAGATTTACCGTTCCGGTTCACGATTGTTGAAAGATGCATCATCGTATGGGAATGAAGCCTACTTCGCGGGTTATTTTGCCGGTTTGAACACCGATTTGAATAGCGTTGCGGACTTCGAGTTTATGCCACTTGATGAATTATTAACGGATTCGATCGCGGGGATGAATGCCAACGAGTATAAATCGTTTTTGCTGAAGGAGTTCGATAACTCGACAAAACGCGTCGAAGATCTCGACATTCAACCATTGGCAAAGAAATTGTTGAAAGCCGAATTGGCATTTGCACTCTACGGTAATATGGAGAGGATGGAGTCCTACTTAATACAGGCGCATATGAAGAAAGAGGGCCTCTCGTACCAGGAAGCCATGAAGACGTTTAAACCACCCGTGCTACCCGTCGGTTTTTCCGACTATTGCCAACTTATCCCTCACGATGATCCTGATATCATGCTTGCTCCCAACTTGGGGAATCATGTTGAATGGTTCGGGTATTGCAGGGGGGATTCCCGTGACCCGCTCGAAATTCCACGTTATTTAGCCACACACGAAAACGTCTCGTCGGAAGAGCAAGAGCTCCTGAAAGCCTTTATCTCGGCACGAGAAAAGCAGGAGGAGTTTAAAGAAATTGCTACGATTAATAACATACTTGGCAAATACAAAGAGCTGTCGGCACAATACATGCAAGACAAAACAGGGGTGGGCTTTCTTTCCAAAATATGGGATACCGAAGATGCTTTTTTGCTGAATTTGGTTAAATCGATGAAAATATCAAGCGGTTTGAAAGACTTTAACCCGCTTACCGATAAGCAAAAAGAAGAACTCGCCACGCTCCCCCCGTTTATTCAGGAAGTGCTCTTGAAAGAAAACGATGATATGCTGGCAAAAATAGAGGAGAATAAGAGGAAAACAGGTTATACCGTTTTCGCACCCCCTTCCAATGTGGATGAACAGCTGTTCTTGGACTTGATAAAGCCTTTCAAGGGGAAAGTGATACTGGTAGATATATGGGCTACTTGGTGTGGTCCTTGTCGGGCGGCACACCCGCTCATGGAACCGATAAAAGCGCAGTTTGCCGATAAGGACGTGGTGTTTTTGTACCTCGCGGGAGAGGATTCGCCCGAGAACACGTGGAAAAACATGATCGCGGATATTCCTGGGTCACACTATCGTTTGAATAAAGAGCAATGGGATTACCTGAGTAAAAGCCTTAACGTGAGGGGTGTTCCTACCTACTTGATTTTAGACAGAGACGGCAATCAAACTTACTACACCGCGGGTTTCCCCGGCGCAGATACCATGAGACGCGAATTAAATAAAGCGTTGAATAAATGATGATGAGCAAACAATCTGGAAACGATGAAGCCAAAAACATTACTAATCATTTTGTTAGTTGCCGTAGCGATTACCGGATGCGACCGGAAACAGGTCAATACGCCTCCCATGTTTGCAGTGGAGGAATTTGATCAAGGCGAAAAAGCAGGTGGCCTTGGATTATTACATTGCGTTGTTCGATTTTCCCTATCAACACTTCATCCGCACGAATAATGAACTGACGGGTAAAGAGTGGGAAATCTATTACGATTTCGTGAAAGAGTTTGAAAAAGAGGTGGACAACTCGATGATGATGGCAAGTTATTTCGAGGTGATTAACAGCTTTTGGAGATTTATACTGGAAGAGAATTATCCCGACTATTTTAGAGAAATAATGAAAGCAGCGTCTAAAAGAGAGATGCCTAAAAATAGAGAAGAAATGCAGGTAGATAGAGAAGAGGAGTTGGAAAAACTAAGATCGAGTTCAACAAACGACTATTTGTCGCAACTTGCTGTTGCCAACTACGTGAATAGCCTGTATCTCAAGGCGAACAGGAGCGGATTGGATTGACAGTAATCGGACGATGATTAATAAAACGATTACCGACCCATTCCTGCGCGGCACGCCGGAAGCGCAACAAGAGGTTATCAACAAGTATGACCTCACGGGTATCCACCATTTTTTAAGCGACAAAGAGTGGCAAGACATGGTGAAGCGGTTTAATATGCAAAGCATCATCCCCTATTACCTGCTTTTCGACAAAAACGGCGTGATGGTTAATTTTGGATTACTTTTACGTCCCTCTATACCGGAAACAAAGGTGGATATTGAGAAGCTGTTGGAGGAATGAAAGGACCACGGCCAACGAACCCTCACTTGATGCCGCTTTTTGAAACTGCCGGTAAATAAATTTTGTATAAAGCGAACTAATGATTACCTTTGCAGCCGCTAATGCAAAAATATTCATTTTAAAGAATTACTAAATGGCAACAAAATTACGTTTACAAAGAAGAGGGCGCAAGCACTATCCCTTCTACCAGATTATTGTTGCAGATAGCAGAGCACCACGAGATGGAAAGTACATTGAGAGGATAGGTTCTTACAATCCGAACACACATCCTGCTACGATCACTTTAGATTTCGATAGAGCTTTGTATTGGCTGCAAACAGGGGCTCAGCCCACGGACACCGTTCGTAGTATCCTGTCGAAAGAGGGGGTCTACCTGAAAAAGCACCTCCTGGGAGGTGTGGCAAAAGGGGCCTTCGATGAGGCGGAAGCCGAAAGAAGGTTTAACGCGTGGAAGGCGGAGAAGTTACAAGCTGCCCGCTCGATCCAGTCAGAAGATGAAGCAAAACGCCGCGCCGAAGAAAAGGCACGTTTAGAGGCTGAGAAAGCGATTCATAAGGCAAAAGCGGAGGAGCTAGCTAAGAAGAAGGCTGAAGAGAAAGCCGCGAATGCGCCGGAGCCTGTCGTGGAAGAGACAGCAGTTGCGGCAGAAGAAGCTCCCAAAACGGAAGAAGCTCCCAAGGCGGAAGAAGCTCCCAAGGCGGAAGAAGCTCCCAAGGCAGAAGAAGCTCCGATAGTAGAGGAGGCACCTAAGGTAGAGGAGAAGAAGGTTGAAGAAAAACCTAAAGCTGAAGAAGAATCCAAGATTGAGGAAGCACCCAAGATTGAGGAAGCACCCAAGGCTGATGCTACTGAAGAAAAAGCGGAGTAGGGTTCAACTTACACGAGAATACTACAAAAGCTGCCTCAGAATTATTCGAGACAGCTTTTTTTATAACTCAACTTTGAGATGATAACCCTGTTCACTACCCGTTCAAAACTTTCCAAAAGCTCCCTGGAAGGTGAATGTTGGGTATGCTTACCGCTTGTGCGAAGAGGGGAGCCATTTCAGAATCATAGAACCCGGCAATACCACACCCCACTCGCGTGACCAAAAAGGTCAGTTCGGGTCGGGAACGAGCAAATTCGATAAATTCATCCACGTACGGCTTGATCTCCTCGATACCCCCATGCATGGTGGGTATCCCGTACGATTGACCTTGTAAGCCAATCCCTTGCCCCCATATGGCGCCAAATCTCTCGCGAGCAATCTTCGCCGCCCCGGCACCATGAGCACCATCGAGGTTGCTGCCAAACACGAACACCTCGTTCGCTTTTAAATCGGATATAAAATCGGGCGATACTCGTTTATCCATGAAATATATATTTATAGGTTAAAACCTGAGCAGTAACTCCACCGTTACCTTATCGGACCCCACCTCCGGGCTCTTGAAAATGGTCGGTGAGTTCGTCCCGAAATACCACTCGTAATTAACTCGGAATATTGACGAGAAACGATCTCGTTTGCTTCCGAAGTCAATCCCGGCTGTTAAACGCTTCACATCGAAGCCGTCATCTCCTTGGGTGTCGCTTAGGCCATCCCATCGCAGTGCAGGCTCTAGGCTGTCAAACAGCTTCGTTTTGAGCGGTAATGCGTAAGTACCTTGCACGTAGTACGAAAACAGGTCGGTATGAAATTCGGTCTTGCTTTCCCGTTTCATCACCTCGGTTTCCAGTTTCCAATTTGCTGCCTCGTAACGTAGGTCGGCCCCGTAGAAGAGGTGATGGGTTTCTTCCTCCCTCGGGTAGTCATAAATTTTCGCGGAAAGCCGGGCCCCCTTCATGCTTCCCACGGTGACTCGCCCACCGTACGCCATCTTCTTTTTCCAAACAGGGCTATTAATAGCGTTCCCGTTGTATACACCAAACTCCAGTCGGGTAGGCACTTCCCCGAGACGAAAATCATACCTCGTGAGAAAACCCAAGTCGCGGGTGCTTAGAAAGTATTTCCCAATGAAAGCACGATTCGCGAACATCATCTCGTTAGGGCTGACGATATAGCTGTTGAACAGCGGTATGCTGGTCTGTCCCAAAGTGAACGAAAGCCCCTTCACGGGCTTAATGGTACCACTAAGGTCTAACACCTTGAATTGTCCCTCGTCGCTCCACTCCACCTGCACGCGGTAACCGTAGGCTCCGTTTATGTCCCCGGCAATGCCCATGCGGGAGTTGCGTACCGAGAACCTCGAGGTACCGGTCTCGGTGGCGTACTCGAACTTGTTTTTTAACACACCGTCTAACTTGTAGGTGTGTGAGGGCGTAGAATCCTCTCCCAAGGCAGCGAAAGCCCCATGGGAGATAACCATGAATGGGAAAACGGACAAAAGGTGAATAAATCGGATCTTCATAGAATTATCGTAATTTAACAATTAACGTATGATTAATTATAATTGATTCGTTATGAGTGCATTATAGATAGTTTGTGAACTTTTGCGTAACCCGTTGGTGATTCGTTATTGACTCTCGTAACAAGTTCCTGTCACTCTCCTGGATCCACGATTAGCCGTTGGAAGCCATCGGAGCAGGTGACCCCGTAATTGCCAGCCTCGCTCTCGTGAATCAAGTAGTACTCCAGTCCGGGAAGGCGAGCAGCCAGTCTTTTTGACTCGTCCAATCCCAGTGCCATGAAAGCGGTGGCGTACGCATCGGCAGTCATGCAATCATCGGCGACGATCGAGACACTCAAGAGCTCGTTCTGGGAGGGATAACCGGTATGGGGGTCGATGGTATGGGCATACCGCTTCCCATCCAAGACGTAGAAGTTGCGGTAGTTCCCTGACGTGGCCAACGATTTGTCGCACAGCCCTAAAATAACCTGGGGCTCGTGGATGAAACCAATCGTATCCTCAATTGGCCTGTCAACCTGTATGCGCCAGCAGACACCCCTATCGTTCAGACCCCGTGCACAAATCTCCCCTCCAATCAACACCATGTAATGTTCAATTCCGTGGCGTTCGAGGAGTTGCGCGATCACGTCGCATGCGTATCCCTTGGCGACAGCCGAGGTGTTAAGCTGCACCCGAGGGTCGCTCTTCACGATCTTCCCTTGAAGGTTGATGGATATCTTCTCCTGACCTACGAACTCCTTCAAGCTATCGATCATTTCCGGGGTAACACGACCCAGATTACGGAATCCGAAGCCCCATGCGTTGATAAGGGGCGACAGGGTGATATCGAACTTTCCGCCTGAAAGGCTATAGACCTCTTCTGACTTGCGAAAAACGGTCAGGAAGAGCGAGTCAAGCTCCACCGGTTCGTTACGGTTCACCTTCGAGATGATGGAGTTCTCCATGAAAGGATTCAGCGAGAGGTTGAAAGTTTGAAACGCCGCCTCGATCTCCTCTTGTAGCGAGCGGTGATAGGCATATTTTATGGAGTAATTGGTCGCGAATACGGTACCTTGGTCGTGAAAGTAGGTCCAATTCTCCCTCTTACTTTCCGGGTTACAGGCAGTGAGGAGTGTTATCCCGAGTAGGAGAAGGAGGCTCCAGACGCCCAGGGTAGTTCGATTATTTCGTGTATCCGGTGCATCCTGAGTGACTAGCACATTATGCACGTCCCATCTGTCTCGGGTACTCCCTTCGTTATTATAGCATGTCATCATTTTCAACTTCAAGAAAAATGTCTTTTGCGTTAATCTCTTTCTTCCGTTAAAATACAGCTTTACTCAAATCTCCGCTTTCGCGGTTACTTCTTTCCGTTAAAACTGTCTCTTTACTCAAACCCCTTCTTTTGTAGCTTTAACTTCTCCATTAAAACTCCTCCTCTATCCGGTAGTCGTTTCTTTCCGGGGCGTTCCGCGTGATGAGCTCCCCAAGGAAGCCAGCCAAGAAGAGAAAGGTTCCCAGGATCATCATGGTGAGCGAAATGTAAAAGTAGGGCGATTCCGTAACCAGTCGGTAAGGGTTGCCGTGGTGCATATCGTACAGTTTTATTGCTCCCAATAGGATGATGGCGATCAGCCCCAAGAGAAACATGATGCTTCCCCAGAGCCCGAAGATGTGCATCGGCTTTTTGCCGAACCGGTTCAAGAACCAGAGTGTCATCAGGTCGAGATACCCGTTCACGAAGCGCCTGGCGCCGAACTTGCTTTTCCCGTATTTGCGGGGCTGGTGTTGCACCACTTTTTCCCCGATGCGGGTGAAACCCGCGTCCTTGGCCAGTATGGGTATGTAGCGATGCATATCGTTATACACCTCGATGCTTTTGGCCAACGAGGAGCGATACGCCTTTAACCCACAGTTGAAGTCGTGAATCTTTATGCCGGACACCTTTCGGGCGGTGGCATTGAATAGCTTGGACGGGAGGTTCTTCGTCAACTTGTTGTCGTACCGCTTTTTCTTCCATCCCGAGATCAGGTCATATCCCTCCTCGGTAATCATTCGGTAGAGACCGGGAATTTCGTCGGGGCTATCCTGCAGATCAGCGTCCATGGTGATGATAACATCGCCCTCGGCTTTCTGAAACGCGCATTGCAGGGCGGGTGACTTCCCGTAATTACGTCTGAACTTAATCGCTTTCACGTGATCGGATTGGCTGCGAAGCCGCTTGATGACTTCCCATGAGCCATCGGTACTCCCATCGTCCACGAAGATGATCTCGTACGAGAAGTCATGTTCGTCCATGACCCGCTTTATCCAGTTGTGCAGCTCGTTAATGGATTCCTCCTCGTTAAGCAGGGGGATGACCACGGATATATCTATAGGTGCCATTTATTGAAGGTTGTTTTGTCGCGGTGTGAAACGAATGGAGAGGGGAACGATCAGCAGTGAAAGGAGCAACCCGATGAAAACGTCGGCCATGATCACGTTACTGAAAATGTAGGTGAATGGGTTGGGTAGGGGTTGTTCGGCTAATCGTGTGATTAATGTCTTACTTATCTCCAGCGCTTTCGCGACTTCCACCATGTTGTCGTATAAAGTCGCGATGTAGGTGGGGTCAATCCACCGGATGTGAATGAACACCACCAGCGCCTCCAAGATGGAAGCGAAAAAAAATAGCAGGATGGTGAATTGAACACCATGCCCAAAACGCATTTTTCGATTCATCCAGCCCACGTTGTACCTTACCAGCAGGTAATAGAGCAGAACGGGCGTCCCTACGCTCAACGTGGTTCCGATCATGTTCATCCCCGGGTACTTCCCTCCCAGGATAACGAACAGGTACTTGAATATCCAAAAGAGCCCCAAAAGAATGCCGGCTTGCATCGTGTATTCCAGGAGATAGCTCTTGTTCTCTTCCCTCGATTCCATAATTCACGCGAATGTACAAGATTTTATCCTGAAAAACCACTTCTAATCACAAATAAATAACGTATCTTTGCCCTGAAATTAGCTTTATTCAGTTTTTCATAAGCAACTCAATGGTTAATTTCAGGGAGGCTTTGGTCTCCTTTTTTGCTTTTCACTCTTTTAAGTTGCTGGAAATAAGGAGAAGAACAGACACAACTTTTTTCGATATCAGTTAAAATTTTCACTGAATAATCAAAAAATATTTAGATATGGATAGTTTAAATCAAGCACTGGGACTGTTGGTAATAGGAATGACAACAGTTTTTATCGTTCTTTGGCTGGTAACGGTTATCGGCACTTCTGTAATCGAGTTATCCAATCGTTTTTATCAGCCGGGAGCAAAAGACAATGGTACTCCCCCTACAGGAGGAGTGGATAAAGAAAAGATGGCGGCCATCGTTGCAGCTGTAAACGTGCTAACGAATGGGAAGGGAGTAGTAGATTCTGTTGAAAAGAAATAATCCAAAAAATATAAAACAACAAGTATGGGAAGAGAGATTAAGTTTAGTCTCGTTTACAGAGATATGTGGCAGTCGTCAGGTAAGTATGTGCCGACTGTGGATCAGTTGCTTGAGGTTGCCCCGGCAATAGTAGATATGGGCTGTTTCGCACGGGTTGAAACCAATGGTGGCGGGTTTGAGCAGATAAACCTGCTGTTCGGTGAAAACCCCAATAAATCAGTACGCGAATGGACACAGCCGTTTAATGATGCAGGCATCCAGACGCATATGCTGGAGCGTGGTCTCAACGGTATACGTATGACCCCGGTGCCAGCCGATGTGCGTAGGTTGATGTGCCAGGTGAAGAAAAAACAGGGTACCGATATTGCCCGTTCGTTTGATGGATTGAATGACCTCCGTAACCTGGAGAACTCCATTAAATTCGCCAAAGAGGCGGGAATGATTTCACAGGCGGCTCTTTGTCTTACCGTTTCGCCGGTGCATACCGTCGAGTATTATACCGCGATGGTAGATCAGTTTATAGAGATGGGTGCTGATGAGATATGTATAAAAGATATGGCGGGAATAGGGCGTCCGGCAACCATCGGCAAGATAGTTAAGAAAATTAAAGAGCGTCATCCCGATGTTCCCGTTCAGTATCACGGGCATGCCGGTCCCGGTTTTCAGATGGCCTCCATACTTGAGGCGGCATACGCGGGAGCCGAATATTTTGATGTCGCGATGGAACCTCTCTCCTGGGGAACGGGGCATGCCGACGTGCTGGCGGTACAAGCTATGCTTAAAGATGCCGGCTTTAAAGTGCCGGAAATAAATATAAAGGCCTATATGAAGGTGCGTTCGCTTACGCAGAAGTTCATGGATGAGTTTTTGGGGTACTATATTAATCCCAGAAACAGGACGATGAACTCATTGCTTATAGGACCCGGGCTGCCCGGCGGAATGATGGGTAGCCTGATGGCCGACTTGGAAGATAACCTTGCCTCCCTTAACAGGTGGAAGCGGAAACGCGATCAACCGGAGCTCACGCAGGACGACCTGCTGGTTAAGCTCTTTGAGGAAGTGACCCACATTTGGCCGATGGTCGGCTATCCGCCACTGGTTACCCCCTTTAGTCAGTACGTGAAGAACCTGGCGTTAATGAATGTTATTCAACTTGAAAAGGGAAGAGAACGGTGGAGCATGATTGCTGACAATATATGGGATATGATGCTTGGGAAGTCGGGTAAATTGCCGGGTGAGCTTGCCCCCGAACTGGTGAAGTTGGCTAAGGAGCAGGGACGCGAATTTTATACCGGTGTTCCGCAAGACCTCTACCCCGATGCCCTCGATGATTTTAGGTCGGAGATGGAGAAAAACAACTGGGAGTTGGGCGAGGATGATGAGGAACTGTTTGAGCTGGCCATGCATCCCGAGCAGTACAGGGCTTATAAATCGGGTGATGCCAAACGGGACTTCGAGGAAGATCTGGCAATGAAAAAAGCGGAAAGTGAACTGTCGCCCACAACTTCAGTACCTGAAAAAGGGGGTGTTCCCATTCATCAACCCAGAACCATAGTGGTAAATGTAGGAAATGAGGAATATATTGTAAATATTTCCTATCCCGATTCAGGAAGTACTCCGCAATCCACCCCTTCAACCCCCTCTCCTCAAGCCAAGGAGGTTGTTGTAAACGAGGGACAGGTGAAGACGCTTCTCTCTCCACTGGAAGGAAAGTTTTACTTTACAAAAGACTCTTCTGAAACGCCCATTAAGGTTGGCGACATTGTGGCAGAGGGAACCATTATAGGGTATATAGAGTCGATGAAAACCTATAACGCCATAGCTGCCGAAGAGAGTGGCAGGATAACGGAGATATGTTTTGCCAATGGCGACTCGGTAGATGAAGATGACGTACTCATTAAACTGGTATAAATATGAATGAAATACTTTCCGGTATATTGGAGATGACAGGATTTGCCCAGGTCGACTGGGGGATCGCTTTGATGTGGGTTATAGCTTTCGTGTTGTTATACCTGGGGATTTTTAAGGAGTATGAACCGTTGCTGTTGGTACCCATCGGGTTTGGCGTACTGCTTGCCAACCTGCCGGGTGCCGGAATGGGTATCGTGGACAATACCCTGGTGATGAATCCCGATGGCAGCTATATGACCCTGATTGATATTGCCAACAATTACGGGATTTTGAATTTTCTCTACTACGCGCTGATAAAAACGGGATTTTTACCCCCCATCATCTTTATGGGGGTGGGGGCGTTGACCGATTTCGGTCCCATGTTGAGGAATTTGAAGCTCGCATTTTTTGGTGGTGCCGCACAGCTAGGTATTTTTGCCGTTTTGATTGGTGCCGTACTGGTAGGGTTTACCCTTCCCGAAGCGGCATCGCTGGGTATAATAGGAGGTGCCGATGGACCTACGGCCATATACACCACGATTAAGCTGGCACCCCATCTTCTGGGACCGATAGCCATCGCGGCTTATTCCTATATGGCACTGGTTCCGGTAATTATACCGCTTGTGGCAAAGTCGCTGATGACCAAAAATGAATTTAAAATTCATATGCGGAATATGGACAGGATTTATCCTCCCAAGCATGAGATAAAGCATATGCGGGTGGTGAAAATTGCTTTCCCCATTGTATTGGGACTGATTGTAGCCGTTTTGGTACCCTCATCTGCCCCGTTGGTAGGAATGTTGCTGTTTGGTAATCTTATCAAGGAGATAGGTCCCAACACGGCTCGCCTGGCCGATGCCGCTTCGGGTCCCATTATGAACACGGCCACCATTTTCCTGGGTCTATCGGTGGGAGCCACCATGACATCCGAAGTTTTCCTCAACCTGCAAACCATAGGTATTATCGTGGGGGGATTCCTCGCGTTCTGCTTTTCAGTTGCGGGAGGTATCTTGGGGGTGAAGGTCTACAACAAATTTTCCAAGAAAAAGATCAATCCGCTGGTAGGTGCCACGGGACTCAGCGCGGTGCCGATGGCTTCGCGTGTGGCCAACGAGTTGGCATTGAAGTACGATAAATCGAACCATATATTGCAGTACTGTATGTCGAGTAACGTGTCAGGTGTTATCGGTTCGGCCGTAGCAGCTGGCGTGCTTATCTCGTTTTTGGGATAGTCCATTTTAGTTGAACTATAACACCGGCGTTAAGGTTTCATAAAGTAAACATTGTTATTTCCTTTGCATATGCTTTAAGATGAAATCGATATGGAAGCAATATTCGAGACAATCCGATAAGGGAGAAGTTAAAGAGAGGAGATAACAATAAAAATCGGTCAAGAAAAATTCTTGACCGATTTTTATTTCACGTAGCGAGACCGGGGCATGATCCCGGGACCTCATGATTATGAATCATGCGCTCTAACCAACTGAGCTATCTCGCCAACTGCATATCCCATAAAATCGCGGTGCAAAAGTAGCATAACTTTTTGAATCTTGCAACTACAAATCCCGAAATCCGTTCTAAAAACGACAAAATGTTGTAATTTCGCGTAGTAAACGAGCGCATTATGATCTACCCCAATAACTTTGAACAGAAGATTGAGTTCCAGAAAGTACGCCAACTCCTGGTCGACCGATGCTTGAGCCCACTGGGCGAGGAAAAGGTGGGGGAGATGTGTTTTCTTACTTCGCATGATGAGATTGAGGCACGACTTGCGCAGACCGAGGAGTTCGTTTGCCTGCGGAAAGAGGAGGATGCGTTCCCGATGGATGGTTTCCACGATACGCGGGCAGAACTGAAGCGAATTCGGGTAGTGGGATCGTGGATAGAGCAGGGAGCACTGTTTAACCTGCGCCGTTCCCTGCAAACCCTGAATGGCATTGTTGCCTTCCTGCGCCGCGATGAGGAGAATGCGAAGTACCCGAACCTGCTGGAATTGGCAAGTGATGTGGCTACCTTCCCCGAGGTCACGAAACGGATTGACGCCATTTTGGACAGATTTGGACAGGTGAAGGACAGCGCGTCACCCCGGTTGGCGGAAATCCGTAGGGAGCTTACATCTACCATGAACGGGATATCCAGAACCTTGAACACGATCTTGCGAAGGGCGCAAGCGGAGGGGTACGTTGATAAAGATGTGTCGCCGAGCGTACGTGACGGACGACTGGTTATACCCGTGGATCCCTCGTACAAGCGAAAGGTGAAAGGGATAGTGCATGATGAATCGGCCTCGGGCAAGACAGTGTTCATCGAACCCTCGGAGGTGGTGGAGGCCAACAACCGTATCCGGGAGCTGGAGGCGGAGGAGAGAAGGGAGATTATCCGCGTACTCACGGAGTTCACCGCATACCTGCGACCTTTTTTACCCGACCTGCTGGAGTCATATGACTTTCTGGCGACAATCGACTTTATACAGGCTAAAGCATCGCTTGCCACGCTGATAGGAGGCATAAAACCATCACTAGAAGAGAGGCCGCTCATCGATTGGGTGCAGGCGACCCATCCGCTACTGGACCTCTCGCTCAAAAAACAGGGTCGTAAGATCGTACCGCTTGATATCACGCTGGAGAAACCGAACCGAATGCTGGTCATCTCGGGCCCTAACGCCGGTGGAAAATCGGTCTGCCTGAAAACCGTGGGGCTGCTGCAATACATGGTGCAGTGCGGGCTGCTTATCCCGCTGAAGGAGAACTCCAGGGTGGGCCTCTTCCGGGACATCTTCATTGATATAGGTGATGAACAGTCCATCGAGAATGACCTGTCGACCTACAGCTCGCACCTGCTGAACATGAAGCAGTTTGAAAGGTACTGCAACGACCGGTCGCTCTTGCTTATCGACGAGTTCGGGAGCGGCACAGAACCGAGCATGGGGGCGGCCATCGCTGAGGCATTACTGGAACGTTTCAACCGGAAGCAGTCGTTTGGCGTGATTACCACGCACTATCAAAACTTGAAGCACTTTGCCAACGAGAACGAGGGGGTGGTCAACGGCGCCATGTTGTATGACCGCCACGAGATGAGGCCCTTGTTCCAGCTCTCCATAGGCAACCCGGGCAGCTCGTTCGCGGTGGAGATCGCACGGGGAATAGGGTTGCCGGAAGAGGTAATCGTGCATGCCTCTGAGATCGTGGGGAGTGACTACATCAACATGGACAAGTACCTGCAGGATATAGCACGTGACAGGCGCTACTGGGAACGCAAACGTGATGAGATACGCAGGGAGCGCAAGAGGCTCGCGGAGATCACGTCGAGGTACGAGGGTAACCTGGAGGAGATTGACAGGCAGAGGAAAGAGATACTGGGCCAGGCGAAAGACGAGGCGGCACGCTTGCTAGCCGAGAGCAATGCCCGGATAGAGAATACCATCCGGGGCATCCAGGAGGCCAAAGCAGATAAAGAGAAGACCAAGAAACTAAGGCAATCGCTCTCCACATTCCGTGAGGAGGTGGAAGCGATGGGTGAAACCAAGCCAACCGACAAGCGCGGTAAAACGAAGAGAAAGAAATCACCAGCGCCATCGAGATCATCAAAGGCACCGAAATCTGCACCAACATTTCAAGCGGGCGATGCGGTACGACTGAAAGGACAAACCTCACCAGGCACGATTATGGAGGTGGACGGTAAAAAGGCGACCGTGGCTTTCGGGATGATCAAGACGACCGTTCCCCTAAATCAACTGGAACAGGTGAGCGGACGGCAAATCAAGCGGGCGGCAAAGGCATCGAACGTGCGGGACCTGCTGTACGAGCGCAAACTAAACTTTAAGCCGGACATCGACGTTCGGGGGATGAGGGGCGACGAGGCGCTGATAGCAGTGACCTACTTCGTTGACGACGCTATCCAGTTAAACATCCCGAGGGTGCGTATCCTACATGGTACCGGTACCGGTGCGCTCCGGCAAATCATACGGGAATACCTGAGCGGCGTAAATGGTGTTGCCCGCTTTCAGGATGAACACGTGCAGTTCGGCGGGGCTGGGATAACGGTGGTGGAGTTGGAGTGACACGTTCAAATATTTTGTTATCTTCGCGGCTATTGTTTCATTTTTCAACAGGCGCTAATGGGAAAATCTTCAAAGTCATCGTCAAACTCTACCCAGCCGGGACTCTTTGAAAAGCCGGCCGCAAACATCGCGAAATACTCGAAGGCATTTTGGGTAGCCAACGTTGTGGAGCTTCTCGAACGTTTGGCCTACTACGCGGTATTTATCGTCATAACGCTCTACCTCTCCAATGTTTGGGGCTTTACCGATATACAGGCCGGGGTGATTGCCGGGGTCTTCTCGGCCATGCTCTACCTGCTACCGGTGTTCGCCGGTGCCGTGGCCGATAAGATTGGCTTTCGTGCCGCTATTATCCTCGCGTTCTCGCTGCTCACGCTCGGATACGGTGGGCTGGGCCTCTTACCGACGATGCTGGAAAGCGCGGGGTTGGTTAATTATGCAATGACCACGACCTATACCGGGCTTCGGGAAAGCTACTTGCAATGGTCCATCGTGGCACCCCTCACGCTTGTCGTGATAGGGGGATCGTTCATCAAGTCAGTGATCTCTGGCACGGTGGCCCGTGAGACTACACCCGAGAACAGGGCGCGCGGCTACTCCATCTTCTACATGATGGTGAATATCGGTGCCTTTACCGGTAAAACGGTGGTGGACCCGTTAAGACGCAGCATGGGCGACCTAGGGTTAGTTTACCTGAACTACTTCTCGGCGGCGATGACGCTTATAGCCCTGATCGCGGTCTACCTCTTTTACCGATCGACCAAGACGGAAGGGAAAGGCAAAAGCTTTAGAGAACTGGGACGATCGCTGTTGAAGGTGATGCTCAACGGAAGGCTATTGTTGTTGATATTGATCGTCAGCGGCTTCTGGATGATCCAGAGCCAGATGTACGCTACCATGCCCAAGTATGTGATTCGCCTTATTGGTGAGGGAGCCTCACCCGGCTGGTACGCGAACGTGAACCCGCTGGTCGTGCTGGTGAGCGTCAACTTCGTCACCACGCTGATGAGGAGAAAAAGCGCTATCTCCTCCATGCTTGTCGGCATGTGCATCATTCCCCTCTCGGCACTCGTGATGTCGTTTGGAAACCAGTTGGGTGATGAACATATCCTGGGGATGCACCCGGTAGCCTTCATGATGATCGTGGGGATCGCCATGCAGGCACTTGCCGAATGCTTTATATCGCCTCGCTTCTTGGAGTACTTCTCGCTGCAGGCACCCAAGGGGGAGGAGGGATTATACCTGGGCTTTAGCCACCTACACTCTTTTTTTTCCTACCTGTTCGCCTTCGGTATATCGGGTTTCCTGTTAGATAGATATTGCCCCGACCCCCGCCTCTTTACCGATGCCTCGGGTGTTCTGGACACGGTAGCGTACACCGCGGCAACGCAAAATGCGCACCATATTTGGTATGTCTTCGTGGGAATAGGGGCTATTTCCGCCATCGCGCTGGTCATCTACGGGCGGGTCACTAAGATGTTGGACGAAAAGAAGGCACGTGTCTCGGTAACTCCCTCCTAATTATTACCGATTTCCGCGTGGAAAATAGCGTTTTTTTCTGTAAATTTGTGGCATAAGCAAATAAGCCAATAAAACCTGAAAAGTATGAGACTAGATTTAAGTTCACACATCACGTTTGAAAGGGTTTCAAAGAAGTATTACCGCCCCGAGAACGCCTTTGAAGAGTATAACCTGGCACGTTTCGAGAAGCTCCCGCTGGCAATCTTCGAGGAGAGCCGAAAGGCCTCGCGGAAAATCGCTAAGGACATCGTGAAGAATATGCAGAAAAAAGAGCAGGCGGGAAAACCTTTCGTGTTGGGAATCAGTGGAGGAACATCGCCTATGGGGATTTACGAGGAGCTGGTGAGGCTGCACCGGGAGGAACAGGTGAGCTTCCGGAACATGGTGGTGTTCAACACGTACGAGTTTTACCCGGTTCAGGACTTCTCGTTCAGCAATTTGCAGATGCTGAAAGAGGTGTTCCTAAGTCGAGTGGACATTGATCCGAAGAATATCTACTCGCCCGATGCGACCATCGAGAAGAGCCGAATAGCGGATAACTGTGAGGAGTTCGAGAAGAACCTCGATGATATGGGAGGACTCGATTACCTGCTGCTGGGGCTGGGCACCAAGGGGAATGTGGGTTTCAACATGCCGGGGAGCGGACTGCATTCGCAAACCCGACTGGTGATGCTTGATGGCGATTCTAGAAAAGATATTTCGCGTAACTTCGATTCGCCCGATAATGTGCCGGTCAGTGCCATCACGATGGGGCTGGCTGATATGATGGATGCGAAAAAGATAGCCCTCGTGGCGTGGGGAGGGCAAAAGGCAGAGAGTATCCGGGACATCATGGAGGGCGGCGTGACAGACCTGGTACCTGGTTCGGTTCTACAGACACACCCGGAAACGAAGATTTACGTGGACCTGGAAGCGGCCTCGGAGCTGACCCGAATAAGCCGCCCGTGGTTGGTCACCAACTGCGAGTGGGACAGCAAACTCATCCGCCGCGCCATTGTCTGGCTATGTGGGGTAGTGGACAAGCCCATCCTCAAGCTGACCAATAAGGACTACAACGACAACGGGTTGAGCGAACTGATTACCTTGTACGGTTCGGCCTACAACGTGAACATCAAGATATTTAATGATCTGCAACACACCATTACCGGATGGCCGGGTGGTAAACCAAATGCTGACGACACCTATCGTCCCGAGCGGGCCAAACCGTACCCCAAAAGGGTAATTATCTTTAGCCCGCACCCGGATGACGACGTTATCTCGATGGGGGGTACCTTCCAGCGATTGGTCAACCAGGGACACGAAGTGCACGTGGCCTACCAAACGTCCGGGAACATCGCTGTGGGAGATGAAGAGGTAACCCGCTATCTATCCCTTTTCAATAACGTCATAAAGCAGTTCGATCACGATAATAAACCGCTAAAAGGGAAAATCAACGAGGTGCTGAACTACCTGATGAATGAGAAGGGGAAAGATGGCCTTGAAACAGCTGATACTCTCTTTTTTAAAGGACGCATTCGCCGCGAGGAGGCCCGATCGGCATGCCGTTACATTGGACTGCCCGACGATAATGTCAATTTCCTGGACCTCCCCTTCTACGAGACAGGACGGGTAAAAAAGAACCCCATTTCGGAGAGGGACGTGATTATCGTGAAGGAGTTTATCGAGTCCATTAAGCCGCACCAGATTTACGTTGCGGGCGACCTGGCAGACCCTCACGGTACCCACAAGGTATGCCTGGACGCTGCCCTTGCAGCAATCGACCTGGTGAAAGAGAACGACTGGTTCAAGGACTGCCGTGTCTGGATGTATAGAGGCGCATGGATGGAGTGGGAGATAGACCATATCGAGATGGCTGTACCCCTCTCGCCCGAGGAGCTGCGCCAAAAACGAAACGCTATCCTCCGGCATCAGTCCCAAATGGAGAGCGCACCGTTCTTGGGCGACGATGAGCGCCTCTTCTGGCAACGCTCCGAAGATCGCAATCGCGCTACGGCCGACCTGTACTGCAGGCTTGGACTGGCTTCGTACGAAGCCATTGAAGCGTTCGTGGAATATATCCCGGTAAGTTAAGGCTTTTTTACTCACGAGGCCGTTCCAAGTAATGGAACGGCCTCGTGAGTAATGCACGACGCCTTATCCCATACTCAGGCAATTTTTACACTTGTCGTATCAAAAAAAAGTTGTATATTAGGGCCGCTATTCAATCAATTGATGTCGAGGGAAAAATTTCATATCGAGTTCCTTATGGGCAACGCCAGCCAGAACAGCCTGTGGCGGATGGTTAGCCAGATTGACGGCTTATCAGAATGGTTCGCTGACGAGGTGGTGATGGATGAAACGGAAGCGATATACACGTTTACCTGGGGCAAAAGTAGCCACGATGCGGTCATTCTGCAGAATAAACCTCAATCGGTTATACGGTACCGCTGGGAAGACGACGATGAGTCGGTCTATTTCGAGTTTCGCCTTCGAAAGCTGGATCTCTCGGGCGATATGACCTTAGAGGTAACTGATTTTGCCGAACCGGCTGAGAAGTCGGATGCCATTGCGCTATGGGAAGCGCAAATAGACGAGATGAAAAGAAGGCTTGGGGTTTAATGCTCACCCTGTTTATACTCAATGAGAGATTATTTCCACATAAAACGTCTATACGGCTATATTCTAAAGACTTTCATCCCGTTATTCCTGATGACGTTTGCTATATGCCTGTTCCTCGTGTTGATGCAGTTTTTGTGGAAGCACGTGGAAGACATGGTGGGCAAGGGATTAGAGATTAGTGTCCTTGCGGAGATGTTCGCGGTGGCCGCGCTAAACCTCGTTCCGCTGGCGCTACCATTGGCGATATTACTTGCCTCGCTGATGGTGTTTGGCAACTTTGGTGAAAGGCTGGAACTCCTCGCCATGAAATCGGCCGGTATCCCCCTGCTGAAAACCATGAAACCCCTTATCATTTTGGTCTTACTGATCTCGGTGGGGGCCTTCTTTTACCAGGATAAAGCCCTCCCGAAAATACAAACTAAGTTCTACTCCCTCCTCATTTCGATCCGACAGGCATCACCCGCGCTGGATGTGCCCGAACAGGTGTTTTACAAGGAGATAGACGGGTATAACCTCTATGTGGAGGAGAAGGACCACGAGACGGGGATGTTATACGACGTGCTGATCTACGACGTGGGGAGCGGGTTCAACGATATGACTGCCATCGTGTGTGACTCGGCGGAGATGAGCATGACTGAAGATAAGACGATGCTTATCTTTACCATGCACCACGGGCAACAGTTCAGGAACTTCACCGAAGGCGAAGTCAACCCGAGACGGAGAAAGGAGTTCGTACCCTATTCGCGGGAGAATTTCACCATGAAGACCATGATGGTCGCGTATGACGCCAACTTTAACCGGATGGATGAAGAGGTCATCGAAGGTAGCTCCACGAGCAACTACGTATCCAAGAACCTCGCCCAGCTAGGTGCATCTATCGACTCGATGCGGACGATTTTGGACAGTGTAAACATCGTGGATAGGAAGACAATGAAGAATTACTCTTACCTTTCGTTCCGAAACACTTACCCCGAGGAAGAACGAGATTCGCTTATCGCTTCGGCGATAAGCGCTGAGGTGGAGGTTCCGCTGCCGGACACGCTCGTGCAGTCGAAACCGTTACATGAGCAATCTAGCATTTTGAACAGTGCATTCATGAAGGCCGATAACAACAGCAACGAATTCCTCTTCCGTTCAATCAACAAGACGACCACCCGTAAAACGATAAACCGTCACTGGATCGAATGGCACCGAAAGTTCACCATACCGTTCACATGCTTGATATTTTTCTTTATCGGCGCACCCTTGGGGTCGATTGTTAGAAAAGGGGGCCTAGGAACCCCCATCGTTATATCGGTTATCTTGTTTATCATCTACTATATCTTGGATAACGTGGGGTACAAAATGACACGCGATGGGGTGTGGGCACACTGGTTTGGAATGTGGTTCAGTTCATTCATCCTGTTGCCGATGGGGGTTTTTCTAACCCACAAGGCCATCAACGATTCGGTCATCCTAAACGCTGATACCTACGTGAACTTCTTTAAGCGACTGCTTTTTATCCGTGAGAAGAGAGATTACCCGATGAAGAGCGTGGTGATTGACCATCCTGAATACAAGAGGATTAGTGCCGATTTAACGAAGTTGTCGGAAGAGATTTCGACCTTCCTGGAGAGATACAGCCCCGTGAGCTACAAAGCGTATTGGACGGATGAAGGGTATGATCAAGGACTGCAATCCATCAGGAACAGCCTAGAGGCAAGCATGAGCCAACTTTCCAACTCCCGAAGGCGCGAAGTGCTGTCTAAAGCGGAAGAGTTCCCGGTGCTTACTTATCAGGTGCAGCCGTTCAAGGCCAACTCCACCTTGGCCCGTGCCTGTATGTACCTCTTCCCGTTGGGTCTCCTACTAAGGCTCATATCCGTACCGATAGAGGTGAGGACAGTGAATGACCTGAGAAGCGTTCAACGGCTGTGCGGTGAACTGATAGAGCGAATACGATATGGTGAAGAAACGGCACAAATAGCCATCGCCTAAACACAAATTGCATGATAATGGAAGATAAGAGCAAATTGAACACGATTGAAGAGGCCATCGAAGAGATACGAAAAGGGCAATTCATCATCGTGGTTGATGACGAAGATAGGGAGAACGAGGGCGACCTGATTATCGCGGCGGAATGTATCACGCCGGAGAAGGTCAACTTCATGGAGACACATGCGCGGGGGCTAATATGTGCGCCAATCACTAAAGAACGGGCTGAGGAGCTGGATCTTCCCCTAATGGTCAGCCAGAACACTTCCATACACTCGACCCCGTTCACGGTATCGATAGACCTGTTAACGCACGGTTGCACGACTGGTATCTCGGCGTACGACCGGGCACAAACTATCTTGGCACTTACCCGGGAGGAGACGTTGCCCGAGGAGTTCGGGCGACCGGGACATATCTTCCCGCTACGGGCACAGTCGAAAGGGGTGCTACGGCGTGCAGGCCATACTGAGGCGGCTATCGACTTTGCACGACTGGCTGGCCTATATCCGGCGGGTGCGCTGGCCGAGATTAAGAACCCGGACGGTTCCATGGCGCGACTTCCGGAGTTGATGATTTTAGCTCAAGAGTTTGGATTGAAGATTGTTTCAGTGGCCGACCTGATCAAGTTCCGGCTGAAAACGGAGTCACTTATTGAGCGGGGCCAGGCGGTGAAGCTGCCTACACGTTACGGCGATTTCACGATGATTCCCTTCCTGCAAAAGGCGACGGGAGAAGAACACGTGGCGCTGATAAAGGGGGAGTGGGCGGACGACGAGCCGTTGTTGGTGCGGGTGCACTCTTCTTGCATGACGGGAGATACCTTTGGTTCACTGAGGTGCGAATGCGGGGAGCAACTACATAAGGCACTGGAGATGATCGAGAAAGAGGGGAAAGGGGTGCTGCTCTATCTCCATCAAGAGGGACGGGGTATCGGTTTGATGGCGAAAGCAGAAGCCTACAAGCTGCAGGAACAGGGGTACGATACCGTGGATGCTAATTTGCACCTGGGGTATCGGGCAGACGAGAGGGACTACGGTGTGGGCGCTCAGATACTGCGCAACCTGGAGGTGAAAAAGATGCGGCTGATGACCAACAATCCAAAGAAACGGATCGGACTGGAGTCGTACGGTCTGGAAGTGGTGGAAAACGTGCCGCTCGAAGTGTCGCTCAACAAGTACAACCATTTCTACATGGAGACGAAAAAAAAGCGAATGGGACACCAGTTACGCGGAATTAAATAACCGTTTAGTGACCGTTAATTGATCTATAAGTAACCGTTACCCGTTTGTTTATCAGACAATAATTAATCGAAGATTCCCGATCATCAAGTATTTGTTAAACAGCTATTAATCGACTATTAAGTAAACCATTAATTCAATAAGATATGTACACGAAAATGAAACAACACCTGCAGGCCGAACTGAAGGCCATCGATGAAGCAGGACTTTACAAAAACGAACGCATTATAGTCACACCACAAAGCGCCGAGATCAAAGTGGAATCGGGACAACAGGTACTTAACTTCTGCGCCAACAACTACCTGGGGCTGTCGGATCACCCCGAGCTGATCAAGGCGGCCAAAAAGGCATTGGATGAACGTGGGTATGGCATGTCGTCCGTGCGTTTTATCTGTGGCACACAGGATTACCATAAAAAGCTGGAGAAAACGATCAGCGAATTCTTCCATACCGACGATACCATTCTCTATGCCTCTTGCTTTGACGCGAACGGGGGACTCTTCGAGCCGCTCTTTACCGCGGACGATGCCATCGTCTCTGACTCGCTAAACCATGCCTCCATCATTGACGGTGTACGCCTTTGTAAAGCAAAGCGTTACCGCTACGCGAATGCCGATATGGCCGACCTGGAGGAGAAGCTCAAGGAGGCGCAGGCAGAACGCTTCCGGGTAATCATCACCGATGGGGTCTTCTCCATGGATGGGAACGTGGCACCGATGGATAAGATCATGGAGCTGGCCAGGAAGTACGAGGCGCTGGTGATGGTGGACGAGAGCCATTCAGCCGGAGTGGTGGGTAAAACCGGGCGAGGAGTGACTGAACTGTACGGTATCCTGGGTCAGGTGGACGCGATTACCGGTACCCTGGGGAAAGCGTTTGGTGGCGCTATTGGTGGTTTCACAACCGGCCGACAGGAGATCATCGATATGCTGCGGCAACGCTCGCGGCCCTACCTCTTTTCCAATTCCATCCCACCTTTGGTGGCAGCGGCGGGCGTAAGGGCCTTCCAACTGCTACAGGAGAGCAACGAGCTGCAGGATAAACTACACGAGAACGTCGATTACTTTATCGGCAAGATGAAAGCGGCGGGGTTCGATATCAAGCCGACTGAATCGGCCATCTGCGCGGTGATGCTCTACGACGCGCGGTTGTCTCAAGAGTTCGCGGATGCTCTGCTGGAGGAAGGAATCTACGTTACCGGCTTCTTCTATCCTGTGGTCCCGAGAGGAGAGGCGCGTATCCGCGTTCAACTCTCGTCGGGTCACGAACGTGAACACCTCGATAAGGCCATCAATGCCTTTATCAAGGTAGGAAAGGAAATGAAAGTTATCTAAGGTGATGTCGATCAATTATCGACCATCCAAATATTATCGAACAACTGTGAAAGAGTGAATTCCTGTTCACCTTTTCGCCTGAAAACAGGTTTGTTAACTATCTGTTAACTAAAAGAATGAGGAGCAAAATGAAAGCGTTAATTAAAGCGCGCCCGGAAAAGGGAATCTGGATGGCAGAGGTGCCGATACCCGAGATCGGGGTGAACGATGTGCTTATTAAAATCAAGAAGACCTCCATTTGCGGAACCGACTTCCATATTTACAACTGGGACGAATGGTCGCAGAAGACCATCAAGGTACCGATGATCATTGGGCACGAGTACGTGGGTGAGATCGTGGATATGGGGAGCGGTGTGAAGAACCTGAAGGTGGGCGACCGGGTGACCGGCGAGGGGCATATCGCCTGCGGTCATTGCCGAAACTGCCGGCGTGGTAAGCTGCACGTGTGCGAGAACACGATCGGGGTGGGCGTGAACCGTGACGGTGCGTTTGCCGAATACCTATCTCTGCCGGCGTCTAACGTCGTCAAGCTCGACCCCCGTATTCCGGATGAGATCGCATCCATTATGGACCCACTGGGTAATGCCACGCACACGGCACTCTCTTTCCCTTTGATCGGGGAGGATGTGCTGATCACGGGGGCAGGACTTATCGGGAGCATGGCGACTGCCATCTGCCGCTTTGCCGGGGCACGCTATATCGTGGTGAGCGACTTGAGCGAGTATCGACTTGAGATTGCCCGTGAAATGGGTGCAACGCTCACGGTGAACGTTTCCAAGGGGGAGACCGTCGCTAATGCGGTAAAGCGTCTTGGGATGCGCGGGTTCGATGTGGGACTGGAGATGTCCGGGTCGCCCGCCGGTTTTCGGGAGATGATCGGCAGCATGTACAATGGCTCCAAGGTGTCACTGCTGGGTATCTTGCCAAATAACACCACTGTCAACTGGAACGATATCATTTTCAAGGCACTTACCCTCAAGGGAATTTATGGTCGTGAGATGTGGGAGACGTGGTACCAGATGGAGCAGATGATTATTTCGGGACTGGACCTGACCCCCATCATCACGCACCGTTACCCCATCGACGAGTTCCAAAAAGGGTTCGACGTGATGGAGAAGGGACACTGCGGGAAAGTGATCCTCGACTGGGAGTAGGCTACGCGAAGTGGGCGAAAAGTAGCCATGCTACCACCAGGGTGACAATGATATTGAACCCTTGTGCGGTAAGGAACGACCAAATGTAGCGAGCATTCTCCCTCTTGAAGATGTAGCGGAAGTCTGTCTCCAACCCGATACAGACGAACGCCAGCGAAAAGAGAAGATTCCGTGCGCCCCCATTGGCTACCTTCGATAAACTTTTGCCCAATTCGGCATCGAACGCGAAGCTAAACACCAACGAGGCAAGGAGGAAGCCAATGACAAACTTGGGGAAACGATCCCATAACACCTTTCCGGAGGGGCGTATATCGACGTTCGTACCCCGGAAGGACCAGTAGATGGAGATCACGAAAGCGGCGACACCCAGCAGCACGTTTTGTGCCGACTTGATGATCACGCTGTACTGCTCGGCCGTTTCACCGATGAACTTGCCCGAGGCGACCACAGCTGCCGTAGTGTCGATGGTACCGCCCAGCCACGCTCCCGCCACCTCTTCGCTTAATCCTATCAACTTGGCCAGATAGGGCAGGAGGTACATCATAGGAATGGCCACGATCAACACCAGTGAGATCACGAATGACAACTTCTTAGGCTCGCCCTGGATAGCCCCGCTCGTGGCTATCGCGGCAGAAACCCCACAGATAGATACTGCACTCGAAAGCAACATGGACATCTCTTGATCGATCTTGAAGATACGTCTGGAGACCCAAAAGCTGAAGTACCATACCGAAAAGACCACAACTATCGCTTGAATCATCCCCAAAGCCCCGGCCCGCATGATCTCGTTAAAAAGGATGGAGCTTCCCAAGATGACCAACCCCGCCTTGATGTAGTACTCGCTCCTTGCAGCAGGAGCCAACCACTTAGGCAGGCCCACCGTGTTACGAATAAATAATCCGATTAACACGGCGAAGAAAACTGACTCTAACCCGAGGGCCTTAATCTTGCTAATCCCCGCGATGTAACCGGACAACAGTGCCAGCAGGTAAATCCCAATGAACGAGAGGAAAAATTGACCCTTGTCCTTGTTGCCCATGAAGAGGTAACCTAAATAGGCCAAAGCAGCCACGATAAAGGACATGTAAAGGGTGTTCTTCATGACTAAGGGAACCAGTACGACCAAAACCAAGATCACGATTCCCATAAGGGTAGCAACCCAATCTTCACTTCGTAATGATTTTAACATGTGTCGGCGATTTTTGATTACAATATTTCTATATGACTTTAACTCGATTGACAAAAATATAAATAATTTGCAAATAATGAAGGATAAAGCCGATTTTCTTTTTTTCGCTACCAGGTTACATGAATTATTCGGTTTTATGGGCATTGCTCAACTCATCGTTTGAAACAGGTTATTCACATCGGGCGATTTATTTGGCTTATGTGACTTACACGAATTAATCGACAAAATGGATTAATCGCTTGAAACGCTCTGTTGGTCGACAAAAATAGGTGGTTTATCTATTTCTTTTGTCGTTGCAACTGGCGAGACCTATTTTTGTACCGTGTTTCAAACATTTGGCAGGCAAACGTGTCAATAATTATTCTTGAAAATGAAAAGGGTATTTTTTTTCATCCTGACGTGGGGCGTGATTTCCACCACGTCTACATCGTGGGGACAGACAGAGGTACAAGGGCAAGCCAAGGTACAGGGTCAGGTTCAAACAGTGACTCAAGGTAGGAATCCGGTACAAGTGGCCCGCATCATTACCGGTAAGCTGGTGGATCGGGATACGGAACAGCCTATTCCGCAGGCGAACATCCGGGTTCTGCAGAAGGCCGACAGCGCCTTCGTAACGGGTAAAGCCTCTGACGACGATGGCTCCTTTTCCATTCCGGTACGCAACGGCTCATACATTGTGAAGGTCTCGTTTATTGGATACCACGATCTTTTTGAAGAGGTTCAGATAAGCCAATCTAACCCCCAAGCCGGACTGGGTACGCTAGCGATGGTTCGGGACGATATTGTCCTTTCTGAAACAGTGGTTACCGCTAAGGCCCCCGAGATCGTGGTCAGGGGTGATACCCTGGAATATAACGCTGCCTCCTATAACGTGACGGAGAGTGCGGTACTGGAGGATTTGTTGAAAAAGATGCCTGGCGTGGAGGTGGATAGTGAAGGAAAGATCACGGTTAACGGTAGAGAGATCACGAAGATACTTGTAGACGGCGAAGAGTTTTTTAGCAGTGACCCGAAAGTGGCTTCCAAGAACCTGCCCGCTAAGATGGTTGACCGGTTGCAGGTTCTGGAGCGGAAGAGCGAAATGGCGCGGATGACTGGCTTCGATGACGGGGAAGAGGAAAACGTGATCAACCTCACGGTCCTTCCGGGCATGAAGGAGGGACTGTTTGGCAATGCCTTCGCGGGCTACGGCAGCAAAGAGCGGTATGAGGCCAACGGATTGGTCAACTACATGAAAAATTCGGATCAATATACCTTTATCGGGGGAGTTAACAACACCAACAACGCCGGTTTTTCCGATCTGGCCAGCTCCATGTTCGGAGCCATGGGGGGTCGCGGCGGGCGAGGTGGACCCGGTGGCCCTGGCGGCCCTGGCGGACCCGGTGGACGAGGAATGATGTTCGGAGGGCGAGACGGTATCTCCACCTCGGCCAACGGGGGTGGTAACTTTAGCAAACAGTTTGCACCCAACTACAAACTAGGTGGAAACGCTCGCTACGGGTACACTGATAATGAAGTGCTTTCGGAAGTGTTTACCCGGAACCTGTTGAGTACCGGCAACACGCTGGAACAAGAGAACAACTGGAGCAATAACCGGAGCCAGAACTTCAACACGGAACTGCGCATGGAGTGGGAACCCGACTCATTCACCACCATTATCTTCCGACCTAACCTATCGCTGTACAACAACAAGCGCAACGAAACGGGCGATTACTATACCCGCCGTGAATCGGATAGCGATACCATCAACCGGGGTGACTCCAAGTACCTATCGGAAGGGAATGGCAGTAACTTCGGGGGAAACCTTGATTTCAGTCGACAAGTCGGGCGACAAGGGCGTGTCATCAGCGCCTCGCTGCGCGCTGAGCGGGGAGAATCGGAAAACAGCGGGAGCAGCCTCTCTAACACCTACTACTTTGGTTCCAGGCCTGATGATATCATCGATCAACGTTTCACCAACTCGAATAACAACACCTCGTGGCGGGCGTTCTTATCGTACGTGGAGCCGGTAGGGAGAGACAACTACATCCAACTGGCTTACCAATACAGGCAAAACGTCTCCGAATCGGATAAGGATACCCGCTCATTGGACGAACAGGGGAATTACACTGTGCTGGACTCGGTGTACAGCAAGCGCCTTGAGAACCGCTTCTCAAATCAGGAGGTAGAGCTTAACTTCCGCTCCGTTAGAGAGCATTACGATTACACGGTAGGCTTTTCCGTACAGCCATCCAGCTCCCGTAGCAAAACGTTCATAGGTACGAAGCAAATTCACGATACCGAGCAGAAGGTGGTTAATTTTGCACCCATGGCTCAATTCAACTATAAGTGGAGCCGCACCCGCAACATGAGGCTTCGTTACTTTGGGAATACCAACCAACCCTCGGTCACGCAGCTATCGCCAGTGGTTGATGTGTCGGATCCGCTGAACGTGAGTTACGGGAATCCCGATCTGAAGCCCTCTTTCACCCATCGTCTCAACGTTCAATACCGCACGTCGAACCCTGAGAAGGCCAGCTCTTTTATGGCGTTCGCCCATATGAACTACATGACCAATGATATTGTTTCGTCCACCATAACTGACCCCTCTACGGGACGAAAGGAGAGCACGTTCAAGAACGTGACTGGCAACTGGAATGCCAATGGGCGGGTAATGTTCAACGTGCCTTTGAAGAACATCAAGTTCTCTATCTTCTCTATGTCATTCGCGAGCTACAATCGCTCAAACGGCTTTTCCGGCTACTACACGAAAGAGAGCGAAGAGCCGGTTCTCGAGAGGAACCTCAACCAGCGGGTTAACCTAATGGAGATGCTGGGGTTGAACTATCGATCCGACCTGTTTGACTTTAGTATCCGGGGCAACGTGAACTTCAATAACGTGACCAATAGCCTGAAGGGTCAGCGAGACCAACAGTACCTTAATTATGGCGGCAGCGCGAACGCTTCCATCTTCCTGCCTTGGAATCTCACGATCGAGAGCGATATCAATTACGCCACTAACTCCGGTTACACCGACGGGTTCGAGCAAAACGAATGGCTATGGAACGCATCTATTCAGAAGCAACTTTTTAAACAAAAGAACGGTACCATTCGTTTAAAGGTATATGACATCCTGCAACAACGCAGCAACATCAATAGAAGCGTGACTTCGAACTATATACGGGATTCCACGACCAACACGCTCACCAGCTACTTCATGGTCCATTTCGTATATCGGTTTACCATGTTCAAAGGCGGCGCAACGCAGGAAGATATGATGCCGCCAAGAAGAGGAGAAGGACGTGGAGGGGGTATGGGCAGAGGAGAGGGGTTTGGCCCACCGCCCCCCGGGATGTAAAAGGTGAGTCTGAAAACATTGACTGTTAGCAACGGCCAACAGAATAAGTTTGTTGGAAAGTAAGTCGTAAAAGGCCAAGCTGTAAAGGAATCAAATACACTCAACATATGACCCAATCGTTAAAGGTAAACCAGAGAAGCAGGTGGAACAACGTTTTTGTCCATATCCTCTTGTGGGGTGTGATTTTCATCCTTCCCTACTTTTTCATGGATCCCGAGCGGGTGTTTAATTGGAGGTCGTTTACCCGCTCCTTGCCAGATTTGCTAGGGTTCATGCTCGTTTTTTACCTCAACTATTTCTTGCTGATTGACAAGTTCCTCTTCAAGGGTAAGACCAAGCAGTTTGTCGTTTACAACCTGCTCCTGATCGTGGGAATCGCTTTCCTGATGCATTACAGTCGGGGATGGCTGACCGCCCTGTTACCCGAGGTAATGCCCCGTTGGCACATGCGGAGAAGGATGATGCCCCTATCGTTCGTGGTACGCAACTTCACCTCGCTTTTCCTGATGACGGGACTTAGCCTTGCCCTGAAGATGACTGTCCGCTGGCTTGAGGTGGACAACGAACGAAAGGAGCTGGCCAAGGCCAAATCGGAGGCAGAGCTGCAAAACCTCAAAAACCAGATTAACCCGCACTTCCTGCTGAACACGCTGAATAATATCTACGCGCTCATCGAGTTCAATCCCCCGAAAGCGCAACAAGCGGTGGTGGACTTGAGTAAGTTGCTGCGTCACCTGTTGTACGACAATAACCAGGCTTACGTGCCTCTACGTCAGGAGGTCGATTTTATGCGTAACTACGTTGAATTGATGCGTATCCGCCTCTCTGAAAACGTGGAGCTTAATACCCACTTCGCCTATTCCGAGGAAAAGGAGACGTTGATATCCCCGCTTATTTTCATATCGCTGATAGAAAATTCATTTAAACACGGTGTCAGTGGTGATAAACCGTCACGCATCGACATCTCGCTCGTGGAACATGTCGACGGGAAGGTGGAGTTCGTCTCCAGCAACAGTTACTTTCCCAAGTCGCAATCTGACAAGAGTGGTAGCGGAATCGGGTTGGAGCTGGTGAAGCGGCGACTTGAACTGCTCTATCCCGAGAACTACACCTGGCGAACAGAAATAAAGGACGACATGTATACCACCGTGTTGGTCATCGATACAAAAAGGAGTGCAGATGATACTGAATTGCTGGATAGTGGACGATGAGCCATTGGCGCTGTCGTTATTGGAGTCGTACGTGCAGCGGGTGCCTTTCCTGAAGTTGACGGGAAAGTACAGCAACGCCCTTTCGGCCATGAAGCAAATTGCCGGCGAGAAAGTGGACGTTATCTTCCTAGATATACAGATGCCCGAGGTGAGCGGCATGGAGTTCGCCCGTGTAATTGGTAACTCCACCCGCGTGATCTTCACCACCGCATTCAGCCAGTACGCGTTAGAAGGGTACAAGGTCAACGCGATTGATTACCTGCTTAAGCCCTTTTCCTTTAATGAATTCCTAGCCGCGGCCAAAAAGGCATTGTCATGGTTCGAGATGACCGGTGCCGCGAAGGAGCAGCACCCCACCGAACGTGAAAAAGTGGGCTTCTACGTCAAGTCGGACTACAAGCTCCTGCATCTACTGTACAAGGATATCCTCTATATCGAGGGACTGAAAGATTACGTGAAGATCTACACTGAGAACGACCCGAGACCCATCCTGTCGCTGATGAGTCTCAAGTCGCTCGAAGAGACGTTGCCTGCTGATCGGTTCATGCGGGTGCATCGCTCCTACATCATTCACCGGGATAAGATAACCAGTATCCAAAAGAACCGAATCGTCATCGGCAAGAAACAGGTACCGATCGGGGAGACCTACCAGAAACAGTTCAGGAAGATCATCGATGGTTCAATTAATATTTAAAAATCTTTCCACCAGCAATTACCTGCTTTTGTTTTGCGTCGAAAGTGGCGCGTTGTCCGGTGCGCAGTGCAGCCGTAACCATGATGTCGGCAATGGAGTGACTGTAGCCGGCTTCAACAGGAGCATTTGTTTTCACGTTGTTATCTCTCACGCAATCCATCCAATTTTTCATGTGTGCATTCGTTAACGGGTCAGAGCCTGTATCAGCACCTGTTTCCGCGGTTATTTTGGGTAATTCGAAGGTGTCGAGCATGAACGGTTCCATGCCCATGGCTCCCGCGTGTCTTTCATTCAATCCCCCGTCGTTATTGACAATATTACTATCCAAATCGAGTTTGCCCCCATTGGAGAAATACCACTCTTTGGTCCCGCCTGAAGCGTTATTTTGCCTTGATGAGTATATCACCTGAAAACCATTTCCCGGCTCTTTTTCAGGACTGTCCCCGTAGTCGAAAACAGCCGTCATGGTGTCGAAATTAGTCCTCCCGTCATTCCACATGTAAATCCCGCCATTGGCCACTACCGAACGGGGATAATCCAGTTCGGAAAACCAGTGAACGGTATCAATCTGATGCGCCATCCACTGGCCGGGAATACCGGAAGAGTAAGGCCAGAACAGTCTATATTCCAGGTATTTACGAGGATCCCACGGTTCGTACGGGCGGTTCATCAGGAATCGTTTCCAGTCGGTGTCTTGTTCGCGGATCTCCTTGGTAAGCTGTGGCAAACGCCAACGTCCGGGCTGATTCACATTCCAGGTCATTTCCACGGCGATGATCTTGCCGAATTTCCCCGATTTAATATAATCGTACGCCGCGTGATAGTTAGTTCCGCTCCGGCGTTGCGAGCCGACTTGAATTACCTTGTTGGTCTCTTTTGCCGCTTTCAGCGCGATGTTGGCATCATCCATGGTTTCGGCGAACGGTTTTTCAACGTACACGTCACAACCGGCTCTTACCGCCTCGGCGGTATGAAGCGCATGCTGAAAATCAGCCGTGCTTATGATCACCGCGTCGGGTTTCTGTTCCCACAGTTCATCCGTATTTCGAGCAGTGCGAATATTGCCCCCGGTTTGTTCTTTGTACCAGGCTTGTCCTTCATCGCGGCGGCGATTCCATATATCGCAAACGGTGAAGAGCTCGAAATTCATCTCTTTCGCGTACTTGAGAAAAGATTTCCCCAGCGAACCACGGAAACGACCAGAAAATCCCAATATGCCTACCCTCACTTTATCGTTGGCGCCGATGATGTTGGCATAACTTTTCGCCGACATGTTCATGGTACTACCCAATGTTATCCCGGCCACACCAAGTGCTGATTTTTTAATAAATTCACGTCTTGTCCCCATCTCTTTTAGTTTTTTAATTTATCGTTTATTAAAATTGAAAGAAAATTCATTTATTTCGTTGTCAGTAATGTCTCCACCAATAATTACCTTATGTTTAAAAGTAACTTTTTCTCCCGGGTTCAATTCTAGTTTAACGGGCTCCGAGCTTTTATCAACAGCTTGTCCTGCAAGATTATTGGTGGCAAACAACCCGTAACCTCTGGCATGAGACCATGCAGGGTAATTCACGTTGTTTTTATTGTCCATAATAACTATTGTAATTGTTTCACCCTCTTTGTTAGCCTTTAATGCAACCCACTTGCTCCTCTTTCCCCAAACATCTCCGCCTGTTAGTCCTTCAGCATTCCTGTAAACTCCATTAACACCATCATTGTTCAGGACTGGAGTTTCCGTTACATTTCCACTTGCATCTAAAAATGTTTCCGCTTTTGTAGTCGGTTCTTCAAAGGCTCGATCAACTCTTAAACCCAACATGCCTTCTTTATTTTCTGTAAAAGTGACTTTTTGTTTGGCAGTCAGCTCGGAAATTCTTTCTATTGTCCTGATGTCGTTCTGCAGACCTCCAAAAACGTAGGTTGTTTTTTCACTCAATAGAATGTTCTTTTTGTTGTCAACCCAGTTCGATAGAACAACTAATCTACCTTTCTTATCGTTCGCTTCCACTATTTTTTCAAAGACTATAGACCCGTATTTGTCTTTATTTTCAGGTTTAATTGAATAGGAGTTGTTCCAAAAGTCAAGTCCATTCAGATCGCCGAAATTAAACCATAAGCCAATGTGATGTGGATGATCAGTTCTTTCAAAAGGCCTTGGATTTAAAGGAAATCCCCTGGTAATTATTTTCCCGGAAGGTGTTTGAATGGGATAAAGAACCTGTTTCTCCATATTATCCGGATAGATAAACGATGTAAAGTAGATGTCGTTTACAAATACCTCTATAGACTGTTTTGCCTCGTTGGTAATAAATTTAACGCCTGTAGATGCATCTTTACAGCTTACGCTTATTAATATAGTGATGGTCAGGACACTGAATATTTTTTTCATTTTGAAAATTATAAAGGATTAAAATTGAGCAAGAATTATTCGCGTTTTTTTATACGTTATCGAGTTGTGTTTTCATTGCTTTTATGGCCGCCGGCATCTGTGAGTCAAAATCTTTCCATCGGGCTTCAATGGAGATTTTTCCCTTATAGCGAATCTTTTTCAGCGCGTTGAAATAAGGCCGAAAGTCTTCGTTGAAAGTGCCGGGCACAGCCCTCTCTTGTTTTTCAGCGATATGTATATGCTTGATTAGTTTCCCGTATTTTATGATACTTTCAGCTCCTTCATTTTCCATTTTCATGTGATACAGATCTGCCAATAATTGAAAGTTGGGATGGTTGATCTCTTTAACAATTTCTCCTCCTTCCACCACGGAATTGATAAAGTTACACTCTGTGGTATTCAGTGGCTCCAAAACAATGGTAACATTGTATGTTTGAGCTATTGGCGCCATTTTTTGTCCTAATTCAATGAATTGAGTACGGGCTTTTTCACGAGAAAATCCGTCGGGAATAGAACGCGAACCACCGCTACCAAATACAATGATTTCCACTCCTGCCCGTTGCGCTCTTCGGAAAGCTGTCTCGGCGAATTTTAATATCTCTTCGTGAACGGCATCGGGGCCTACGCTTTTCAGGTTCCCGGGAATAAAACTGTTGCAAGCTTTGACGGGTAACGGCGAGTTAGCGGCTTTTTCCAACAATTCATTGAATACTTCTTCCGATTTCGTGGGCATCAAAAAACCGGAAACGCCTTCTTCGACATACGTGTATCCATACGGTTGCATTTTTTCTCCATTGGAAAAATTCGTGCAAATCCCGATTTGTATCGATTTGAATTCACTATTTGCAGTGCAAGCTGAAAAGAGTACCATGATAACGAATAGTAGAAAATAATGTATGTTTTTACTTTTTATCTGTTTCATTTTATGTATTTCATTTATAAGGAATTAAAAAACAGATTCATCAGAGGGCGTTATGAGATTGAAAGAACTTCAACTGTTCTTCCGGAAATACCCTCCGACAAATATAATAATTATAATGATTATCCGCTATTCTTCTTATTATAAATTCTTGATTTGAAATCCTGAGGCATAAAAAAAGCATTGTTTGCCACTTGGTGGTCAGCCCCGCTTCTTGTAGCTAAGTACCGCCCACCCGTTAAGCAAGAGTGAAAACAGGGCCAGCATGAGCAGGTTCGTCGACACGTCGGCCAGGTTACTGCCGTTCAGGTAGATCATCCGCATCGCGCTGGTAAGGTAGGTGAACGGGTTGATCGCGGCAATTGCCTGGGCCCAAACCGGCATACTGGATATTGGCGTGAACATACCGCTCAACAGGATGATGATCAGGATAAAGAATATCACCAGGAAGGCTGCTTGCTGCAAGGTATCGGAGTAGTTGGAGATAATGATCCCCATGCCTGATACGGAGATGATAAAGACGATTCCCGAGAAGAGAACGGTGAAGACGCTACCCGCCGGCCAGAGACCGTAAATCAGGTAAGCCACAACAATGGAGATGATGAGGGCGATGAGCCCGATGGTCCAGTAAGGGATAAGCTTTGCCAGGATAAACCACGCCTTGTGTACCGGTGTGACGTTTATTTGGTGGATAGTCCCGTTCTCTTTCTCCAGCACGATGTTCAATGCCGGAAGGATTCCGCAGAGAATGGTGAGGATGATAACGAAAAAGCCGGGAATCATGAACAGCTTATAATCCATTTGGGGATTGAACCGGTAGCGTTGCTCAATGGTGAGGCGGGGTAGGGAGGGGGCTCCCTGAATTTGGGTGTGAGCACTCTTGTGCAGCAGTTCACTTGCCAGATCCTTCGACAGGTCGTTCACGATTTGCGTCATGTAATTGCTGCCCAAGAGCCCCACCGAACCATTCACCGAGTTGACCGCCAATCCCACCCTTGACGACTGCTGTTTCACGATGTCACGATCAAAACTGGTCGGAATCTCCACGATCATATCGATCTCCCCTCTCTCCATAGCCTGCATGGCCGTTTCGTAGTCGGGTGGGGTGTCGTTTAGTATGAAGTAGGGTGACGCCTCCACCTTGTCGGTCAATCGTCTCGCGTAGCTGCCTTTCCCGTGATCCACCACGTCGACCCGTATATTGTTCACCTCGAAAGTGATTGCCCAGGGGAAGACCAAGAGCACCATCGTCGGAAAGAGGACGATCAGGTTAGCGATGAGCGGGTTACGGAACATCTGCTTGAACTCTTTCTCTATAAGGAATTTCAACGTCTTCATCCTATTCGCGATTGCCTATGTTACATTTTACAATTCTCTGTTTACAGCTCATGGCTCACGTTGTGCACATGGTTTTCCCATTTACTCCATCCTCGACTTAATGTTCAGGATAGAGCTTCCCACGAGCAGGAGCGACATCCCGATCAATATCGCCGTCTCTTTCCATATCACGGCCCATCCCAGTCCCTGTATCATCACTTTCCTAACGATATCGATATACCATCGTGTGGGGACGATATGGGATAGCCATTGCAATAGCTGTGGCATATTCTCGATGGGGAAAATCATCCCGGAGAGCAATAGGCCGGGAAGCATCACCGATATCGCCGAGATGATTACCGCGTTGATCTGATTTCGCACCATGGTGGATATCAGCAAGCCAAACGCCAACGAGAGGAAGATGTAGAGCACCGATATCAGGGTGAGCGTCCCTAAACTGCCTTGTATGGGTACCTTCAGCACGTAGTAACTCAACAACAAGATGGATACGAAGTTGACCACGGAGAGTGCCAGGTAAGGGACTGTTTTCGCGAACACCATCGTGCCCTGTTTGAGTGGCGACGCCAGCAGTACTTCCATCGTGCCTCGTTCTTTTTCCCGTACGATCGACACCGAGGTCATCATGGTACAGATTAGCATCAACACCAGTCCCATGATTCCCGGCACGAACATGTAGGCCGATTTCATCTCGGGATTGTAGATCATCCGGTTCTCCACCTCTATTTGGAAAGGCATTCTCGTGATCCCGGCCAGTTCTTGTTGATAGCCCGCGATGATGGCTGTCGCGTAAGTCGCCGCGATTGATCCCCGGTTGGGGTCGCTGCTATTGATGATAAGCTGCACCGCTTCCCCGTCTGTGTCGAACAGCACCATCATATCGAGCTTCCCCTTTCGCATGCTTTCCTCCATCGCCATGGGGTTGTCCAGCTCGGCCTGGAAAGTAAAGTATTCGCTCTGGTATAACCTTTCGGTGATACCATTGGTGAAACTGTTCGGCGAGGGAGCGTAGAGGGCCACGTGAAGGTCTTTCACCTCCGTGTTGATGGCGAAACCAAACAGGAGGATCTGCACCACGGGAATCCCCAGGATGATGAGCATGGTTCGCCTATCCCTTAGGATATGGCGGAACTCCTTGTTCACGAACGCTATAAACTGTTTCATCTGCTCCTGCTACTATATTGACTCAGTTTAACTCTTCACCTTTCTTCTCTTTTTCACCCGTATCCGCGCTCTACTCCACTCTTTTTGCTTGCCTGGCCAGTTGGGTAAACACCTCTTCCATCGAGGCCGCATGATGGGTTCTTCGCAACTCCTTGGGTGTATCGAGCGCATCGATCCTGCCATCCACCATGATGGAGACCCGATCGCAATACTCTGCCTCATCCATGTAGTGTGTCGTCACGAAGACGGTGATACCCCTCTCTGCCGCGTCGTAGATCATCTCCCAGAACTGCCGCCGCATAGCCGGATCTACTCCGCCGGTCGGCTCGTCGAGGAATACGATCTTCGGCTCGTGGAAGATGGCGACCGAGAAGGCCAGCTTCTGCTTCCAGCCGAGGGGTAACGATTTCACCATCGTGTTCCGTTCGCTTGCGAAATCCAGTCGCTCCAGCAGCTCGTCGGTTTTTTCGGCGATCACCTTTTCCGACAGGCCATAGATGCCGCCAAAGAGCCGTATGTTCTCCCATACCCGCAGGTCCTCGTAAAGAGAGAAACGCTGGCTCATGTAGCCTATGTTCCGTTTTATTTTCTCACTCTCTTTGTTGATGTCGAAACCGGCCACGGTACCCGTTCCCCCGCTGGGCTTGCTTATCCCGCACAGCATTTGTATAGCGGTGGTTTTCCCGGCACCGTTCGCTCCTAGGAAGCCAAAAATCTCCCCCTCCTTCACGTTAAAGGAGATGCGATCCACAGCCGTGAAATTGCCAAATCGCTTTGTCAACTCTCTTACTTCGATTACGTTCCCCATTAGCACTGTAACTTCACTTCGTTCTTATTCTATACCTATATATCAAGCGTGAATTTCACGCGCCTTTTCAAGATTTGCCCTGTAATTTCACTACGTTGTCATCCTATACCCATTGACTGAACACCGCTTAGCTACTCGTTACCGTTTAACACCTCCATGGATGCTTTCATGAAAGCATCCTCCACGGTAGGCTCTATCGAGGTAACGCGCACCTTGTTGAATCCCTTGCCGGTAAGGTATTCTCTCAGCGCCTCCACGCTTAATCCCTCCCTCACGGTAACGTGGTGGTTGTCACCGAACGCGAAGGCCGTTTTCACGCCGGAGTGTGCCCGTAACTCGGTGAGCAGAGCCGGCATCCGTTCCCCCTCTACCGACCATAACAGCTCGTCGTAACCCCTCATGATTCCCTTGGGCGTATCGGTCGCCATGAACCGCCCCCCCTGCATGAGCGAGATGCGCGTGCAGCGGTTAGCCTCGTCCATGTAGGCGGTGGAGACCAAGATGGTGATCCCCTGCTCGCTCAGCCTGTCGAGTATCTCCCAGAACTCCTGCCTAGATACCGGGTCCACCCCGGTAGTTGGCTCGTCCAAGAACAACACCGTGGGCTTGTGCACCAGTGCGCAGCTCAGGGCAAGCTTCTGCTTCATCCCGCCCGACAGCGCACCGGCTCGTCGGTCTTTAAACGGCTCGATCTGCCCGTAGATATCTTTAATGACGTGGTAGTTTTCTTTGACGGTCGTGTTAAACAACGTCGCGAAGAAATTCAGGTTCTCCTCCACGGTCAGGTCTTGGTAGAGCGAAAATCTGCCCGGCATGTAACCGATAATCTTTCGGATTTGTCGGAAGTCCCTTACTACGTCGTAACCGGCAACGGTAGCTTTGGAAGGGCCTTCATCCGGTAGGAGTAGCGACGTTAAAATCCGGAAGAGGGTCGACTTACCGGCTCCATCGGGGCCGATAATCCCGTGTATCTCCCCCTGGTTGACCCGGAAGGTAACCCCGTTCAACGCCTTAACGTCACCGTTGCCCTTGCTCTTGCCCTTTCTGCCGTGCCACGTGCTATACGTTTTATGTAGGTTTTCTACGACAATCATCTTCGTTAGACCTTTTTGCTCCTCACTTAGCCCTCGCCTTTACATTTATTGTTTGCCTTGTTGTCTCTTCCCGTTAATCAAACTTCACCTCGCCGTACATCCCTATTTTCAGGTAGCCGTCGTTTTGTACCGACACCTTCATCGCGTAGACCAAGTTGGCCCGTTCGTTCTTGGTCTGTATGGTTTTGGGGGTGAATTCCGACTTGTCGGAGATCCAGCTAATTTGCCCGCTGTAGGTGCGTGCGCCGCCCTCTCCATCGTCCACCCGCACGGTGACCTCATCGCCCAGCTTCACCTTCGCCAGCTGGTCGTTCGTCACGTAAGCCCGGAGAAACATCCTCTCGGTGTCCGCGATTTTAAAGAGCGGCGTCCCCATGCCAGCCAGCTCTCCCGCTTCCGCGTACTTGTTAAGCACGGTGCCGCTGATGGGAACCTTTACCTTGGTTTTCTCCAGTTGATCCTCCAGCTGGGCGATCTGTATCTCCAGCGTGGAGCTTTGCGCCGATACCTGCACGCTGCTCTGTCTCAACACGGTTTGATGGGCATCCAGCTCGCTTCGTAGCACCTCCAGTTGCGCCACGATATCGTCCAGCTGCTTTTGGTTTGCCGCGTTCGATTCAATCAGTCGTTCCACCCGCTCTTGTTCTCTTTCCAAGGTGTTGATCTGCTCCTGGATGGCCGCCGTCTGCTTGCGAATATCGGGTTGTTGCGCCCTCACCCCTCTCGCGCTCGAAAGAAGGCTCAGCTTCTGCAGGTAGAGCTGCGTGCTATCGATAAGCCCCACCAATTCCCCCTCCTGTAGTTGCCGCCCCTCCTCCGCGTTCAGCTCCAGGATAAGCCCGTTCGCTTGCGATGACACGATAATCTCGGTCGCCTCGAACGAACCGGTCGCATCAAACGCCGCCTCCCCTCCATCACAAGAGGATAGGGTGAAGACCATAAGCGTGAGTATGGCCAAAAAAATAATTCTGCTTGGTTTCATATGCTTCTTTTTTCAAATTATTCACGTGTACCGCTTCTCGCATGACTTTTCAATCGGGTAGTTTACATAGCGTGAAGGTCTCCCGCGTGTTTCAATCAAGCGGGCGGTTTCATTACTCTATATTGACCGTGTTTTTAAGCGCGTAGAGCGACATGAGGTACTGTACCTCGTGCAGCGTCTTAGCCTGTTTGGCTGCCTCCTCGGCGAGGAGCTCCTTCATCAGGTCGGACATGGTCAGCGTTCCATTCTCCACCTTCGCTTCCGCCGCTTCCCGAATGATTCGATGGTGTTGGATAATCTCATCATCCTCTTCCATCGTCTTTCTATACCGTTCCATCTCCACCCGCTGACGAGGGATCTCCATGTCCAATTGGTATAGGAACGTTTCCCGATGTGCGTTTACCGCCTTTTTTTGCAGGTTGATCAATCTTAGATCGTTCTTCCGAGTGTAGAGGCAGCTAAAGTTCCATGTAAGCCTGATGCCCCCCGCGAAGTAGGGCTCGAACTCGTTCTCGAACATGTTCAGTCCCGGTTTGCCGTACCCTCCTTGCGCAAACGCCCCGATAACGGGTCGGCTTCTCGCGTTGAGCAGCGATCGTTTTGAATCGATCGCGTTCTCCTGCGCTTGGAACAGCGCCCATTCAGGTCGGTTGGTCAGTGAGCTCGTCGCTTGCAGGAGCGTTTGCAGGGTCGACTCCGTTCCCGGTTCCGGCTTCACGAAAGTCATCCCGGCATCCATCGGCTCGCCAGTCAACACCGACAATACATGGATATAGGCTTCGAGGGCCGATTCCAGCTGTACCCGTTGCTGCTTGGCCTTCAGCTGCTCTACCTTTACCGTGCTGACATCCGCCTCGTTGGCCACCCCGTTCTCCAGGTAGGCCATCACCTTATCGAGGTTTCGCTGTAGCTCGTTCTCCAGGGTGCTTTGTTGCTTCAGGTTCGCCTTCATCAACAGGATGCCGAAAAAGACGTTGTTCACCCGTTCCCTCAACCCGTACACCTCCGTCTCCAGTTGCTGTAACTCCAGTTGGGCACCTGCCTCCAACTCTTTTTTTCGTGCCGCGATTTGTCCCCCGTCCCATATCAACTGGTTCAGTTCAGCTATTACCCGATACTGGTCCTTATCCGGCACCGGCACCTCTATGGGCGGCATCCCCTCCGGCAAATCCAGGTTGATTTTCGTCACGTCGGACTGCCAGGAGGCTTGCGCACTGAAGCCCCCTTGCGGCAGGTAGGCCCGGTTGGCATTGGCGATGGTGTACTCCTTGGTTTTCTCGATGATACCGTATCGGATCAGGGCCGGGTAGTTCTCCCGTGCCAACTCCTGGCATTGATCGAGCGTGATAACTTCTTGCCCCTTTGTGACCAGCGAGAGCGATCCAAAGAGCCATACGAAACATATGAACCCAATGAGCTTGAAATGTTTGGTGTGCTTGATGAGTTGAGTAAACATAGTGTGTTTGGTGAGACCGACAAATCTAATAAACCCGTTAAGCTGGTTTTTTCGTGTACTAACAGGTAAGTTGGTAGCATGCATAACTGTTTGTTTTATTGGTTAATTTTGGTCATCCATTCCCATATCTTCCCCTTTCGCCGGTTCACGAAGTTGGCGAACTCTCCCTCTTCTACCAATCCCGACGATACGATCAGCGGCTTGGCCACGAATGAGAACATGATCAAACTCAACAGGTTGACGATGAAGTCGGGTACGCTCAGTTCCATCCCGTTCTCCTTCAGCTGCTTCTCTATCACCGGTTTCGCGAAGAGTCGCGCGTCGCGGGTGATATCCACGAACAGATCCTCGTTCACCGTCCACTCGTTAAGGATGAAGATGGGGAGCTCCTCATGTTCAAGAAGCAGTTGGGTGTAGTTCTCGGCGATGGTCACCACTTTCTCTTCGAGTGACACCTTCTCGTCCGATAAAATGGGAATCATCACCTCCAAAAGCATCCAGAGTTTGTTCTTTACCACCTCCTTGTAAAGTCGCTCTTTGCTCCCGAAGTAGTAGTTAAGCAGTGCCAGGTTAATGTTCGCCTCTTCGGCGATCTCCCGCGTCTTCGTTGCCGCGTACCCTTTCTGGGTAAAGAGCTTGCTGGCGGCCTTGATGATCTTTTGTTCGGTAGTTAACGGTTCCATACCTTTAGTTTTGAATCGCGAATATAGCTGCTCTTTTCAAATTAAACAAATGATTAAATCATTTGTTTAATCCAGTGCGTTTTTTATCGTTTCTTATGCATAAAAGGGGTATATGCAGACTTTTTTATCTATCTTTGTAATAATACTAGGACTAGAATATGAATATGGATAAAGAAACATTCATCGGGTTATTGCGCAAAGCTGTTGGCGAGTTTGGAAAAACCATAAGTACGGAAGATGGGTATTGGGTGGTCAAAGGATTTATTGATATTTACAAGAACATTTATACCATATCTTCAGATACCAAGGTTATTTCCAAAATCATAGAACTTTATCTTTTCCCGAAGATCTTGGATTTTGCAGTCAAAATGAATTAGATATAGAGCTGACTGAAAAGCAAAACTTTTATCCTGACATCACGTTTAAAGACAAGGAAGGCAATCTGTTTGCAGTAGATTTGAAAAGTAGCTATCGTAAAAGCTCAACTCGGATAAATGGTATGACTTTAGGAGCCTTTACAGGATACTTCCGTGATCGGAAAAGCCTTAAAAATATCACTCATCCTTATGATAACTACAAAGCACACGTTGTTTTAGGAGTCATATATGATACTGTACCTAATATTGATGAACGGAAAACGTACACGCTAGGCAACCTTCATGAAATTGTTTCCGTCATTAGTAATTTTCAGTTTTTTGTGCAAGAAAAATGGAAAATCGCGATTGATCGCCCAGGAAGTGGAAACACAAAAAACATTGGTTCAGTAAACAACATTAAAGACTTGTTGAATGGTAACGGTACATTTGCCAATCTTGGCGAAGATGTCTTCAACGACTATTGGATGTATTACCTAACTGCCGATATGGCAAAGAAAGCAGAGTTACCTAAACCATATTACAAAAATATAGCTGAATATAAACAATTCAAACATTTGGAATAATGTCATCGCAATTAGCCCTTTTTTCTGAATATATACCAACGGTTGCTAAGTTCCCATCTACTCGCTACCAAGGAAGTAAGCAGAAGTTTGTTGATTGGATATGGGATTGCGTTAAAGATATTCCTTTCCACTCTGCTTTGGATGCTTTTGGAGGAACTGGTAGTGTCTCTTTCCGCTTGAAAGAAGAGGGTAAAAAAGTCACATATAATGATATTCTCCCGTTTAATTACATTATTGGTAAGGCTCTGATTGAAAACAAAGATACGTACCTAGACGATTCAGAGGTTGCCAGCTTGTTAAAGAAGAACGGAGAAGTCCGGTATCCCGATTTCATAACACGTACGTTCAAGGATATTTATTTCACAGATGAAGAAAATCGCTGGTTAGATGTTGTTTCTACCAATATCCGATGTGTTAATAATCCTTATAAACAAGCCATAGCTTACTTCGCTTTGTTTCAATCTTGCATCATCAAACGCCCTTATAACCTTTTTCATCGAAGAAATCTTTACGTTAGGCTGCAAAAGGTAGAACGAAGTTTCGGTAATAAGAAAACATGGGATACCCCGTTTGATACTCATTTTCGTAAATTTGTTGAAGAAGCTAACAATGCGATTTTTGATAATGAACAGGTTTGTCTTTCAATAAATGAGAATGTTTTTGATATAAAAGACAATTACGATTTTGTCTACATTGACACACCCTATTTGAATGAAAATGGTGTTGGTGTAGATTATGCTGATTTTTATCATTTTCTAAATGGGCTTTTAGATTATGATAATTGGAGTTCACAAATTGATTATAACAGCAAACATCGGCGTCTGTATCGGCAACCGAATGTTTGGAATGATGCAGCAAGCATTCATCAAGCATTTAAACGCCTTTTTGCACAGTTCCGTAATTCAACGATGGCTATATCCTATCGTTCTAATGGTATTCCTACAATAAATGAACTCGTTGAAATTTTGGAAGGATTAGGTAAATGTGTCAAAGTATATCAAAGTAATGAAATCAAATATGTTCTGAGTACAAGGCAATCTAATGAAGTGTTAATCGTGGCCCGTTAAAATGCCTTGGCATCATTAAAGGACAGCCACGTTGAAGAACATATTGAAACAAACCCTGAAAGGGTTAATCTAAACGAATATAACGATGACAAAGTGTAAACCTATCTTTTGGGGAGTTCTTACCCTGCTCGTTTTCATCACGGTATCGTGCAACAAGTCGCGGTTTCCCCGGGAGCTGATCGTAGGAGGGGACAATGTGGTGATGATCCTGGATTTCGAAAACTCAATGGACAGCGTGAAGCAGGTCATTTGGCAGCTGAATACCTTCGAGATACCGAATATGCCCGACACGATGATCCAGCGCATGAAGACCGTGGATGACCACAAGTCGGTGGATAACCATACCAAGCTTCTGATCTGTTCTTCGAGCGGGGGTACCGTGATGGTCGACCGTGCGACCAAGGAGTGCCTCTTTTACGCCCTTACGCCCAACGCGCACTCCGTGGAGTACCTCCCGGGCAATCGGGTAGCCGTTGCCTTGTCTATCCATCCCAAGGGGAATCGCCTGGAGATATACGATGTGAATCGTTCCAATGAAGTGCTGTACAGCGACTCTCTCTATTCCGGCCACGGCGTAACCTGGCTAGAGGGTAGGGGGCTACTCTACGCGCTGGGGTACGATGAGCTCAGGGCCTATTCGTTGGCCGACTGGAATACCCCCAAACCGGGTTTGCGGCTGAAGGAGAAGTGGATCCTGCCGGAAACCGGCGGGCACGACCTTTACGCCTCTTCCGAGGATCACCTGTTGATCTCCACATCGACGAAAGTGTGGCAGTTCGACCTGAACGACCACACGTTCGAGCCTTTTCATCCTATCGCAAATGAACCGAACGTTAAATCGGTCTACTACGATGAGAAAACGGGCCATCTTATCTATACCAAGGGTGAAATAAGCTGGTGGACCCACAACATCTACTGCTTAAATCCAACCAAAACGATTATTATCCCGGAAATTGATGTGTACAAGGCAAGGGTTATCAAGTGATTCTATAGAACCGTTTTCTCGTCACACTTTTTAAGCCCTATAAGGTTACTCCCAGTATGGATTCAACATCTGCTCTTCCACGTCATTTTGCTGCTCATTCCTTGATACTGTTTGTTGACAGATTTAGATGCTTATCGTTTCTTTCAATGCTAAGTAATATAATTTTAACCAGCGGCTAGCTCTTTTTAATGTTTTTTTATTATCTTTGCGCCGTTATTTCGAATTTTAACTTGATTAACAAAAATTATGGGTAAAATTAAATTATCAAGCATGTTTATAGGCTTGAGCCTATTCTTTCTGCTACTCTCGATGGGGGCTGCAGCGCAAAACGGTACCCTTGAGGGAACTGTAAAAGATGTGACGGGTAGTCCGCTTATAGGAGTGAACGTGATTCAAAAAGGTACTACCAATGGAACAGTTACCGATATAGACGGAAACTTTTCGATTCGCGTTCCTGAAAACGCGGTGATGGTTTTCACCTACATCGGTTTTTCCGCACAGGAAATTACCTGGGATGGCGTGTCCGCGATGGACGTCATCATGCATGAAGATGTGGAACTTTTGGATGAAATCGTCGTTGTTGGCTATGGCACGCAAAAGAAAAGGGATGTTATCGGGTCCATATCCACGATAAGCAGTGAAGACCTGATCAAGGCAACCAGTGCCGCCTCTTTTGATGCCGCGTTACAGGGCTTGGCACCGGGACTGATGGTTTCTAATGAATCGGGGATACCAGGGTCACCTGTACAAATTAAAGTGCGCGGTATCAATTCTATTTCCTCGGGGACGAATCCTTTGTGGATCGTGGATGGTATTCCCATCGCGAGTACAAATCTAGGTAGTTCTTTTAATGGTGAATCATCACAGAATGTTATGTCGATGATCAACCCGGCTGACATAGAGTCGATTCAGGTACTGAAGGATGCGGCAGCCACATCCATTTATGGTTCCAGGGGATCCAACGGCGTGATACTCGTGACCACCAAATCGGGAAAAAAGGGAGCCATGAATATTTCAGTAGACGTGAAATCTGGAGTTAGCAACTGGGCCAACCGGGATATCGGTCTGGCAACAGGTCCACAGTATATTGAAATCATGGACAAAGCGTATGCCAACAGCAAGTTTTCGGGAACCTTTGACCCGCAGGCATCGCTCAATCAACTGGATGGCGTAAACGCTACCATGACCAGGGCCGAGGCAATGGCTACCAATACCGACTGGGGTGACGTTATAAGTAGAACAGGGATGTTTAATGAGGTAAATATATCTGCAACCCAGGGGAGTGATAAGGGTAGTGCATACCTGTCACTGCGTTACAGGAAAGATAAAAGTATCCTTAAGTTCAACGATATGGATCTCTTCTCCGCTAACGCGAACCTCAATTATAACTTGCACGAGGTGTTCAACCTCAATTATCGAGGGAATCTTTCGTTCTCCGACAACAATCGCTCCAAATCAGACCACGGAAGGGGTGGCGCCGGTGGCTGGGCTCAAGTGAATGCCTACTCGCTGCCGTGGATGAAGGTTTACGATGATACGGACACGGGCATCAACGGTTTCTGGAACCCCTTGTCAGGTGCGAACGCCCTGGCGGGTATCTCTCCTCTGAATAGCGAGAGTAACCTTCAAACGGTAAACGTGTTACAAGGATTAAACGCGACATTGAAGTTGGCTGAAGGTCTCACCCTCGTTGGGGAGTTTGGTGCCAACCTGGTTTTCGAAAAAGGTCTTTCCTACCGCGGGGCAGGTGTTCGTATTGATGGCGCCATGGCGCAGGAGAATAAAAACCAACATACGATCATTAACTACAACGCTTACCTGAATTACGACAAGTACTTTGGCGAAGATCACTGGTTGAATATCGTGACGGGCGTGGAGAATACCCGATCACAATATCACAATACTTACCTGGAAAGTCAGTCGTTAATCGGCAGTTTCAGGGAAGTGGGTTTGCCCGAGTCCATAAAGGGACGTAGCACTTTAAGCAGCGAGAGTTACCTGAGGGGTTACTTTGGCAGGGCCAATTACAAGTATAAGGAGAGGTATATCGTGGGAACAAGCGCTCGGCGCGACGGGATATCCAAGTTTACACCTGAGAACAGGTGGGCGACCTTCCTATCCGGTTCCGCGGGATGGATTATTTCGGAAGAGGACTTTTTCAATGCAAGCATCATCAACCTGCTAAAGTTAAGGGGAAGCTACGGCCAGACCGGTAATACCAATATTCCAAGCGGGATCACTTCCGATAAGTACTCGGTGCGAACCGGCAACAACCTGGGAATCCCTAGTACAGAGTTGGCCAGCATTGGCAACTCGGATATAAAATGGGAAACGACGAGCACCTTGGATTTCGGCTTCGATTTCGGATTCCTGAATAACAGGATCAACGGGTCGCTTGCCTACTATAAGCAAAGCGTTGAAGATATGCTCCTGGCCGTGGCCCTTCCATACTCGGCCGGGATATTTGGTGGAAATGTCATTTGGCAGAACATCGGTGATATGCAAAACCAAGGGATAGAATTTAACGTGGACGCGACCATCTTGAACAAAGCGCTTACTTGGAAAGTAGGCCTGAACTTCTCTACGAATAACAACAAGATTCTTGCCTTAGATCCCGAATCGGATACCAATAACGTGGGTATCACGCAAATTGAACCGTATGAGGATAGGGTGATCACGATTTTCAAGACGGGGCTCCCGTTGGGCAACTGGTACATGGCCGAATCGGCAGGGGTTGACCCCGAGAAGGGAATTCCCATGATTTACGAGGTACAGGTGAATGAGGATGGTACAACCTCTCATACGGGAAATATTATTCCAGGTACAACAAGCAATATGGAAGAGAACCGGATGATCCTGAAAGGAAAAACATCCTTGCCTAAGTTTATCGGTGGTTTCAACAGCCAGTTTGCCTTTAAAAATTTTGACTTGAACATGAATTTCTCATACGCCACCGGTCATTACATTTACAATCGGATGCTGCAAAGTACCCTTACACCAAACAGGGGAGTGCGTGCCCTTTCCCATAAGCTGTTGACGGAAGCATGGGAAAAACCCGGTGACAACGCGAAGTGGCCCAGGGTAGTCATGAACGTACAACATTTTTATGATGATGAAGGAAAACCATCGAACGATCCGGTTACGTACGGTACCGAGGAGAAATACATCTCTTCCATGTTCCTGGAGAAAGGCGATTACCTGAAACTGAATAACCTAACCTTAGGTTATACCTTGCCATCATCGTTAATGGCGAAGGTGAAAGTTCAGTCATTACGCGTCTCCTTAAACGTGACCAACCTGTTTACCCTAACAGGCTTCTCGGGTTACAATCCTGAAGTACCCCTCGATCAGGCTTCTGCCGCTAGCTTTGTAAGTTACAACTCGATGCCACAGGCTCGTACCTATAGCCTTGGGTTAAACCTCATTTTTTAATAATAAACCTAATTGCAATGAATACAACCAAAAAATATTTATTAGCGATATTCACGATCGTTTTGCTAGTCTCCTGTGATCAGGAAGCGTTTTTTGAGCTGAAAAGACCCAATCAATTTCCTTGGGTGAATGTCAATGAGCTGGAATTGGGGGTAAGGGAACCCTATTATCTGCAAAATCGTGAGCCTTGGACGCACGCTTTTGGTACGATGGCGCTGAAAAACTTCACGGAATCGGATATCGCCCTCTTTCTCCCTCAATTCGTCGGGGCCAGCGCCTCCGCGGCTTATTACAACCGGGAATTCAACAAGGCGGTGCCCGCTTTCGAAATGGAAGGAACATTCGTGAAACTATACGAGATGGTAACTGCCTGTAACGGTCCTTTAAAGATGCTGAATGACGCGGAAGAGGCCGGTAAAGATCCTTTCCCCAGCATGACACAGGCCGAAAGGGATAAAGTCAAGCAGTTCAAGGGAGAACTCCTCTTCATGAGGGGAGTAGCCTACTGGTACCTGGCCAGGATGTACGCACCCCCGTACAACCCCAATGGTAGTAATGACGGTCGCTACTTCACGTTGAGAAGAGATTTTATCACTTCAGCAGAAGAGTTGAAGAACCCCGAGCTCGGAAGCGTGGCAGAGGTTTACGCGGCCATCGAGGAGGATTGGACAGATGCCAAAAGCCTGCTATTTGAGGATCATGCCCCACTTGTAAATGAGATAAACGTCAGGGCGCGTGCCAACAAGGTGGCTGCTTCCGCCATGTTGATGCGCCTCTATTTTATTAAGGGAGAACATGACAAGGCTTTGGCCGAATGTAACTACATCTTAGGTAGCCCGTTGTATGACCTTACCGAAGATCCTATCGAGGCGTTCAACAAAAATGGTGCCGATGGTTGGGGCAAAGAGGTTATCTGGCAAACGGCCTGCGATAACACTTCAGGTGCCTACGGGCGTATGGAGACAATTTATGGATGGAGTCACTTTTCAAGAAAGAGCATGGCCGCTTGGGCAAGCCAGCCCCTGTCACACTGGGCCTTGAAACAGGTGGGATGGATGAATGACGATTTATCGGAAACGGAAGAAGCCAGGAGCGACAAGAGATACCAGCAGGTGTACGCCCGTAACGAAGTAGATTCGAGATCCGACTTGGTACCTCCCATGGTGTGGAGCCACAAGTGGTTCAGGGCACCTGACCAGCGCAGGTCGAACAGACCGCTTATTCGCTTGGCAGAAGTGTACCTTACCCGTTCGATTATTCGGTACAATAAGAATGATAAGACGGGTGCGGCCGCTGATCTGAACGTGGTGCGTAAACGTGCAGGTCTGGGGAACATAGACCCATCTGTACTTACGGCAGATATGATTCACAATGAACGCATCAAGGAGATGGCAACGGAAAATGGAGACAGAACCTATTACCTGATCGGGTTACAGCTGCCTATAGGTATCGGGGATAGGAATCCATCCGTTTTTTCGCCCGTGATGCCACCCTATTCTGAGTACTACTGGCAGGTTCCGGTAGTGGAACGTGAACAGAATCACTCTTACCAGTGATATAATTGGGCTACATGAGAAAGATATTCGCCGCGGCTGCTCTTGTCCTTTGGTCTCTTTTCGTTAATGGACAAGAGCAGCCCCGGCTAACATTCAATTCCGATTCGACATTCAAAATCGTCCAGTTTACGGATCTCCATCTGCAAGCTGACTCCTATCGCTCCGATAGCGTGCTCGTCATGATGAGAAAGGTGATTGAGCGGGAAAAGCCAGATCTGGTGATGCTAACCGGAGACGTGGTCGGTTCAGACAATAGGAAGAGGGCTTGGTTGAAAGTTGCTCAGGTTATGATCGATACGAAAACACCGTGGGCAGCCATGTTTGGAAATCATGACGCGGAGTATGAGCTGACCAAGGAGCAAACGATGGATGTGATCGGGGGATTGCCTTACAACCTAACTATACCTGGTCCTATAGAGGTAAACGGAGTAGGGAATTACGTGTTGCCCATACAATCATCGACCTCGTCAAAAACAGCTGCTCTCTGCTACGTATTCGATGTGTCAGAGACGAATGATTTACCCGAGGGGCATTCGGGTGTGTACAATTGGATAGAAGAGAGCCAAGTAGCATGGTACAAAACACAAAGTGCCGCTTTTACTGAGCGAAACGGTGGAGTACCCGTTCCAGCCTTGGCTTTCTTTCATATCCCTTTCCCGGAATTCGATGAGGTTGTTGGGAAGAGTACCACGGTGGGAGTTCAATTAGAGGTATATCCCTCCTCTCCTCGTAATCGGTCAAACCTGTATGACGCTATGCAGGCCTGCAAGGATGTGATGGGGGTTTTCGTGGGTCATCACCACAACAACAACTACATCGGCTGTTTAGACGATATCTGTTTGGCATTTGGGCAGGCTAGCGGACGTCAGGTTTACGGGGAGCTGGGCGCCGGAGCACGGGTCATCGTGTTGTATGAAGGCGAGCGTAAGTTCGATTCATGGATAGTAAAACTCTATGACAGCAGTCGAGACCTGGACATCTGGACAGCCGCTCGAAACAGTGAACCGATGTTTTTTGTCATCTATCCTGACTCATTCGACGAAAACAAGGAGCATCCCGGGAAGATTCATATGATTGCCCGAAATGCGGACACCATCACTTTTCGTCTATCCGGAAGTGGTACGGCCACGGTAGATTGGGGTGATGGGTCGGGAGAGGAGCGCGTGAATCTAGATGAGAACAAGGGCGTGGTGGTCAAGCATACCTATCCGCATATGTCAACCCGTGCCATTTCGGTGAATGGGGAGAATATCACGGCAGTGGACTGTAAGGATAGCGGTCTGACCTATCTCGATACCAGCAAAGCCCGGGAACTGACCCATCTGGATTGCGGTGACAATCAACTCGCACGTTTGGATGTAAGTAACAACGAAGCGTTAAGGGTTCTTTGGTGCAACGGCAATCAACTGACCACGTTAAACCTCTCCGGAAACAGCCTGCTAACTGAGCTATACTGCCACAACAACCTCCTCGCGAAGCTTGATATCGGTGAAAACAGGGCACTGGTAAGGGTGAACTGCTCCCAAAACAGGCTGACCGATCTGCAGTTACGTGCGAACAGCGAGCTCAATAGGGTGGACTGTTACGAGAATCGACTCACCTCGTTGAATCTGAGTGAAAACAAAAAATTAAACTACACGGTTTGTACAGACAACCGTTTGACGATAGAAGCCTTGAATGAGCTCTTCGGCACGGTTCACGAGGGTGGAGCGGGCACGCTGTTTATTGGCGGCAACCCCGGGGCAAATGAGTGCGACCTTGGTATCGCCCGGGGGCGGGGCTGGAAGGTGCGAATCCGGTATTAAAGGTCGCTGAAGTGCCTTATACTGTCAACTTGGCGACGGTTGAAAGGTTTGTATAAGTTATTTTAAATTGCATGCGATGAGGTTAGGACATCTGCTACCCCTTATATGGATATTTTTCATCTGTTTTACCCATTTGGCAGATGCACAGGTTGAGGTGGGAAAGGAATATCCTGATTGGAGTGCCGGCTACCTGGATATCCACCATATCAGTACGGGGAAAGGGGAGTGCGTGCTTGCCATTTTGCCCGATGGGACCACGATGATGATAGATGCTGGCGAAACCGGTACGGACAAACGCAATTTTAAACCGGATAGCAGCAGAAGTTCAGGGGAGTGGATATTTCGTTATATCCTCCGCATGTTACGCCCGTTACCCGAGAAGAGGTTAGACTATATCCTCCTCACGCACTTTCATGACGATCACATGGGCAACGTGAAACTCAGCGATAAAATGTCTGAGAAGGGCGACTTTATCCTTACCGGTGTTACCGAGGTGGGAGAGCTAATCCCGTTTGGGAAGATTGTGGATCGCGACTGGCCCGATTATAACTACCCGAAACCGCTGTTAGGTGATCCAACCGTGGCGAACTACATCCACTTTGTTACCTGGCACGTGGCGAACGGCGCGATAGCCGAACGGTTTCAAGTCGGCACCAACCAGCAGTTCAAACTTTTAAAACAGCCGGAACGATACCCCGGGTTTGAGATCCGAAACATTGCTGCCAACGGCCAGGTCTGGACGGGCAGGTACGAGAATACCCGCGCTCATTTCCCTCCGCTGGATCAATTGAACGAAGAGGAGTATCCCGGGGAAAATGCCTGTAGCGCGGCAATAAGGATATCCTATGGTAAGTTCGACTACTTCAACGGCGGGGATCTGGTGCATGACTACTCACCGGGTACCTGGAAGGACATTGAAACACCGATAGGTTTGGCAGTTGGCAACGTAGATGTGTGTGAGGTGAACCACCATGCAAAAGATGCCATGGGAGCAGGCTTCATCCAGGCTACGCAACCCCGCGTATTCGTGATACAGGGATTCGCCTTGAGTCACCCGGACGCCACCGCGCTCCGCAATATGCTGTCGCGATATATCTATACAGGCGATAGGGATATCTTTACCACCCACCTTTTCGATGTCAACCGGGTTGTCTTGGGTGAAAGGTTGGTCGGTCAAATGAAGAGCACACAGGGACATATCGTTATCAGGGTTCATCCCGGTGGGGATAGTTACCACGTTTTGATTTTGGACGATACCACGGAAAGTTTCATTGTAAAGCAAGTTCATGGCCCCTACGAGAGTAATTGATCACGATTAAATTTCTAATTTCTAGGTACGAATATATTTTCAGGCATGCATAGAAGGATAACGCTGTTTTTACTGTCAATAATCTGCCCCGCCTTACTGCTATCGCAGCCCAAAGTGGGAGAAACTGTTCCCTTATGGTCCGAAGGCTACCTGGATATGCACCACATCAATACCGGTAGGGGGGAGTGTCTGTTCGCCATCCTTCCCGATGGAACCACCCTGATGGTAGATGCCGGTGAGGTAACGCCTTCGCCTCGTGTAACGCCCGCCCGTCCCGATGATAGTAAAAGCGCGGGAGAGTGGGTTACCCGTTATATCCAGCGGGTGATGCAACCACTACCCCGAAAAGAGATTGATTATATCTTCTTGACCCATTTTCACGATGACCATATGGGAAATGTGCAGCTCGCCCGTGAAAAGTCGGAGAAAGGTGACTACCTGCTCACGGGGATTACCGAAGTGGGTGATAGGATCCCGTTCAGGAAAATCGTGGATCGCGGCTGGCCTGATTACAACTACCCGAAGCCGATGTCCAGCGATCCGAACATGGCAAACTACATCCGGTTCATTGAGTGTCATGTTGCCAGCGGTGCCACGGCCGAGCAGTTCGTGGTTGGATCCAATCAGCAGTTCAAACTTTTGAGGCAGCCGAACCGATACCCCGGGTTCGAAATCAGGAACCTGGCCGCCAATGGGACTGTTTGGACGGGGGTGGGTGACCATACCCGCGACCATTTTCCGCCCTTGGAAACCCTGGAAGCGGATAAGTTCCCGGGAGAGAATCAGTGTAGTGCCGCTATCCGCATTTCCTACGGGAGGTTCGACTATTTTAGCGGTGGGGATATTGTCCATAGCAATGCTACAGGCAGTTGGCGCGATATCGAGACACCGGTGGGGTGGGTTACCGGTCCGGTTGAGGTATGTGACGCCAATCATCATGCCTATCATGATGCCATGGGGGAACCGTTTCTGAAGGCGGTACGTCCCCGGGTCATCATCATGCAGCTCTGGTCGGCCACTCATCCCGATCACCGGACGTTGCAGCGACTGCTGGATCGATCGATCTACCCGGGTGAGCGGGATATTTTCGCGACGAACCTCATGGAGGCTACCCGTGTAGTACTGGGAAGGCGTGTTAACCAACTAAAAAGCCACCAAGGTCATATCGTTACCCGGGTTCACCCGGGCGGTGACCATTACACCATTTACATACTGGACGACACCACGGAAGAGTACGCGGTGAAGTCTATCCACGGACCGTACGAGAGCCGGTAAATACCAGAATGCTACACCTTTACATCGAGAAGCTGGTTGATATCGGTGGTGTAGGCCTTGGAGAGCCGCTCTTGGCGCATCTTGTGGATGCTCGCATCCTGGTTGGCCAGTCGCACGAGCCGTTTCCCGTGCTTGTTGTTCAGGGTATCGATCACCTCCATTAGCTTCTTATGCTTCGGGTTGGAATTTAAGAAGAGGTCGGGCTGGTACTCGTTGGCATCCACGAAGTCCATCAGCACCACCCCGGCACGCTTGTACTCCCTGTTCTCCAAGAAAATCGCCTTGAGTCCCGCCACCGCGTAGTTAACGAGCTCCAGCGTGGAGGAAGTGGGGAAGGGGGACCTCACCGTGATGCAGTTGGCGTAGAAGTTGGCCTCGTCCCTGAACCGGTTCGTCTCGATGAAAACGACCACCCGACGGCACATAGAGCCTTGCGCCCGTAGTTTCTCGGCTGCGATGGAGGTGAAGGTCGATACCCGCTCCCGCAGCTCATCGAACCCACGGTAATCTCTGTCGAAGCTGCGCGTGGTCGCGATAGACTGCCTCTTCTCTAGGACCTCCATCTCGATGGCCGGGATGCCCCTCAGCTCTTTTTGCAGCCTTAACCCCACGATGGTCATGTTCTTCAATACCCACGACTCCGGCAGTTGGGTAAAGTCGTAGGCCGTGTGGACAGCGGCAGCATGCAGCTTTTTCGCGTAGCGTCGCCCAATCCCCCACACGTCATCCACCGGCAACCATTTGAGCGCCTTTACGCGCAGCTCTTCCGTGTCGATAACGTGTACCCCTTGGGAGTGCTTTGGGAACTTCTTCGCGATTCGGTTGGCCGCCTTGGCAAGGGTTTTCGTCGGTGCAATGCCCACCGATATGGGTATGCCGACCCACCGGTTCACCCGCGCCCGCATCTCCAGCCCCTGCTCCCTGAGTTTTTCAATTCCCGATAGGTCTAAAAAACACTCGTCGATGCTATATATCTCCCAGTTTGGGGAGTAAGTGGCGAGGATATTCATCACCCGATGGCTGATGTCGCCATACAGCGGGAAGTTGGCCGAGAAGACCGCTACCCGGTGCCGCTCGAACAGGTAGCGGTACTCGAACGCCGGGGCACCCATGGGGATACCCAACTGCTTGGCCTCGTTGCTTCGCGCGATCACGCAGCCATCGTTGTTAGACAGCACCACCACCGGACGGTTATTTAACGTGGGGTTAAACAACCGCTCGCAGCTCGCGTAAAAGTTATTGCAGTCGATCAGCGCGTACATCAATGTTTTTTTATCGAGTAGGTGACCACCCCCCAGATGAGGGAGTTGCTTTCGGGGTTAACCTCCAGCAAGGGAAAATCATCGTTGGAAGGGGTGAGGAAGCACTTGCCGTCGATATACCTGATCCTTTTCAGGGTGAACTCGCCATCGATGAAGCAGAGCGCTATTCGGTTATCCGAGTACTCCACGCTCCGATCGATAACCAGGAGGTCCCCCTCGCTGAAATCGCCTGTCATCGAGCTCCCTTTCACCTTCGCGTAGAAGGTCGCTTCGGGATGCTTGATCAGCAGCTTGTTCAAGTCGATCTTCTCCCGAGAGAAATCCTCTGCCGGGGAAGGGAACCCCGCGTGAACATCGCCCGCGAAATCGAGTTCCAGCTCCGAAAACTCAGGGCTGTAGAAATCAAAGTTGTGCGTTGAGTGTATCTTTTGCATACCACAAAAATAGCGCGTATTTATGACAAGCGGCAAAATGGAACGAAGAAAATCTCCACCTTTCCGCTACACGTTTTCCCTTTTTTCCCCCTTGCGCTTGTGAAAAGCCATTTTTTCATCTATTTTTGGGAAAAGTTGGATTTCGCCTGACGACGAAAGGTGAAATTCATTGAATGGTAAAAGTTGGGGTTGAGTTAACGACGAAATGAGAGTTTCGCTCAATGGGGAAAATCGAAAGGCGTTTTAATGGTGAAAGTTGAATCTCTTTTAATGGAAACAGTATGGAAGTGAAAATTGAGGAGAGTTGGAAAGCCCATTTGCAGCAGGAGTTTGAAAAACCCTACTTCAAGGTGCTGACCGACTTCGTGCGGGACGAGTACGCCAAGCGGACGATTTATCCTCCGGCAAGGTTGATCTTCAACGCGTTTGACAGTTGCCCTTTCGATGAGGTGAAGGTGGTGATCGTGGGGCAAGACCCTTACCATCAACCGGGGCAAGCGCACGGCTTATGCTTCTCGGTGAACGACGGGGTGCAGCTGCCGCCTTCGCTGGTGAACATCTACCAGGAGATAGCCAACGACCTGGGGAAACCGATGCCCGCCTCGGGCAACCTGGAGCGATGGGCCAGGCAGGGTGTCTTATTGTTGAACGCCACGCTTACCGTCCAGGCCAACCGGGCAGGCTCACACCAGGGGAAAGGGTGGGAGGAGTTCACCGATGCGGCCATCCATCAGCTCGCGACGAAGCGCGACCACCTGGTATTTATCCTCTGGGGTGCTTACGCCCAACGAAAGGGGGCCTCTATCGACATGTGGAGACACCTCGTGCTTAAATCACCGCACCCTTCGCCACTGTCCGCCCACCGCGGCTTCTTCGGCAACAAGCACTTTAGCAAAACGAACGATTACCTGATCGCGCACGGAAAGGCACCCATCGATTGGTGAGTATTAACCCACGCTGCCTTCCAAGCTGATTTCAAGCAATTTCTGTGCCTCCACGGCGAACTCCATCGGTAGCTTGTTCACCACCTCCTTCACGTAGCCGTTCACGATAAGCCCGATGGCCTGCTCTTCATCCAGTCCCCGCTGGTTGCAGTAGAAGATCTGCTCTTCGCTGATTTTAGAGGTCGTTGCTTCATGCTCCAGCACCGCGGTGGGGTTATTGATCTCCGTGTAGGGGAACGTGTGCGCCCCGCAATAGTCGGTTAACAACAGGCTGTCGCACTGCGAGTGATTCCGAGCGTTCTCCGCCTTCCGGGTCACCTTCACCAACCCCCGGTAGCTGTTCTGGCTGTTGCCCGCCGAAATCCCTTTCGAGACGATGCGGCTCCGCGTGTTCTTCCCCAGGTGAATCATCTTGGTCCCGGTATCGGCTTGTTGAAAGTGATTGGTGACCGCGACGGAGTAAAACTCGCCCACCGAATCGTCGCCCGCCAAAACGCAGGAGGGATACTTCCAGGTGATGGCCGACCCGGTCTCCACCTGCGTCCAGGAGATCTTGGAGCGGTTCCCCTTGCAAATCCCCCGCTTGGTCACGAAGTTATACACGCCGCCCTTGCCCTGCTTATCGCCCGGGTACCAGTTCTGCACGGTAGAGTACTTCACCTCGGCATCCTCCAGCGCGATAATCTCCACGATGGCGGCATGGAGTTGGTTCTCGTCCCTCATGGGTGCGGTACACCCTTCAAGGTAGCTCACGTATGAACGATCGTCGGCAATGATTAACGTCCGCTCGAATTGGCCCGTGTTGGCCGTGTTGATGCGGAAGTAGGTCGACAGTTCCATGGGGCAACGCACCCCTTTGGGGATGTAGACGAATGAACCGTCGCTAAACACCGCCGAGTTGAGGGCCGCGAAGTAATTGTCGGTGTAGGGCACCACCGTGGCCAGGTACTTCTTGACCAAGTCGGGGTGTTGCTTCACTGCGTCACTAAACGAGCAGAAGATGATTCCCTTCTCGGCCAGGGTCTCCTTAAAGGTGGTCTTCACCGATACGCTATCCATCACCGCATCGACCGCCACGCCCGTGAGCATCCTCTGCTCTTCCAGGGGGATTCCCAGGCGGTCGAAGGTCCTCAGCAGCTCGGGATCCACCTCGTCGAGGCTACCCGGCCTCTTGCGCTTGGTGGGGTCAGCGTAGTAGATGATATCCTGGTAATCGATCTCGGGAATCTCCAGGTGTGCCCACGTGGGCGGCTCCATCGTCAACCAGTGCCGATACGCATCCAAGCGGAACTCCAGCAACCACTCGGGTTCCTCTTTCTTGGCGGATATCAAGCGAATGACCCCCTCGTTTAATCCCTTCTCGATCACCTCGGTCTCCACGTCGGTACTGAACCCGTACTGGTAGTCCCGCGAGGTTAACTCGTTCAATATCTGTTCTTGACCCAATTCTTGCATGTCGTGTAAAGCTGATGGGAGTTCTCTTACTCCGACTGAATATAGCGCTGCACGATCCCGCCAGGAATAAGGATGTCGGTCAATTCCGAGTAGGGAATCATCACATCAATTACTCCCATGACGTAGGGTGCAATCTCGTACTGGTTATAAGAGTAGTGAATTCCTTCATCGTTCAACCAGAAGTTATTGTTTGGGACGATATCATCGATGGTGAAAAACCCGTGTGTTAACAGGGAATCGGGCTCGTCAACCTGGTATTCACGCATTAGTTGATGTAGGATCTTCTCTGTTAAAGGCTTGTAATAGCCGGGCAGAAACAGGTCTTCTTCGGTGAGCGTGACCAGCTTCTTGAGGTCGATGTTGGTGTAGGTAATGTTGTACGATCCATGGGCACCGCCCGTGTAATCGCTATATTCCACAGCGTAACTCAGCAAGGCTTTGTCTTGATACAGAACCTTGTTGGTGTGCTGCAGCCAGTACCAGTACCACGAGGGGCCTCTATCTCCCAGTTTTGCTTTCTCCTCTTTATACATGTCACCAATCTCCCGGTACTCGTTCGTGTAGGCTTCCAGGTAGTGTATCATTGCTTGCCGTGGTGCCAGCGTGTCGTAGCTCACCTCACCGAAAAAGGTGCCGGTAAATATCTGTTGCAGCCGGGTAAGCGACTTCCTATTCTTGTATTTTTTGGGATAGATGAACGCTATATTCACGTCGGAGTAGGGTAGGGCGGTGTCGCTCACCAGGAAAAGGGGCACGTGTTGCCTCGCCACGATACTATCGAAAACGATACCGGAGCCACCGGGTCTACCGAACCCACCCTTACAAGATGGGAGGAATCCGACCCCCAAAGCGAGGAACAGGAGGAGAATAAACAGTTGCTTGGTTCTCATTTCACATATCAAAAGTTTAACTTCATATTTCTACCATTTCTTATTTAGCAAGAGGGGTTTATTTGATATATGTATCGCTCGTAACTCGAAGAAATCAGCGTTCTGTTCCACACTTTTGCTTTCGAAGTAAAATCCTGTAAAAACCTTTATTTCTACTGTATAATCTGCTTGATGGCACCCAGCTCGGGATGGAAATGGACCTGTATAGGCTGTTTTTGGTTCTCGAACATCCGCCTTGCAAGTACGTCTTGTGAACCGAATTGCACTACATCTACCTCCTTGTTAATAAAGACCTTGTTCTGGAATTCAATGACCAAATCAGCTTTTCCAGGCACGTTATAGACAATACCTTCGCTGAGCTTGCTCTCGAGCCGTTGCAACTCCTTTTCATTCAGTTGAAGCGGAACGGCAGGGGTTTTGTTCGTCAACGTGATGCGAACGGGTTCACCCGCGAGGTTATCGGCATCCACAGGTCCCAGTTTGCCCGAGAAACGGGCAATAACCTCTCCATTAATATCCCCCTTACCCGGGACAAGGGTATAAGAGACGGTAAAGTACTCACTCTCAACGCTACCTGAAAAAAGTCCCGTAAGAGCCTTCTCTTGTGTATCAATCTCCTCCATCACCATCTTGTAAGCGTTGCCATCGGGTGGCATGTTTTCCGCCTCCCCCGAAAGGATATCGCTTCGATTGCGGCGAAGGTCGAACACCTGCCTGGCGATTAGCTCCGCTTGTTTCGCCGTGGAACCAGCCATCAAGGTTTCTTGCGAAAGGAAACGGCGCGGGTTGACCATGGGAGCCGATTTCTCGGGTAGCCGGAACTCCTCCTTGGGGGCTTCCCCTGCCGGCTCCGCGTTAATCGTGATTATCACCCCATCTTCACGAAGGTAAACGAAAGGTTCTACCGTCCTGCCGCGAAATTCAACCATGAAGGAGTTCTCCTTATCAGCTATGCCCTTGTTGGCAATCAAAACATCCTCAAGGGTGAAACGTGTCTCGTTCTCCATAATCGGGTTGTCAATCCCCAAGTAACGTTGGGCGTAGGGATAAAATTCACCCCGGTGGTAGGTGGTTTTCTTTACCACGAAGGTGACCTCGAACGATGTTTTCGGGAGGGCGTAGATAACGCCGTAATTATTCGCTTTAATGGCGTTCACTCGGGTAATCTTCTGCGCGGAAGCGCAAGAAAAAGTGAGTAACAGCATCAAAAGAGTAACATATCTTGCTCGCATCGTTATTCGTTTATATTAAAGTTTAACTTTTTCGTTATATTTTTATCGTTTTGCTCTCATAACTAAGGTTTTAGCGGCTTTCAAAACAGAAAGTACATATTACGGATATGCTGACCATGTTCTTTAATGCGCCGACTGGAATTGCTCCAGGAAACGAACATCGTTCTCGGAAAACATCCGCAGGTCTTTCACCTGGTACTTCAGGTTCGTTACCCGTTCAATCCCCATCCCCAGCGCGTACCCCGAGTAAACCGTGGAATCGATCCCGCAGTTTTCAAGCACGTTGGGATCTACCATGCCGCACCCCAAAATTTCTACCCAACCGCTATGCTTGCAGAAAGGGCACCCTTTTCCACCGCATAAGTTGCACGAGATATCCATCTCGGCACTGGGTTCCGTGAACGGGAAGTAGGAAGGGCGCAACCGTATCTGGGTACCTTCACCAAACATCTCCTTGGCAAAAAAGAGCAACGCCTGCTTTAAATCGGCAAACGATACCTCCTTATCAATATAGAGGGCTTCTACCTGGTGAAAAAAACAGTGGGCGCGGTACGAGATCGCCTCATTGCGATAGACGCGTCCCGGGCAAATGATCCGGATAGGGGGAGAGGTCTTTTCCATCACGCGGGTCTGAACCGACGAGGTGTGCGTGCGCAACACGATTTGCGGATCATTCTGGATGAAGAAGGTATCCTGCATATCCCGTGCCGGGTGATCATCGGCAAAGTTGAGTGACGAGAAGACGTGCCAGTCGTCCTCCACCTCCGGTCCTTCGGCAATCGAGAATCCCAGGCGCTTGAAGATGTCGCAAATCTCCTCTTTCACGATGGAGATAGGATGGCGTGCACCCAAGGGTATCGGGTAAGCCGTCCGGGAGAGATCAATCCCCACATCGGAAATCACATGGCTTTCAAATTGTTCCTTGAGCGTTTGTATCTTCTCGGTCGCTTTTGACTTTAACTCGTTCAACCGCTGCCCGATCTCCCGCTTTTGTTCGGGGGGTACACTACGGAAGTCGTCCATCAACGCGGCAATCGCTCCTTTCTTTCCCAAATACTTGACCCGTGCCGACTCCAACGCGTCGGGATTAGCCGGGGCCAACTGCTCGATTTCCTTTAACAGGGCATCTATTTTTTCTACCATAGAGTAAGCTATAAATCTATTCCACTGCAAAAATACACTTTTTATCGCTATTTTGCCCCGTTTCGTGGGGACAATTTTGTACTTTTGCCCAACTGACAAGGATGCCATCGAACGGTTGACTCGAATCAATGAACAATGCTTGAAAGGGTACGGACATACATAGAGGGTGAAAAACTGCTGCAACCCAACGCTAAAATTGTCGTGGGGCTCAGCGGTGGAGCCGACTCGATGGCGTTGATCGATATCCTCACGCGGTTGGATTACTGCTGCGTGGCCGCGCACTGCAACTTTCACCTGCGTGGTCCCGAGTCAGATCGGGATGCTGACTTCGTGAAAGGGTGGTGCGAGCGGCATGATATTCCCCTGCTGAGCATCGATTTCGATACCCACCACCATGCGCGAGAGCAGGGGCTTTCCATTGAGATGGCTGCACGGGAGTTGCGCTACAACTGGTTCGAGGTAGTTCGTCAAGAGCAGGGGGCGGAAGCGATCGCGGTGGCTCACCATAGGGACGACTCGGTGGAGACAGTGCTGTTGAACCTTGTTCGAGGTACCGGCATCAAGGGGTTGACCGGTATCCCAGCCAAGAACGGGTACGTTGTTCGCCCTCTACTGGCTTTCACCCGCTCCGATATCGAGGAGTACATCGCCAAGAGATCCATTCCGCACGTGACCGATAGTACTAACCAACAGGAGCTGTATGTCCGTAACCTCATTCGGTTGCGTATCCTGCCTGAGCTTGAAAAGATCAACCCAAAAGTTAGGGAGGCAATCCACCGCACTTCGCTCAACTTGGCCGAGGTAGAAAAGCTCTACAACTGGTCGATTGAGGAGATGCGGCGTGCGTTATGGAATGAAGATGGAAGTAGGTTAAATGACGAGAATAACAGGGGAAATGGAAATGGGGATGGAAATGAGGGTGGAAGCGATTACAGGAACAGGGACGATGTGAACGGCAAGGGGAAGAAAAGCGATAACAGCGAAAGCAACGAAATCAGGATCAATATAAGTCTGCTGCAGGAGAGCGCTTCCCCTCAAGCGGTACTATTTGAATTGCTTTCACCACTGGGTTTTTCGCCTTCCACCATCCGGGACATCCTCGAGAGCCTGCATGGCGAGCCGGGGAAGCAGTTCTACGGGAGATCTTACCGGTTAATCAAAGATAGGGAATTCCTTGTCCTGCACCCGCTAAGGGAGAGATGTGCTGACACAGAGACCTTTCTCATCGAAGCGGGTGTAGAACAAATTGATTTTCCACTTAAGCTAATCCTCAGGATGGAAGCGATGCCTATTGTTATTCAGAAAGAGTCGCACTTATTATACATGGACGCCGATAAGGTGAGATTCCCCCTGACGCTACGGAGGTGGCAACCCGGTGACTGGTTCATTCCCTTTGGTATGAAGGGAAAGAAGAAACTGAGCGATTTCTTTGTAGATAAAAGATTCAGCCTCAAAGAGAAAGAGGATGCTTGGCTGCTTCTCTCGGGCGATCAAGTAGTTTGGGTGGTAGGTGAGCGGAGTGACGACCGTTTTCAGGTTACAAAAACGACCAAGCGGGTACTCGTCATTGAATGGAACCGCTGAGGGATCATGTAATAGTTGTAAAACGAAGTGGGAAGTAAAAGAAAACGTGAACAAGAAAGTTAATGGGATTTTTTTCATTTTAGATGCAACGTTTTTTGCTTTTTCGCGTCTTATTATATAGATGGACGGCACTATCTATGCACGTCATTTTTACTTACTCATAAAACCAAACGTACAGAGATGAAGAAGAGTACCTTTAAAGACCTTTTAATGTTGGGTGCCTTGGCGAGCGTGGCCTATTACATAGCCCGTTATTATCGTCAAAAGAAGCAGGAATCCAGGGAGTTAAGAGAGTCTATCCATTTCCAGTTGTTTTAACGGCCGATTGTTGAGGGTTAGCGCGACGATTTATTTTGTACCTTCGCGCTAATCATTCACGGTTGAATCATTCAATATGCTCACACTTAAAGCCATTAACGAAAACCCGAAGGAGATCGTACATCGCCTGTCGAAGAAACATTTCGATGGGAAAGAGATTATTGACGAAGTAATAGCGCTTGACGCGGTACGGCGTGACTCGCAAACCTCGCTTGATGCGGTGTTATCAGAAATAAACTCGCTATCACGGTCGATAGGTGCCTTCATGCGTGAAGGCAAAACGGAGGAGGCCAATGCCGCCAAGGAAAAGGTAGGCCCTTTGAAAGAGTCATCCAGGGAGCTTGATGAAACGCTCAAGGATGCCGAAGAGAGGATAGAACAACTGTTGGTCACCATCCCCAACCTTCCTCACGAGTCGGTACCCGAGGGTAAGTCCGCGGAAGACAACCTCGTGGAACGGAGTGGGGGAGTGATGCCCTCGCTGCCGGAAGGTGCGCTCCCGCATTGGGATCTGGCCAAACAGTACGACCTCATCGATTTTGAGCTGGGTGTGAAGATAACCGGTGCGGGCTTCCCCGTCTACAAAGGAAAAGGGGCCAGGTTGCAGCGTGCGCTTATCAACTTTTTCTTAGACAGTGCACGGGATGCGGGATACCTGGAGGTTCAACCACCTTACGTGGTGAACAGCGCCTCGGGGTTCGGTACCGGGCAACTGCCCGATAAGGAGGGGCAGATGTACCATATCGGGTTGGACGACCTCTACTTGATCCCCACGTCGGAGGTGCCGGTGACCAACATTTACCGGGACGTGATCCTGGAAGAGGATGAACTCCCGGTGAGGAACACCGCCTACTCTGCCTGCTTTCGCCGCGAAGCGGGTTCCTACGGGAAGGATGTACGCGGACTGAACAGGTTGCACCAGTTCGACAAGGTGGAGATCGTTTGCATCGACAAGCCGGAGAGCTCGTACCGGCGGCTTAAAGAGATGGTGGACTACGTGCAGACGCTGGTGGAAAAGCTAGGGTTGCCATGGCGCATCCTCCGCCTCTGCGGAGGTGATATGGGGTTTACATCGGCGCTAACGTTCGACTTCGAGGTCTTCTCCGCGGCGCAGAAGCGTTGGCTGGAGGTGAGCTCCGTCTCCAATTTCGAGAGCTATCAGGCCAACCGGCTGAAATGTCGCTATCGGGACAACGATCGAAAGATACAGCTATGTCACACGCTCAACGGGAGCGCATTGGCGCTTCCTCGTATCATGGCAGCGTTGCTTGAAAATAACCAAACGGCTGAAGGAATTCGCATACCCGACGTATTGGTACCCTATTGCAGATTCGATATTATCGCGGCGGAATAGTTGGGACGACTAAAGCCAGACAGACACCTAATATTTTGGCGTTAAAACAAAAAGAGACGCAATTATTTTTTTATTTTAAAGAAAAGGACTACCTTTGCCCTCCGAAAAATAGGAACGAGGTGCGTTTCCACCTGTTTCTTGTTCAATTGTAGGTAAATACAGAACAGCTAGGAAAAAGGAATAAGCATATGAAAAAAGAGATTCACCCCCAGAACTATCGTCCGGTCGTTTTCAAAGATATGTCGAACGACGAGATTTTTATTTCCCGCTCTACTGTCAACGCAAGGGAGACCATCGAGGTGGATGGCGTAACGTACCCCTTGGTGAAACTGGAGATTACCAGCTCGTCCCATCCCTTTTACACCGGCAAACAGAAGCTGGTGGATACTGCCGGGCGCGTGGACAAGTTCATGAGCCGCTACGGGGACCGCAGCAAAAAGAAATAGAGGGACGAAAAATACTGAAACGAATAACGGTGGCCTAGCTTGGGCCGCCGTTGTTTGTTTATGCTCTTTACATGCAGTATTGGATTACAAAGCCTGCTTTGACTTTGCCGAACGTGGCAAATAAATAACTCAACTTCTGCATGAAACAGTAAATAACATGCGAAAGTTCAGCAAATAATTTCCACGGGATGAAAGTTCTAGTGAACTTGCTAGTAAAAAGCAAGCACGTGCGAAAGTAAATGCGTGTTATAGTATGATTCTAACACAATTTTGTTTATTTTTGCTCGTTGATGCCGCAAGCCGCATCTATATCGCTTGGAAACAATGGTTCAATGAAAAAGATAGTTTTGCCCATTATATTATTAACGCTTTTCGCTCTTTCTGTTCAGTCGGTAGCCGCTCAGGTGCAGTTGAGTGAAAGCGCGAGGGTCACTGTATTGACCGCTTCCCCGTGGTACGAGGCCGTTTACTCCCTATTTGGCCACACGGCTATCCGTGTACAGGACGACATCACGGGAGTCGATGCCGTTTTCAACTACGGTTACTTCGACTCATCGCAGCCCTACTTCATTTACCATTTTGTACGGGGACAAACCGACTACGTGCTGGGCGTGACCACCTTCCAGCAATTCATGATCGAGTACGGTTACAAGGGGCAGGAGGTGGTGGAACAAGAACTGAACCTCATGCCCCAAGAGAAGCAGGAACTTTTTGACGCGCTACAAATCAACGCGCTACCAGAGAACCGTGAATATCGGTACAACTACTTCTTCGACAACTGCGCCACGCGTCCCCGCGATATGGTGGAGAAATACACCCACGGTATCATTGAGTACCCGCCCACCCAAGAGGGGCAATCATTCCGCGACTTGGTTCACGAGCACGTGAGTCACTCCCCATGGACCAAGTTCGGGATTGATCTGGTCATCGGTAGCGGTGCTGATCGAGAGATTGATGTCCGGGAAAAGATGTATATCCCCTCTTACCTGATGAACTCCTTTGAAGAAGCCACTATTTACCAAAACGACAGCACGTTGAAGCGCCCCTTAATAAGTCACTCAAACGTGCTACTACCCGGCAACCCGGAGGTTAACCACCCGGGCAAGCGGTTCCCCGTTACACCACTTATCACGGGAATTATCTTACTGGTGCTAACCCTTTTGCTTTCCCTTTGGCAAACCGCACGACTCAACAAGATAAGGCTGTTGCAATGGTTTGACACCTTTTTGTTCGGGCTGGTCGGACTAGGTGGAATCATCGTTTTCGTGCTAATGTACTTCTCCGAACATCCCGCTACCAATCCCAACTGGAACCTCGCGTGGATTAATCCGATTGCCCTTTTGGCGGCCATTTTATTCTGGTCGAGGCGAGCCGAAAAGGCTACTTATATCTACCATATCATCAACTTTACAATTGTACTGCTTTTTCTGTTGCTCTGGTGGTTAATCCCCCAACAACTGCCGCTGGAGACCATCCCTTTCGCCCTCTGCTTGGTACTTCGATCGGGTACGAACCTGTTAATGGTCAGGAAGGAGAGAATTAAAAACAGACGCTACGCCTCAAGCCGAACACTAAAAAGAAGATGGGGGATTTAAAGGGTTTACGACAATTTGAAACAATGAGCAAGCTAATTTCTTCTATAATCGCTTTTTTATCGATATCAGTGCTCTGCGCACAGCCTCTTCCGGTAGAGGTGCCCAAGCTGGTGGTGGGTATCACCATTGATCAGCTCCGGGGTGATTACCTAAAGCTGTTCAGGTATATCTACGGCGACCGGGGGTTCAACCGCCTCCTTGACCGGGGTCTCGTCTACAACAACATTCACTACGATTTCCCATACCTGGACAAGGCATCTACAATTGCCACCATATACACGGGTGCCAACCCGTCGTATCACGGCATTACTGCTGAAAACAGGTACCTGGTTGAGACCCACCAAGAGGTATCCTCCTTCGCGGATAAAAACTACATGGGTGATTTCACAACCGAGATGCTCTCACCGTTGCCTCTAAAGGTCTCTACCATTGCCGACGAGCTAAAAATCGCCTCCGATGGTCAGTCGGACGTGTACGCATTCGCACCTGATGCCTCGCAGGCGCTCGCGTCGGGTGGCCATGCGGCCAACGCGGCCTACTGGATAGAGAACGAAAAAGGCAAGTGGGCCACCACCACTTTCTATAAGTCAAAGCACCACATAGTGGAACAACATAACCGGAGCCAGCAATCTCTTACCTACACGATAGGGAGTACCACCTGGCGCCCGGAGATAGATATCAAGTACTACTACGCCTTTCCATATACCCGGAATCGGTACAACTTTCAACACTACCTTGGAAAAAACGAGGGAGACAATTTGCGGCTTTTCAAAGAGTCGCCCTACGTCAATAAGGAGGTGAATGACATGGCGATACGGTTGTTGGAGTCAGGGACGCTGGGTAGAAGGGCGAACCCCGACTTCCTTGCGCTTACCTTCTACGCGGGGGGGTTTTCGGAAGCGCTCGACAAGAATTACTCGCTTGAGATTCAGGACACTTACTACCGACTTGATTTGGAACTAACCCGCCTGTTGGATGCCATAGAGAACACTATAGGTCTCGACAATTGTTTGATTTTCATCGCCTCTACCGGTTACTTCAACGAGCAAGAGGTCATTCCGGAAGGTATGACAACCTCTGGGGGGGTATTTTTCCCGGAAAGGAGCCAGGCTTTGTTGAACATGTACCTGATGGCCCTGTATGGTCGGGTACAATGGGTGAAAAAATATCACAACGAGCAGATTTTCTTCGACAGGAAACTGATTGAAGAGAGTGGATTAGATCTGAAAGAGATTCAACAAGAGGCAGCGGAGTTCTTAGTTCAGTCTGCCGGCGTGCAAGACGTTATCACCTCCCACCAGATGCTGCACGGGGCATACAACCAAAGCGTGCAATTTTATCGCAACGGTTATTACGAGGGTATATCGGGAGACCTGTTCCTGGAGCTACAACCGGGGTGGAATGTGGTGGACGATCAGGCGGATACAAAAAACCGCGGACATCGCAACGCGATAGTGGCACCGGTCATCTTCTTTGGGAATCACGTGAAACCGGGAACAGTGAATCGCACCATTGACGCAACGGAAATTGCCCCCACCATCGCGTATCGACTGCGCATTCGACCTCCCAACGCGGCGAAGGCAAAGATACTCGAGGAGTTTTACATGGAGCGATAGAGCACACATCATGCAAACGAAATAAAACAAACTATGGGATTCAATCGATTTATAACAAAAATTTTTGGTAATAAAGCGCAACGCGACCTCAATGAGATCAACCCGATCGTCAAGAAGATCAAAGAGGCCTACTCCGAGATCGAAAAGCTTTCTAATGATGATCTGCGCGCCAAGACGAAAGAGCTTGAAAAAGAGATTAGCGAATTCGTCGCCCCTGAAAAGAAACAGATAGAACAACTGAAAGCCGGGATGGAGGAGGTTGAACTGAGTGAAAGGGAGGCAGTCTGGAATCAGGTGGACAAGCTGGAGCAAGCAATTTCCGATAAATACGAGAAAAAACTGAACGAGATATTGCCGATCGCCTTCTCCATCATGAAGGATACTGCCCGGCGGTTCACGCAAAATAGCGAGGTAGTGGTAACGGCCACCGACTTCGATAGGGACTTGGCGGCCAACCACGACTTCGTACAGATTAAGGGGAAGTATGCCATCTACCAAAACCACTGGATGGCCGGTGGTAACGAGATTACCTGGGATATGATACACTACGATGTGCAGCTCTTCGGGGGTGTAGTGCTTCATCAGGGGAAGATCGCCGAGATGGCAACCGGGGAGGGGAAAACACTGGTGGCCACTTTACCCGTGTTCCTCAATGCGCTCACGCACGAGGGAGTGCACGTGGTGACGGTCAACGATTACCTGGCTAAACGTGACTCGGAGTGGATGGGTCCTATGTACATGTTCCACGGGTTATCAGTAGATTGCATCGACAAGCATGAACCCAACTCCGAAGCGCGCCGTAAAGCGTACAACTCTGACGTCACCTTCGGTACGAATAACGAGTTTGGGTTTGACTACCTCCGTGACAACATGGCGATCTCACCCAAAGACCTGGTTCAACGGAAGCACAATTACGCGATCGTGGACGAGGTGGACTCGGTGTTGATTGACGATGCCCGTACCCCGCTGATTATCTCCGGGCCGGTTCCCAAAGGTGAGGAGCAGCTGTACGATCAGTTCCGCTCGAGGGTGGAGATCATCGTGAAGGCACAACGGGATCTCACGACCAAGCTGTTGGCCGAAGCGAGGACGAAAATGGCCTCCGAGGACCCCAAGGTGCAGGAAGAGGGTGCGTTGCTGCTCTTCCGTTCTTACAAGGGGATGCCTAAATACACCCCGCTTATCAAGTACCTGAGCGAACAAGGCGTAAAAGCGGCCATGCTCAAGACCGAAGCGTTCTACATGCAGGAACAGATGCGGAACATGCATATCGTGACCGACCCGCTCTACTTCGTGATCGACGAGAAACAGAACAGCATCGAACTGACCGATAAGGGTATCGACCTGCTGACCGGTAAATCAGATGACCCCCAATTTTTCATCCTGCCCGATATCGCGTCACAACTGTCGGAGCTGGAGACAGAACCACTCTCCGATGAAGAGAAGGCGGCAAAGAAAGATGAGTTGCTTCAGAACTACGCGATCAAGTCAGAACGGGTACACACCATCAACCAGCTGCTCAAAGCGTACACCCTTTTCGAGAAAGACGTGGAGTACGTGGTGATCGATAACAAGGTGAAGATCGTGGACGAGCAGACGGGACGCGTGATGGAGGGACGGCGTTACTCCGATGGGCTGCACCAGGCTATCGAGGCCAAGGAGCGGGTCAAGGTGGAAGCGGCCACGCAGACCTTCGCAACCATAACGCTACAGAACTTTTTCCGCATGTACGGCAAGTTAGCCGGCATGACCGGTACTGCTGAAACGGAAGCTGGAGAGTTTTGGGACATATATAAATTAGACGTGGTGGTTATCCCTACCAACAGTCCCATTATTCGAAACGACCAGAATGACCGCATCTACAAGACGAAGCGGGAAAAATACACGGCGGTTATCGAGGAGATATCCTCCTTGATCTCAGAGGGACGGCCGGTGCTGGTGGGTACCACCTCGGTTGAGATATCGGAACTGTTGAGCCGAATGCTCACGCTTCGAAAAATTAAACACAACGTATTGAACGCCAAGCTTCACCAGCGTGAGGCCGAGATCGTGGCCACGGCAGGGCAGAGTGGGGTAGTGACCATCGCGACCAACATGGCGGGACGCGGTACCGACATTAAGCTGTCGCCCGAGGTACGGAAGGCGGGCGGATTGGCTATCATCGGCACGGAGCGACACGAGTCTCGCCGAGTCGACCGCCAGCTGCGGGGACGGGCAGGACGACAGGGAGACCCTGGATCCTCGGTTTTCTTTGTCTCGTTGGAGGACGACCTGATGCGCCTCTTCGCCACGGAGCGAATCGCGACCATGATGGACCGTATGGGGTTCAAAGAGGGTGACGTGCTGGAGCACAACATGCTAAGCAAGTCGGTAGAACGGGCGCAAAAAAAGGTGGAAGAGAACAACTTCGGTATCCGTAAGCGGCTTCTGGAGTATGACGACGTGATGAACTCGCAACGCGAGGTGATCTACAGGCGCCGACGTCACGCCTTGATGGGGGAACGGATCGATAACGATGTGGCCAACATGATTACCGAAACCTCAAAGAACATCGTGGAGAACAACCTCGATTATTACGAGGAGATGAAGCTGGAGCTCTACCGCGTGTTAGCCCTCGACGTCCCTTTCAAAGAGGAGGATGTGAAGAAGATGAGACCGAACGAGGCAGTCGACTTAGTCAAGGAAAAAGCATTCGAAACGTTCCAGCGAAAAAGTGAGCGGCTCGCGGAGATTGCCCATCCCGTCATCAAACAAGTGTACGAAAACCAGGGCGCGGTGTACGAGAACATCCTCATACCTATTACGGATGGCAAACGAGTATACAATATCTCATGCAACCTGAAAGAGGCTTACGAAACCGGCTCGAAAGCGCTGGTCAAAGCGTTCGAGAAATCAATCCTGCTTCACACGATTGATGAGAATTGGAAGGAGCATCTCAGGGAGATGGACGAGTTAAAACAATCGGTTCAAACAGCCAGCTACGAACAGAAAGACCCACTCCTGATCTACAAGCTGGAATCGTTTAACCTCTTTCGGGAGATGGTCAACGACGTGAATTCCAAGGCGGTGTCGATCCTGATGAGGGGACAAATCCCTATCCAGGACCCGAGCAGCGTGCGCCAGGCCGCGCCCGAGAGAAAGACCGACTACAGCAAGTACCGCACACAGAAAGACGAAACGGATAACTTGGGTCATCAGCAAGGGGGCGGGGAAGGTCAGCCGCCCAGGCAGCCACGGAAACTGGAACCAATCAGGGTAGAGAAAAAGATAGGACGAAACGAACCCTGCCCCTGTGGAAGCGGCAAAAAGTATAAAAATTGCCACGGCAGGTAAAGGTTCATAACAGGTAAAGGTTCATAACAGGTATCGCGAAAGGTTAGTAAGTGTAACGTTTATCCAACACGAATTATCGCCCGTCCACCCTTTCAAAAAAAGCGCGTGGGACGGGCATTTTTTCTTCCATTTTTTGTTGTTAAAATCGAAGAAAAGTTGTACCTTAGTAGTTTGAAACATTAGAACGCAATCGACACTCTATTCGCTTGTAAATTAAAAGAATAGGGTCTTTTTTGAAAGAGAATAATCACGTTTAAAATGATTAATCAAGAAGACAGAATCATCAAGATAAACATCGAAGATGAAATGAAATCGTCGTACATCGATTACTCGATGTCCGTTATCGTCTCCCGCGCGTTACCCGATGTTCGGGATGGGTTCAAACCGGTCCACCGACGCATTTTGTACGGGATGTCTGAATTGGGCAACACCGCTGATAAGCCCCATAAAAAATCAGCCCGTATCGTGGGAGAGGTGCTGGGGAAATTTCATCCGCACGGCGACTCATCGGTATACAACGCGATGGTTCGCCTGGCGCAAGACTGGAGCATGCGCTACCCCTTGGTAGATGGGCAAGGCAACATGGGGAGCGTGGATGGCGACAGCCCCGCGGCCATGCGCTACACTGAGGCTCGACTCAACAAGCTTGCCGAGGAGATGTTGCGCGATATCGACAAGGAGACCGTTGACTTCCAACTCAATTTCGACGATACGCTTCAAGAGCCTACCGTGCTGCCCACACGTATTCCAAACCTGCTGATCAACGGCTCATCGGGAATCGCCGTGGGTATGGCCACCAATATTGCCCCGCACAACCTCACGGAGTGCATCAACGGGATTATCGCGTACATTGATGATAAAGATATAGATACCAAGGGATTAATGCATTATATCAAGGCCCCCGATTTTCCGACGGGCGCCTATATCTACGGCTACCAAGGTGTGGAAGAGGCATTTGAAACGGGTAGGGGACGGGTGGTGATGCGTGGAAAAGCCGAGATCGAATCGGACAAGTCACACGATAAGATCATCATCACGGAGATACCCTACCTGGTGAATAAAGCCGATTTAATCAAAAGTATCGCCGACCTGGTGTCGGATAAAAAAATTGAGGGTATCTCTAACGTGAACGACGAGTCAGATCGCGAGGGCATGCGAATCGTGGTGGACATCAAGCGCGACGCCAATGCGAGCATCGTGCTAAACAAGCTCTACAAGCTCACTGCGCTGCAATCGTCGTTTAGTGTTAACAACATCGCCCTGGTGAACGGCCGTCCCGAGATGCTGAACCTCAAGAGGATGATCGAGCTGTTCGTGGAGCACCGTATCGACGTGGTAATCCGCCGCACGCGATTCGACCTGCGCAAAGCCGAGGAGCGTGCCCATATCCTGGAGGGGCTCATCATCGCATCGGACAACATCGACGAGGTAATCGCCATCATCCGGGGATCGTCCACACCCCAAATGGCCATCCAACGACTGATGGAACGCTTCGAGTTGACCGAACTGCAAGCCCGCGCCATCGTGGAGATGCGCTTGCGCCAGTTGACCGGCTTAGAGCAGGAGAAGCTGCACGCAGAATTCGAAGAGATTCAGAAGCTTATCGCCTACTTGAACGAGATCCTCACCAATGAGGAGCTTCGGATGCAGGTCATCAAGGAGGAACTGATCGAAGTGCGCGATAAGTACGGTGACGAACGCCGTTCGGAGATCATCTTTTCTGCCGAAGAGATGAATGCCGAGGACTTTTACGCCGATGATGAGATGGTCATCACCATCTCGCACATGGGGTACATCAAGCGAACCGCCCTAACAGAGTTCCAAACGCAAAACCGGGGTGGGGTGGGAGCCCGAGGTACCGATACCCGTGACGAGGATTTCGTGGAGTACATCTATCCAGCCACTAACCACAACTACATGCTCTTCTTCACACAAAAGGGGAAATGCTACTGGCTGAGGGTATTCGAAATACCGGAAGGGACCAAAAACTCAAAGGGAAGGGCTATTCAAAACCTGTTGAATATCGATTCGGACGATTCGGTAACCGCGTTTGTACGGGTAGAAACCCTTCAGGATGAGAAGTATATCAACTCTAACTACCTGCTCTTCTGCACACAAAACGGGGTGGTGAAAAAGACGTTGCTCGAAGCCTATTCGAGACCCAGACAAAACGGCGTAAACGCGATTACCCTGCGTGAAGACGACCAGGTGATCTCCGTGCGACTGACCGACGGAAAACAGCACGTGATCCTGGCCAACCGCAACGGGCGAGCCATTCGTTTTGACGAAGAGGACGTGAGGCCCATGGGACGTACCGCTACCGGGGTAAAGGGAATAACGCTGGATGAGGACGGGGAGGACGCTGTGATAGGTATGATCTGCATGAATCCGGAGTCGGAAAATACCATCCTGGTTGTATCCGAACAGGGATACGGCAAACGTACCATGCTGAATGACGAGGATGGGGAACCGGTATACCGAATCACGCGCCGAGGCGGGAAAGGGGTTAAAACCATCAATATTACCGAGAAAACGGGTAAGTTGGTGGCCATCAAAAGCGTAACGGATGATAACGATTTAATGATAATTAACAAATCGGGTATAACGATACGCGTAAAAATTTCCGATATTCGCATCATGGGACGCGTTACGCAAGGAGTCCGCCTGATTAACTTGGAGAAAAGGAACGATGAGATCGCGTCTGTTTGCAAGGTAAACGCCGAAGACAATGGTGAAGAGAGCGATATAAGCAATCGCAAGATGTAAGTTAAACAAATGCAGTAGTGTTCAACCGTAATACGAATTATCAAACAAATTAATATGAATAAAATGAGAAAATTTTTACTCCTTACTATGATTGCCCTTTTTTCGACCGGAGCTATCTTCGCGCAAAAATCGGCACTTAGAGATGCTAAAAGGTCGTTAGGAAAAGACGACTTGAAAGAAGCACGTACGCTAATTCAGCAGGCCTCCTCGCACGAGGAGACCGCTACGGATCCGGAAACGTGGAAGGTAATGGGAGACATTGGTAACAAGGCGTTCGATAACGAGCGTACCAAGGAAATGCTGGGACAGGCTTCTAACGAAAAGGTGATGTACGATGGCTTGATGGAATCATACCTGCCATACCTTAAAGCCGACTCACTGTCAGAAATTCCCGATGCCAAAGGGCGGGTTAGAAACAGGTACCGCAAAGATATCGCGGGTATTCTTCGTGCCAATCACCAGTTTTACATCAATGGGGGAGTCTATTACAACGGTCAGGGGGACTTCAAAAAAGCGACCGACTTCTTTGAAGTGTACTGGGATATTCCCACGCTTCCCATCTTTGATGGTCAAAAAGATGCTTTCGTGCCGGATAGCACCTACCAAACCATCAAATACTACGCCATCATTACTGCTATCCAATCCAAAGACCACGATCGGGCGTTAAAGATGATAGAAAGAGCGACCAGCGAGCCTTTTATCGAAAACAGCTCGTTCAAAGAGAGCGATCTGTACGAGTTAAAAGCTAGTGAGTATTTCAGTTTAGGTGACACGGTTAACTACATGCGGGCGTTGAATGAAGGAGCCAGTAAATTCCCCTCAAGTAACTACTTTATCACGAACCTCGCGAACTTCTATATCCGCAGTGGCGAAAGTGAAAGGGCTATCGAGTACTTGGATCAGGCCATCGAGAATGATCCCTCTAATGGCTGTGATTTATACAGCGTGAAAGGTGCTTTGATAGCTGAGAATGGTGATTTCGCCGGTGCTGAAGCTGAATACAATAAGGCGCTAGAAGTGGATCCCAATTGCGAAAGGGCACTTGAACACCTCGCGAGGAATTTTATCATCCAAGCACAGAACTTGAAAGAGGAGACCGCGATGTTGACGAACAGACAACAGCAGATTGAAAACGATAAAAAGACCGTAGAGTATTATCAATCATCACTTCCGTTACTGGAAAAGCTGGAAAAACTGCTCAAAGAGCGAAGCGCAACGGAAAGCGAAATTAATAATGCACTGTTGCTGCTCAGGAATGTTTACTATAACCTGAGTGTCTTGGGTGTTGACAAATCAAAGGAATTGGAAACGGTTGAGAGTCAACTGGACCTGGAATAACAAGTACCGAATGTGAAATATCCACTAATAAGTGGATGTTTAGCAAGGGGAATAGCAAAAGAGATTACCCGAAGGGAGTAACTCTTAACGCTGTTCTCCTTGTTTTTAAAACAATTTTTCAAGCAACAGAACGCTTTACTACCGAAATCAACATCCAATAGTCGATAAATTTGAAAAGTAGTTGAAAGTGGGGAAGAGCAACCACGAATAACCTGTTCTACATGAAAAACCATAAAACTGGAAAGTACTCCATGTAATTAAACATAATAGTAATTATAGGACTTGTCTTAAGCTATTCTTCCCAAACAAGCAAGTATGTATTCCGATCTTTTTTTGTATTTTTGTGAATCAGGAAAATTTCTCCTTGAATGCATCAACGTACAGCCGTAAAGTTAGGAACAACATGCTGTACCCCCGGAATTAAAGATGAATATTGTTACGTATGGCAACTACCCAACGATATGACCAGCGAGGCGTTTCCGCGACGAAGGAAGAGGTACACGCGGCGATAAGAAATAGTGATAAGGGATTATATCCCAATGCTTTTTGTAAGATTATCCCGGACTATCTCGGGAATGACGCGAACTATTGCAACGTAATGCACGCGGACGGGGCCGGCACCAAATCATCGCTTGCCTACGTCTACTGGAAGGAAACCGGCGACCTATCAGTATGGAAAGGAATCGCGCAAGATGCGCTGATTATGAACGTGGACGACCTGCTTTGCGTGGGTGCCACGGATAACATCTTGGTTTCTTCCACCATTGGCCGCAACAAGAACCTTATCTCGGGTGAAGTAATTGCATCTATCATCAACGGAACCAACGAGTTATGCGAAGAGCTGACGGCTATGGGCGTGCGTGTCTACCCCACAGGTGGGGAAACGGCCGACGTGGGTGACCTGGTACGTACCATCATCGTGGATAGCACGGTTACCTGCAGGATGCGGCGTGCCGACGTGATCGATAACGTGCACATACAGTCTGGCGACGTGATCGTAGGACTTTCTTCATCGGGACAAGCCACCTATGAGAAAGAGTACAACGGCGGGATGGGTAGCAATGGGCTGACCTCGGCGCGGCACGACATGTTCGCACACTACCTGGCCAAAAAATACCCGGAGAGTTACGACCCTTCCATCCCTGACCACCTGGTCTATTCCGGTAACCTGAAGTTAACGGAGACCATCGAAGAGCTTGGCGTAGACGCCGGGAAGCTGGTACTATCCCCTACCCGCACTTATGCTCCAATTATATCACTGATATTAAAGGAGTTGCGAGCAAATATTCACGGAATGGTTCACTGTTCGGGTGGTGCGCAAACCAAGGTGTTGCACTTTTTAAGGGATGGGTTACGGGCAGTTAAGAACAACCTGTTTCCTACCCCACCGCTCTTTCAACTTATCCAGGAACAGTCACAAACCGATTGGAAAGAGATGTACCGGGTTTTCAACATGGGACACCGTATGGAACTTTACCTGCCCGAAGCGAACGCCCAACAGGTCATTGATATCTCTCGTTCGTTTAACGTGGACGCGCAAATCGTGGGATACGTTGAAAAGTCAAACAGAAAAGAGCTACTTATCAAGAGTGAACAGGGGCAGTTCAGTTACATTTAAACTGTTCAAGCGTTTGAACTGTCCACCTGACTGCTTGCTAAACCACACCGGATTTATGGAACTAATTTCTCAACTTTTACTTCCGTAATTATTATTTTTTCATTCATTGATAAGGGATTACAGTTGAGTAAAGAAGGTATAAAAAGATGTCAGAAAATTCATTGTTAGAGAAACTACAACACCTGGTTGCCCGTTTCGAGGAGGTGGGTACGCTAATCTCGGATCCCGCCGTGATAGCCGATATGGATCGGTACGTGAAGCTGAACAAGGAGTATAGCGACCTGCAAAAGATCGTTGATGCACGAAATGAATATAAATCGGCCCTCGATAGCATCGCCGAGGCAAAGAGTATCCTAGAAAACGAATCGGATGACGACCTAAGGCAACTGGCTCATGATGAGTTAACGCTGAACAGCGACAAGATACCTGAACTAGAAGAGGAGATCAAGCTACTGCTTATTCCCGCCGACCCGGAAGATGCGAAAAACGCGGTGATGGAGATTCGTGCCGGCACTGGTGGTGATGAGGCATCGATCTTCGCGGGTGACCTCTATAAAATGTATACCCGCTACTGCGAGAGCAAAGGATGGATTACGGAAGTGGTTAGCTATACTGAAGGAACGGCTGGCGGCTATAAAGAGATCATCTTCACCGTGACCGGGACTGATGTATACGGAACGTTAAAGTATGAATCTGGTGTACACCGGGTGCAACGGGTACCCCAGACAGAAACTCAAGGACGTGTGCATACCTCGGCGGCTACGGTGGCCGTATTGCCCGAAGCGGAGGAATTCGACGTGGAGCTCAACCCGGCTGATATCGACTTCCAGACCGCACGCTCAAGCGGTGCCGGTGGCCAACATGTGAACAAGGTGGAGACCAAGGTACAACTCACCCATAGACCAACGGGGATCGTGGTGGTTTGCCAGGAGGGACGGTCACAGCTGAAAAACAGGGAGACCGCCATGCAAATGTTGCGAGCCCGACTGTACGACATGGAGTTAACCAAACGTCAAGGCGATATCGCTTCCCGGCGGAGGACAATGGTATCCACGGGTGACCGATCGGCAAAGATTCGTACCTACAACTACCCGCAGGGCCGTGTGACTGATCACCGCATAAACTACACCATTTACAACCTTCCCGCTTTCGTGAACGGGGAGATTCAAGAGGTCATCGATCGGCTGATGGTGACAGAAAACGCTGAAAAAATGAAAGAGGCGAAACTGTAAACCTCTAGCATTAGTTATGAATATTCACGTAAAAGGCTGTATTTTACCATTTTATTATCACTTAAACTCACGTTTCATCAAACGACTATGACCAAGCAAGAACTTTATGAACAGGTGAAGCGGAAACAATCCTTCCTCTGTGTCGGGCTGGATACTGATAGCAAAAAGATACCGCACCACCTCCTGGAAACGGAGGATCCAATCTACGAGTTCAACAAGGCAATTATCGATGCTACCGCACCTTACTGCGTGGCTTTCAAGCCCAACCTCGCCTTTTACGAGAGCGAGGGTACCGCGGGGTGGATGTCGCTCGAAAAGAGTATGGCTTATATCCGTCAACGCTACCCCGAGCAGTTTATCATTGCCGACGCTAAACGGGGCGATATAGGCAACACGAGCGAGATGTATGCCCGAACCTTCTTCGAGAAGCTGAAGGCCGATGCGGTGACGGTAGCTCCCTACATGGGCGAAGACAGCGTGAAGCCATTTCTGAACCAACCGGGACGATGGGTGGTGCTGCTAGCCCTCACCAGCAACAAGGGATCGCTTGATTTCCAGCTAACTGCCGATGCAAACGGCGAGCGGCTCTTTGAGAAAGTACTGCGTCTATCCCAAGAGTGGGCATCGAGCGAGCAGATGATGTACGTGGTGGGTGCCACCCAAGGGAAGCGGTTTGAAGAGGTGCGGAAGATTGCACCACACCACTTCCTGTTGGTGCCAGGTGTTGGCGCACAAGGGGGTTCCCTTGAAGAGGTGTGCCGATACGGGATGAACCGGGAGTGCGGCCTGCTGGTCAACTCCTCCAGGGCAATCATCTACGCCGATCAAGGGACAGGATTCGCGCATGCGGCAGCGAAGGAGGCGGCCAAGTTGCAAGAAGAGATGAAAGAGATGCTGCGAAAATACCTCTAACGGTGTAATGCATTATTTGTACTATCCTAACTGTTTGTTAGATAAATAACACATCGTAAGTCAAATTACCGATAGTTACTGTAACACTGAAAGTACCTGAGCCATGTCTCTGAAGCGAAAGATTATCAACGACCCGGTATTTGGGTTTATCACTATACCGAATGATTTCGTGTACGATATCATCCAGCACCCCTTCCTGCAGCGATTAAACCGCATCCGGCAGCTGGGATTGACATCGTTCGTCTACCCCGGTGCACAACACACCCGCTTTCACCACTCCCTCGGGGCCATGTTCTTAATGGGTGAAGCACTGAAGATACTCAAGGAGAAAGGACACGAGATCACCGAGGAGGAGAGAAACGGGGCGCTGGCAGCCATCTTGATGCACGATATCGGGCATGGTCCCTTTTCTCACGTGTTGGAACACACGTTGGTAACACACGTTCAGCATGAGACCCTATCGCTCCTCCTGATGAAACAGATGAACGAAGAGTGGAACGGGGCATTACAAACCACCATCGAGATTTTTACCAACAACTATCCCAAACGGTTTCTCCACCAGTTGGTGAGTGGCCAGCTGGATATGGACCGTCTCGATTACCTGCGCCGCGACAGCTTTTTCACCGGTGTAAGTGAGGGGAATATCGGTTCGGCACGTATCATCAAGATGCTCGATGTGAAGGACGACCAGCTGGTGGTCGAGTCAAAAGGGATCTATTCCATAGAAAACTTCTTGATGTCTAGGCGACTAATGTTCTGGCAGGTCTACCTGCACAAAACCGCGGTCGCCGCGGAGAAGATGATGATCAACACGCTCAGACGGGCCAAGGAGCTGAGTATGCATGGAGAACGTCTATTCGCCTCCCCCGCCCTATCCTATTTCTTGCGGAACGAGACCACCCTGGCCGACTTCAAGAACCACGGTGAAGCGCTGCAGTACTTCGCCCTCCTCGATGACAATGACCTCTGGTCGGCACTGAAAGTATGGGCATCACACAGCGACACCATCCTAAGTGTGTTGAGCGAGGGGATGATCAACCGGAAGCTATTTAAAATCGAGATAACGGAAGAGGAGGTTGAACCAGAGAGGGTAAAACGGCAGTTGGAATATTACGCGCGAAAGTTCAACGTCTCGGAACATGAGGCCAGCTACTTCCTGGCATCGGATTGTATGGCGACCGATATGTACAATAAAGAGGATGACAGCATCGGTATCCTTTACAAGGATGGTAGCGTAAAAGATATCTCCAAAGCTTCCGATATGCTCAACATCGAGCTGCTATCGAAGAGGGTAGAAAAACATTACTTCGCGTACTTACGGGTTTAAAAACTCACGTGTCGGGTAGCCTTTACAACCAGATTCACTCTCCCCGTGCCGTGGGCACGAAAAACCAAACCACTAGAGATCCAATAACTCCCAAGAAAAGGATAATCACCCTGACGATAAGGTTTTCACGGATAACCACGAACGATGAGAAGAGAACCATCAGGAGCATGAGGACGATAATCCCGGCTTTCCCTTTCCGGGTCAGCCCTTTCCGACGCTGGTAATTCCGAATCCTTGGACCCAGTACCCGGTTATTCAACAGCCAGTCGTACATTCTCTTGGAACTCTTCGCGTAAAGGAACGCCGATAGCAGGGCGAAAGGGGTGACCGGGAGACCCGGTACAACGACACCCAACATGGCCAACCCGAGCGAAACAGTACCCCCTATCCCGCACAGCACACGAACCACCTTGTCCCTTTTCAGCCCAAGGAGCCCCTTCTCACCTCTACTTCTCATCTTATGGGATGATGTTCAAATGCAAAAACAATTCTAAACCGCGAAGGTAAGCAAAATATTAAAAATGATTCGGCAGGAAATGGTTTGGGAACTTCGTGTAATTCCACTATCTTTGCGGCAATTGTTAAGGTTGTTAAATGATAGGTTATTAAAAAAGAATCCCTGCAAAAATGAAACGTTCCAGCAAAATAGGTAATCCCAATCAGACAGAACGCGAGAAGGTTAGAATACTTTTCGTCTGCCTTGGGAATATATGTCGTTCACCGGCCGCCGAAGGCATCATGAAACAATTGATCGAGGAAGACGATTTGCAAAATTTCATTGAAGTGGACTCTGCCGGCACCTCCGGATGGCACGAAGGTGATCTGCCGGATGAGCGCATGCGGGCGCACGGTAAGAAAAGAGACTACGATTTTAATAGCCGGGCTCGCCGGTTCCGGAAGGACGACCTTGATAAATTCGACTATATAATCGTGATGGACAGCAGCAACTACACCCATGTGAAGTCACTGGCTTCCAACAAAGAACAGCTGAATAAAATCCATATGATGACCGACTTCTCACAACAGTACAGCGACGATCATGTCCCCGACCCCTATTACGGTGGCGCCTCGGGATTCGAGCTGGTACTTGACCTTCTTGAAGATGCGACCGAGGGACTGTTGCAAGCCATCAAGGAAAAACACGCTTTCGAATAAAATAATGCGAAAAGGAAAGAGCAAGACCGACAACTATACCAATCTTGCTCTTAAAATTGAATTAAACGAATCTCCCTAAATAACGTAAAGGGAACTAATCGATTCATTGTTACAGACTCTCATAATCGATTCGGCAAACATGGGTGCAACGGAAAGGATCTTCACTTTTTCCGATTTTTTCGAATAGGGGATGCTGTCAGTAAAGATAATCTCTTTCAGGCTTGACTTATTGACCCTCTCCGATGCAGGGTCTGACATCACGGCGTGGCTCGCGATGGCCCGTACCGAGTTGGCACCATTCTCCATTATCAGGTCGGCCGCTTTCGTGATGGTACCAGCCGTATCCACGATATCATCAATGAGTAGCACATCCATACCTTCCACGTCGCCAATAATTTGCATGTCCGATATCACGTTGGCCTTCTTCCGAATCTTGTAGCAGATAACCATGGGGCACCCTAAGAATTTTGAATACGCGCTGGCACGCTTGGTACCCCCCACATCGGGTGCGGCGATTACCAAGTTGTTGGATTCCCTCTTCAGCTCATTCAAATAATCAATGAAAATTCGGGACGCGTAGAGGTGATCCACCGGCACATCAAAGAAACCCTGTATCTGATCGGCATGTAAGTCCATGGTTATCAGTCGATTTATTCCAGCCGCGCTCAACATGTCGGCAATCAGTTTAGCCCCGATGCTTACCCGTGGCTTATCCTTCCTGTCTTGCCTTGCCCAACCAAAGTAGGGTATTACCGCCACGATGGATTGTGCTGAAGCGCGCTTGGCCGCATCAATCATGAGCAGTAATTCCATCAAGTTATCGGAGTTAGGGAAGGTGGATTGAATCAAGAACACCTGTTTACCTCGTATCGACTCCTCGTAGGAAACGGAAAATTCGCCATCGGCAAAATGTTCAATGATCATGTTTCCGAGCGGACATTTTAAACTGGCGCATACTTTCTCGGCAAAGTAACGCGATTTAGTTCCAGAAAAAATTTTAAACTCTCTATTCTGCATGGCAACTCCTTGTTATTATCGTTTCAACAAAAATACAAAAATTAAACTTCAATTAAGTGCTTTAAGTAAAAGAAATCTCAAATATCTCACCATCGTTAGCAGGAAGTGTCACGTTCACGGGATCCGTTGTCCGGAAGGCCATCATTTCGCCGTTCTCTTCAAACAAGGACGTTAACCTAACTCCCTTCTCCAAGCACTGCTCTCTATTAAAAAACCGGTACGCGTGAGGCGGAATATGAATGGAAACCGATTGTTCCCGATCGCTAAAGTTGACAGCAATTAATAATAACCGTGTATCGTTTCCTCGCAGGAAAGAGAAAACCGAGGTAGAATCGTATGCCTTGTTGGGGTAATTGGGCGGCATAAGGTCGTAAAACAGCCCGGAAGCAAGTGCCTCCTCCTGGTTGCACAAGCAGATTATCCGGCTATAAAAATCCTTGAGTCGTATCTCTTCAGGGGTCAACAGGGCATCGTTCCATCTACCCCCGTTATTCCATCGTCGCAAGGTATCCATCGACCAGTAGTCGAAGATGCTGGTGCGTCCATCCCTCCCACTGAATCCCTCTTCGTCCATCCCCCGTTCGCCCAGCTCCTGCCCCGCGTAGATCATCACCGGGTTGTTATTGACGCACGCCGTAACCAACATGGCGGCGCGTGCTTTCTGTCCATCGCCCAGGAAGAAGTCCGATGCCACCCGCTGCTCATCATGGTTCTCAAGGAAGTTCAACATCCTGTGCTGGATATCCCCCACCCTATGCAAAGCCAACGAGATATCGGACGCGGGACGATGGCCGCACGCGACATCACGCACCGTATCGTAAAGCCCCACCTTATCGTACAGGTAATCAAAGCCTTCTGTAGCCAAAAAGTCCCTGTACGCCGCCTGGTTATAGATCTCAGCAATAAAAAGGGTACCCGGAAACCGCTTTTTCACCCGCGGGATCAACCAGCGCCAGAACGCGAGGGGTACCATTTCCGCCATATCGCACCGGAACCCATCTACCTTTTTCTCAGCCCAGAACATGAATATATCCTTCATCTTCAACCAGGTATCCGGTACAGGCTCAAAATGGGCGGTTCGGTTACCGAGCCAATCTACCCCGTAATTCAATTTCACTGTCTCGTACCAATCATTGATAGAGGGCCGGTTCGTAAAGCAGTCATTGCCCGTTGCCTTCGCTGGGAACTCCCTATAGTTGGTATCGCGGAACGAAATTTCCAGCTCCTGCCCCGGCAGGTAATAGAAGTTGTTGTTGGGTGCGAAGGCTACCGTTGAATCGTCCCCCTCACCGAAATCCTTCACGCCATCAGGTCTTTTAATCGACCGGTACTCCCTTGCCACATGGTTGGGTACGTTATCGATAATCACCTTTAATCCCGCGGCGTGCGTGCGTGCCACCAGCTCCTCGAACTCTATCATCCGATTGGGTACATCTTCCGCCAGGTCCGGGTCTACATCGTAATAATCCCTCACCGCGTAGGGAGAGCCCGCCTTGCCCTTGACGATTTCCGGGCTCTGTTTGGGGATACCGTGAGCCGTGTAATCGGTGGTGGAAGCGTGAGCCAACACGCCAATGTACCATACATGCGTGTACCCGCTCTCCCTGAGCTTCTTCAGCAGGCTCATTGTGATGTCATTAAAGGTGCCGCACCCGTTCTCTTCAATCGTTCCATTCCGTTTGTTAGCGGAATTTTGATTGCCGAATAGCCTGGGCAGCAGTTGATAAATAAACAGCTTTTCGTCTCGCATCCTTGTTAATTGGATTATAATTGAGTTGATTGAGTGCCAATTGGGCTGGCTGAGTTGGATCAGGTTGAACGATTGTGCGTTAAACTTCCTCCAATTCCCCGCTCTCGAAGTCGTTGGACATGCTTCCTCACTTTCTCTTGCCTTTGGTAATGCTTATGACATTTTTCCACGATGGTCCATGACTCCTTTTCGCTCATCTTGATGGCCGCGTGGTAATATCCTGTCTCGGTAATCTTATCCATGTTATTCAGGTCGAACATGGTATATCGCTCTACCCCCTCAGTCTCTATCAAAATATCGCAGTAAGTTTTATCGATCAGGGTGTTGGCGTTGGACATCAAGTTAAACGTCCGTTCGGCCATGGTGCGGATGGTATCCTTCTCGGCAACCGGGATGATTGGTGCCACGTTCACGCCGATCACGTACCTGCACTGTTCCCGAATCACCGAAACCGGGAAGTTTTTAAGCAGTCCCCCATCCACGTATGGCACATCGTGAATGTATTGCGGTTGAAATACGATGGGAACCGAACAGGAAGCTACCACCGCGTCCACCAGGTCGTCACCTTCCGAGAAAACCACGGTCTGCGCCCTTTTCCAATCGGTCGCCACGGCATAAAAAGGAACCTGTAGCTCCTCGAAACGATGTGCCCTCAAGTTTTTCTTGAGGAAACCGTGTAAGCCGGTACTTTTAAACAGTCCTGTTTTGGGAATGGCCAGCTCCGCGAACTCCCGAAACTCTTTTTCACGAAAAAGTTCAAGGATCTCTTCGGGATGGTAGCCGTCCGCGTAAAACACGCCTGCCAATGAGCCAGCGCTCGTACCCGCGATCACGTCGGGTTTCAACCCACATTTCTCCAACACCTTTAACGCCCCAAGGTGTGCGAACCCCTTGGCTCCGCCCCCGCTTAACGCGTACCCCAGAAAATGATCGTACCCTTTTCCAAAAACAGCCATAATGTAACTTCTCCTTTTCGTTTCGTACTACAAAAATAGATGAAAAAGCGATAAGTTCCAGAGAGTAATGTTACAACCTGTCCCTATGTTAAGTCCCTGATAGCATTATCACAACTTAACTCCTCCGTTAACTCCCGGACACTCTTTTGTAACAACGGGTGAATCGCGTTTGGCGCAATCTCATTGAGGGGGCGGAGGACGAAGTCCCGTTCCTGCATTCGGGGATGAGGAACCACCAGCCGGGAGGTGTTGATAACCCGGTCACCCGCCAATATCCAATCGATATCGATAATCCGGTCAGCGTAGCCGCCCGAGCCGCTCTTCTGCATCCTCCCCATATCCCGTTCGATCTGTTGAATCGCCTCTAAAAGATCCTCCGCATTCAGCTCGGTTCTTACCTCACACGCGGAGTTCACGAAGTCGTGCTCCGATGTAAAGCCGACCGGCTTGGAAAAATAAAAAGCGGAGGAGGAGGTCACCCTCCCCACCCGCTCTTCAATCAGCTTATAGGCTGTCTCGATATTTTGCCGCCTGTCACCCAGGTTGGAGCCCAGCGCCAGGTGGACTGTCATTCCATGATCACGCATGATTAATCGATGATCAGCATCGCGTCTCCGTAGGCGCCAAACCGGTACTTTTCCTTGATAGCCAACTGGTAGAGATCCATTATTCGCTCGTAGCCACCAAATGCACATACCATCATCAGTAACGTGGAATATGGTAGCTGAAAGTTGGAAATCAAACTGTTGGTAAGCGTAAACTCGTACGGGGGGAAAATGAACTTGTTGGTCCATCCCTCCCTTGGCTTGATTTGCCCGTCCGTACTCACGGCAGTTTCCACGGCACGTAACACGGAGGTACCCACGGCGCAGATGTTATGCTGCCCCTCTTTTGCCCGATTCACCTGGTCACACAACTCCTGCGTGATAATCATCTGTTCTGACTCCATCTTATGCTTGGTCAAGTCCTCCACGTCGATCATCCGGTAGGCCCCAAGCCCATTGTGCAGGGTAAGGAATCCGAACTCTATATCCCTGATTTGCATTCGTTTCATCAGTTCCCGACTAAAATGCAACCCCGCCGCCGGGGCAACGACGGCACCCTCGTTCTGTGCGAAGATATTCTGGTAGCGTTCCAGGTCTTCCGGTTCCGCGGCCCGTTCCAGGTACTCGGGAATAGGTGTTTGGCCCACCTGGAAAAGCTGCTCTTTAAACTCCTCGTACGGCCCGTCGTATAAAAACCGCAAGGTGCGGCCCCTCGAGGTAGTGTTATCGATTACTTCTGCCACCAACTCCTCATTTTCACCGAAATAGAGCTTATTTCCAATTCTAATCTTTCTTGCCGGGTTTACCAACACGTCCCACAGGTGTTGATCTGGATTCAGCTCCCTCAACAGGAAGACTTCAATTTTCGCGCCCGTTTTCTCCTTGTTTCCAAACAGGCGAGCCGGAAACACCAAGGTATCATTAAAGATAAAGAAATCCTTCGTGTTAAAATAGTCCAACACATCCTTGAAAATACGGTGTTCGACCTTATCAGATTGCTTATGTACAACCATTAATCGAGATTCATCGCGATGCCTGGTGGGGTACTTCGCGATAAGCTCCTCGGGTAAATCAAATTTGAATTGCGAAAGCTTCATACTTTTCAAAATCCTGTGTTTCAAAATACGCTATATCCTTTTATATTTTACAGCTCAAGCATGCTGTGATCGTTATTTCTGTGATCGTTATTTCCTCAACACCCGTTATCCGAAAATAGCTTTATCCAAAAAGGAATCCATTTCGTCCATTTCCAAACATTGATTCAGCGTGACCTCTCCTATTCTCGTACGCGTAAGGCCAACAAGATGGGCGCCCGAGTTGAGTGCTTCACCGATATCCCTTGCCAGAGCCCTGATATACGTGCCTTTACTGCACGTTACCCTTATGGTCACCCTTGGAAGGTCGTATGCGATCAACTCAACACTATCTATAACCAACAATTTGGGTTTTAGTTCAATTTCCTCGTTCTCGCGGGCGTACTGGTACGCCCGTTTGCCATCTACCTTAACCGCCGAGTAGACGGGGGGCACCTGCTCGATAGTGCCAATGAATCGATTGAGTACCTCTCTCACCTTCGCTTCCGTGATATGTTCAACAGGGTACAGCGCGTCGATCTCCGTTTCGAGGTCGAAGGAAGGGGTGGTAGCGCCCAACCGAATTTCTGCCACGTACTCTTTGGTTAGGGCTTGCAGCTCCTTTATCTGTTTGGTCTTCTTCCCTGTACATAGAATCATCACGCCAGTGGCCAGCGGGTCAAGCGTGCCCGCGTGACCCACCTTTAGCTTTTTAGTTTTCAGCCTTTGGCGAATCTTGGCCCGCACGACCCGTACCAATTTGAACGATGTCCAAGTGAGCGGCTTATTGATGTATAAAATCTCTCCCCCTATAAAATCCATTCTCTCAGTTCGAAAAGAGTGTGAAAAGCACCGTGGCCAGTCCCACGACGGCGCAATAGATAGCAAAGTAGATCAACTTACCCCTTTTTACAATATTTATCATCCACTTGCAGGCAATTGCTCCCGCCACGAAAGCGGCCACGAAACCGGCAATCAATGAGGCTGAGGGGATGCCTCCTAACACATCACCTCCTTGGGCAATCGTAATGGTATCCAACAGTGCCTCCCCAAGAATGGGGGGGATAACCATCAGGAACGAGAATTGTGCCAACTGCTCCTTTTTATTGCCCAACAGTAAGCCGGTGGCGATGGTTGTTCCCGATCTCGACAAGCCCGGGACGACCGCTATGGCTTGCGAAATCCCTATGATAAGGGCATCAGACATGCTGATTGTCTCTTTTTCACGTGGCCGGTAGTAATACGAAAACGACAAGAGAAAAGCCGTTAACAGAAGCATACACCCCACCAGAAGGAGACCAGAAGTAAAGATCGCCTCAACCTGCTCTTTAAAAAAGAACCCGACAATCGCTATCGGTATCATCGAGATGATGATGTTGATCATGTAACGGGTCTCGCTGTTCATCTTCCAGGTGAAAAGACCCTTGAAAAAGCCTTTGATGAGTCCCACCACCTCACTCCATAGTATGGTTAGCGTACTAAACACCGTGGCGATGTGCACCACCACGGCAAACGTGAGGTTCTCCTCAGCCTCAATGCCAAACAGCGCGGAGCCGATAGCCAAATGGCCACTACTGCTCACGGGCAAATACTCCGTTAATCCTTGCACGATCCCAAGGATAATCGCCTCGATAATACTCATTTAGGACGGTTTGGTGGGATGGTATAAGATTATTTTCCCGGTTTTCCCGGTTCTTCCGTTTTCTCTTTCGATGGGTACAGGATGCCGGCCACCATCAGCACGAAGCCCGTCAAGCAGACGATGGGTGCTACTTTAATCCGTCGGGCACTAAAGATATCCGGTTCAAAGCCACCTTCAAAGGTGGTACCGGGTCCCGCCATCAGCACGAAGCCTACTACTATCAGCAGCACGGCAACGGCGCAAATGATAAGGTTTATTTTTCCTAAAGCAAAACTTTTATGAGACATATCTAAATGCTTGTTAATTACACGTAATAGAGGTTGTCCGAATCCATCTTTAAGTATCGGTTCACCGCGAAGGCGGTAGCAATCATCGAGATCAAGACACCCAGCACGATGACCAGTACAAAGGTGACCGCGAGGTATAGATCCGAAACGATTAACCGGATATCGGCGTACTCCTTGTTAAAGATGAGCAGTAAGCCTAGAATCACCAGGTCAGCAATCACCCCGGCCACTATACCCGTGACGATGTTATTAACCACGAAGGGCTTCCGTATAAACGCGCTGGTCGCACCCACCAGCTTCATCGTGTTGATAAGGAACCGTTTCGCGTAGACGCTTAACCGAATGGTGTTTCTAATGAGCGTGAACGAGATGAACAGCAGTACCGCCGCTAAAATAAGCAGGACCACCATCACCTTCGATAGGTTATCGTTTATCAAGTCGATAGCCTCCTGCTGATACAGCAGGTCGGCCACGTTGTTCTCCTGTCGGATTACCCGGTTAATCATGGCGATGCTGTCGCTGTTCGCGTATTCCGAGTGCAAGAAAATCTCAATACAGTCCTGCGCCGGGTTATACCCCAGTAACTCCTCCGGGTCTTCCCCTAAATCTTTTATCAACTGCTCTTTCGCCTCCTCCTTACTGATGTAGCGGGAAGACAGCACGAACGGTTGCGCATCCAAATTCTTACGAACACGGGCGATCTCGGCATCGTTCGCATTGGTGGAGAGCATCACGTTGAAGCTCATGTTCTCCCTGACGAACCTCGATAGTCCGTTCCCCATGAAAAGGATCAGGAGGGTGATCCCCAGGAGCACCAGCACAAGCGAAATGCTGATTGTGGAGGTGATCTTCGCGTTTAAAAATCTAACGGCGGATATTTTTCTTTTACCTGATTTTCTCTTACCTAACATAGGGGTTATAAGCCATTTTCCAAATAAAACTGCAAAGTAATGAAAATTATCGCAGAAAACGGGGTTTAGACGGAAATAATAAGGCAAAAAAACTTAATTGGGTGTTAGGTTCATCTCCTTTGCCTTTTCCAGCATGAATTGATACGCGGCATCGCGCTCGTTAGGAATCACTCCATCAAGAATCGCATCCTTAATGGCAGATTTAAGGAGTCCCACTTCCCGACCCGGTGGCAGGTTAAACAGCTCCATGATCTCGTTCCCATCCACCGGGGGCTGAAAATTCCTGATCCGATCTTTCTCTTCAATCTCCTTCAACTTCCGGCGTACAATCCAGAAGTTGTGTATAAAGCGGCGCACCTTGACCGGGTTCTTCGAGGTGATATCGGCCTCACACAGCGTCATCAGATCCTCAATATCATCGCCCGCGTCGAATAGCAATCGCCTCACCGCGGAATCGGTCACCTCCTCCTCTACCAGTTGCATGGGCCGCATATGCAAGGAGACCAACTTCCTCGTGTACTTCATTTTCCCGTTCAGCGGCAACTTCATGCGCCTGAAAATCCTCGGTACCATCTTCTCCCCCACGTAGTTATGGTTATGGAAGGTCCACCCTAAACGCGGATCCCACCGCTTAGTGGCCGGCTTCCCTATATCATGCAGCAGGGCCGCCCACCGAAGCCAGAGGTCGTCGCTTTTCTTGGCGATGTTGTCCAGCACGGCCAGCGTGTGGTAAAAATTATCCTTGTGCCCTACCCCATCTTTCGTTTCTGCCCCTTTCAACGCGCAGAGCTCCGGGAAGATGATCTCCAGCAACCCCGTCTTTTCCTGCAAGATGAAGCCGATGGAGGGCTTGGGCGATAAGATGATCTTATTCAACTCGTCCGTCACACGTTCCATCGAAACAATCTCTATCCGCTCCCTGTTATCACGGATGGCGTCGAACGTGTCGGGGTGAATATCGAACCCCAACTGCGAGGCGAAGCGTACGGCACGCATCATACGCAAGGGGTCGTCGCTAAACGTGATACCCGGTTCCCTGGGGGTACGTATAATCAGGTCCTGCAAGTCCTGCAGCCCGTTAAACGGGTCAAGTAGCTCGCCATACCGCTCTCGGTTGAGGCAAAACGCCATGGCATTAATCGTGAAATCCCTTCGTTCCTGATCTTCTTCCAGCGTACCATCTTCCACGACCGGTTTACGCGAGTCGTGGCGATAGGATTCCTTTCTAGCACCCACGAACTCGATTTCGTAACCGCCATGTTTCAGTTGAGCCGTACCAAACGTCTTGAAGACCTGGACGGGAATCCTCTTTCCCCTCTCCTCCCCCATTTTCAAGGCCACCCGCTCGGCCAGCTCAATACCGCTTCCCACTGCCACGACATCCATGTCGGTCGATGGTCTGTAGAGAAAGAAATCACGAACCGCCCCTCCTATCAAGTAGCACGCTACCTGCAACTCGTCGGCCGCTTCGCTTATTATCCTGAATATGGGTTTCTCTAAATGTCTTCGTATCTCGTCTCGCGATATATCCATATCTCTCTCACGTCTTTACCGAATTCCTCGTTAGAAGGGCATTTTATCTGTTACTAATTGCAAAATTACAATAATTGTACCTCAAAAGCGATTTTATGAGGAATATATTTGTAAATTTGTCATGGTATATGGTTTTTTAATAGGCGATTTCAATCATGCGTTTTTCTATTCAAACCACGATGCTGTTCATTTTTGCCCTTCTGCTTTTCTCCTGTTCGGGGAAAAACCGCGGGGCGAAGGAGTACCTTTCGGAAGCGAGAAATGCTTACATGGAGGGTAATTACGCTTTAGCCAAGTTGAAGATTGACAGCATAAAAATCGTTTTTCCTAAAGCTTTCGATGAGATCAACGCCGGGTTCTCCCTGATGCAGGAGGTGCGCTTGGCCGAAAACCGCAGGAACATCGTCTATTGTGACTCCATGCTTCGCGTGCAGTACGATGAGCTCAGTACGATGCTTACGAAGTTCGATTACATTCGGGACGAACGCTACCAGGAGTTTGGCGAGTACTATTCAAAGGCGTACCCGTACGGCTCTTCCCTGGATAGGAATGGCTTGCGTGCCGGCGTGCGTGAAAAGGGAGCCCTCTTTATCGAAAGTATCCTGGGTGTTTCAAACGTGAAGCATAACCGGGTGAAAGTGACCGCTCAAGATGACACCTTCGCGGAGACAAGGGCGGTTACCGCCGATGGAATGAACTACCGATTTAACACATCCGTCCGCTCCTACGAGATCGTGCGCTACATTGGTGACGATGCGAGCGGGTTAGCCCAGTTTATCCATACCATGCAGGATCAGCCGCTCACCGTGCATTTCATCGGTAACCGAACGGTAACAACCACCTTGACCCGGGGCTCGAAGCGGGGCATCAGTGAGTCGTACGAGCTCTCTACCCTTCTGCTCAACATCGAGCAGCTCAAGCTGGAGAAAGAGAAAAGTGAAGTACTGATCCGATACCTGGAGAGCCGGAAATGATTCGGTTAGTTCCCTTCGCTGGTTCCCTTAGAGACAACAAATATCACGTTAGGAAACTATAAAGGTTAATTTGTTAGTTCCCTTCGGTGGATTCCTTTGGAGGGATAAATCCAGGCTTTCGTTTCAAGTAGAAAATCTCGGTTTCATCCTTTGAATCCCGAACTACCTCGATTAATTCGAAACCCTCTTTGCTCAACAGGTTAAGTACGGCGATCATGCCGTTGAACGATATGGGGCGACGGCGGTTATCTGATATCTGGGGTGTACGTCCCCCTTGGCCATAGTCGATCCTTACCGTGATCTTGGAACTGAGCAAGGGTCCCGAATCAGACCACACCCGGATGTATTCGGTGTCCAGCTCGCTGATTTTCTTTTGGTCCACGTACTGCGCGTTGGCCAGCGTTATTCCTCCGAGGAGGAGTAGCGCTATAAAAAATAATTTCGATTTCATAGTTGGTTATTTTGATTATATTGGATCGTTTACAGGCTTTTCAGTCATACTGGTTACGGCCGGTGTGACCGCTTGCGTTGATATACTTTCAGGGATACCCGGTTAATCCAGCTTCAGCACCGCGAGGAACGCCTTTTGCGGCACTTCCACGTTGCCCACCTGTTTCATCCGCTTCTTACCCTCTTTCTGCTTCTCCAGCAGCTTGCGTTTCCGCGAGATATCTCCCCCGTAGCATTTGGCCGTCACGTCCTTACGAAGCGCCTTCACCGTCTCCCTGGCGATGATCTTGGCCCCGATAGCCGCCTGTATAGCGATATCGAACTGTTGGCGGGGGATTAACTCTTTCAGCTTCTCGCACATGCGTCGCCCGAAGCTCTGCGCGTTGTCGGCATGTGTTAGCGTAGAGAGCGCATCCACCGGTTCCCCGTTGAGTAAGATATCCAACTTCACCAGTCTGGAGGGGCGGTAGTCATGCATATGGTAATCAAACGAGGCGTATCCCCTTGATACGCTCTTCAGCTTATCGTAAAAGTCGATTACGATCTCCCCGAGCGGCATATCGTAAGTGATCTCTATCCGGTCGCCTGATATGTAATCCTGCCGGATCAACTCCCCCCGCTTGCCCAGGCAGAGCGTCATGATGGGACCAATGTAGGTGGTACGTGTGATGACCGATGCCCGGATATAGGGTTCCTCGATTCGGTCTATCAGCGTCACGTCGGGCAGTCCTCCCGGGTTATCCACCACCTTCATATTACCTTTCTTATCGAACACATGGTACGACACGTTGGGTACCGTGGTGATCACGTCCATGTCGAACTCCCGCTCCAGTCGCTCCTGCACGATCTCCATATGGAGCAGCCCCAGGAAGCCGCACCTGAACCCAAAGCCGAGCGCTATCGACGACTCCGGCTGGAAGGTAAGGGAGGCATCGTTCAGCTGTAGTTTCTCCAGCGACGCCCGCAGGTTCTCAAAGTCCTCGCTCTCGATCGGGTATACCCCAGCGAAAACCATCGGCTTCACCTCCTCGAAGCCCGCGATAGCCTCTTTGGCAGGGCGTTTCACGTGGGTGATGGTATCGCCCACCTTCACCTCTTTCGACGTCTTGATACCGGAAATAATATAACCCACGTCGCCGCAGGTAATCTCCTCCCTCGGCACCATATCGAGCTTCAATATACCCACCTCATCGGCGTCATACTCCTTGCCCGTGTTGATGAACTTCACCAGGTCCCCTTTCCGAATCGACCCGTTCTCAATCTTGAAATACGCGATAATCCCCCGGAACGAGTTAAAGACCGAGTCGAAGATCAGTGCCTGCAACGGAGCCTCGGGGTCCCCTTTCGGAGCGGGAACCCTCTCGATAATCGCCTGCAGAATATCCTCTATTCCAAAGCCGGTTTTACCGCTGGCACGGATAATCTCCGTTCTTTCAACCCCCAGCAACTCTATGATCTGGTCCTCCACCTCCTCCGGCATGGCGCTATCCAGGTCGACCTTGTTCAGCACCGGGATGATCTCCAGGTCGTTCTCGATAGCCATGTAGAGGTTGGATATGGTCTGGGCTTGGATCCCTTGCGCCGCGTCAACCACCAGCAGCGCACCCTCGCACGCCGCGATGGAGCGGGATACCTCGTATGAGAAGTCCACGTGTCCCGGTGTATCGATCAGGTTAAGCGTGTATGTTTCGCCATTTAGCTCATACTCCATCTGTACGGCGTGGCTTTTGATGGTGATGCCCCGTTCTTTTTCCAAGTCCATGCTGTCGAGTACCTGCGACTGTAGATCATTCACTTCAACGGTTTTGGTAAACTCCAACAAGCGGTCAGCCAACGTGCTCTTACCGTGGTCGATATGCGCTATAATGCAAAAATTACGTATATTCTTCATCTAATCTAACTCCTATCCTCTTTTAATTCACCATCTCACTAAGCATGCTGGCTTATTATAAAACCTCGTGCTGCTAGTTGCAAGTGAACTCACGCTTAAAAGCCCACTTCGCCATATAATAAGCGGGCACCCTTTTAAAACTCCGCGTTGCCGGGTGTACGGGGGAACGGGATCACGTCCCGTATGTTGGCCATGCCGGTGATGAACAGCATCAGCCGTTCAAAGCCCAGTCCAAAGCCAGAGTGCGGTGCGGTACCAAATTTACGTGTCTCGATGTACCACCAGATGGGCTTGATATCCATACCAATCTTGTTCACCCAATTCATCAGCTTATCGTGGTCGGTCTCTCGTTCTGATCCACCGATGATCTCCCCGATCTTAGGGAAGAGCACGTCCATCGCCCGCACCGTTTTTCCGTCATCGTTTTGTTTCATGTAAAACGACTTGATCTCTTTGGGGTAATCGCTCAGTATCACCGGGCGCTTGAAATGCTTTTCCACCAGGTACCGCTCGTGTTCCGATTGCAGGTCGGCTCCCCAATATACGGGAAACTCGAACTTCTGCCCCGATTGCTCCAGTATTTTCACCCCTTCGGTATAACTCAGCCGTACGAAGTCGTTATCAATCACGAAGTGCAACCGCTCTACCAACTCCTTGTCGTACATCTTTGCCAGGAACTCGATATCGTCCTTGCAGTGCTCCAACGCGTAGCGAATCAGGTATTTCAGGAAGTCCTCCGCCAGGTCCATATTGTCGTTGTTGTCATTGAACGCCACTTCCGGTTCGATCATCCAGAACTCCGCCAGGTGTCGCGGCGTGTTCGAGTTCTCCGCCCGGAAGGTAGGTCCGAAGGTGTATATGGCTCCTAGTGCCATGGCCCCCATCTCCCCCTCCAGTTGACCCGAAACGGTCAGGTTGGTTTGTCTCCCGAAGAAATCTTCCTTGAAGTCAACCTTCCCATTCTCATCCCTTGGCGGGTTATTCACATCGAGCGTCGTCACCTCGAACATTGAACCGGCCCCTTCGGCATCCGATGCCGTGATGATGGGCGTGTGGAAGTAGAAGAACCCTCTATCATTAAAGTACTTGTGAATCGCGTACGACATATGGTGCCTGATCCTGAAGATGGCACCGAACGTGTTGGTCCGGGGGCGCAGGTGTGCGATCTCGCGTAGGAACTCCAGCGAGTGCCCCTTCTTCTGCAGTGGGTAGGTGGTTGGGGCGGCCTCCCCGTAAATCTCTATCTCGGTTGCCTGTATCTCTACTGACTGTCCCTGCCCCATTGATTCCACCAACTTTCCGTTCACGTTGAGGCACGCGCCGGTTGTGATTGGTTTAAGAAACTCTTCACCAAATCTGGCTACATCAATAACGATCTGCATGTTATGAATTGTGGAACCATCGTTTAGCGCCACGAATCCCACGTTCTTGTTGCCTCTTCGGGTGCGTACCCACCCTTTCACGTTCACCTCTTCACCAAAGCTCTTGAGCTGTAAAGCCTCTACTATTTTCGTTCTTTTAATCTGTTTCATAATCCTATGGCACACCCCCTTACGGGAGGTTGCTATACCTCTTGTTTATGTTGTTTCTATTTCAGGGCGGCGATACTGTCCAGTATTCTTAGTCGTTGTTGCCCCGGATGTTATTTATTGCTCGTTGGATGTTGTTTACTTGTTAGTCGAACGCACCCATTCTCAGCATGTTCACCTCTTGTTCTGTCAGGTAGCGCCATTTACCGCGTGACAGCTTTTTCTTAGTCAGTCCCGCGAAGTACACCCTATCGAGTTTTAGCACCCTGTACCCCAGTTTCTCAAAAATACGACGCACGATGCGATTTTTTCCCGAGTGAAGCTCAATACCTACCTGTGTTAGATCCTCCTCCGTGACGTAACTGATCGCGTCCGCGTGAACCTCACCATCTTCCAGCTCAATACCATCCGCGATCATCTGCATATGCTCCATCGCCACCGGCTTATCTAGCCACACCTGGTAAATCTTTCTTTTCTCGTACTTGGGGTGCGTCAATTTCGATGCCAGGTCGCCATCGTTTGTGAGCAGTAACACCCCTGTTGTCGCCCTGTCCAGTCTTCCCACCGGGTATATTCGTTCCGTGGCCGCGCTCTTCACCAACTCCATCACCGTCTTCCGGTTCTCCGGGTCATCGGTAGTCGTCACGAATCCTTTTGGTTTGTTCAACAGAACGTACACCTTGCTCTCCAGCTGAACCGGCTGATTATTAAACAGCACCTCGTCGGCCCTGGTGATCTTGGTACCCAGTTCAGTGATGACCTCCCCGTTCACTTTCACCACACCCGCTTGGATAAATTCATCGGCCTCACGACGTGAGCAGATGCCCGCGTTAGCCAGGTACTTATTCAGCCGAATGGGTGCATTGGGATCGGCATTCTCCTTGTACTTGATCTGCCTGAACGGTTTTTTCTTCTTCAGCTTCTTCCTGGGGCCTTCCTGTTGTGGTCTGCTACCCGGGTGCTGCGGTTGATTACCCCAGTTCCGGCTATACCCTACACCTTGGCTTCTTTGACCGGCTTGGTTGCGTTCTCCCACTCTTGGGCGACGTTTCCTTGTTGCGGCTCCGCTCTCGTAAGCGCCCGTTTCTCTGTTCCCGTAGTCGCCTCTTTCACCGTAGCCTCCCCTGTTAGGAGCGCCGTATTGACCTCTCTGCTGGTTCCCGTACGGTCTTCTTTCTTGGTTGCCGTAAGCGCCCCGCTCACTTCCACCATAGCCTCCCCGATCTTGCTGGGGACCGTATCCACCTCTCTCTTGGCTGCTATAGCGTCCCCGGTCTTGTTGTGGGCCATAGCTCCTTCTCTCTTGATTGCCATAGCGTCCCCGGTCTTGATTGCCATAGGGAGCACGCTCGTTTTCGTTGTAGTTTCTCCTTTCCTGATTGCCATAAAATCCCCTCTCCTGGTAGTTCCTTTGACCGGGATTATTTTGGCGGTAGGGCCTTTCGGGTTGATAACCATCTTGTTGAATTCTTCGATCACTGTCATAGTTCTTGTTCGAAGAAGTGTGTCTCTCATTGTTCGCGTCGTTATAATTTCCTTTGGGACGCGACTCGTCATTGTTTGTTGTCATTTTATTATTAACTATTTGTTTACACTTAAAACCTCACGGTTTTTTATCATCACCTTAAGTTTTGATTTACAATTAACCTATATTCCCGTGTAATTGTGGGGTGTGATTCTTTTCAGTTCCTTTCTTACCTGTTCACTTACCTCCAATGCATCGATAAACTGCCCGATGCTTTCTTTCGTGATCCGTTCATTTGTACGCGTTAACGCTTTCAGTGCCTCGTAGGGTTTCGGGTAGCCTTCGCGGCGCAGGACGGTTTGTATTCCCTCGGCCACGACCGCCCAGTTATTTTCCAGATCGCTATCGATAGCCTCTCTGTTGATTAACAATTTATCGAGCCCTTTTGTTGTGCTCTTTATCGCGATAAGCCCGTGCGCCATGGGCATCCCTATGTTGCGGGTCACCGTGGAATCCGTCAGGTCACGCTGTAGTCGCGAGACAGGCAGTTTGTTCGCAAGGTGCTCCAGCAGCGCGTTAGCGATTCCCAGGTTCCCCTCCGCGTTCTCAAAGTCAATCGGGTTCACCTTGTGCGGCATGGCCGATGAGCCCACCTCACCCTCTTTAATCTTCTGCTTAAAGTAGTCCATCGATATATATTGCCACATATCGCGGGTAAGGTCAATCAGTATCGTGTGCAGACGTTTCATCGCGTCGAACGAAGCCGCGAGCGTGTCGTAATTTGAGATTTGCGTCGTGTATTGCTCCCTTTGCAGGTTCAACTTCTCTATCAGGAACCGGTTCCCGAACGCTTGCCAGTCGATATTCGGGTAAGCCACGTTATGGGCGTTAAAGTTACCGGTAGCCCCGCCGAACTTCCCTTTCGCCGGGATATGTTTCAGCACCTCCAGCTGGTTTTCCAGCCGGTAGGCGAACACCTTCACCTCTTTCCCGAGGCGTGTGGGCGATGCCGGTTGTCCATGCGTACGTGCCAGCATGGGAACCGCCTCCCACTCGTCGGCCAGGTTGTTCAGTTTGGTCAGCACCCCTTCTATCGCCGGGATGTAGTACTGCTCCAGCGCATCCCGCCACATCATCGGCATGGCCGTATTGTTGATATCTTGTGAGGTGAGCCCAAAGTGGATGAACTCCTTGTACTGCTCCAGTTCCAGCTCGTTGAACCTCTCTTTCAGGAAGTACTCCACCGCCTTCACGTCGTGGTTCGTGACCCGTTCGATCTCCTTGACCCGCTCCGCGTCAGTCACGCTAAAGTCGGTGTACAAGCTCCTAAGCCGTCCGTACACCTCCTCTTTCATCCCGCTCAGCGATGGTATTCCCGCCTCCCGGAGGGCGATAAAATACTCCACCTCTACCTGAACCCGGTACTTGATGAGCGCGCATTCAGAAAAGTAAGGGTGTAAATCGACCGTTTTGTCCCTATACCGCCCATCAACGGGCGAAATGGCTGTCAGTTGATTCAACATCATGATTGTTCTTGTATCTCCACCCGCTTATTCAATCTTTTGCCGTAACTGTCCAACCGGTGGCATCTCTCGATGATTATATCCGTGTCCGGTTACTCGATTTTTCTCGTTGTCTCAATCGATTTCATGTTAAGCGAATCAAGTTCTCCCGCGGGTGGTACTTTTTCAACCTACAAAAATAGCGATAATAAAAGAGTCTTGAAAATTTATAAGAAAAAATTTCAGGAAAATTTTGGAGTGAATCAAAAAGGGGTTATCTTTGCACCGCGATTTCGGGAGGCATCCCGGGGAAAGCGTTCTCAAAGCAAGGCATCCAACCGAAATGGCAACCCAAATTTCCCGGGCGTTTAGCTCAGCTGGTTCAGAGCACCTGCCTTACAAGCAGGGGGTCGGCGGTTCAAATCCGTCAACGCCCACGGTTGAAAATCAAGCACTTATCGAGGTTTCGGTAGGTGCTTTTTTTTGGGGTTAAACATAGGTTAAACATTTAGTGAAAGGTTGCCGTGTAGCATCCTAAGTTCAACTTAGACCATCAAAAACTCCCTACCCTTAAAAAAGTTTCGGCATCCATTACCGGAATTTTTGCTTGTTTGAAATCTTTTTCATTGCGAGAAATAATAATATCGCAATGAGTGGCAAGAGCACTATAGTATTGTAGCGCATCTTCAAAATCTTTAAAATCAGAACGAAGTGCTTTTTCAATCACTTCATCGTCCATGATAGATATTCGGCAAAGTAGTTTGAATTTGCTTATTTTTTCTAATACAGAGAGTTTGTTCCTTGATTTCGACAACAGGTAAAAGGTAGTAGCGATGGATGTAGGAGAAGTAAATACCTCTATTTTTCGATTATCTGCCAAAGTCATGATTTTTGCACACGGCGGATAGAAATTTTCTCTCTCGCCAAGAAAATCGAGCAAAAAATTGGTGTCTAAAAACACTTTTTGCATAGCTTAATGATGTTTTTCGTCCAAATAATCGATGTAGTCAGAGCGCAACTCTTTCCAATCACGGGTGTCATTTAGGACTTTTCCATCAGCGATGCTACTGACGAAAGGAGAGATTTTTATATCCGCGGACGGTTCATCTCTTGTTATTAAATCAAGCTGATTTTCAACGACTTTAGATAAACTCACCTTCCTTTTGGAGGCATATTTTTTAGCACGTTCAATTACGTTTGCATTAAGTTTTAATGTTAGTTTGGCATCCATATTTGTAATAATTCAATTGTTATACGTGCAAATATAGTAAAATTGCACGTACATAAAAACAAAATAGATGAAAAACAACAACAGTTTGTATTTTTGTCTTGGTTTTCGACCACCTTCTTTCTGTTACCTCCCAGTCCAAATCCATATCCCTTGCATAAAACGAGGTGATTGCCATTACAGGTTCTTCATTCTTCTATGTTCCGCGGGCGTGACACCATACATCTTCTTGAACGCGTGATAGAAGCTGGAAGGATGATCAAAACCACAGCGGTCGGCGATATCTTCTATCTTCAGTTCAGATTTTCCCTCAAGCAATAAACGAGCCCTTTGCATCTTTATTTTCAGCATGTATGAGGCGGGGGTATCTCCTGTCAAAGCGATGATTTTCCGATGGAGTTGCCTGGGACTCATGCAGAGTTTCTCCGCCAAAGTATTCACTTCCAGTTTTCGCTTGTCCATGAGGAGGTATATGAAGTCCACCGTTTTCACAAGGAATCTACGCTCTGCTTCTGTAAGTTGCTCTTCTTTGCCCGTCTCCTTGTTAGTGTTGGGACTCTCTCCAAATTTACGGCGCAAACGGCGATGGCGATCAAGTAGTTTCTCCACCCGCGTGCGCAACTCATCGCTGTTGAAAGGCTTGGCGAGATAGGCATCTGCTCCGGCTTCTATGCCTTTGATACGCTCTTCTTCGGTAATCTTCGCCGTTACCACGATGATGGGAATGTGGTTCACGATTTCGTTGCCGCGAATCTGTCGGCACATCTCCAAACCATCCATGCCGGGCATCATCAGGTCGGTAATAATCAGGTCGGGCACCAGGTCCAATGTCTTTTCCAATCCTTCCCCTCCGCCGGAAGCGTAAAAAATAGCGTACTGGTCGGTAAACTGAGAGCCGATATAGGCGGCGATGTCACGGTTATCCTCAACGATGAGCAGGCGACATTCGTTATCGTCTTTCTCGCTGTCCGCGGGCATTTCAACTGTTTCAGTCGGCAGTAGCTTGTAGGTTTCCTCAAAGGCAGTTACCTGTCGTTGGTAACGATTGTGGATGGGCACGCTTACGTGGAAAGTCGTGCCTTTGCCCACCTCACTTTCCACCGTGATACTTCCCTCCACGGCATCGATGATTTGCGTGACGAGAGCCAATCCTATACCTGTACCGAGGTTCCTTGCATCGCTATCTGCCTGATAAAACGGCTCGAAGATATGTTTCAAAGTCTCCTTGTCCATCCCTTCACCTGTATCCTGCACATCAACAAATAATCGTTGGTTCTTGCTCCATACCAATACACTAATTTTCCCGTATTCAGGCGTAAACTTGAAGGCGTTTGATAGCAAGTTGTTGGCAACTTTATTCACATAGTTGGGCACGAAATCCATCTCCACTGTTTCCTTGACGACGAGTTGCAGGTCAATGTTACGACCGCGAGCATAGTCACGCCAACTTTCAACTATCATAGTGAAGTACGCCGTGATATTGCCGTTACACCAATCCTGATTGCCCACTGCTGACTTTACTTTCGAGATGTCCAACAGTTGATTAATGAGCGTGAGTAGTCCGTTGCCTTGCCGCTCGATAGTTTGTGCCTTATCCTTGACCCCTTCCGCCTCAACGGCTTGCAGGTCGTGGCTCAATCCGAGTATTACAGTGAGCGGAGTGCGGAACTCATGGGTGATATTGGTAAAGAAATTCTCGCGCAGAGCCGACATCTGTTTCAATGCGCGGTTGCTTCGGGTTCGCAAGCGATTAGTGTAAAGCAGGAAAAGGATGAATAAACCCAACACCAATGCCATCGAAATACCGGCAATCAATATCAGCTTTCGTTCCGCCTTGTTGTTTTCTATCTCTCTCGCGTATTCTTCATTCTTGTATCTGGCGTTGTAATGGCTCACAGCCTGCTCCATATCGCGCAGATAAATAGAGTCTTTCAGCTGGGTATAGCGATAGAGGTGTTCGGTGGCAGATTCAAGGTCGCTCTTCTTCAACGCCTCGTACAGTCCAATTCTCGCGTGACTCTCGTTATAGATGTCGCCCCGTGAAGCAAATACGTTCGCTGCTTTCTCAAAACATTGAGCAGCTTCGGCATGGGCGTGGCGACGGTTGAGCAGATCGCCCATCTGGTTGTTACAGATGGCAAGCGATTGCGTGTTTCCAGCCTTTTCAAGTATCGGAATGGCACGCCTCAGCGAACGTTCCCCTTCTGCATCCTGTTTCAACGCGATTTGTGCTACAGCCATCTGCGAAAGTCGTATGCCTAACTTCGCGTTGTTGCCTTTTATCGAGTCCATATAGTAGGCTTGGCGGGCATAATCCAAAGCATGTTCGTCCTTGCCCATGCCATGGTATATTTCCGATGCCATGCCACACTGTATCGCAAAGCGGTTGGAGTCATTTGCCTCTTTGCTGTAATGGATAGCTTCGAGGATATATCGCTCTCCGTCTGCAAGTTGTTTCATTGTTAAACAAATGGCTGCCAATGAATTGAGCGAACTACTGATATTACTTTTGTCGTCGGTCTCACGGTAAATTTCGAGAGACTTATGCACGTGTTCTAATGCTTGCACATAGTCAGCCTTACGAAAAAGGAACTGCCCCATCAAGTGTTCGCAATCGGCTCTCAATAACAAATCATCCACCTTGTATGCAAACGGGAGAGCCTTTGTGACACAGCGTATTCCCTCATCGAAGTCGTACACTTCCCAGAAATAGACCCCGGCTTGATACCAAACCAAGAGGTTTAGGCTGTCGGGCGGTGTTTGAGCGGTTACCCTGATTTTCTCGTCAAGAAAATCCTCCTTATAGAGCAGCGAGAATATCTTGTTCGCAGTAGTTACCCGCTCGTCACCTTTTTGTTTGTCGTAGTCGCCAAGTAACCGACGTATCGCCTTGTCAGCGTCGCCCTCATCTTCTTGCAATAATAGTGACTGGGTTGGGATGCTATCGGTGGTGTCGCTTTCTTCCGTTGAGGAAGATGCAGGCTTCTTGCCGCACGAGATGAATAGAAAAGAGACTGAAATAAACGCGGCTAATAGATTATTAATAATCAACCGGTAGCGTTTACGTCCCCCACATGTATATGGCCTGAGCTGTTTGATAGAGTTCTCCATACCCGGATCATTTTTAGGATTTATCATGTTGGCGATTAGCCATTGATCGAACTCACGTTATTTGCTTACAAAAATACAAAATTGTGTCGGGTGCACTAAAATATTACTCCAATATTTTGAGATTTTTTTGCTGTATATATTGACAGGATCTTGCGCGTTGAATGATATTTACCCTCGAATTTATCCTGCTAATCGCGAAATACGATAGCCGAAAATCAACTTTTTCTCTCCAAAAACTCATTTCTTAAAATATGTAAAAGTGTTTGCGACTTTCATTTAATTATCAATTAGTTACAGGTTTAAAATGGCAGTTTAAAACAGTCGTAACAGATGAAGATTGTCAGTTTAGAACATTTGTTTGGCAGATAAAAGCACCAAGATTGGCTTAGATCACCTGTAATTTTACCGCAAACAAAATAAAGAATATCGGATATGGCACAGAAACGACAAAAGCAGCATCTTAAATCAGATGAAGCGTTGCATTTCTCGGAAGACCGCGTGCAACTCCTGGAGACCGTTCGCCAGATGATTGACTCCGAATTCGAACGCCGTGAGCATGAAAGGGATCACAATATGTACCCCGTGAATCCACCACCTTGTCGCGGCCTCTGGCGACGACTGTTGAGTCTCTTTCCTCCCTCCTATCACAATAAAGGTATAAAGAATTCATAAATCATTATTCACCTATTTAATTCAAAACACAATGAACAAAAAACGAAAGACAAAGCTGTTACCTCTGCTCAGCGGCAGGATAGCAAGAGTGGGACTCTCCCTCTTGTTCGCTTTTGTCACCGTCTCCGCCGTACAGGCGCAGACCGGTGACGGGAGCGCCGCGCGGGGCACGGGAGACTACAACCAGGAACTACGTACCCGCACGTGGAGCATCTATGCCGAGGGCGGGCTATCGTGGGCTACCGACGTGTGGTATCCCAACGTAGACGCGAAGAAGAGTTACGAACTTGCACCTGCCGTGGGTGGCGGTGTGGACTTCACCATACGTCCTTGGGTACGCGTGGGAGCAGAGTATTTGTGGTCGCGCTACCGCCGTGAACAACGCTTCTCAACACTCGGCAAGACGATGCCCGTGAAGATGTACGGCAACTACCTGATGAACTTCCACAACGCCAAGTTAGGCGTGGGGTTCAACCTGATGGAACTGTGGCCTCGCCGCGGCGCGCAGTGGCTCAACATCTGGGCGAGCACGGGCGTGGGCTACTCCTTTGCCAAGGGTAACGAGTACGGTATGTACGTCAACAACACCATAACGGAGAACGGGCAGACCAAGCCGGTGACCGATGGGGTGACCATCAACAACGACGATGCCGTGACCATCACGGGCAACGTGCGTACCACCAACCGACACGAGGGGTTCAACAAGTTCTACATCCCCGCCTCGCTCCACATCGAAACCGATGTAAGCCGTCAGTTCACCATAGGGTTAAAAGGTGAAATGGATTGGCTCCTCCAGCGAGAAGACATCGCGCCGAAGAACCTCATCCTCGCCCTCGCCACCGTGCGCTACAACTTTGTGCCGAGCCGTGCTAAAGTGTTAAAGCAGTACTACGACGGTGAGATTGCCACGCTCAACGATGGCATCAATGCCTTGCAGCGTGAAAACGAAACCGAAAGGAATCGCGCCAACACCGGCCTCGCCAAGGTGCAACAGGAGAAGGCCGACCTCCAGCGTCGTCTTGCCGACTGCGAAAGCAAGCCCGCCACAGTGGTACAGGAGGTAAAACTCTCTCACTACGTGCAGTTCAACCACAACAGTTCCTATTTCAGCCGTGATGAGGGTGAACGCCTCAAAGCCTTTGCCCGAAGCGTTCGTGGCAAGAAGCTGACCATCGTAGCCGAAGCCAGCACGCCCGGCACGGATGATTACAACCAAACACTTTCCGAACGCAGACTTGCTCGTGTTGTTGAGGCGCTCGTGGCAGAAGGCTTCGCCAAGGAAGACCTGCATCCGCAAACCGCCATCGGCGAACAAAGGGGCAAACCCGCGAGCGAAGGACGGAGAGTAACCATTACCGTAGAATAATAAAACAACGATTACAAGAAGTATAAATCCTAAAAATAAAAACAACATGAAACGTATTCAACCCATTTTGTTCGCCATAGCCATGCTGTTGGCAACATCCGCATTCTTCACTTCATGCCAGGAAGATGCACCAGCAATCAACTACACGATGAACGTGACCGTGAATAACGACTTCACCGAGGTGGTAGGAGCCATTAACAACGGGGCACTCAAAAACGAGGAAGCCATCAGGAAACTCACCGCCGCCATCGACAAGATGAACGCCGACCAAGCCGCCAAGCTGCAGGCTATTCTCGGCGTGCTCAACGACGTGAACACCTCGCTCAACGCCAAACTAGCGGCCATCGAGGCAGCCATGAAGGCGCAAACCCTCTCGCTTGAAAGCAAACTCGCGCTGCTCGAAACGGCGATCAACAACCAAACCCTAAAGCAGGAAGAACTGGCCGGCAACATCAAAACCGCCATCGACAACCTGAACAGTGACCTCAACGGCAAACTACAAGCGATAAACGATGCCATCAACTCCGTGGACGTCACCCTTGAAAGCAAACTCGCGCTGATACAGGGAGCCATCGAGGCACAGACCCTATCGTTTGAAGGCAAACTTGCTCTACTCGAAACGGCTATTGATAACCAAACCCTTACGCTTGCAAACAAACTTGCTCTAATCGAAGCGGCTATTAATAACCAAACCAACATGCAGGAAGAAATGACAGGCTACATCATCGCCGCTATCAACTCCGTGAACGTCACGCTTGACACCAAGCTCGCGCTGATACAGGGAGCTATCGGGGCACAGACCCTTGAGCTAAGCGAAAAACTCGTGTTGATACGGAGAGCTATCAGGTCACAGACCCTTGAACTAAGCGAAAAACTCGAGCTGATACGGACAGCTATCGGGGTACAGACCATTGCCCTAAGAAATAAATTCGATTTGCTGATCGCCGCTGTCAAAGAATTGCCCGATTACAGTAGCAAGTTCGACGCGGTGGTTGGTGCGCTGGGTTTGATTAAGACACAACTAGAAACGGGACAGGGCGATATCGCCACGAAGATTAGCGAGGTAACCGCCGAAATCACTGCTCTCATAGCCGCTGTAAACAACGGCAACAGCGATGCTGCCGATGCCCTCGCCGATATCATCCAAAAATTGGAAGAACTTAAAACAGCAATTGGCAACAGCAACACGGGTGGCGGTGGAGAAAATCCGGGCGGCGGAGAAAACCCGGGTGGCGGAACTGACCCATCCACAATGGAGTACGTTGACCTCGGTCTGCCAAATGGCTTGAAGTGGGCGAAGTGCAACCTTGGCGCCACCAAGCCTTCGCAATTAGGCGACTTCTACGCATGGGGCGAAACCGAGCCTAAGAACAACTACTCATGGGCGACCTACAAGTGGGGTACGAAGTACTATCCGACCAAGTACAACGGCACCGACGGCAAGACTACCCTCGACCCCGAGGACGATGCTGCCACCGTCAAGCTCGGCTTACCTTGGCGCATGCCAACAATTGGAGAAATACAAATGCTTATCGAATTCTGCAGTTGGAATTTCACTAAGCAGGACGGCATTGATGGCCACGAATTCACGGGTCCGAACGGCAACACCATCTTCCTGCCTGCCGCCGGCTTCTACTGGGATACCGACTACTTCAAATCTAGCAACGTGGGGGACAAATACTGGTCGAGTACGTTAAATCCGGACGACATCAATCAGACAGGCGGCAAATATGTCTCACTCCGTTGGTCCGACCACCAAATCTCGATATACGCAACAGATCGCTGTTATGGGTTACCGATACGCCCTGTCCACCCATAAATCAGCCTTACTTAAATGATATAAATTGATAAAATAAGCCAATACTCCCTCCCGCTTACAATGGGCGGGAGGGGAATCCTATCAAAAAATATAAATAGATAAAAAGAATAAAGAACAAGGAGCAAAGAACAAGGAGCAAAGAACAAGGAGCAAAGAACAAAGACAAAAGAACAAAAATAATAAACAGCACTGCTCACAAATTCCCCCTTCAGGGGGTTAGGGGGCTACATTAAACAATTATTACAATGAAAAAAATTATTGCAATCTTACTGCTTGCTTTGGCAGTACAAGGTACTGCACAGGCACAACTGGGCGGACTCCTCAACAAGGCAAAAAAAGCCGTGACAAACAAGGTGGAAAACGCCATTGAAGAGAAAACGAAATCGGCAGAGAAAAAAACCGAGCAAACCGTAAAGGAAACCACCGGCGAGGCAAAACAAACCGTAACGGAAAAGGGAACCGAAGCGGTAACCACCGCTGCTGCAGAGAATGAGGAAAAGCCGTTGTTCAACGAAGATTCATCTGAACGAGAACTCTACAAGGCTTTCAACCAGATAATCGAAAAACTCAACGCTGCCACGGATAAGAAAGACATTGACGAGATGACCACTTACTACTATCAACTCGACGAGTGTATGGATTTAATCGTCAAAGGCAATCCTTTTGCAATCGATGAGAAAAATCGGCAATCTGATGCCTACAAGAAAGCTCACGATGTACTGTTCGATGGATTACCTTTCAAAGGTATGTCCACGGCAGCAGAAACAAAAGCAAGCATGCAATGGGACATGGAAAAAATAAAGGCAAGCAACCACATGGCTACACAAAAATTCTACGTTACGGATGCCACATCGCGTCGCTACATGCACTACACATTCGGCAAAGATGCTAAACTTGACCCTGACATCGAGGCTATCAATAACGAACTTATGCCCTACTGGGACTCATTCAACGAAGCCTTCAAAACCAAGTACGCTAACTCAGACCCTCGCCTTGAATTCGATGCCATGAAAGAGTATGGAGATTATATTCACAAGAGAGTGGCAGAAGATAAAGCCAAATTAGAAGCTCAACGTGTAGAAAACTCCAAATACATACCCAAAGCAGCGGTAAATGATCCGGCATTGGAAGCCGAGATAAAAAATTGGGCAAAAGGACGATGGGAAAACCGCGATTTAGTTAAAGTTATTTTGACCGATAAAGAATGGGGCTACGATAAAAATGCTTTCGGAGTGATTTTAAGAAGAGGAAAAAACTTTACCGTTATTCTCCGCGACAAATCCGACAAAACTTACTATATGTCTCGCTGTACGCTGACGCAGCAAGCCAACGGCTCTAGTTATGGTAAAAACCTGTTCTCGGTAGATAGTTTCTTGGACAACTTTGAAGGAACACCGATTAATTGGAATGAATAAATCGTTACAGTCTATTGTCGCCAGTTTTAACTGACGGATAAGAGGATAAAGAAAACAAACCGATGCTTATCACTTTTACACCCGATAAGCATCGGTTTGGCAGTAGGTTATGGATAGCAAGTGGTGCGGTAGTAACGTGTAGGTCGGCAAATTGTTATCCTTTGATATTCAAGGCCTATTTCCCATGTTCAAGCAATTCTTCCAGGTATTGTTCACTAAAGTCAACGTTTAACTCCACCCACAAAGGCAAGTGATCCGACATTCTAAAAGTACGGTATTTCAAGTAGTATTTTTGAATATCATCATCCGATTTTCCTTCTACATATTTCTTGTCGAAATCAGACATGTAAATCTTCCAGTCGTCGGGCTTGTAAACTGATTTCGTGAAATTAAAAGCCCCCGCTTTTTGTATTTTCTCCTTAAAAAGCGTCATTGTTTTATTCAGCTTTAAATTAAAAGCGATTTGATCGTAGTGTTTCGTACCGCCTAAGTCCGTCGGATGCTCTTTAATGGCATTGGGTATTTCAAAACCACTGCTTTCAAGCGCTTTCATGTAATCGTCATCAACCGATGGGACATTGAAATCACCCAGTAAAATATAATTGGTTTGTTCCTTCTTTTGACGTTTGGTCAAAAACTTAGCGATACTTTCTATCTCCTTCAGGCGCTGCGGGTTCACCTTGGTCGATTTCCCGAAAATGATATGCACCGTGGTTAAGTTAAACTTAAACCACCCCACCTGAAACATCACGCAGAATGGCGTTCTTGCAAATTGCAACTCATTGATAAGCAGGTTCGGGGGCAGCACGATCTCACCGGCCACATTTTTAAAAGTGACCTTGCTTTTATCATACAAAAAGGCCATGCACTCCGACCCTCCTGCCGTTCCCTCGGTAGCATCCGTGGCAATATAATCCCAACTCCTACCTAAAATGGGCATCAACTTATCAAGGGCTTTTTTATTCCCCAGCACCTCCTGAATCGCGATCAGGTCAAAGCGGCTGATAATCTCAGCAATGTAGAAATAGTCTTCGATCTTGCGCTTTTCACTGCCAAACTCCCTGATATTCCACGTGGCTAAAAGAAAAGAAGAGGAGGCTGTTTTTCCCGGGATCTCTTTGTCAAGTTGCTTACGCAACATCAACAATCGCTCCACAATTCTCTTTCTCTCCTCTTGGTTCCGGACTTTTTTAATGGATGTATAAATCATAGGTCGTAAAAATTAAAGGGTTATTAATTCGATACAGAATCTTGGCACTGTCAATCACCGCTGAAATATTATTTCCTCCACTTAACAGTCCAAAAACAATTTTGCCATATGGTGTCATAGGCTTACCTTTTACCCGGGTTTAAAAGTGGTAAGGTGATTTTTGAAGGGTACTCTCCACCGAGATATATCGTGTGAATAGCCTGTTCGCTTTCTACTGCATGATATACCGGTTCTTCACTGTTTAGACTCCGGTTATATCTTGGAAACCAACTTGAGGTGATCGCGATTCGCAGCTTATGACCGGGATTTAATTGGTAACCGGTAGGCCATGACTCTATTTCAATCCGGTTAACTTTATCCTTTTCCAATCGAACACGCTTACCCCCTTCCTGTATATTGATTATCGTATCGTTAGGAAACAGATCTTGAACAAGAATGATGAAATCGGTTGTTTCAACGTTACTACTTACAAGCAAAGAGGCAGATATACTACCAAGCAGCGTGACGGGATCCGTTAAAATATCCGATTCAAAGACCCATTGGTCACACCTATCGCTATTAGGATTTTGGATTGCCGGACCAACATCCGATCCCAAAAAAGAACCTCCTAAATTCGGGTATGGTTTCATTGGATCGTAAATGTAGTGTAAACGGTTCTCCTTTTCAGGTTTTCTTTCCGTTATTTTATTTACATCTAAGAAAAGATCTACTTTTTCCACCTCCTTCGGCGGCCATGTTTCACTTCCGTAATAGGTGTTACGTTCCATGATAAATAAATTGTACTTACTATCCGTGTAAGGGGTCTCCATGACCTCAACTTCCTTTCCCAGTAAATTTTTACTCAGAAACCGTTCTTTCAACGAAGCTGTATTTCCAACTTTATCTGCCCCTCCGTATCCATTTTTATAGGATTGACTTCCGTGACACCAGGGGCCTATCACCATCTTATTACCCGGATGATTATTATGCCGGTCTATTTCGACAAAGTCACTTATCTGAGCCAGCAAAAAAATATCGTACCATCCGGCAATAGACAATACAGGGCCTTTCGCGAATTTCCGGTGATTAAAATCTTTCCAGTACTGATTTTCCTGTTCATGCAATATCCAATCATTAATAAATTGACTGTCGTGATACGTGGAATCATCCGCGACGGATAGCGGGAGGTACCAAAAGCTCTTTGCCTTTTTATCCGGATCAATCGCATTTTCCTTATGAGAATCCACTGCCATTCCCCAATTAAATGCCAGGGACAACGAGAAAAGTCCCTGTGGATAAAGCAAATCATAGATGTTTGCCCCTGTTAGATCGGGACAAATAGCATCCAGTTGATCAGCAATAGCCCATTGCGTGTACCCGACGTAGCTCCCCCCATAACCGGCAATTTTATCTTTACACCACGATTGTTTTTTTATCCAATCAACTGTTTTCAAACCGTCGATCCGCTCGTTAACAAATGGATAAAAGTCTCCCCCCGAACCAAATTTCCCCCTACAATCTTGTACTACTACGGCATACCCTTGTTTCGTAAACAAAGTGGCATCATACTTGAAATGTTCTTTTTTATAGGGTGTGCGTACCAATATGACAGGGAAAGTGTGGTCATTATCCGGCAGATAGATATCGGTCGCAAGTTGTATTCCGTTGGATGTTTCAACAGAATCATGCAGTAGAACGTAACTATTTTCATCTTGAGCAACTCCTTTCAACAAGGAGATCAAAAAGAACATAAATGTTAGGGAGACAGTAAATCTATTCATATCGTAATTATTTTAGTTGAAAGATGACTTCATTGGTTGATTTAGAGTGATAAGCTTATCGCTTGTAAAGATAAAAAAGTATCCGCGAGACACTACTCAAGCACAAAGTGACCAAACGATGTGGGTACATGGAAGTCCGGTTCGCCAGTCTTAGGGTCTATCCACGACCACCAGTTGGGATCTGTATCCTCATTAGAGGAGAAATCACCACGATAGACACCCATGATAAGCTTGCCTTCAGGTGAAAGCAAGCCCAACTCGCGTAATTGGTCAAGAGAGATGGCACCCTCAACAAAGTATCGATCATCATCTATGCGCCCAGCCACTTTCAACGTCTGCATACCCCATTTGTAATCGAACTGACGATAGTATTGGGCACTATAGTCCATCACTTTACCTTGTGGATCGATTTCAATGCAGTAATACGTCTTCTTTAGTGTCGCATCCTGCGCGAAGAAAAGTTCAACACGATCACTCTCGTTTACCGACAATTCTAACGAGTCTGCATTGTATGTTATTCTCGTATCCACAACATCAAATGCAAAATAAAGCCACGTGGTGTCATGCGCCATATAGAATTTCGTATCATCGCTGAGATGCTTCCAATGCTCAGTAAGTGAACCGATAAGCGGTTTAATAGACCAGTCTTCACTCGTCCCATCTATCTTGATGTTTTCAACAAAGGGAATTGTTAAAGTTTTATTTTTCGTGACACAAGCTGACACGATGATGCAAACTGCCAACAACACGAAAACTCTTGGTTTCATACGATTATTTGATTTTTTTGTTTCGGTGTATGGAACTCGCTTTAATCATGTTCTTGTGTGAAAACAGTTTTCATGCTCGTTTCATACGATTATTTTATAGAACGATACTCGATATATTCGTTAAACAACGATTATCGAAATTATTCTCATTTTATTATCGATTTTGAATTAGTCGAGCCTTAAAAAGCCCATCCCGTCTTATTAATGCTGACAACCCTATTGCTAATCAGGCAATCTCCCGCTAAAATCCGCCCAAAACAGTTTGTGAAACAACTTTGTATCTTCGCTTAATTGAACGGTATCGCTGGGAGAGACCTTGAACGTTCTTCCTCCGTCATATAAAACGGAAAAATCGGTATGGAACTGTATGCCATACACGTTTTTGAACCGGTTATGTTGCAAAGCTTCCACCACTTTTCCGTCTATGGATGTGGCGACAACCTTAAATCCCTTCCCGATTTTCTTCGCCGACTGATGGTGCGAGCTGGCCACCACCGGATTTTCCGAAATATCTTTAAACTTCAAAAAACTTCCTTCGGGAATGATAATTGGATGGAAATGGATAGAAGAATAATCGTTTTCGTTGTCCATGCGGTGCCAATAGTTTCTGTGAATGTTTTCCGAGCCCAATTGTTGAAGGCTTTCGAACGTGGATTTTCCATAGATTTGGTATGGGATATCCTGATATAACGAACCACCTGCCGCCACATTTAGCTCCTGCATCCCAAGACAGATACCGAGGATAGGGAAATCGGGGTTCTTTTCCAAAAACGGTTTGAAATTCGAATTTTGTGATCCTCCAATCAGGTGAAACAAAAATGACAACTCCCAATTTTTCCCGCCCGAAATTAATTCGGTAGTCAAAAAAGTCTCTTCACCGTAAACGGAAGGTGGGATATCGGCCCCACCGAAAATGAGAAGCGCGTCGATTTTATTGAAAAAATCGGAAAATTGCCGAGTGCAAGCGTTTTCAATGAAAAGGCTATCGATGGAAATGAAACCTTCTATTATTTCAAGCGTGATGTTTTTGTAATTACTCCTTTGAATAAACTCTTCCGATGAAGCCATAGACGATGCCTGCAATTGGTGGTAGATTCCGACGATTGCCATGCTGTCCGCTTGCAAGTAACCTTTGTTGATGAGGTTTATCGTGTTACTTAAATTCCCGACGGTAGGATTCACAATTCCCAATCGGGTTATTTGCTTTGTTTGCGTGTAAGCGACAAACAAATGAAAAACTAAAAGCGTTAAAAGCAATGTTCGTTTCATTCTTATTAATTTTTTGGTGCTTTTTCATCGGGATATTCTTCATGAAATCCCTGCCAATACTCTTTTACAGTAGATTTCATATCGCGATGCAGGATTAAAATCCCGAACAGATTCGGAATTGCCATAAAGGCAACGGTCAATAACGACAAATTCCAAACGATGGTCGTATCGGTGAACGATGCGAAAAAGAAAGCCACCACGAAAAGAATCCGGTAGATCATCACGTAATTAACTCCAAACAGATACGTCACGGCACGGTCGCCATAGTAGGACCACGCGATGGCCGTGGAAAATGCAAACAGCAACAGCCCGATGGAAACAATGTATTTCCCGAAATCGCCAAAGAAACTTCTCGTGAAAGCCACTGCGGTAAGCGGGGCGCTGTGAATAAGCGAATTTCCCGTGATTACAAGGCTATTGTCGGAATTTTTTAGTTTGCCGTTGGCAACAATGAGTTCTCCCGTGAAGGGTTGCTCGTTTTTTAGAACGACAATATTTTCAGCCAACGATCGGGAATGAATGATCGACAAATCATCGTTAATCTTCCCGTCTGCAACGGTGAGTGAACCGGAAAATAGACCCAATTTTTCTTTTCCGCTCAAGTGTTTTTCCAGTTTCACAATATCGGCGGCTTCAGTATCACTGTATTTTGCTGCCAGCACTTCGATATCGGTTTTCTGAAACTGATTGGGCAGTTTTTCCTTCCAAACGCCCGACGACAACAACACCAATCCGGTCAGCATACAAATAATCACGGTATCGATAAAGGGTTCCAAGATGGCCACCATTCCTTCGGATACGGGTTCGTGCGCTCTGGCTGACGCGTGCGCGATCGGCGCCGAACCTTGACCGGCTTCGTTAGAGAAAAGTCCGCGATTCACCCCGTTGTTGAAAGCGAACGTGAAACCCGCTCCCAAAAATCCCCCGACGGCCGCCGTTCCGGTAAATACATCGCGAAACATCGAAATGAACGAGGGAATGAAGTTTTCATAATTGAACAAAAGAACCGCTATAGCTCCCAAGAAATAGATTATTGCCATCACGGGGACCAATCTTTCGGTTACTTTGGCAATACGTTTAATTCCGCCGATGATGATTAAAGCCAGTAACACAGACATCACGGCTCCCGTGATGATGTGCTTAACGCCAAACGTGGCGAATATGGAGTTGGAAATACTGTTGATCTGCGGCAAGCTTCCCGAGCCGAAAGACGATAAAATGGTTGCTGCAGCAAAAAAACCGCCGAGCCAATACCCGGTTTTTATCAGTTTCCCGCTTTTCAGTTTGATGTTCAGCCGTTTTTTCATGTAATACATTGGCCCGCCGGCTACCATCCCTTTTTCGTCGAAATCGCGGTACTTGTGCGATAACGTTACTTCCACGAACTTGGTGCACATCCCCAGGAACGCTGTCATCAGCATCCAAAACAACGCGGCAGGTCCCCCTAAATGCACGGCAAGAGCCACGCCGGCAATGTTACCGGTTCCCACCGTTCCCGACAGAGCCGTTGCCAAAGCTTGAAAATGCGATGTGTCGCCTTTATCGGTTTTTTTATCGTATTTCCCTTTTAAAATTCGTATAGCATGCTTAAAATACCTGATTTGCGGGAACTTGAGGTATAAAGTAAAAAATATCCCGGTTCCCAATAACAGGAATACAAACCAGTTGTTTCCGCCTACATAGCTATGTACAGTATTGAAGAATTCGTTAATACGTTGCATAGAACTAAAATGGGTTTCAGGTCGACTTCCGCAGTTTTGATTATAAATTCACAAATATACTTATTTTCCTATTGTGATGCGCTCCTATCGGTCGATTGTTCGTCATTGATTATCTATTTTTGGGTGAAAGTATCATGAAAAGCGCGACGATATTCATAATCTCCAAACGTCCTAGCAACATATTCGCCGATAAAAGATATTTCCCCGCGGTAGGAATAGTCGAATAATTACCTAATGATCCAATACTATCTCCAAATCCCGGTCCCACGGTTCCCAATGTAGCTACGCTAGCGGAAAAAGATGTCATTCCATCGAGATTCATGGCTGATAAAACAAGTGTACTTATCAATAAGATAATCAGATAAAGGACGATGTAAATAACCGAATGAAATTCAATTTCGCTGCTTATTGTAGTTGAATCCACTTTAGTGATATAGACAGCTTTGGGATGAATGATTTGTTTAATTTGATTGCCCAGTGCTTTAAAGAACAGGTAAACCCTGTCGAACTTTATACCTCCCGTGGTTGAGCCCACCATCGCGCATTGAATAGAGAAATAGATAAGAATAAAAATCGTGAAAATAGGCCAGGTGGTTGTGTCAACGGTCGCGAATCCGGTTGTGGTTACCAAAGATATAACTTGAAACAAAGAGTGTCGAAGCGACTCCCACCATCCATAAACATGATCCGATGTGAGTTTTAAGGCCACGAGAATGACACCTGTAGTAACGACAAGAAGGTACGTTTTTACCACTTTTGATGTAAAAAGATTATGCTTTTGTCGCCTGAAAGTGGCATAAATTAATCCAAAATGCATACCCCCCAAAAGCATAAACAAAGATATTGTCAATTCAATCCAAATATTATCATAAAAAGCAATGCTGCTGTTCCTAGTTGAAAACCCACCGGTTGCCAAAGTCCCAAAGGAGTGGCATATCGCATCAAAAAAGGTCATGCCTAATGCCCATAACATCAAGGTTTCCAATACAATGAGGCTTATATAAACAAGGGCGATGATTTTACTGATTTCCCGCACCCTCATTCTAAAGTTAAGCTTCGATAACTCTGAAACCTCGGAGCGATAAAAGCTAGAACGAGCAGCACTAGAACTGGGTAAAACCAGAAAAACGAACAAAATCACCCCCATTCCTCCTATAAAATGGGTGGTCGAGCGCCAAAAAAGCAATCCTTTAGGCAGAACTTCCACGTTTGTAAGAATAGTAGAACCCGTGGTAGTAAATCCCGCGACACTTTCAAAAACAGCATTGACAAAAGTGAATTCTCCCCCCCACATGAAGTAGGGGATTGCTCCCACAAGGCATGTTATTATCCAGCCAAATACGCTGATTGACATACCTTCATGGAAATTAATCTCTTCAATTTTTCCCACGAAAATTTGCGGGAATATGCCGATAATCGTACACACTATCGCGCTGTACAATAAAGGAACAAGGGAGCTTTCTTTCAGAAAAAAAGAGATGATGGCGGATATGTACATGAAGAGCGCGTTAAACAGCAGTACATACCCTAAATATTTGATGATGACCTTTGCTCTCATTACAGATGCTTATTCGTTGCGGTAAGCCTTGTTATAAGGTTGTTTATTTCGTTTTCGAGCGTTTTAATTTCATCGTGGGAAGTAATTTTCGCATCTATTATTCTTCTTTCGGGATAAAACGATTTTATCTCTCCAATAAGTTTATGAATGGGATGTATAAAATAGATGGAAATAAAGAAATTCAATAATACGGCAAACAGAACGGCCGCTACAACCGAAATGATGCCGGGCATCATGGAACGTCGCGAATTTTCTTTCATGATGGCCGCTTGGGCGTACATTTGATCTTGATTAAGTATCATAAGGTTGTTGATGGCACTTTTTGTATCGATAAACAAGGCTTCCAACTCTTCGGAATACGTTTTTTTCTTTTCATCGAGATTGTCTCGAGAAGTGATGATCTTTTGAACCGTGGCGTGAAACGCCATGTAGCGGGTTTCCACTTTATTCACATATTCATCTTCGTTGGTCTCGGATAGGTTTAACCGCGCGTCTTGCATTGACTTTTGCATCACGCTGTTAGCCTGCTCAATAATTTGGGAGCCTTTGGTTGAATCACCCAGCATCCATATTAATACGCCGCTGTCCTCGCGTTCAACGGCATCGAGCATGGTTTTTGATGCTTCAATGGATTGGTAATTGTCTTTCATTACCGTTTCTACCGAATCGCCCATTTTCCTTAATTCCAATATCGACATAACGCCTGCAACCACAAGCATGAGTATAAGCAGAAGAAAACTGAGGAAAATTTTAATTTTCAAAGACTTCTTCATTTTGTTGTATCTTTTAAATTACCGTATCTTTAAAAAAAGTCACTCTAATTTTTAAACGACAAATTTAACAAGTTTCGGGAAAATCTTCCAACTTGAAATTTCTTTCGTCCACCTCATTTGAGGTTGCAAGGTTTCTATCACGTAACCTTGCAACCTTACCACTAAAGGTGTCAACCTTTCCATCCACATTATCTTGATTGTCAGCGCATTCCTTATAGGTGTCAACCTTTGTCCTATAGGTTGCAACCTTGTCACCCGAGGTTGCAAGGTTTGTGTCTAGGGTTGCAACCTTAGGTTTGATTTTATAGGTGGTCCAGCGACCGTAATTTTCCGCTTCTAAATAGCCATCAACACACATTTTCTTAAGCATGCTCGTAATGTCCGAACTATGCATGTTTAACACGTATTGCAAGCGATGATTAGATATAGAGCCCTCGATTAAGCTAAAAGAGAGTATACTTATAGAATCACCAAAATCAAAAAGATTCAGTTGCTTTTCATTCATTCTAACTCAATTTTGTAGCCCAAATCTTTAAGAGTGGTGTGATTCTATTTTGCTTTTTACAAAAATAGAGAATTTCTCCAACTTCCGACAAAGAGATTGCTCTAAATCAAAAAAAGTTATTGACTCATAAGGATTTCACGACAACTGCGTTTTGAGCGTATCGCATACGCCTTTTGGAATGGGGAGGTGGTAAGAAGCGTTGGGGGTGACAAGTGAACAGGTGGAGGTCTTGGAGTTCAGCTTGCGGATGTAGTTCTTGTTGATGATTAAACTGCGGCCGGCACGGATGAAAGCCGGGCTGTTCAACCTTTTTTCGATGTCGCCCAAACGCTCGAAAATTAGCTCTTTCTTGTCGTGCAACAGCTGTATCTGCGCGTAATTGCCATCGGCTTCAATGTAGACGATATCATCCTCCGAGGCAATAAGCTGCGAGTTGAGCATACGGAACGAGTAGATATTTTTTTGAGATGCATGCTTAATCTCTTTCTCCTCTTGAATCCGCTTTTTGGCCTTTTCGATGGCTTGCGCCAGCTCCACGATATTGATCGGTTTGTTCAGGTAATCGATAGCCGAGAACTTGATGGCCTTCAACAGGTACTCGGGATCGGTATAGGCGGTGGTGAATATGATTTGCGGCAACTTCCCGGTTTGTTGCAGCTGTTCCAACAGCCACATCGAGTTTTGCCCCGGAAGCTGGATGTCCAGGAACAAGATTTGCGGTCTGTTCCGCAAAATGCATTCCAGGGCCGACTCGGCATTTTCGCACATGGCCAAAATCTCGATATCGGGATGATAGGTCTCCAGCTTCGATTTCAACGATAACCGAGGCAGCTCTTCATCTTCTACGATAATGCAGGTGTACATGATACTACCCTCTTTTTAAATATATTCGTATTGATACGGAACGTACAGTTCAAAGCGTGTTCCCGCCGCGTTGCCCTGCTCGTCCGTTAAATCCACCACCTTTTCTTCTATTTTCTCCCTGTTTTGCTGATTGTACAGCGCTATCTGACGGGAAAGGATGCTTAAACCTTGACCAACGCGGTTTTGCTGCCTGTTTTTCTCTTCTGAAACGGCACGCCCCACCCCATCGTCTTCCACCGAAATACGTACGCCGCTACCTTCATTTTTGATGGAAATGGTTACTTTACCGGCCATGTTTTTACCCCGTATCCCATGTTTCACGGCATTTTCGGCATAGGTGTGCAGCACCATGTTCGGTATCATAATCTCCTGCCTTACATCACTATCAACGTCTATATCATACGAAAGTTTGTCGCCGTAGCGCATTTTTTCCAACTCTAAGTACATAGATACATACTCCAGCTCATCTTTCAGCGGTCGTTGCGCTTTATCGATATCGTGAAGGGTGATGTTGGTAAAACGGGAATAGGTGGTAAGCAGTTCGTTGGCCTCCTCCTTCGATTTGGTCATGATGAAATACTCGATACCCGCCAACACGTTGCTGTTGAAGTGCGGGATGGATTTCAGCCGCACGGATTGCACGCGGAGCTCGTTCATCTCTTTTTCGCGGTTGGCCTTGCGGATCTCCTTCTCGTGCCTACGTCGCTGATACCGGATGGCGAGACAAGCTATCACCCCCACGAAAAGTGCAAAAACCAGGATCTTAAAAAGCAGTGTCTGCCAAAACGCGGGTTTGATGTATACCGGTAATGAAACCGTTTCGGTTTGTGTTTCAGGTGTTCCGGCATTCGCTTTTAATTCGAAAATATACTTGCCGGGGATCAAGTTATTGAAAGTCAACTCTCTATCGGCGACAGGTCGCGACCAGTCATCCTGAAAACCGACCAACCGATACCGGTAGCGCACGTTTTGAGCCGCTGAATAGGACAACCCGATGTAGGAAAATCGCAGGTTCTTTTTCTCGTGCGTGAGTCGTGGGGCCTCCAGATCCTCTTTCTGCCAATTGACGTTGTCGGGAGAGGAGGAAAGCGAAAGAATATAGAGCTTCGGTACCGGTTGTCGCGTAAGCAGTTCATCGGGATTGAAACTGACGAGAGAAGTAACCGATGGCATCCATACCCTTCCCTCTTTATCTTCCGTCATAGAGGCCCGCATCACCTCTTTCCCGGTGAACCCGTTCAGGTGATCGTACACGACGATATGGTTCAACGCGGTATCTGAAATGTTTATCGCGTTGGAAGTGCCGACGATCAGCTTGTTGTTTCGGGTAAAGAAAATGGTTTCGATGGCATTACGGTAAGTGTGCATGAGTTGCACCGAGTCCCTCGCGGCGCGGAACAACCGGTTTTCCGCTGCAAGCCAAACATCACCTTCGTTATCGTTCGCGAAAACCAGGCATGGCTGCAAAAGATCGCCGCTTACCCGTTTTATCCCATCTTTTGTCACGATAGTGATCCCGTGAGCCCCACCACACCACACATTGCCTTGCCTGTCTTCGGCAATGTTGGATTGGATACTCTGCAAAAGCGTATCAGCCGGAAACGTTTTCACTATGTTTCCCTCGGCAGAAATAAGATGTATCCCATCCATCCCGCCCACGGCAACATTTCCATCGGAAAGAGCATACGCGAAGTCATAACTTTGAACCGGAAGATTCAGCCAGCGGCTTTGACGGCCATTGATTTTCAATATCTTACCATTCCCGGGGAGGAAGAGACTCCCCTGCTTCCCCGTAAAATACGCGCTAAACGAATTGCCATACTCATTGGATGGGTAAGCTATGTTCGCACTCGAATCATCGTCAAATCGGATAAGTACCCCGTTATAGCTACCGATGATTTTGTCGTTATTGGCATCCGTTACAACGCCGCGCACCACATCGCTCCGATTTTTCAACCAATAGTTTTTGAATTGAAGCCGGAACAGGTTATACAACCCCTGATAGGTGGCGACCCATAGATTGCCTTCACTATCCACCAGCATATCGGTAATTTGGTTGACGCCGGTGAAGAGCGTTTCAATTTGGTCGTTCAACAGCCTGTAAACCGAAAAATTGTCACAGAAGAGTAAGCTCCCTTTAGCATCGACACACAATTTCATGATGCCAACGTCGTGATGGGTATCAATGGATATCATTTTCTCGATGGCATCATGATCAAAACGGTAAATGCCGTCGGAAGCTACAAACCAAACGGCATCGCGATAACGGATAAAGTTATAGGCATAATAGCCTGGACAGAAGGCGAGACGCTCCCCCGACAAAGAGAGGATGCTGATGCCATCAGACATCGGGACGTAAATTCGATCGTTCTTCTCATCAAGAAACAACCGCCCTGAAAACAGATCCGTTTTCTCAAAATCGGGATGCTCTACTCTTTTCACGAAACCGGTATCGGTCAACTGAAACAGTGCCTTTGTCTTCGAGTAGCTTTTATTCAGCAGGAAGTAGCTGGCGGGGAAGTCGCCGTGATTGTTTTTGTAGACGTAATATCCCTTGGGAAATTTCCGTGAACGGACGGTATCGGTGTTACGGTCAATCGTGTTTAAGTTTAAGCCATAAGCTATGATTTCGTGCTGACTGTTTTCTGAAATCCGAACAATATTGCTGAATTCGCCCTCCATGTAGCGATGAAAGGTAAAACCGTCGTACCGGGCAATTCCCCCGCTACATCCCACCCAGATAAACCCCCTGCTATCCTGGTAAATTGTTTCAAGCGAATAAGAGGGCAACCCGTCATCGGTGGTGTAATGCCGATAGGCATACTCCGACGTGATCAGGTTTTCCTGAGCGCAGACGTTTTGCAGAAAGGAGAAAAGAAGCAGTGCAAAAACGGCGTGTAAAATAAAGCGTAATCTACACATAAAAGAAGCTTTGACACGATCACATTCTCCCTACAAATATAAAACGTTTCAACTTCTCGACTTCTTTTTTACTGTTTTTTCTCACGCGTGCTCAATCACTATTCTCTCTTCCAATGGCAACGAACGTTTACCTGTAAACTGGTCTATTTTGTACAAATAACAAAATAGACCACCTCTCTTCTTTTTTCTCTTCACAGAATATAGTAAATTTATTGAAATTTTATAAAGCCCTTTCGGTAATAACCAAGTTGCGCGTGCTCTCACGGTTGCCCAACTGACCAAATAATAATGATGAACAACACAAACTAAACTTTTAAGAACATGAAAACAAAAGAAGTAAAACAACAAAAAGCCGCGGACGAGCCCTATGTTGCTCTCGCCATTGAAATTATCGACATTGAACTGACACAAAACATCCTCCAGGCAAGTGACGCAAGTGGCGATGGTGTATTACCCGGCGTTGGAGACGGTGGACTGGCATGGTGATTAATAAGACAAAAGATGCAAGACACAAGAGCAAAGGGCAAGGAGTTCGGTCCCCCGACATCTGACACCCGACTGACAACTGCACACTAAAAACTAAAGCGACATGAAACCCAAACTATTAATTTTCGCACTCCTCGCCCTGTTGGTGGCGAGCTGCACAGACGAGATCGATATTCCCGAACCCGCGGCAAAAGAGGAAAAAGCACCAAAAGCGGGAGAAATGGTTACCATAGAGGCCTCGATCCCGCCGGATACCCGCGTGGCATATGATGACAGCGACGGCAGCCTTTCATGGCAGAGCGGCGATAAGCTCCGGCTGGCCGCGTATAACGGCGATACTTATATTGGAAGCTCTATATTTACCTGGACAGGAACCGGCAATACTTTTTCGGGGACGTTGGTAGAGGGTGCTACCCCTGCCACCGTGTACAAAGCCTATTATCCCGCGGAAGTCATCACGTTGGATGATAACGGCAACGTACAACCGCTCCCGGCCGGTTTCTGGCGACAGAAACAGTACACTTCAAATGGCAAGGGCCATCTCAGAAGTAGGATACTATTGAGGGACGAGGCAGCCAACCCCCTCAATGAGCCCTTTGAGTTGACCTTAAACAGCTGCATCGTGAAATTTGAGCTCGAAAACATGCCACGAGATATAGAGAGCCTAAAAAGTGTGATTTGGACGGTTGTAACCACATCGGGAGAAACACGCTCGGCAATTCTTGATGTGGACGGGGTAAAAAAACCTATTTATGGAGTTGGTCCAACCCCATTCAATGTCACGGTTTACATCGCTTTCGACCCTGGCTTTATGCAAGTAGCCGCGGGTGGGAAGGTGAAAATAACACTGATCGGCGACAAATCGTACGAGTGGAGCGGCACCTCGCAAAACGGCAAGACCTACACCGCCGGAAAGCGCTACCACGCTACCGTAAGCGAAGGTTGGACAGAAATCGTTCCGTTTATCTTCACCATCAAAACCAATCAGCCAAACGAAGTACTTAGCATTTATCAGAAGGATGCCGAGAATAGCCCTGCCAACCTGACAATCGACTGGGGGGATGGGTCCGAAAACACAATCATCCCATATGGAACCCCGCTTGACAAGGCCATCGCCTCGAAAACCTATGACAACGCGGGAGATTATACCATTACCATCTACTCCGATAATACAGATTACTCAAGCCAACAGGTTCCGCACATTACGTTTTTCAAAAATAATTTAGAAAACGCGTTACTGACGGCCGTAGCTACCCCATTCCCAAATATGAAGGGGTACGTTCTATATAGTTTCGATGACTGTTTCAAAGACTGTTCTCAATTAACCTCCATACCGGCAGAGCTGTTCAAGTACAATGCGCAAATTACAAGTTTCGTTGGCTGCTTCGAAAACTGCACCGGATTGGCCTCTATTCCGGTAGAGCTGTTTAAATACAACACGGAAGCAACAAACTTTATTCGATGTTTTCGGAAATGCACCGGATTGAGTTCTATTCCGGCGGAACTCTTTAAAAACAACACAAAAGTAACTAATTTTAGCTCTTGCTTCGATATGTGCAGCGGATTAACCGCCATTCCTGCAGACCTGTTCAAATACAATGGGCTCGCGAAAGATTTCAGATACTGTTTCCGCGAATGTTCCGGATTAACCGCCATTCCTGCAGGACTGTTTGACAACAATACAGCAGCTATAACTTTCTATGGATGCTTTTCCAGTTGCACCGGACTAACCGCCATTCCTGCAGACCTGTTCAAATACAATGGACTAGCAGAAGATTTCGAACATTGCTTCTCCTATTGTTCCGGATTAACCGAAATTCCAGCAGGATTGTTTGACAAAAATACAGTGGCAACGAATTTCACTTGGTGTTTCCTATTTTGCACCGGATTAACCGGCGCCAACGCCATTCCAGCAGACCTGTTTAAATACAATACGGAAGCAACAAGTTTCTTTGCTTGCTTCAACGGCTGCACCGAATTGACCACTCTCCCGAACAACCTATTCCTTTATAATAAGAAAGCAACAGATTTCCGCTACTG
>JAPXNA010000008.1:0-141791 GCA_033808735.1 Fermentimonas sp.
TCTTCCCATTCCGAACAGAGAAGTTAAGCCCAGTGGCGCCGATGGTACTGCGAACCCCGCGGGAGAGTAGGTAGCCGCCGTCCCTTACAGACAGGGCCCGTCCGGTTTTTTCAAACCCGGTTCGGGCCCTTCTCGTTTAGAGGGGGGTCTCTTCAAGGGGCACCCCTTTTTCCTTTTATCCCCGTCTGCTCTTTTTTCCCTGTTCCCTGTCCCCCGTCCCGGGGGCTTTTCCCTTCCCGTCCCATCGGCCGCTTCCTCCCTTCCCGCTCAACGGTTTCCCCTTTTCGTTCCCCACGTTTTCTTTCAGGTGCCGAAATGTTTTCGTAACTTCGCGCTGGTCAAAATTGCAAGTAGATCGTCCAACGAGTACAACACCATAATTTCATTCACGGGTGATTTACATAAACATGCAACACATCATACACCATGTTTTCAGGAATTGTAGAAGAAGCGGCCACGGTAGTGGGGCTAGTGAAGGAACGCGGTAACCTTCATATCACCTTGAAGTGCTCGTTTACCCACGAGCTCAAGGTTGATCAAAGCGTTGCGCATAATGGGGTGTGCCTTACCGTCGTGGCCATTGATGGCGACACTTACACGGTAACGGCTATCAAAGAGACCCTGGAACGATCGAACTTGGGTCTGCTGGAGGTGGGGAACAAGGTGAACCTTGAACGTAGCATGCCCATGAATGGGCGACTAGACGGCCATATCGTGCAGGGGCACGTGGACCAGACGGCTACCTGTGTGGAGGTGATCGAGGCGGATGGAAGCTGGTACTACACGTTCACGTATGATTTCGACCGCGAAATGGCGAGAAAGGGCTACTTCACGGTCGATAAAGGTTCCGTCACGGTGAACGGGGTAAGCCTTACCGTGGTAGAGCCTACCCGTGACTCGTTTAAAGTAGCGATCATTCCCTACACGTACGAGTGCACCAACTTTCATCAGATTCAAGTGGGGACGGTGGTCAACCTGGAGTTTGATATCATAGGTAAGTACATTAGCCGGTTGTTGGCATTAGAGAAGGAGTAAGATGGATTTTCTTGAATTTGTAACCACGAGACAGAGCGTTCGGGCTTTCGATACCGAACGACCTGTGGAAAAGGAAAAAATTGAACGGATCGTGGAAGCGGCGCGATTGGCCCCGTCGGCATGTAACGCCCAGCCATGGCACTTGATCGTGGTAGACGATCCGGAACTGAAGAACAAGGTGGCCGATGCGACCTCCGCGAGGGCGCTGGGCATGAATCATTTCACCAAACAGGCACCGGTGCATATCGTCCTGGTGGAGGAGAAGGTGAACCTCACTTCCGGGGTAGGGGGGTGGATAAAACGGAAGGATTATGCCCAGATGGACCTTGGCGTCATCGCCGCGCATATCGTCCTGGCCGCCCACGCCGAGGGGCTGGGTTCCTGTATCCTGGGTTGGTTTAACGAGCCAAAGATGAGGGCGCTTCTTTCTATCCCTGATAGTAAAAGGGTTTGGTTAGACATCGCCATCGGTTACAGCGCGCAACCGCTGAGAGTCAAGAAACGCAAGCCCTTGCAAGAGATGGTTTCCTATAACCGCTACAACAATCGTTTATAATCTTTAAACTTTTAACTTTTTAACACGATGACGGGGTGGCGTTGTTGGTGGCGTCGCGAAAAAAGTTCATCTTTGTATATTACTTTATATCGGATAGCGATGAATAGTAGGATAAAAGGTCACTTGTTGCTGATCGCCCTTCTAATGATTGCCCCTTTGTTGCATGCTCAACAAGTGGGTTCTAACTCCCCCTACGGGAGGTATGGGTACGGCCTGTTGGTGAAACCCTCCGTGGGCGCTTCGGAGTCGATGGGCGGTATCAGCTATGGACTTCGCCGGAGCCAACATGTAAACCCCGGGAACCCCGCTTCATACTCGAAACTGGACTCCCTCACGTTTATTTTCGATTTTGGAATATCGGGACACTATTCCCGCTTGAACGATGGCATCAACAAGCAGGATTTCTATAACGGGAACTTCGATTACGTGGCCATCCAGTTTCCGCTGTTCCGGAAGATGGGGGCAAGCGTTGGACTTCTGCCCTACTCCAAGGTGGGTTACAACTTTGGCACGGGACGTTCGTTATCCAACATCCAGTACAACGAGGCGTACCGCGGAACAGGGGGGCTAAACCAGATTTACGTTGGGGCGGCTTGGGAACCGTTGCGGTACCTTTCGGTAGGGGCCAACCTCTCTTATCTCTTCGGGAACTTTTCGCACAGCAGCGTGGTAATTCCGCGGAGCGCTGCTTCCAGTGCGCTGGTGGGTGAAACCAAGCGGGAATTTTCCATTCGTGATATGAAGTATGATCTGGGCATTCAACTGACCTATCCCGTGAGCCGGACTAAATCGGTCACCCTAGGCTTGGTCTACTCCCCGCAAGTCCATATGAGCACCGATGTGACCCCATCTGAGAAACTCTACGTGAGTGATCCCTATCAAAACCCGTGGCAGTCGCCTGCCCAGGTGCTAATGACCGATACGCTTCGGGATGCCAAGTTCAACCTGCCGCACACGCTCGGCGTGGGGATCACCTACCAAACCACCAACCTGCTGGTGGGACTGGATGGAACCTACGAGGGGTGGGAAGGAATGGCATACCCCGATAAGCTGGACGAGCTGACGAAAGATGAGCGTTTTAACAACGTCTTTCGTGTAAATGCCGGGTTTGAGTACGTGGCAGATCCCTACAGCCCGGACTTTTTTCAACGGGTTCGTTTCAGAGGTGGCTTGTCGTACGGTAACTCCTACGTGAACGTGAATGTTTTCAACCCCACCCGAAGCGATCAAAAGATCGGGATTGGCAGCTATAAGGAACTGGGTGTGAACCTCGGTTTGGGCTTGCCCATGCACGACCTGAGGACCGGGCACGTTTCGATGGTTAACATCGGGTTCGGCTATACCAGGCAACATCCCGATACCGATTACATGATCAAGCAGGATATGTTCAAGATATCGGTAAGCATGAACATCAACGAGTTTTGGTTTTTCAAGCGGCAGTTTCATTAGCCATAAGCCACGTGTCATCTAGGCGCAATTGGCTATTTCTTAGGAGCAATAACCATTGAAACGGAAACACCCCATAAAAAAATACCAACGGCTTCTGTTACGTCTCGTCGTGATGGTTGCCGCTGTGTTGCAATTGGCTTCGTGTAAAGAGAAGAACGAGAACCTGGTCGTCTTTTCGTATGACCCGGAGTTGGTGCCGTCGTTGACTACCGATGAGGGTTCTCAACTGGTTTCTGATTCTGGTATCACGCGTTACAAGATGGTGTACGACGTCTGGATGGTATTTGATAAGGCCAAGGAGCCTTATTGGTTCTTCCCCGAAGGTCTCTACGTGGAGCAGTTCACGCCTGACTTTGAGATCGAGTCGATCGTGGAGGCCGATACCGCCTGGTTTTACGTTAACCAGAACCTGCTGCGGTTAAAGAAAAACGTGCATGTCGAGAACTTGAGGGGCGATGTGTTCGACAGCGATGAGCTTTTCTGGGATCGTGAGAATGCACGTGTCTATTCCGATGCGTACATCGAGGTTCAACAGGGGGACGCACGACTAAGCGGCTATGGTTTTGAATCGAATCAACAGATGACCGACTTCCGTATTTTCAGACCTCATGATGGTCGTCTCCCATTGGTGGAGCAGCCCGATTCCGTACGGGTTGACTCGACCGAAACGGGGGTGACGCTTCTTCCAACGAGTGAAGAGGTGCGTAGTCCTGCCATCCCCGATTCGGCTAGTTCCCTTCGGGTCGATTCCGTGGGCTTCGAACGAATCAGTTCCGTTATTCCAGCTGAAATAAAAACCGAGAATGAAACGGAGGAAGATTAAGAATGAGAAGTTTTGTCAATAATTATAAATCTTGTAAAGGCGAGGAGATAATCGAGGGGGGTAAAGGATGACAAGCTCTTGTATGATAGGGTGGTGGGTTGCACTTTTGGTGATGTCGCTCTTCTTCTCGGGGACCGAAACGGCATTCGTGACATCCGATAAGCTTCGTTATGCCGTCACCAAAAAAGAGAAAGGGGTGTATCATTGCATGCTCAACACCCTTTACCGACATCCCCGGCAGTTTCTCTTCTTGCTTATCGTGGCAAAGGGGATCGTGCTGGTCTGCTTTGTTTACTTTACCCTGCAACTAGCTTACTACAAGGTGTTGCCCGGTGATATGGGTGTAGGGTGGGTTATGCTGCTCGTGGTACTCTTTGTCACCTTCACCTTCCTGCTGATCGACGTGTTTATCCCGAGGGTGCTGTTTACCAAGAACGCGGGTGCCTGGGTGTGCGTTTTCGCCGTGCCCGCTTTCTTCTTCTACCTGCTCTTTTACCCCGTGGTGAAAATTTTTGAGGTGATCTCCAGGGGTATTTTGTACCTGTTCGGCGTTCGTTCGTCACGCGTGGAAGAGCAGGTGTACGGGAGAGGGGAGTTGGATGCCTACGTGAAGAAGAGCATCGACGATATGTCGAAGGGGGGAGAGGTGGACTCGGAGGTGAAGATATTTCGCAACGCCCTTGATTTCACTACCATGAAGACACGGGACTGTATGGTTCCCAGGCCGGAAATCGTGGCGGTCAGCATCGAGACTGATTTGGAGACGCTAAAGGAGACGTTTATCGAGACGGGGCTATCGCGAATCTTAGTTTACAAGGACGATATCGATGATATCGTGGGTTACATCCATATGTGGGAGATAGTTAACAATCCGAGTGACTGGGTCGATAACGTGGCCTCCGTTTCGTTCGTGCCGGAAAGCATGCAGGCTAACCAGCTTATGAGCGACCTGATGCAGCAGCGAAGGAGCATTGCCGTGGTGGTGGACGAATTTGGCGGCACGTCTGGCATCGTTACGATGGAGGACCTGGTGGAGGAGATCTTCGGCGAGATAGAGGATGAGTATGACGTGGAATCGAAGTTCGTGAAGCAGGAGGGGGAAAATGAGTACGTAATGTCGGGGCGAGTAGAGATCGACTACCTGAACGAGGAGCACGGCCTGGATCTACCGGAGTCGGACGACTATTCGACCGTGGCCGGGTACATACTACATCATGCGAGGCGTTTCCCAAAAGCTTACGAAACTATCTCCATAGGGAAGAACATTTTCAAGATATTGAAGGTAACCGCCCGGAAAATCGAGGTGGTACGCTTGATAACGGAAGGGCAAAAGGGTAACGATTCCCCGGGGTAGGCATCTTTCGCGATTACTTTTTGGCGGTAAGAACAGGTTATATCCTTTATTTTTGTTATCTTTGCGGCCTTGTTTAGATAATCCGTCTATTAAACGTGTAAACATACTAATAAACTCATAAATGGCTACTTTACAGAAGATTAGAGACAAAGGTGTACTCTTGATTATCGTGGTGGGCTTCGCGTTGCTGGCCTTTATATTGGGTGACTTGCTCACTTCCGGATCCACTTTCATGGGGAAAGCGCGCGACAGGGCTTTCGTGGTCAACGGTGAGGTGATTACCACGCAGCAATATGCCGACAAGATTACCCAATTTGAAGAGTTCCAAAAGATGGTAAGCGGGCAATCTTCCCTTGATGAGAATATCTCCTCGCAAATACGGGAGGCCGTGTTTCAACAGGTGGTGCGTGAACGTTTACTGGGCGATCAAACGAAGAAGTTGGGGTTGGTCGTATCGAAAGCCGAGATGAATGACTTGGTACATGGGGAGTTTATCTCGCCCATCTTGCAGCAACTGCCCTTTTTCGTCAACCCCGAGACCGGTTTCTTTAGCCGTAACGCGCTTGTCGAGTTCCTCAACGTGGTCAATACAGTTAGCCCCAACCTGCAAGAGCAAGCCGTGGTGGATCAGTACAAATCGTTGTGGCTGTTTATCGAAGATATGGTAAAAATGCAACGGCTGGAAGAGAAGTATATATCACTGCTCTCTAATGCTGTAGCGGTCAACGACGTGGAGGCGAAGGCCCATTTCGACCTGTCAAGGCAGAACGCGGATATCGCTTACACGATGAAGAATTTCTTTACGGTAGCCGATTCGCTCGCGTTGGTAACCGATAAGGAGGTAAAGGCGTTTTACGATCAACATAAGGAGATGTATCGGCTGGATGCCCCACTGGTGAAACTGACCTACTTCATGAAGGAAATCGTGCCGAGTGATGAGGATTTCGCGGAGGTGGAAGCGGAGTCACGCGTGGCATATGACCAGCTCATGGAGGCTGCTAACCCCGCCGTGGTGGTGGCTGATTACTCTGATACCCCCTACCGGGACGTGTTCATGAGCGAACAGATGTTTACACCATCGCAACTCGATTTTGTCCGAACCGCGGCCATCAACGACATGTATGGGCCTGTGCGCGAAGAGGATACCTATCAGGTTTGTAAGCTGATCGATAAGACGGTGGCACCCGATTCAGTCCGGTTTAGGCTGATAGCGATCCCCAACGCTTCTATGGTGGGGCAAGATTCACTGGTCGCCCATCTTGTGGACAGCTTGTACAACGTGCTCCGCGGGGGTGAGCCGTTCGCTGAAGTGGCCAACAGTTTGAACCCCTCCTCCAACGGTGGTGAAGTGGGTTGGGCCAGGGAGATCGACTTGATTTCGCTGGGTGTGGAATCGGTTCGCTCCATTTTCAGCTCATCGGTAGGTGAATTGGTGAAGCTTTCGGTACCTGGGCAACAGCTCATTATCCAGGTGGAGGAGAAAACCCGACCGGTCACAAAGTACAAGCTGGCGGTTGTTAACATGCCGGTGGTACCGAGCGAAAAGACCTCAAACAACGTGGATAACCAGTTGAACCAGTTGGTGTCGGCCGACAATGTTGGGGCTAACTTCACGGAACTGGCCTCCGAAGGAGGCTACATGGTAATGCCCAACATGACCTTCTCGGCCAACGATTTTACCTTGGCCCAGATACCCAACTCGCGCCAGGTGATTACCTGGGCCGCTAACGAAACTAAAGCGGGGAGCGTGAAAAAGTTCGACCTGACCAATGCGCGGATCGTTGCGCGCGTGGATCAGGTGATTCCCGCGGGTTATTCCCCTCTCTCTGAAGTTTCAGATGGCATCCGAATGCAGCTCGTAAATGAGAAGAAAGCCCAGCATGTCATTGAGGAGCTCGAAAGTCAGGGACTCACCTCGATGGATGCGTACGCTGCCGCCATGAATGGCACGATGGATACGGTGCGTTTCGTGAACTTTACTACGCGTAATATCACCGGTATAGGGGTTGAACCGGTGCTAAGCGGCATATCCGCTTTCGCACCAGAGAACGTGATCACGGGACCTGTGAAAGGAAATATGGGTGTTTACGTTGCAACGGTAGTGAACCGCACCCAAGACCAAGAGGAGGTGATTTACGACGCACGCGAGCAAAAGAACAACATGATGAGCAACAACGCGTACCGCCTGCAAATGCAGTCGATCGAGGTGTTGAAGAATACTTTGGGTGTTGAGGATAACCGTTACAAGTTCTTCTAGTCCAGTGAACACTAAATTTGCTTTCAGGTTCCTTTATTAGATCACGAATCCAGCTAGAATATTTATTGTAAATAACAATAATTATGGGTTATATCAATTTTATTGTAATAGCCTTGTCCTCTTTTTTTATTTTTTCTTCTTGCCTTACCCAGGGAAGTGACCGTGGGCAGCCACCCCATGGCGAGCTTGCCGCGTATTGGAAACTTGCCGGTGAAACTCGAGATTACTCTATAAACAGGACACCGTCCAATGTGCACGGTTCTCTTTCTTTTGATAACTTCGCGATGCCGGACGGCAAAGCGGCAGCCCTATTCGATGGTGAAAGCGCCTGGATTGAGGTTCCCGCTACCAGGCAACTGCAACTGGGAGAAAACGATTTCAGCATATCGGCATGGGTGTATACTGATGCTATTACGAACGATTTTCCTGGTGACATCATCAGCCAGTACGATTTGAAGAAAAGAAAAGGGTTCCATCTCAGCCTGAAAAGTAATACTTCTCCCACGAGTCAATCCAGTTACAAACAACTCGTCTTCGGTATTGATGATGCGCAATCAACGCCATGGATAGATGAAGGACGTCCGGGTAATGCGCTTCTTGCCTTTGCCATGGCCGAATACAAGGGTGAACTTTATACCGGTGTATGCCAAACTGGTGCCAACGAATCGGGAAAAGTTTTTAAATATGCTGCTAAAAACCGGTGGATAGATTGTGGAGTCCCCGACCAATCTAACAGTGTAACGGCTCTCGCGGTCATGGATGATACATTGTATGCCGCAACAGGCCATTATAGAACCGGTGGATCATCCCTCCCTGATTCAGAAAACAGTACACCGGGTGGAAAAGTATTTCGGTTTGAAGAACCAAATCGCTGGATAGAAATCGGTCAACTACCGGGAGTAGAATGTGTTGGGAGCTTGGTGCTGTATAACGGGAAACTTCATGCTACTTCCATGTATGCCCCGCCCGGTTTCTTCCAATATGACGGGGACAACAACTGGATAAGGTTAGACAACCCACAGGGAATTAGAATGGTAAACATGGCCGTTCATGACGGTTACCTCTACACCACAAGTTGGGATAATGGACATGTTTACCGTTACAACGGTAGCGAATGGGAAGACTGCGGGCAGGTAGGAGATAATACCCAAAATTACGGTTTTAATATTTATGAAGGGTGTCTGTACTCGGCCACCTGGCCTAGCGGAAGGGTATATCGCTTCGATGGCATCAACAAATGGAGTGATGTGGGACGGTTAGGAAATGAACTGGAAGTGATGGGGATGATAACATATAACGGGCAAATGTTAGGAGGAACACTTCCTTTGGCCGAAGTGTACGTATATGAGGGAGATACTCTCTGGACTCGTCTGGATCAGCTCGATAGGACACCAGATGTAAAATACAGGCGGGCATGGACTATGGCGGAACATAACGGGAAAGTATTTTGCAGCACACTCCCGTCTGGAAAAATCTTTTCGCACGAGTCCGGGAAATCAGTTTCAATGGCAGGAAGCTTAAAAGAAGGATGGCAGCATATTACAGCAGTAAAGACAAAACAGAACTTGAAATTATATGTAAACGGAAAAATAGTGAGTAAAACAGATACCCCGGATTCGGTAAAGTTTAACCTTGATAATGAGTCTCCATTTAAGATCGGGTTTGGCGCTAATGACTACTTCAGTGGTCGCATGCGTGAACTCAGGCTTTACAAGCGTGCGTTGAGCGATAGAGAAATCAGGAAATTATCGTCAATGAAATAATGGCGACACATGCTTGTGTTTTTGGCGAGCAACGACAAAAAAGGCAGTTAGCAAATTAGCAATTCATAACAAACCGGGTGAGCGGCGTTAGCCGCTCACCCGGTTTGTTATGTAAAACTAGGGAGTATTATTCCCCTGTTGCATTTCGTCTATCTTTATTATCTATATCGCTCCTTTCTGCTCCAGTTGCAGTGTCTTACTTGGCTCGTCGCAAACCTCGGTCGGTCCAAAGTACTGGATGGGACCCGGGTAGACGTAACAGGTTTCGACTGCCCACTTGTCGCGATGGCTCGCGAAGTACTTGAAGGGTGCCCCCTCAAGCTCCACCAGCGCTTTTTGAATTACCGGCTTCATCTCACCGTGGCGCCGCTCCATGTTCATCATCATGGTGATGGGTATGCCGCCAGCGATCCACTCGGTAGCCGGGGCGGTAGTGTTGCGTATGGAAGACATGTAACCGGTCTTGCCGGAAGCGATTAGCATGGAGGCCGCGTAGCCTAACGAGTAGCAGTAGTTGGCATCGTAGTTGGACGGTGCCGCACACCTTCCCTCGTATCCGAAGAAGTGGGTGATGGCGGCGAACTTGCCGGCATACTTCCCCTCTTTCGCCCAGGTGTTGAGCCGTTTCTTCACCATTTCTACCAGCAGTTTTTCCGTTTCGATCTGTGACACCTGCACGTTCCCGTGCGGGTCACGGTCGAGCGTTAATTGACGGGCCACGTTCTCTGGTAAGCTGGCATATATCTCCGCGTTCTTTTCCGAGAGCTTACTGATCACGTACTCCTGTTTCTCCGTTTGGGGTGTTCGGTCGAACTCCTCTTGGTTATGCGCCAAGAAGTCGTTCAACTCCGCGATCAATCTCTTTATCGCGGGGATAAACTCGATCAGCCCTTCGGGGATAATGACAGTTCCGAAGTTCCATCCCCTTTCCGCCCGTTTGGCGATCACCCCGGCGATGTAGTCGATAATATCGTTGAGTGATTGTTCTTTCTTGGCCACCTCTTCCGAGATGATACAGACGTTGGGATGCGTTTGTAGCGCACACTCAAGAGCGATATGCGAGGCAGAACGCCCCATCACCTTTATAAAGTGCCAGTACTTGCGAGAGGAGTTACAGTCGCGCTGGATGTTGCCAATCAGCTCTGAGTAGACTTTGCACGCCGTGTCGAAGCCAAAGGAGGTCTCGATCTGCTCGTTCTTCAAGTCGCCATCGATCGTTTTGGGGCAACCGATTACCTGAACACCCGCGTTGATGGACGCGTAGTACTCGGCCAGCACGCACGCGTTCGTGTTGGAGTCGTCGCCCCCGATAATCACCAATGCTTTAATTGACAGCTTTTTCAGTATTTCCAGGCCTTTGTCGAACTGCTCTTTCGTTTCCAATTTCGTCCTGCCGGAACCGATGATGTCAAACCCGCCGGTGTTCCGATACTCGTCGATGATATCGGCGGTCAGCTCCATGTACTTGTGGTTGATCAGGCCATCGGGTCCCAGGAGGAAGCCGTAGAGCCTGCTATCGGCATGGAGCCGTTTGATCCCGTCGAATATCCCCGCGATCACGTTGTGACCACCGGGTGCCTGGCCCCCGGAAAGGATGACCCCCACGTTGACCGGGCCATCGACCTTTGAAGGCTCGCTCGACTCCACGAACTGAACGATGGGTCTACCGTACGTGATGGGAAACAGCTTTTGTATCTCCTCTTGGTCACGTACCGCTTCGGTGGCAGCACCTTGCTTGATGGCAACATGGCCGTTCAACACGTGGGGCATTTGGGGTTTGTAGCTCGCCCTTGCAACTTGTAATGCGCTTTTTGTCATTGAATTAAGTAATTATATGAATGATTTTGAACTCGCGGAGTTTCCGAAAGTCCAAAAATAGCAAAAATTTATGATAAATGGGAATTTTCAAGGGGAAGATTCGATGATTTTGAACCTGGCGAACTTGAGCAACAGTTGCTTCCTACCGGCCGATTCGAACTCTACGAACGCGCGACGGTCGTTGCCGCTCATCTCGATGGAGGTGACCACGCCCCTTCCAAACCGTTCATGTTCAATCACGTCGCCTTTCTCCAGGGCTTGCGCCTCTTTAGACAAGGGTTTCGACGGGGTGGTGCTTGCCACCGGCTTCATCCCCTTCGGGGTGACCCGACCCTTTTCCCATGGTTGGGTGGTGTCTCTTTGTTGCCTTGGTTTCCATTGTCGGGTTTCCTCGCTCCAATCGCTTGCCCCTCCCCGGTAGCCCCCCTCACGCTGCTGTTGTTCTGCCCGCAGCGATCCCCAGAAGCCATCGTTGGATTCACTTCGTCTGGTGTCACTGCCTACACGTGTATCGTTCATCGAGAGGAAACGGGGGTCGATATCTCTCAGGAAGCGGCTTTTTCTGGCGGGGTAGGTGGTCCCGTTTCGGAAGCGGTTTTTGGCGTGCGTGATGGCACACGTCTTTTTCGCTCGGGTGATGGCCACGTAAAAGAGCCGCCGCTCCTCCTCCACACCCCGAGGTTCCAATAACGCCATGCCCGAGGGGAAGAGGTCTTCCTCCATGCCTACCACGAACACGTGATTGAACTCCAGTCCCTTGGCCGCGTGAACCGTCATCATCGTCACCTTCTCCACCTCGGCCTCTTTGTCCGTGTCCTGGTCGCTCAGCAGCGACACCTCCGACAGGAAATCAACCAGCGACACCTCTTCGTTACCCTCCTCCTGTCGGGTCGACACGAATTCGTTCATCGCGTTGAGCAGCTCCTGGATATTTTGCTCACGGCTCACCCCCTCCGGGCTCAGGTCGTTGTACGCTTCGTTCTCTATGCCGCTTTCCCTGATCACCTCCTGGGCCAGTTCGAACGCGTTTAGCCTATCGTTCTTCTCGATGAAGTCGTTGATCAACTCGTGAAAGTTAGCGAGCCTATTGGCCGTCCCCGTGTTTACCTCCAGGTTATACTCCAGCGGGGCCGATAGCACCTCCCAGAGGCTCACCCCATGCTGTTGCGCGGCCGCGGTTATCTTTCCCACGGTCGCGTCGCCGATACCCCGCTTCGGGTAGTTGACCACGCGCCGGAACGCCTCTTCATCGCCCGTGTTCACGATGAGGCGGAAGTAGCCGATCGCGTCTTTGATCTCTTTCCGGTTGTAGAATGACAACCCCCCGTAGATGCGGTAGGGGATGTTTTTCTTGCGCAGCGACTCCTCGAAGATACGCGATTGCGCGTTGGTTCGGTAGAGGATGGCGAAGTCGCTGTAGGGGACATGCTCTTCCAGTCGTTTGTGCGCGATCTTGTTGGCGACCACCAGCCCCTCTTCGAAATCGGAGAAGGTTTCGATCACCTCCACCTTCTCCCCCTCTTCGTTTTTTGAGAACACCTCTTTGTAGATTTGCTTACTGTTCTTCTTTATCAGGCTATTGGCCGCGTTCACGATGTTGCGCGTGGAGCGGTAGTTCTGCTCCAGCTTGAACACCTTCGTGTTGGGGAAGCTGGCTTGAAAGGAGAGGATGTTATCGATGTTGGCGCCGCGGAACGAGTAGATGCTTTGCGCGTCGTCCCCCACCACGCATACTCGCTGGTGTACGTGGGCCAGTTGCCGCACGATGCGGTGTTGCGCGGAGTTGGTATCCTGGTACTCGTCCACCAGGATGTATTGGAAGCGGTTCCTGTATTTTTCAAGCACCTCTTCGTGGTCTCTAAAGAGGAGGTTGGTCTGCATCAGCAGGTCGTCGAAGTCCATGCAGTTCGCTTGTTTCAACCGGCTCTGGTAACGCTGGTAAACCTCGAACAGATCCGGTCGCCCCGTTTTGTAGTCGTGGTCCAATATCTCTTGGTTCGAGGCGTACATCGCCGGGGTAATCAGGTTGTTTTTGGCCCTTGATATCTGGGAGTGCACCCCTCCCGGTCGGTACCTATTGTCGTTGAGTCCCATCTCCTTGATGATGAGCTTGACGAGGTTCAGCGAGTCACCGGCATCGTAAATAGTGAAGTTCGACTGGTAGCCGATGGCCTCTGCTTCAATTCTCAGGATGCGTGCGAAGATGGAGTGAAATGTACCCATCCATAGCCCGCGGGCACGTTTCTCGCCCACCAGGTCGGTGATCCTTCGCTTCATCTCCCTCGCCGCCTTATTGGTGAAGGTGAGGGCGAGGATGTAGTACGGGGGGAGCCCCTGCTCCAACAGGTAAGCCACCTTGTAGGTAAGCACCCGCGTTTTGCCCGACCCGGCGCCCGCGATCACGAGCGATGGGCCCTCGCAAAACTCCACGGCTTTTCGTTGCGCCTTGTTCAGCTGGCCCAACAAATCGGGTGCGCTATGCTTTTTCGCCTCTTGCATACCGCGAAAATAGGCATTTTGCACGAAACCACATAGTGAAAACTGTTTTGCACATTGCTTTGTTTTTTCTATTTTTGTAAAGTAAAACGGTTGAAAAATGTAAAGTGAAGATGTTTTAAAAGCCGTAAGTCAAAATGGGTGAAAAAGTAAAGCATGATCTTTGGGAAATGTAAAGCAAAGTTTCTTGAAAATGTAAAGTAAGGCTTCCCTAAAGTGTAAAGCAAAAGTGTTGGAAAATGTAAAGAAGGATTTCTTGAAAGTGTAAAGCAAAACTGTTTTAAAGCATAAGCAGCTGTTTTCATAAATGCAAAATCGGTCTATTATGAATTATGTAAATCGTCTGGTTGAGGAGGAGATAAGGGGTAAGTTGAACGCTTCGGGTGCCGTGTTGATTCGTGGTCCCAAAGCGTGTGGGAAAACGGAAACCGGGTTGCGGTTATCGGCTAGCGTGCTAAGGGTTGATCAAGATGAGCAGGTGCCTTACATGATGGATGTTGATCCCAGTCGGTTGCTGCTTGGTGAGACTCCCCGTTTAATAGATGAGTGGCAGGAGCAGCCTCGCCTTTGGAACTACATTAGGCACGAGATCGATGCCCGTAAGGCAAAATCTCAGTTCATTCTTACCGGTTCTTCTACTCCCGATGACGATGTCCGCCTGCACTCGGGAGCCGGGCGTTTCACGACCGTGGATATGCGAACCATGTCGTGGCAGGAGTTGGGATACTCCTCCGGTGAAATTAGCCTAAACAGCTTGTTGACCGATAACGTGATCGAGTTATCTGACGCCGTTGTTGACCTGGAACTCATCGTTGAAAGGTTGATTAGAGGTGGGTGGCCCGGTTTGCTCTCCTCTTCGACAGATGAGGCGTTGTTGGTGAATCGCGCTTACGTGGATTTAATAGCGGAGAGTGATATGAGGCGTGTATCGAACGTAAAGCGCGATCCATTGAAAGTGAAAAATATCTTCCGGTCGCTGGCCCGACACACCGCTACGATGGTAGCCAAGACTACGATCGTGAAGGACATCAAGGATAACGGGAATGAAACGATGTCCCGCCCCACGGTAGATGATTACTTGAACGCCTTGGAGCGATTGATGATCATCGAGGATCAGCCCGCGTGGAACACACACCTCCGTTCATCTGCCGCGTTAAGGAAATCGCCGAAAAGGCATTTTACAGACCCCTCGCTGGCGGTGGCCGCGTTGGGAGCCGATAAATCGATGTTGCTCAGGGATGTCGAGTTTACCGGGTTTCTTTTCGAGTCGCTTGTTACGCACGACCTACGCGTTTACGCCCAAGCGAGTGATGCTCGCGTGTTTCACTACAGCGATTCTACCGGCTTGGAGGTGGATGCGATTGTTCAAAAGCGGAGTGGCGACTGGGCGGCGTTCGAGGTGAAACTTGGCATGGGGAGGGTTGACGAGGCCGCGTCTAACTTGAAGGCGATGGTCAATCGACTCGATGAGAAAAGGGTCAGAAAGCCTAAGTCGTTGAATATCATCGTGGGTACGGGCCTTAGCCATACCCGCCCAGATGGCGTGAACGTTATATCGCTCGCTTCTTTGGGTATTTAATGCGGTCGTTGGATTATTACGCCACACCACGTAATGCAGTATATCCCTCTTGGGTAATACCATCTCATTCGCGTGGCTTGAAGCGATTTTCGAGTCCCGATACCACGTGTGGCTTCCGCGTTCTGCCTTTTCGTGTTACCTGAACGTGTACCGCAAGCTAAGCGCGAACCCGCTGTACCAGTAGTCGTTGTAGTCGTTCGAGAAGTTGAACGCGGGTTTCCAGTCGAGTGACAGGTTAAAAGGCGCACTGGGGAAGGTATACTCGAGTCCCCCGATCAGGTCGGCCCCAATCAGGAACGAGCTTTTATAGTGCTCTTTTTCGTGGTAGATGCTGCCGAGGTGCGCGCCGATACCCACGTACCAGTCCAGTCCCGGCGCATTTGGTACCGGTTGTTGGTATTCGTACAATCCCGTTAATTGGAAATGGCGGGGCGACACGGAAAGGAGGAATTCCGCGGCGCTGGATGGTGCGATGAAGTGTTTCAGCGTTAAGCCGTTTTCGTACCCTAGCCGAATACCAAACGCGGTCTTGTAACTCTGCGCGTTCAACGTGGTGGTGAAGATGGTGAACGTCGCGATAAGGAGTCCCGCGGCAAACAGTTTTTTACGTTTCATAATTTGGTTTTTTTATGTGATTATTCCAATTTTGATGGTTCAGCGAATGGAACCTTGTCTGCTTAGAGTGATTTTTGGCAAAGAGGTTTAATCACCCTATTAGAGATTTGGTTGTTGGTTTGGTTGTCACTAGGGTTGCTTATTCATTGAACCATTCATTCGGTGATTCGTCCGTTGACTCAATCGGTAACTTGTTCGGTGATTCAATTAAATTCCCGGTTAACTTTTCCTTTAATCATCTTGGTTTCAGACGATATTTAGCCGTTGCTTGCAAGTAGCACTTTCTGCAAAGGGGTCGGTACTCTTCGGTTTCACCCAGCAGCACCTGCTTATCGTTCTCCACCAGTCGGTGCGAGTAGTTGGCCAGTCGCCCGCACTCCACGCAGATCGCGTGCACTTTCGTCACGTCGTCTGCCACGGCGCACAACGCGGGAATGGGGCCGAAAGGGTTCCGTTTAAAATCCATATCGAGTCCCGCCACGATTACCCTTGTCCCTTGGTCGGCCAGTTGCAGGCAGACGTCCACCAACCCCTGGTCGAAGAACTGCGCTTCGTCAATCCCCACCACCTCCGCCTCCGAAGAGAGCAGCAAGATGTTGCTCGAATGTTCCACCGGGGTGGAGAGGATGGTGTTCCGGTCATGCGACACCACCTCGGCCGCGGAGTACCTCGTGTCCATCGCCGGCTTGAATATCTCCACCTGTTGCTTCGCGAATTTCGCGCGCCGCAGTCGTCTTAGCAACTCCTCGGTTTTGCCGGAGAACATTGACCCGCAGATCACCTCTAAGCGTCCCACGTGTTGGCTATCGCGACGGGGATTATCCTGAAAATTGGTTGCGTCGTACATTCCTTGTTCTCGTTTAATTGCGCCGCGGCTGGTCTGTATCCCGGTGCTGGGCTATTTAGGTTAGCTTTGTCAAATATGGCTACCTTGTACCCAACCTTGTGGACTCACGGTACAGTGCGGTACGGTTTATGGGTAACGGACTACTTGCCCTTAAGTATCTTCTTTATATCGTTGAGTTTATTCAGCGCCTCTATAGGGGTGAGGTTGTTCACATCGAGGTCTATTATCTCGTCGCGAATATGGCTCAGCACGGGGTCGTCCAGTTGGAAGAAGCTCAGTTGGTACCCCTCTCGCTTCTCCACGAAGTCGCGCAACGGTTTTCTTATCTCGTCTTTCCGGTTGGCCGCCTCCATCTGCGCGAGGATCGCCTCGGCCCGCTGGGTGATACTTGGCGGCATCCCGGCCATCTGGGCCACATGGATACCAAAGCTATGTTCACTTCCACCCGGCACCAGCTTCCGAAGGAAGATCACCTTGTTGTCGACCTCTTTTATGGCCACGTTGTAGTTTTTTACCCGTTTGAACGATTTAGCCATCTCGTTCAGCTCGTGGTAGTGGGTGGCGAAGAGCGTTTTCGCCCGTATCTCCGGGTGCTCGTGGATGTACTCCACGATGGCCCAGGCGATGGATATCCCGTCATAGGTGCTGGTACCCCTTCCCAGCTCGTCGAACAGGACCAAGCTGCGCGATGAGAGGTTATTGAGGATGTTGGCCGCCTCGTTCATCTCTACCATGAAGGTCGATTCGCCCATGGAGATGTTATCAGATGCTCCCACCCGGGTGAAAATCTTGTCTACCGCCCCGATCTTGGCCGATTCTGCCGGCACGAAGCTACCGATTTGCGCCATCAGCGTGATGAGCGCGGTTTGTCGCAGGAAGGCCGACTTCCCCGCCATGTTGGGGCCCGTGATGATAACGATCTGTTGCGTATCACTATCCAGGTAGGTGTCGTTTGCGATATAGGGTTCATCAGGGGGGAGTTGTAGTTCGATTACCGGGTGTCGCCCGTTCTTGATCTCGATCACGTCCGACTCGTTCACCTCCGGCCGTATGTACCGGTTCTCCCGTGCCACGTTCGCGAACGAGAGCAGGCAGTCGGCCCGCGCGATGGCGTTGGCGTTGGCCTGTATGGCAGGGATGTACTGGAGCAGGCTCTCGACCAACGTGGTGTATATCTCGCTCTCCAGTGCGATGATCTTCTCCTCTGCCCCCAGTATTTTCTCCTCGTACTTTTTCAGCTCCTCGGTAATGTACCGTTCCGCGCTTACCAGCGTCTGCTTCCGGGTCCACTCGGGTGGCACCTTCTCTTTATGCGTGTTCCTCACTTCGATGTAGTAGCCGAACACGTTGTTGAACGCCACCTTGAGGGAGGGGATACCGGTTTTTTCGCTCTCTCGCTGCTGCAGCTGCATCAGGTAGTCCTTCCCCGAGTACGCGATGTTGCGCAGTTCATCCAGCTCCTCGTTTACCCCTTCGCGGATGTAGCCCCCCTTGTTCAAGAGGGCGGGCGGATCGGGCATGATCTCCCGTTCTATCCGGTCGCGGGCGGGCAGGCAGGGGTCCAGTTGCTCGCCCATTTGTTGTAAGCTTGGATTTTCCGACTCCAGGAACGCTTCCTTGATGGGCACGATAGCCGTGAGCGCCACTTTTAGCTGTACCACCTCCCTGGGTGATATTCTCCCAGCGGCCGCCTTGGAGATGATACGCTCCAGGTCGCCAATCAGCGAGAGCTGCTTTTCCAGCAGTTCTTTCAGTCGTGGTTCCCGGAAGAAATGTTCCACCACGGAGAGTCGCCTGTTTATCGGCTCTACTTCCTGCAGCGGGAATACCACCCACCGGCGCAGCAGCCTTGACCCCATGGGCGATATCGTTTTGTCCAGCACCTCCAGCAGGCTTTTCCCCCCCTCGTTCATTGGCGCAAGCAGCTCCAGGCTGCGCACCGTGAACTTGTCCAGCCGAACGAACCGCTCCTCCTCGATACGGGTGAGCGCGTTGATATGTTCAACCTGGGTGTGCCTCGTGATATCAAGGTAGTGCAAGATGGCGCCGGAGGCGATGAGGCCATCCTCCAGCTGTTCCACGCCAAACCCTTTCAGGTTTTTCGTTTGGAAGTGCGACAGCAGCTTGTCCCGGCTGGCGCTCTCGGTGAATATCCAGTCGTCCAGTTCCGACAGCAGCCAGTTATGACCGAACTGTTCTTGGAACTTTTTCCTTTTCCCGTGTTCTATCAGCACCTCTTTGGGAGAGAAGTTGGCGAGTAGTTTATCCACATCGTTACGGTTGCCTTCAGAGGTTAGGAACTCCCCGGTTGAGATGTCGAGGAAGGCGATGCCGAACCGGTTATTTTTGTCGAGATGAACCGCGCAGAGGAAGTTGTTTTCCTTGTGGTTCAGCACGTTGTCGTTTATGGAGACTCCCGGCGTCACCAGCTCAGTGATGCCCCTTTTCACCAGCTTCTTGGCCAGTTTCGGGTCCTCCAACTGGTCGCAAATGGCCACCCGCTTGCCGGCCCTTACTAGCTTGGGCAGGTAGGTGTCCAGCGCGTGGTGTGGGAAGCCTGCCAGCTCTACGAAGTGTGCTGCCCCGTTGGCCCTTCGGGTCAACGTGATACCCAATATCTCTGCCGTCAGAATGGCGTCGTCTGAAAAGGTTTCGTAAAAATCACCGACACGAAACAGCAGGATGGCATCGGGGTGCTCCTTCTTGATATCGGCGTACTGCAGCATCATGGGCGTTTCCGCTAACTTCTTTCCCACGGGTCTCTCCTCTCGTTATTCACGTTGCATTTGCATGCTATTATTTATTGCACGACTGTTTATACAAAAGTAGTTGAAAAATATCAAATTTCGCGCAAGAGCCTCCTTAATTCCTCCACCCCCTTTGACGCTCCCATTTTTATATGGCGCACGTCCCGACGGTAGGTCCGGACATCCTTGGGATCGATTAAATAGACGGGCGCATGGCTAGGCACATCGCCCAGCAAGCCCGCCGCGGGGTAGACGTTCATAGAGGTGCCGATAATCACGAAAATATCTGCTTTCTGGCAGATGGCTGCCGCTCGGGGGATCAAGGGTACCGCTTCGCCGAACCAGACGATGTGCGGCCTCAGTTGGAATCCCTTCTCGCACTTGTCGCCCATCCGTATGTCGGGCTTGGACGGGTCCACCTCGTAGATGAGCGACGGGTCGCCCGTGGAACGCACTTTCATCAGCTCGCCGTGCAGATGCAACACGTTCGTGCTGCCTGCCCTTTCGTGCAGGTCGTCCACGTTCTGCGTGATGATGTGTACCTCGAACTCTTTCTCCATTTCTGCCAGCCCTATATGTCCCGCGTTGGGTTTCGCGTTCAACAGCTCCCTTCTCCGTTGATTGTAGAACTTCTGTACCAACTCCGGGTTCGCCGCGAACCCTTCGGGGGTGGCCACTTGCTCCACCGGGTGCTGCTCCCAAAGTCCCCCGGAATCGCGAAAGGTGGCGATGCCGCTTTCGGCGCTCATGCCCGCACCTGTTAAAACGACCAGTTTCTTTTTCATATACTTAATTTTTTATAATCTACTCACGTGTGAATGATCCTCTTTTCCTCAAATATAGCCTTTTTATTCCGAATTCGGGGGAAATGACCCTGAAAATTGTTTAAACGTAACAAAAATATTACGATGAAAGTTGGAGACGAAAACTAAACCTTGCGCGAGAAAAATCGCGATTTCCAGTGAATAGTAACCTCTTTTTGTATTTGTTTCGCGTTAAATTTGTACCTTTGTCGGTTGAATTTCAAAAAGGGAAGACAAGCGGGTGAATTGTCCGTTGTAAATCCCCAAAAGTACATTATTAAATAGATGAAAAAACAATGAAGAAAACAATGTTAAGCACCTTGGGTGCAGTTGCTGTAATTTCAGTGATGATGGTCTCGTGCGGAGGAGCATCCACTCCTAAGGCCTCGTTGAAGAACGCGGTTGATAGCGTTTCTTACGCCTACGGGGTAAGCATGGCCGAGCAGGGACTGGTACAGTTCCTGGAGCAAAATGGCGTTTTAACGAGCACGTCGAGCATCGAGTACGATTACCAGGTACGCATTGCCGCAGCTGACTCGTTAGGGAAACTGACGTTACAGAAAGAGATGGCCGCGAAGATTGATTCCGTGAACAAGTTGAACGCTCCCCAGCTTAATCAGTTTATCAAGGGTTTGAAAGATGCGATTAACCTGGAAGAGAAATCGGCTTACGCGCAGGGGTTGAGCATCGGGGCACAATTCTCGCAGATGATGCTTCCGCAAGTTAACAAGTTGCTTTACGGCGAAGGGGGCGAGCAAAAGCTGAACACCGGTCAGCTGCTTTCCGGTTTGGTATCCGTGTTGAAAAACGAGCAACTGGCCATCAGTTCGATGGACGCGAGCACCTACTTTCAGCAAGAGGTGGAGAAAGCACAAGCGGCCGAGATGGCTCGCAAGGAGGAGGAGTTAAAGATCGAGTATGCTGAAAGCATAGCCGAGGGCGAGGCTTTCATGACCGAAAACGCCAAGCGCGAAGAGGTGGTAACGCTTCCCAGTGGCCTGCAATACGAGATCTTGCGGAAAGGGAGCGGCCCCGTTCCAACGGAAACCGACCGCGTGAAGGTACACTACCACGGGACGCTAATTGATGATACCGTGTTCGACAGCAGTGTTGAGAGGGGTGAACCCTCCACGTTTGGTGTTACCCAGGTGATCGCCGGGTGGACCGAGGCGTTGCAGCTGATGCCTGTTGGGTCGAAGTGGCGCCTGTACGTGCCTTACGAGTTGGCGTACGGGTCGCAAGACCGTGGGACTATCAAGCCCTTCTCGAACCTTATTTTCGAAGTCGAACTGCTCGGTATAGAGTAGAGTTCATGATCGCGGTCAAGCGGACTTTTTTCATCGTACTGTACCTCTTGTGCAGCGTATAGCACGTGTTGGAATGAAAAACCCCGCGGCTGCGACGAACGATAACGTGAAAGAGGCTGTTTCGGGTTTCCCCCGAGGCAACCTCTTTCACATTCACCTGTTTAATTCGCTTTTTTTAAAAAATAAAAAGCGAATTAATCCTTTTTTTTTAAAAAAAGATATATATTTGTGAGTTGCAGGTGAGTCACGCTTGCATGAGGTATTTTGGCCTTAAAAATAGCGCCGTGTGGTACCCGCGTACTGAATACCTTACTTACGCGTGGTGTTCCGGTGTTTAAGAAAAAAACGAATAGCAATAAAAGTGTTTAATTAAAAAGTAGAGTTTATGAAGAAAAAACTTGCCATGTTTTTATCCCTGTTCTTTATAGGAATAGGGTTTCTGGCCGCTCAGACACAGGTACGGGGTACCGTGGTGGATGAGAATGGAGAATCTGTTTTTGGTGCCAGTGTTTTAATACAGGGTACTACTCAGGGAACCGTTACCGATGCTAACGGAGTATTCACTCTCTCGGCCCCGTCAGACGGAACGCTGGTTATCTCCTACGTGGGATACGTCACCCAAGAGGTGCCGGTAAGCCCGAGGGTGAACGTTACTCTTGTAGTGGATAGGAGACTGCTTGATGATGTGATTGTGGTAGCCTATGGTACTGCTAAGAAAGAATCGTTCACCGGGTCTGCTTCAGTGATTGACAGTAAAAAACTTGAGCTTCGCCCGATTACCAACATTTCCAAGGGGTTAGAAGGTCAGAGTACCGGTTTAATAACCACCTCCGGTTCAGGGCAACCAGGCTCCTCTGCTTCCGTTGTTATTCGTGGTTTTGGTTCGATTAACGCGTCACAAACCCCATTGTACGTGGTGGATGGTATCCCGTTTGATGGTTCGTTGAGTTCAATTAACCCATCGGATATAGAGTCATTGACCATTTTGAAAGATGCTTCAGCCGGGGCTCTTTATGGTGCCCGCGGTGCTAATGGGGTTGTCATGATTACCACTAAAAAAGGTAGGGAAGGTAAAGCCACGGTCTCTTTAAGAAGCACAATAGGCTGGTCTTCCAGAGCACTTCCAAAATATGATCTTGTCAGTCAACAAGATTTCGTGCAATTGACGTACGAGTCGCTGCGTAATGGATTCATTTTTGATTCAGGCTATTCATGGGAGGCAGGGGAAACCGCGGCGAGAAACTCTTTGGCGCTTTATTTAGGTGGTAGGACGGAAGAGTTGTATGAGCTGTATAACCCGTTTAAAAACTACAAGTGGGCAGATCTGATTGATTCCACGACCGGAATGATTCATCCGGATGCTCAATCCGCATGGTATGAAAATTGGTTTGACGCGGTGACTAGAGAGAATGTTCCACGTCAGGAGCATCAATTGTCTATAAGTGGAGGAACCGATAAAACCCAGTATATGGTCTCCCTCGGTTATTTGAATGAAGAGGGGATATTGCAGAACACTTCATTCCAGCGTTATAGCGTCCGTTCGAACGTGAATACCGCGGTAACCGAATGGTTTTCTCTCAACCTGAATTCCTCACTTGCCCACTCGATGCAAAATTTTAGCGACTATACCGGATCATCAATTTCAAACGTTTGGTATTCGGCTCAATTTGCATCTCCCCTATTCCCCGTGTACATAAAGGATTTAGCGGGAAATGATGTGTTGGATGAAAAAGGAGAACGTCAATTGGATTACGGCGAGGCCGGTCGTCCGGGTAGTTACAATGACTTCAACCCCCTCGGAGGTTTGTTGGACGATAAGGCAGATACAAAACATGACGTGGCAGGGGTAAGGACCGGCGTTGTGTTTGGTTCAGACAATGACTCTTTTGGCCTATTCAAGGGGTTAAAGCTTGCCATTAACTTTGGTACTGATTATCGAACGAATAATCAGAAGAGATACATGAACATGCATCACGGTAACCAAAAGAATGCGGGGGGTCTGCTTGTTAGATATAACACCCGTATGCAGAGCTATACGTTCAACCAGTTGTTGACCTGGAACAGAAGTTTTGACTTGCATAGCTTTGATGTTCTCGCCGGGCACGAGTATTACGCCTACAAATATGAATACCTATCGGCTGGTAAAACCAACCTGGTTGATGGGATAATGGAACTGCGTCCCGGTACCACGCTTTATGATGCCGACTCTTACACGGATAACTACAGGATAGAGTCGTGGCTGGGTCGCTTCAACTATGACTACGATAGCAAGTATTACTTCTCAGCTTCTATCCGTACAGACGGTTCATCTCGCTTCTTCAAAGACAACCGCTGGGGTAGTTTCTGGTCGCTGGGTGCTAACTGGCGGATATCCGAAGAAGCGTTTATGCAAGATGTCTCTTGGGTTGACAACTTGTCGTTTAAACTAAGTTACGGTGAACAAGGTAACGACGCGTTGGGAAGCTACTACGCTTGGCAAAGTCTTTACAATTTGTCATGGGCCAATTCAAACCGCATTGGTGGAATGGTTTCATCACTTGAAAACAAAGAGGTCTCTTGGGAGAAAAACGCCAACTTTAACACCGGTATTGAAGCCACGATACTTAACAACCGCTTAAGCATCAGCGCGGAGATCTACAACAAGAAAACGTATGATATGTTGTTAAGCTATCCAATGGCAACTTCAACCGGTTTCAACGGCTACAACGCTAACGTTGGAGATATGAAGAACAGCGGTTTCGAATTTGAATTAAGGGGACTGCCAGTTCTAACCAAAGATCTTCGTTGGGAACTGACCTGGATGGGTTCTACGGTAAAGAATAAAGTATTGAAACTTACATCAGAATCACCGGAAATTATTTCCGGTATCTATAGCATTAAAGAAGGTAACCCGATTAACACGTTCTACATGGCGAAATCTGCCGGGGTTGATCCGTCAACCGGGGCACAACTCTATTGGGTATATGACAAAGATGAAGATGAAAATATTACCAACGAGCGCATAAGCAGTGACTACGCGCATGCTTCAAGAAGTAAGTACTACTTAGGTGATCGCATCCCCGACCTGTATGGAAGTTTGGGCACCAATCTTTATTGGAAAGGAATTGAACTGTCCGTTCTTACTACCTACTCGATTGGTGGGCTAATTTATGACGGATTGTATGCCGGTTCGATGAATAACATGTACTATAACAACAACTGGAATACGCACGCTCTTCGTCGTTGGCAAAAACCGGGTGATGTAACCGACGTGCCACGTATTTTAGTGGGTGGTGCAAATACGACAACCGATCGTTTCTTAATTGACGCGTCTTATTTCGCCATTAAAAACATCACGTTGGGTTACACCCTTCCCAGATCGGTTGTTAATAAGGCCAAACTCAATGGCGTTAGGGTGTTTGGTTCAGTTGATAATTTAGCGCTGTTCTCGCACCTTCCAGGTATGGATCCGCAATATAACTTTAGCGGTGGTACAACCTGGTCGTATACACCCAATAAAACCTTCTCATTAGGTGTTGAAATTAATTTCTAACAACAGGTAAAATTTAAAATCACGATAATATGAAAAAAATATTTCTATATCTATTAATTGGTATTTTTGGATGGTTCTCTTTTACTTCATGTCAAGATGACGCGTTAGAGACTATTCCAACCGACTCGATGTCGGGTACCGGGTTGTTGGCGAATGCAAACTCGGCTCTTGTACCCCTTGACGGTATATACCGCTCGATGTACACCGCGGGCTGGTCAACAACAGGCAACACCCACCAGTGCTTTGGTATTATTGCTTATAACCTGATGGCGGACGTGATGGGAGAGGATTTGATAATGTCTGCCATGGGAAGTGGATGGTTCTGGTTTGACGCTATCTATAATGTCAAATCAAGATTTGCTTCCACAACTTGGAGGTCATATGACTTATGGAATGCATACTACAAATGGATTGCAAACGCCAACTACATCCTTGCCGGTGAAGAGGATATGACGGGCTCTACAACCGAAATTAATTACGTGATAGGGCAGGCGTACGCGATACGCGCCTATTCCTACTTTATGCTGGCGCAATCCTTTGCCCGTACCTATAAAGGTCATGAGTCTGAGCCTTGTTGCCCAATATATACCGAGCCTACGGTAGCGGGGACGGAGGGACAACCGCGATCAACCGTTCAGGAAGTATACACGCAAATCACAGCTGATATCAATAAAGCCACCGAGCTGTTGAAAGGCGTTAAGGCTGAAGATGTCAAACATGTCAGTCATATTGGGTATGACGTGGCATTGGGGATTAAAGCGCGTATCGCCCTTGTAATGGAAGATTGGCAAACCGCCAAAACCGCCGCTGAGGATGCAATAGCCGCGAGTGCCGCAACTATTCTACCCGTTGCAAGCTTTAAAGGTTTGAACAACGCTAACGCGGGTAACGTGATGTGGGGGGCAGAAATCATTGCAGACCAATCGGGTATGTACGCGGGCTTCTTCACGCATATGGATCATGAGGCCGGGGCTTACGGTACAAGCGCGTTAAAGCAGATTAACAAGCAGCTTTACGCTAAAATGGGTGAAAATGATGCACGTCGCGCCTGGTGGGATCCTACAAACGCGTCGAACAAGGCAGGTGGGTACCAACAAGAAAAATTCAAATTTAGCGATATGAAAACCTGGCTGGGTGACTATATCTGGATGAGGATTGAGGAGATGTACCTGACGGCAGCCGAAGCAGCGGTTCGGTTAGGAGACGAAACCAAGGCGAAAAAGCACCTTATGGATTTGATGAGCAAGCGCGATCCAGATTACAGTACAAACAAGACGGGAACGGCGTTGGCCACGCTAACTTCCACCGAAACGGGCTCATTGCTTGAGGAGATCATCACGCAACGAAGGATCGAGTTGTGGGGTGAATTCGGAAGAATTTACGATATCAGGAGGCTGAAACAAGGTTTCCGCAGAACCACGGAAATGGGATGGCCAACCGCGGCCCTGCTAGGTAATAGACCAACGGATAACCCCGAAAGCTACATGTGGGTGCTTACTATCCCTCAAACAGAGTTTGATGGCAATGAAAACATGAACGCCGAAACCGATCAAAATCCCACGGGAGACGAATAATAAAACTTAAAAATAAAGAAACATGAAACATTTATATAAAATTTGTGTTTTTTGCTCACTGCTTGTGTTAGGATTCGTTAGTTGTGAGCAGGATAATACGGGTGCGTTGTACGAAGATGTGTCAGGGGTAACTTTTGCCAACGCTAAATTGAATAGCGTCACGGTACAAGCCACGAACCCCTCGTTTACGGTAGACCTGTTAAGGGCCGATAGCTCCTCACCTTTGTCGGGAAATGTCACGTTTGAAGCTACGTTGCCCGATAAAAGCTCACTAGAAGGTGTAACTGTTTCGGGTTACTCTTTTGGCGCAGGTGAAACAAAGACGACCATTACAGTTAACGTGGATCCCCTTGAAATTGGTGTAGTTTTAAGCATGAAGTTCACTATACCTGATAATGCTCTCACCCCTGTCAGTGGGATAGGCACTTTATCTGTTGATGTTCAAAAAGCATATACTTGGCTACCCTTAGGCAAGGGTAAATATGTCGATAATTGGGTGTCAGGTGTTGAATATCCGGTTGAAATTCAAAAAGCGGAAGGATTCAATAGGTATAGGGTGTTGAATCCTTACGTGGAAACGTTGAAAAATGATGATGGAGAATGGGAGGATTGGAGAGCCACCTCTTCTGCCCCTCACGTGGAGTTCTGGACAACCGAGAATAACTTGGTTAGTTTCCTGCCATTTTTCCTTGGACTAAACTACCAAGCTGATTCAAAGCAGCCAATTTATGCCTATCACGCGTCTGCTTTCTCGGGTCTTTCTCCCGATTTCAGCAAGTGGGTTGATAGTAAAACGGTTCAATTAGCACCATATTTTTACATTGAAGGCTTAGGAGGATGGAACAATACCCAAAAGAATGGTGTTATCATTATCACGATGCCATAAGTGATTAGGGAATTGTTTTTCACATGAATAATTTGGGGGCTGTCTTGAAAGTGAAGACAGCCCCTTTTGTATCTCACCTTCCCCTCTTATCATTACCTTCTCCTTCTCCACACTGAAGTAAAGGTAGGTTTGGTGGTATTTCCGCTTCACCTTCCCGCTTGACTTTGCTTTGTCAAAGCTCAACTTAGCAGTGAGACACACAGAGAAACATGTGCCTATTGAATCATCGCCTAAAAAAAGTCGGAGGAATGCTCTTTTATAAAAAAAAATCCGTACATTTGCAGCCTGAAAATGACTCCGTAGCTCAGTCGGTAGAGCAATTGACTCTTAATCAATGGGTCGAGGGTTCGAGCCCCTCCGGGGTCACATTGAAAATCAAACACTTACAGATTAATATTTGTAGGTGTTTTTTTATTGTTGCAGTTTTTGTTGCAATCAGAATTCAAAAACGCCTGCTTTCTCTCTTTTTTATAGGTGTCCAATATGTCCGATTAAATCACAAAAAAAAGGAATAAACATTTTACTGCCTATTCCCTTAATTGTATTAGCTAAGACTTCATCTGACAGTCGGGCATTTTTTTAATGATTCAACATTGGGTTTTTTAAGTCATACATGCCAGGAATAGTCAAAGGGTAAGAGGGGATTTTTACGTCCCCTCGACCATTCCAGTCAGTCAGGCTATTACTTGCAGGTTGCTCCCCAGCAGAGCCTGTTTCCACTTCACCCGACGGTTGCAAAGATACAAAATTTTCATTCAGAGTATCTAACAACTTTTCTTTTGCAAGATGCACGGATTCTCTCCATGTTTGCATAGGTGTTTTACCAAAACAGTATCTACCGGAATGAGTGCGCTCATTATTGTAATACTGCAGCCATATATCCGCATCCGTTTGAAGTTCTTCAACGGATTTGTAAATCTTCTTACGAAACGCAGTAGCATAGAACTCTTCCTGCATGGTTCTGTGGAAGCGTTCACAAATGCCGTTTGTTTGAGGACTTTTAGCTTTTGTTTTGGTGTGGTCAATATCCTCAATGGCCAGATAAAGTTGATATTCATGGTGCTCTCTTGCGCCACAGTATTCAGTTCCTCTGTCTGTAAGTATTCTCATAAGAGGAATACCATACTGGTCATACATGGGGATTACCCTGTCATTAAGCATATCTGCAGCCACCAATGCCACTTTGCGATCGTAGAGCTTAACGGTAGCCACCTTAGCATAGGTGTCGATAAAAGTCTGCTGATAAATACGACCAACACCTTTGATATTACCCACATAGTACGTATCCTGAGCACCGAGATAACCCGGATGGTAGGTTTCAATTTCTCCTTTGGATACTTTTTCTTCCTTAGCCTTCTCTAAGGCCACCACCTGTGCTTCGGTGAGCACCAAACCTTCCTGTGCTGCTTTGGCTTCAAGTGCTTTCAGTCGCTTCTTAAAGGTTTCCAGATCATTGCGAAGCCATACACAACGAACTCCTGCCGGTGATATAAATATGCCTTCTTTTTTCAACTCGTTCGATACCCGAACCTGACCAAAGGCCGGATTCTCTGTGGCAAACGAAACAACTCTTTGCTCTATTTGAAGTTCTATGCGATTCTTTACTATCGGTTTGCGACGGCTGATTTCCTGCAAACCTAACTCGCCGCCTGTTTCAAATAAATCTTTGTAACGGTAAAATGTGTCGCGACTGTAACCTAAATACTTACATGCTCTTGATACATTTCCTAATTCTTCTGCTAAATTTAGCAGACCTAATTTGTTTTTGATTAACTTTGTCTCTGTATTCATTTCTGACAGTTTTTAAGGGTGAAACTTATTTTGTTTGTGATATTACAAATTTAAGTATTTTGCTCTTAACTGTCAGATTAAATCGAAACTAATTCAATTTAAATTAAAGCCACTTCATTTATTTGAGGTGGTTTTTTCATGTTATAGTATCCGGGATAATATTGTTTTGCAGCAAAAATGTGAAAAGTGTGAAAAGTGTGAAGCTTTTTTTAAAACCTTTTTCTGGAAAAATAATTTCAAAGGAATACACCTTCAATTCAGAACATGAAACAAGACTTAAATATTACTTTGTGAAAAGTGTTAATCTTTTTTTTTAAGTCCGGAAATGAAAAATACAAAGTGAATAGATAAGAGAATTTACTGTTTAAAATTTGATGTTAAATGATGCTGAAAATACGTCCTTAAAAGCCGTTTGTTTTGAAAATGTTTTGAAATGAAAAAGCACCTACAAGAAATATCCTTGTAAGTGCCTGAATATTAACGTGGAGAATATCGGAGTCGAACCGATGACCTTTTGACTGCCAGTCAAAAAAATACGCAAATTATACAGATAATAAAAGGGTAATAAAACGCCGTAATACCGTTGTATAACAACTGTTTATTTAATAGATATTATTTGTTTGTTTATAGTTATTATAGTATCTTTGTTTTGAAAATGTTTTGAAATTGTATTGAAACTTTAAAACATTGAAAATTCATTTGAGCGGGTAGGTTTTAAAAAAACCTTCACATTTTTCACAGAAACAAAAATAATAGCATTATGAGGGCAAAAGCTGATTATTTCCTTGACACGTACCACCCGAAGCAAGACGGAACGTGTAATGTTAAAATTAGAGTTTATTTTAACAGGAAATATATGTAAGAAGCATTATAAAAGATATTATGCAGGTAAACCGACAAAACGATTTCAAAGGGACTGGAAGCGGATCTATAAAGCGGGTTTGTTGACGATGGATGAATTTAAAGCTACACTATAAATACCCGTCTAAATAACGGTATGATAGGAATTGAGTAGTAGAAAATGTAATCTCTATATAAAATAGGGGTGAGTAATTACTAAAAAATGCATTCAAAAAAGTTGGCATCAGTGAAAAGATTTCCGTACATTCGTTGCGTCATTCGTTATTTAATTATTTTGTAAAAATATAATGAGAATAAAAACTTTATTACTGGTGATAATCACTTTGGTTGCAATTTCATGTGAGAAAGAAGAGCATTTCAGTGAAGAGCGTGAGATTGATTTAAATAAAGTAGAATTAGATAAATGCTCTCTTTTGTTGGTAAGCTATGACACTATAACTCTAAATGTAATACTATCTCCTTCTTTCGCTACAGATAAAAAAGTCATATGGAGATCAAGTGATAAAAATGTAGTAACAGTTGATACTTTAGGAAAAGTAAAGGCATTAAAACCGGGTGTTGCAAATATTATAGTTAGTGCTAATACTAATAATGCAATTGCAGATACTTGTTCAGTAAGGGTGTTTGACACGTTTACAGATTCTCGGGATGGGAATATTTATAAAATAGTGGAAATAGGTGATCAGGTATGGATGGCAGAAAACTTGAAATATCTTCCTAAATTAAGTTTATGTCCTGTATTAGATTCTGCTTTTGCTAAGCCGGTTTACTTTGTGTATGACTACATGGGAACTAATATTGAAGAAGCAAAAAAAACTGATAATTATAAAACATATGGTGTTCTATACAATTGGTTCGCTGCTGTAAATGCCACTGATGATAATATTCCGGATACTAGCGACATAAAAGGTATATGTCCTGATGGCTGGCATCTTCCTAGTAAAACAGAATGGATGAAAATAAAAGTAGTTTTAGGTGATCTTGCTGCGTACAAATTGAAAGATTCAAGTAAAGAGTACTGGGAGGGAACAAGTAACGGAGTAACTAATGAAAGTGGATTTACGGCATTACCAGGTGGGCTAAGACGCCTCCTTGAGGATTTTAAAGAACTTGGACGCGGTGCTTATTGGTGGACATCAAGTGGTTATTCAGGAACAAATGCAAGTGCAATTCAGATGGCATATGACTGGGGTTTATTCATGGATTTTAGTCAACTTAAAAGTACGAGTTTTTCTGTTAGATGTGTAAGAGATAATAATTTTTAATTAAATGTATTAGCTAAGACTTCATCTGACAGTCGGGCATTTTTTTAATGATTCAACATTGGGTTTTTTAAGTCATACATGCCAGGAATAGTCAAAGGGTAAGAGGGGATTTTTACGTCCCCTCGACCATTCCAGTCAGTCAGGCTATTACTTGCAGGTTGCTCCCCAGCAGAGCCTGTTTCCACTTCACCCGACGGTTGCAAAGATACAAAATTTTCATTCAGAGTATCTAACAACTTTTCTTTTGCAAGATGCACGGATTCTCTCCATGTTTGCATAGGTGTTTTACCAAAACAGTATCTACCGGAATGAGTGCGCTCATTATTGTAATACTGCAGCCATATATCCGCATCCGTTTGAAGTTCTTCAACGGATTTGTAAATCTTCTTACGAAACGCAGTAGCATAGAACTCTTCCTGCATGGTTCTGTGGAAGCGTTCACAAATGCCGTTTGTTTGAGGACTTTTAGCTTTTGTTTTGGTGTGGTCAATATCCTCAATGGCCAGATAAAGTTGATATTCATGGTGCTCTCTTGCGCCACAGTATTCAGTTCCTCTGTCTGTAAGTATTCTCATAAGAGGAATACCATACTGGTCATACATGGGGATTACCCTGTCATTAAGCATATCTGCAGCCACCAATGCCACTTTGCGATCGTAGAGCTTAACGGTAGCCACCTTAGCATAGGTGTCGATAAAAGTCTGCTGATAAATACGACCAACACCTTTGATATTACCCACATAGTACGTATCCTGAGCACCGAGATAACCCGGATGGTAGGTTTCAATTTCTCCTTTGGATACTTTTTCTTCCTTAGCCTTCTCTAAGGCCACCACCTGTGCTTCGGTGAGCACCAAACCTTCCTGTGCTGCTTTGGCTTCAAGTGCTTTCAGTCGCTTCTTAAAGGTTTCCAGATCATTGCGAAGCCATACACAACGAACTCCTGCCGGTGATATAAATATGCCTTCTTTTTTCAACTCGTTCGATACCCGAACCTGACCAAAGGCCGGATTCTCTGTGGCAAACGAAACAACTCTTTGCTCTATTTGAAGTTCTATGCGATTCTTTACTATCGGTTTGCGACGGCTGATTTCCTGCAAACCTAACTCGCCGCCTGTTTCAAATAAATCTTTGTAACGGTAAAATGTGTCGCGACTGTAACCTAAATACTTACATGCTCTTGATACATTTCCTAATTCTTCTGCTAAATTTAGCAGACCTAATTTGTTTTTGATTAACTTTGTCTCTGTATTCATTTCTGACAGTTTTTAAGGGTGAAACTTATTTTGTTTGTGATATTACAAATTTAAGTATTTTGCTCTTAACTGTCAGATTAAATCGAAACTAATTCACCTTAATCCTGTCTAATATCAATTACATCAATACAATTTATTTTTAATGTTATTGAAATCGTCCATCGTCAATATTCCTGCTTTATAGATACGCTTCCAGTCCCTGCGATAACGCTTCGTCGGTTCACCTGCATAGTACTTTTTATAGTGCTTCTTATAAGTATTGTCAAGTGAATTTTCGCCCTGCATCACTGTTTGAAGGTACTCGACTTCTCTTCTCTGATTTGTGCTTAACGTCTGAATCCTGTATAATCCCCTTGTTGCTTCACGGTGTAAATAATACTTACCAGTTGAATAAAGCTTTCTGCATCGCTTCTTAACTACGGGACAAAGGAAATAATAAACTTCGCCCCTGCCTAAATTTGACGGCACCGTTACAAGCTTAATCCTGTAACTGATCGGCTCATCTCTGTAGTTGTATGATAGTTCCATATATCCCGCATCGCTTCGGGTATCAACTAATATACTTATACTGCCTATCGTGCGACCGAATCGCTTCCATGATATAACGCCAGTCTTAACCTGATCGGGTACCAGATAACCCCATTTTTTCAAATCAGATATATTAATTGTATTGACTTCATCATACAAATTTGGTGAAAGTGAATATCGTCCCATGATTTTAAATAACCTAAATTATTAAAGAATATTCTACATATCCCATGAAACGGGTTCACCATCATTTGCGTTAATTGCTTCAAGCTTCGGAAATACAAACGGCATAAGCCTGCATATTACATTAATACGCTCCTTCGGTTCCATCTGATCCAGTAGGTCGGGTAAATTATCAATTTCCCGTTGCATCAACTCTTTTAAACTCTCTCTCAAGCTTTTTACTTTAATTTCATCTTGTGCCATAGCTGTAATATTTAAAAATTTATATTCATGTTAATTCTTACCGTCGTTTAACCGTCGTTTTTACCTCCGTTTTACCATCGATTAAACCACTTCAATAAGTTTACAGATTAATATCCATATCACGAAAAACAGTATTACCTGAATCCATGATCGTATCAAAGGACTATACTTTTTTATCAATTCTTTTAAATTTGCTCTTAAATTTTTGATTGTTGCTTCACCCTGTTTCATAGTTGTAATATTTTTGTTGTTAATAATTCCGTTAAATAACCGTTAGTTTATCGGTTTCATCTATATTAAATAGCTGTTGTAATAGATCGCATCAATAAGCAAACAGCCGATTTACAACCGTTACAACCTAAATACAACCTATTGTACAACCTACCGTATTGATAATCAATCAATAAACAACCGTTACAACCTAAACGCATATTGACGTACATCATGTAGTTATTTACTTCAAGTGTATAGGTTAGTATCACATCTAATATTTTACTCGTAATGTTGGAATAGGTTGTATAGGTTGTTTTATCCCTGTATATCAACTCTTTAGGTTGTACAAACGGTTGTAATCGGTTGTACTTTCGCTGTTTTGGTTGTTTGAAATCATTCATCTTTGACGTAAATTAAAAAGGTACCTGACTAATTTCATCATTGACTGACTCATCATTTACTGAATTCCATTTTCTGCCTGCACCATATTCAAAAGGCAGTTTATGAAATTCCAGATAAGCATCAATAAACTTTCTTGCGTTGTTGCGGTGAAACATATCCCTGTCTTTTCCAGATAATTGTAATTTGTTGAATTCACTTAGAAAATCAGATACTGTGAACGACTTTTTATACTTTAGTTCGTCCCAGATCCTTTCAAAAGTATCCAGTATGTAATCATTTGAAAAATACGCCCTGAAGTTATCCGCTTCTTTTGAATAATCTATTTTCTGAAGTCCCACGCTTAAAAAGTGTGATGAACAAATACATAAGAATTGAAAAAATAAACTCCACTCATCAGAATCCCAGTCTTCAAAGAATCGCTTTCCGAAATATTCGACGGGTGTATTTTCATTATTCCAGTAATCAGAAAACTTAAATTCTGCAAAGCGCCTATTTGTTGACGTTGCTTCTTTCTTAAAAGGTACCGCCCAGTTAGTAGTGATCACAAATTTTGCTACATCTTTAAAAGCGATCGTTTCCGTTGTTGTGCCTTTCCTTTCGGCTTTAATATCGCCCGTAATATCTGTATAAAGTGAATCGAAATTAAACGTCTTCGGTACATCGTCCAGTATATACAAATCATGATAAGGCTGAAGATCATTATATTTGTGTATATAACTTGTTGCGTGTGCATCACCGCCCCTGTATTTTTCTTTCCTGACTTGCTTTATTGCACTTGTTAACAGTGATTTTCCGCGTCCGCCGTTTCTGTCTTCGTCGTTCGCGCCATCGTCGCTTAGTATGATAGCGAACGTTTGCGCGTGATCCTTATAATTACTGATAAGATAACCGATCATAGAGAAAAACGCCCCTACGGTCGTTAATTCGTCGCCTGTCAAGTCTTCTGCAGTCGCTTCACGTCCAGTAATCGCAAAAAGTAGGAATTTTTCAAAATCGCCCATCTGTCTGCTTTCATAATCAAACTCCTTAAATTCATGATTAAGACTTTCAACTTCCATAAACAACCCCAGTTCGTCGCTCTCATACGGAATCATTTTCATTCCGTCGGCTGTTATTCTTGCAACTCCATTTTTTAACGGAATGTAAATTGTATCCTTAGTATCCCTATTGAGTTGTAGCGGGACTTCGTCAAGTAGTAAAAAGCTGTCATAAATTGCAGTCTTATGTTTGATTAAAAGCGTTTCCAGTTCGGTTCTTTTGTCTTCATGTCTGATATTATTCTTTAAAAATGATATGATCTTATTCCTTACATTATACGGTTTCAGAATCTTGTTTTCATTTTTAATAACTATCGGGTTCGCGCTCTCATCAACATCAATTTTTATAAATCCCTGCTTTTCGTAAAAGCGTGCAAGTCGCGACGGTGAAACAGTGAAATCATCAGAATAAAAATTAAAGTCTTCACTCTCTAAATCCTGCTGAAGTGTTTCATCTTTTGGTGAAAATCTCGCATCAGCTTCACCGTATCCCAGTGATAAAAGTTTTTGACGGGCTTTCGGCTTATCACCGTTGCACTCCAGAATAGCAAATACATCTGAAGGACTATGAAATCCGCTTTCAAACGGAGGTGTTTCTTTATATACTCTCAAACCGCCCCTCTTATTTCCATCGGAATAAGTGAAAGTAGCTGAAAAGTTATTCACTTCGTCGGGACTCTTAACATTGACTGATTTTTCATCGGCTCCATCGACGCAAACGGTCCATTTGTGCGCTTTTAAAAGCTCTACTACATCGCCCCTATTGTTGTAATCCTGTAGCGGTGAAAGTCCCTTAGAACGCGCCTTATTGATTTGTACGTCTGTGTTATTATCCTTCATGGCATCAAAGATTTTTAAGGTTATTTATTCCATCTGCAAGCTTGTAAAAATTTGCTGTTCGTCCTGTATATTGGTCTTTCTGCCTGCCGTCAAGTTCAACAACCTGAATTCTTATCAGTCCGCGAAGTAATAACCGTACATAGTTAGAATCTAAAATTCTGCAGTAGTCTGGAAATATTTTACTTCTTATCATTAGCACACTCATTGAATAACCGTACTTTTTCAAAGTAAGATAAATTATTTCAGCGTCACTGTTTCGCTTCTGTATTGTTGTAGGTCTAAAACCTTTTTTTCCTTTGCAAATATCAATCTTTTGATTATCTTTGTATTGCCCTGTACGATTGATATTTGCGCCCTGCTTCAGTCCCTTAAACTGATTGTCGGGGCGTTTCTCTTTGTCTGCCATTGTTACGCCCTCCTGTTTCCTTTGGTTAAATACTGATCCGCATCCGCTTCAATCTCTTTTACAGTCTTTACGCGTCCGCCCTGAAGGTATGCTTCAAGGTCTTTACGTGCGAAGTACAGACGTTTACCGCGCTTCATGTACGGCAGTTCGCGTCTGGATACTTTACTGTAAATAGTCGGGACTGATAATGTTAGGAATTCAGCTGTTTGCTCAACTGTCAAAAACTGATCGGCTGTTTCCTGTGGTTGTACCTTGTTGATAACCCTGTACAACTCATCTACTTTTCTGGTTAATTCTGTAACCGCTTCGGGTAGGTCGTTAAAACTAATTGCTGTCATATCGTTATTGTTTTAATAATTAATATGAGCAAACTTATAGTTTCAGAGCATCCTATTCAAAGCATTAGTAATAAGGTTATTACATTAGTAAATAGATTAGTAAGATTAGTTGTTTTAGTAACGTTTACTGAAATTTGTCATTGTATTTTTAAGTTCAAATCCATCAAAATAATCGCTTAATAATCTTACATATTTTTCTTTTTGGTTGTGTTTTTTACCCCAGTAAGTGTAAAACAAATATCTTATTTCCCCCTTTTTGTGATTTTCCGCTAATTCAAATTTGTATTGTGGTGTTTCTTGCAATTCAAACGCCTGTCTGATCCATTGCATAAAATCACCGTTATTCATATACATTTCAAGTTTACTAAAGTGATTTTTAATTTTTTCAATATCATCATTATTAAAGTTGTTGGTTATTAATTCCACTTCGTACGGATCAGCTTCGGTGTGTACTGTCATTGGTTCGGGTTGTGTCCGCTTCATATCGCTTACATCAGTAAAAGCACCAAAAAACTCAATAAGTGCTTCATCTAAATCAGTGAAGAAAAGTCCATTCATGAAATTGCAAAACTCCGTATCTTTCCTGAATGTTAGATATTTTTCTTTAGCTTCAATAATCTTTGTCGCTTCACTTGGTTTAATATCGTACATTAAATGTACTCCGATATTCAAGTTATTTTTTATGTCCAAAGTATTACTAATAAATAGCTTTAATTCTTTTGCTTTGGAAATAATTAAATTGTCCCATGTCAGTTCGCTTGTTTTATCAACTTTGAGTTTATTAAGTGTGTTAAACTCCCTTCTGCCTTCATAAGTGTTTCGGTCTAAACTCCATTGCTTTGAGTCTATGTTCCAAAATTCGCTTATCGTTTTAACATCATCTTTCATGTAGCTTCTGTTTTTATGAAGGTACTCTATAAACGAAATTAAATTATCGCGATATTCTTTTAATTTGTCTGCTTTATTTTCCATAGCTGTAATATTAAATTGTTATTGTGCCAACTTATCAAATGAGACTAATACATCGGTCTGTCGCTTTATCTGATCGTCTTCAAAGCCGTCAAGGTAATTTGCCGTAACACTTACATCACTATGTCCCAGAAGGTCGCTGATCATGGAAACATTGGCACCTGAACGCTTCAGAATTGTTGCGAATGAATGTCGTGCAAAGTAGGTTGTAACATCTTTATTGATACCTACTTTTAAAGCGATCCGCTTCATGTATTTATTGATGTTCTTAATCAGCTGTTGCGAAATCTGTAATTTCCTTTCGGGTGTCATCTTATTATCATAGTGCGGAAAAATATAACTGTCTGGTACCAGTGACTTAACGCCCCACTTATTGATAATGTCCCACGTTTCAGCTTTAAGTGATACGACTATTGTTTTAGGTTTTTCGTTAGTGCGCTTGGTTTTCTCTCTCTCAAACTGAATCGTATCACCTTTGATGTTATTCCACTTCAAAGAACAAAGATCTTTAACGTTCATTCCATTGCATAAGTATAAGAACATCCAGTAATCACGTGCTTTGTCTTCTTGGTCGCTTTCGGCTTCGTAATTGAAAATCTTTGATATATCGTCAAGGGTTAACGCCTTCTTAATGTTCCTGCCTTTCGGAATCTTATACTTTTTATCGTTTGCTTTCCTGCTGAACGGATACAGTTTACTGTCAATGTCCTGTTGATTAAAAACTGCCCGTAACGCCCTTAAATACATTCCTACTGTGGTTTTACTTCTGCCATTGTTCAGCATCCATTTTTCGTATTTCTTTAAAAAAGTAGGTGTTATATCAGTAAACTTCAAGTTCTTTTTATAGCTTTCCAGACTTGTTATTGACGCCCTGTAATTATCCGCCGTTCCTGTTTGTTCTGCGTCCAGATTATTAATATAGGTATCAAAGGCTGATTTTACACTTCCGAACATATCGTTACTACTTAAAAAGTGCTTTTCAAAATCTGGATAGGTGAACGGATCCAGTTTATCAATTATATCAGTCGCTTTGTTTAGTACCGCTTCTAATTTGATCTTTGTTTCTTGTTGCTCTTTGGTTGGTGTAGCTTTTTTCTTTGGGTAAAAGATTTTATCAAATTCTGCGGGTGTCAAATCAAAATCAGTACCGTAATGTTTCCGACGCGTGCCAAACGTTACTCTGATCTTTACATTGTGCAAACCGTCCTGTTTTGCTCTGTAGTCTAAATAGATTTTTGCGTACGCTCTCATGATCCTGTATTTTTCTGCAACAATCGTTGTTAATTGTTGCGGTTTTTGTTGCAGTAAAGATACAAAATATATATTAATAAACAAATAATAAACTACTAATATTGTTTGTGAATCAGCGTTTCAGAAACGGTTTTGCTATGTTTTTAATTTGTGATAATTTGCTAAAAAAATTGACTCTTAATCAATGGGTCGAGGGTTCGAGTCCCTCCGGGGTTACCTGATTTGTAAAGACTTGCAGGGTGCCCCTGTAGGTCTTTTTCACATGTGGAACATGCCCTGCTTTTTGTTAAGTTTGCTTTCCCGTCCATTTGTTACCACCTAACTTGTCAAAGATAAAAAACAGGATTGGAGAAAAAAATCACGATGGAAAGATAAAAAAAAGGAAAAAGCTTGTTTTTTACAAAAAAATTGCGAACTTTGTCAAATAAACCGTGTTATAACTGAAAAATATATCCATCAACTTAAGTTTTAAACATATGAAGAAAGTTTTTACACTGATTACGGCACTATTCGTGCTATCGTTCGCGAGCTTCTCGCAAGAAGATACTCGCCAGATTAAAGAACCTGAGAAAACGGTATTTAAGCCGCACGCGTTCATGCAACTGCAAGGCGGAGCCGCTTATACCCTAGGTGAGGCCAAGTTTAAAGACCTGATCTCCCCTGCCGCGTCGCTGCAAATAGGGTACCGCTTTTCGCCCGTTTTCGGAATGCGCTTTGGCGGTACGGGTTGGATAGGAAAAGGTGGCTGGGCAGCTCCCGCGCAACTGTACGAGTTTAATTACGTGGAGGGAAGCGTGGATTTCATGATCGATCTGGCGTCGGCCTTTGGAGGATTTAACCCCAGTCGTGTGGTATCGCCTTATATCTTTTTAGGAGGTGGCGGTGCTTACGGGTTTAACAACGACGAGGCGAAAGGGCTCAACACGGGCGGTTATAAGTTGGAATTGCTCTGGGAAGACAGCAAGGCTTTCTGGGCTGTTCGTGGTGGACTGGGATTTGATTTCCGTCTTAGCGATAATGTGAGCCTCTTACTGGAGGGGAACGTGAATATGCTGCCGGATGACTTCAACTCGAAAGATGCGGATCATCCCGACTGGCAGTTTAACGCGTTGGCAGGTATCAAGATCAACCTGGGCAAGAGCGTGGAAAGAATCCCGCCCGTCTATTACGAGCCGCAACCGGAACCTGCACCCGCACCCAAGCCTGCTCCCAGGCCTGCGCCCGCACCCGCGCCTAAACCAGTAGTCAAGGAGATGCCGGAGCTACCATACATATACTTCGCGTTCGATAGCGATGTGGTGGATACGCAAAAGTACGCTTCGGAATTGGCTACTATCGTTTCGGTGCTTAAGGAGTTCTCGAACGAGAACGTGGATGTAGTTGGGTACACCGACCACCATGGTCCCGATGTTTACAATGACGGTCTCTCCTTGAGAAGGGCTGAGGCGGTTAAGAAGTACCTTGTGGAACAAGGTATCAGCGCGTCGCGCTTGAAAACCTCCGGCGAGGGTAAAGACCCGAAAACGGAAGGACGAGACAGGCTTACCATTAAGGCTCGTCGTGTAGAGGTGACCAAGTAATCTTTATTACAGTAACTCGGTAAACGAATAGAGTAGGAGGAAAACGTACCGGTTTTCTTCCTACTCTCTTATTGAGTTGCTGCATCTTTAGGATGCTTGCTCAGGCTACCTGTTTTAGTGCCGGGTTTCTTGGAATTTCATCAGGCACCAAACTCAATGGCTGTATTCGCGTGGCAACTGTGCGATCGCGGAGCAAGACCCGTGCAAGCACAAGTAAAAGGGGAAGAGAATAGGGAACGGATGAGAGGTTGTTTCTAACATTCATGAATTATGAGTCAAGGGTTTAAAAAGGTGTTGTTGATCTTGTTGGCTGTTGTGGCGTTGCACTCCTGTAAGCGGGGGGATGTTTTTAAAATCGAGGGACAGCTAGAGGCGGCCGAGGGAGAAACTCTCTACCTGGAACAGAGGGGACTGGCGGGGATCGTGAAACTCGACTCCGTGGTGTTGAAAGGGGACGGGCGTTTCGCGATGGAGCAACTGGCTCCTCCTAACCCGGAGTTTTACCAGTTGAGAATCGGACAACAGGTGGCCCTGTTCGCAGTGGACTCCACGGAGACGTTACGGGTGACTGCGAACGGGAGTAACCTCTACCACTCGTTCAAGGTGGCCGATTCGCCGGCGAATGACCGACTCAGGCGGGTGGACGAGCGTACCATGCAGGTGACTAACGCGATCGAGGAGCTGAGAGCTCAGTACGAGGCCAAGGAGATAGATGATAACGCGTTCGTGGAGCAATTTGAGTCGTTGCTCAAGGAGTACAAGGAGGAGGTTTCGAAGGTCATCCTGGGAAATCCCACTAGTGCGGCCGCCTACTACGCGGTGTTCCAAAAAATAGGAGATTATCTGGTCTTCGATCCGTACGATAAACGGGATTACGCGATGTTTGGCGCGGTGGCCACCTCGTGGAGTCGCTATTACCCGGAAACGGAGCGGACGAAACACCTGTACGATTTCGCGATGAACGCGCTGCGAGCCCGAAAGCAACAAGAACACCAGAACGCGTTACTGGAGACTATCCCCGTTGTTGAAGTGCCGGGGCTGCCGGATATCGAGTTGAAAGGTGTAAATGGCGAACGGATGTCCCTCTCTTCGCTCAAGGGGAAGGTGGTGCTGCTTGATTTCGTGGTCTACAACGCGGAGTTCTCACCGGGGCATAACATGAGGTTGAACACGCTCTACTCGCGATACAAAGCCAAAGGGATGGAGATCTACCAAGTATCGTTCGACCCGGACGAGCATTTTTGGAAAACCTCGGCGGCTAACCTACCGTGGATCACGGTGAGAGACCCGGGAGCGATGAATGCAACGCTACTTTCTACGTATAACGTGAGCGTGATCCCTACTGCTTTCGTGATTAACCGAGAGGGGGACGTCGTGAAACGCGTGGAGGATTACGAACAACTGGTGGCCGTGATCGAAAAGGTGTTGTAGCTGATGGCGATGGAGAGGTGGTAACCGCTATAGTGGGCGAGAAAAACAACGTGAAAATAATTTGCGATATTGGAATAAAGTATTATCTTTGTGACTAGTACATCATGGAAAAGGAGGAGTTCCGATCTGGTTCAAAGAGGTCGGAATTCTTTTTCTTTGTGTTGTTTTCAACAGATTTAATTTCCACGTGTTGCCGAGTTGCCGTTTCTGCTTGGAAGCGAAAATGTATCCCAGCGTTCGTGTTTCGTTGCTATTAAAGCTCTCAAGGCGAAGATTTCATGTCACGCTAGCTCGATGGCGGGTGATGATCGAACGCGATTAGTCAAAAGAGGCGTGTAAACTAACGAGGGTAAAACGAAAAAAGAGAAATGAAATGGCTGTTACCTACATGACCGAAGAGGGATTTCGGAAGTTGCAAGAGGAACTGATCGATTTGGAATCGGTTCAACGACCCGGGATATCGCGTCTGATAGCCGAGGCGAGAGACAAGGGAGATCTGGCGGAGAACGCGGAGTACGACGCTGCCAAGGAGGCGCAAGGTCTGCTGGAGGCGAAGATCGCGCGGTTGAAGGAGTTGATCGCTACGGCAAGGTTGATTGATGAAAGCAGGATCGGGACCGACGAGGTGAAGATCATGAACAAGGTCACCATTAAGAACGTGAAGACGAATAAACTGATGACCTACACGTTGGTCTCGGAGAGTGAGGCCGACCTCAAGAGCGGCAAGATCGCGGTGAATACGCCCATTGCGCAGGGGCTGCTCGGCAAGAAGGTGGGCGACGTGGCGGAGATCCAGGTGCCGTCGGGCATCCTGACGTTCGAGGTAATGGATATATCTATATAATAAGGAGTGGAGTAAAATATGGCAACGATATTTAGCAAAATTATAGCCGGGGAGATCCCCTCTTATAAAGTGGCGGAGGACGAGCGCTTCTTCGCGTTCCTAGACATTAACCCCGTGGCCAAAGGGCATACTCTAGTCGTGCCCAAGCAGGAAACCGATTACCTGTTCGATCTGGATGACGAGTGGCTCTCTGGTCTAGCGCTCTTCTCCAAGAAGGTAGCGGTGGCCGTGAAGAAGGCAGTGCCCTGCAAACGGGTGGGGGTGCTGGTGATGGGGCTGGAGGTGCCGCACGCCCACGTTCATCTAATACCGATACAAAACGAGGGGGACTTGAACCCCGCCAAGCCGAAGCTGTCACTCACCGAGGAGGAGTTCAAGAAGATAGCGGGCGACATCCAATCTTTTTTTATACCCTGACCGTCCTTGACGGGCATGCAATTTTGCCTGTAATGTAAGTATGGTTGCTCGCACGCACCGGGAGTATAACCTCCTTGCGAGCGTGCCATCTTGTGGCATTCTTACCCCTTCACGACATGGGTGTCGCTCTGGTCCTATCTCCACTCTCTTACAATGGCATGCTATTTGCGAAAAGAAAGTGGAAACCATTTAGATTCTACGATATGATGATACGAAAAGGAGAGATAGGGGTATCCACGAGCAACATTTTCCCCATAATCAAGAAGTTTTTGTACAGCGACCACGAGATATTCATTCGAGAGATCGTGTCAAATGCAGTGGATGCGATTCAGAAAATGAAGACGCTTGCCGACGTGGGTGACTACCAAGGCGAGCTGGGGGACCTTGCCGTGAGGGTTGTCATCGACAAGAAGAAGAGAACGTTGATCGTTTCCGATAGGGGAATCGGGATGACGGCCGAAGAGGTAGACAAGTACATCAACCAGATCGCGCTCTCGTCGGCCAATGACTTTTTGGATCAGTACAAGGAGAACGCGAATGCAATCATCGGCCACTTCGGGTTGGGCTTCTACTCGTCGTTCATGGTGGCGAAAAGGGTGGAGATCATCACGAAATCCTACCGGGAAGAGTCACCGGCCGTGAAATGGGCCTGCGATGGTTCACCGGAGTTCACCATGGAGGAGGTGGGGAAAACGGACCGGGGTACCGATATCGTACTGCATATCGATGAGGAGCATGAGGAGTACCTGGAGGGGGCCAAAATAGAAGCGCTCCTGAACAAGTACTGTAAGTTCTTACCGGTTCCCATCGTCTTTGGAAAGAAGAAGGAGTGGAAAGAGGGCAAGATGGTGGAGACAGACGAGGACAACGTGATCAACCACACAGATCCGCTTTGGAAGAAGCAACCGGCGGGGCTCAAGGATGAGGATTACCTGCAGTTTTATCGCGACCTGTATCCCCACTCGTTCACTGACACTGAGGAACCGATGTTCTGGATTCACCTGAACGTGGACTACCCGTTTCACCTTACCGGCATCCTCTACTTCCCCAAGATAAAAAGTAACTTAGACCTGCAACGCGATAAGATACAGCTCTATTGCAACCAGGTGTTCGTGACCGACTCGGTGGAGGGGATTGTCCCCGAGTTCCTGACGCTGTTGCACGGGGTGATCGATTCGCCCGATATACCGCTTAACGTCTCCCGTTCGTACTTGCAGAGCGATAACGACGTGAAGAAGATATCGAACCACATCACCAAGAAGGTGGCGGACAGGCTAGAAGAGCTTTTCAAGAAGGAACGCATGCTGTACGAGGAGAAATGGGAAAGTCTAGAGCTGTTCGTGGAGTATGGGATGCTTACCGAGGAGCGGTTCGCGGACCGGGCGATGAAGTTCGCACTGCTGAAGAACAGCGAGGGCAATTACTTCACGCTGGAGGAATATAAGACGCTGGTGGAAGCCAGCCAAGAGAACAAGGAGGGAGAGCTGGTTTTTCTCTACACTGATGACCTGGAGGAGCAACATGCACCCGTGAGCGCGGCTAAAGCGAAAGGGTACGATGTGCTGCTGATGAATGGCCAACTGGACGTGCACTGGATGGGGCTGCTGGAGCGGAAGAGGGAGAAGACACGCTTCGTGAGGGTGGACAGCGACACGGTGGAGCACCTCATCGAGAAAGGAGAGGAGGCCAAGGTGGAGCTGACCGACGAGCAGCAAGAGACCCTGGGCGAGGCGGTGAAAGCGGTACTCCCGTTCATCGAGAAGACGGAGTTCAGCGTGGAGTTCAAGGCGCTAGGTGAGCAGGGTATTCCCGTGCAAATCACTAGAAACGAATTTTCCAGGCGGATGAAGGAGATGGCGGCCATGCAACAGATGGCGTTCTACGGGGAGATGCCCCAAATGTGCCAGGTCGTGTTGAACGTTGACGACCCAAGGCTGAAGGCGTGGATCGCCGAAAATGAGAACGTGGAAAAAGAGGAGGTCGTGGGAAAAGCAAAAACTAACGACCGATTGAAACAGATGGTCGACCTAGCGCTACTCTCCAGTGGGATGCTGAAGGGGGAGGCGTTGAGCGACTTCGTGAAACGTAACTTCGAGACGATATGAATAAAGCGTACGACGCGACCTACTCTCCCTTTAGGTCGTTTACCCGGGAGGAGTGGAAGGGGCTGGAGGAGCATCCCATGTTCCCGATTACCGGCATCGACCTTACCAAGTTGCAGGCTATGAATGAACCGTTGACAATGGAGGAGGTGGAGGATATCTACATCCCCTTGGTCCGGCTGCTACAGATTCACATTGCCCACTACCGTAACCTGCACGATGAGCGGGACCGTTTCTTCCAGAACGCGAGCAAGCCGATTCCTTATATCATCGGGATAGCGGGAAGCGTTGCCGCCGGTAAGAGCACCACGGCACGGGTGCTGCAGAAACTCTTGTCGATGACCCCCGGGCAGCCCCGTGTGGAACTGATCACCACCGATGGGTTTCTCTACCCCAACAAGGAGCTGGAACGACGGGGTATCTTTAACAAGAAGGGGTTCCCCGAGAGCTACGACGCGAGGCGATTGGTCGGTTTTCTCGCCGGCGTTAAGTCGGGACGCGACGTGCTAGAGGTGCCGGTCTACTCGCACCTCGCTTACGACGTGGTGGAGGGTAAGAAGCAGGTGATCGACCGGCCTGATATCTTGATCGTTGAGGGGATCAACGTGTTGCAGGTATCATTGAGCAAGAAGGCGAGGCGGCAGGTGTTCGTGTCCGATTTTTTCGACTTCTCCATCTACGTTGACGCGAGCGAGAAAGACCTCAGGGAGTGGTTTCTGCGGCGGTTCGAGAAGTTGCAGCAAACTGCCTTCCAAGACCCTGACTCCTACTTTCACCTATACGCCTCTTATCCGATGGAGGAGCTGCTAGAGCTTGCCAACCAGGTGTGGGATGAGATCAACCTGCCCAACTTGACCCAGAATATCTTGCCGACCCGATTCAGGGCCGACCTGATTCTGGAGAAGGGGGAGTGCCATTTTGTCAGGGGAGTACGTATCCGAAAGATTTAACGCCATCAGTTTTATTAACACAAATTAATCGTTTTTACGGGGAACGGGAACGTTTCTTTCAAATATATCTGCATATATTTGCATAACAACAATCGACATTTAACACACACGCTAAACGTCATCGCTTATGAAGACAAAAATAGCTTTCGAGAAACAACTACTGAGCTTACAGGATAACATGTTTAACTTCGCGTTATCGCTCACGGCCGACCGGGAAGAGGCGAAAGACCTGCTGCAGGAGACCACGCTTCGGGTGTTGGACAACCGGGAGAAGTATTACGAGAACGTGAACTTCAAAGGGTGGGTCTTCACCATCATGCACAATATATTCGTGAATAACTACCGGAAGCTGGTCAGAAGCCAAACCATAGTAGATAGAACGGAAAACTTGTATCACCTTAACCTGCCGCAAGATTCGGGGTTCGATACACCCGATGGGGCGTACACCATCAAGGAGATCAACAAGGCTATCAACAGCTTCACGGACGAGTACAAGGTGCCTTTTTCCATGCATGTTTTAGGCTATAAGTACGAAGAAATAGCCCGGCACCTGGAATTGCCCCTCGGAACGGTGAAAAGCCGCATCTTCTTCGCTAGAAAACGGTTGCAAGAGATGCTAAAGGATTTCAGGTATTACGCGGAGTAATGCCATGTTGCCCTCCGAAAGTTCAATTACGATACATCTTTTGAGACCTTCTCTTTCGGCGGAATGGTGAACCGCTTAGGGTTCTTCACCTTTTCTTTCATCAACGCTAGGTCGAGTACCTCCCGCACGTCATCCACGTAGTGGAAGCAAAGTCCTTTCACGTACTCGGGCTTGATCTCATCCACATCTTTCCTGTTCTCCTTGCTGAGGATAATGTCCTTGATACCGGCCCGCTTGGCCGCGAGGATCTTTTCGCGTATGCCGCCCACGGGTAGAACTTTTCCCCGGAGTGTGATCTCGCCGGTCATGGCCAGGTTGGGACGCACTTTTCGTTGGGTGTAAATCGACGCGAGCGAGGTGATCATGGTGATCCCGGCCGACGGTCCATCTTTGGGAATGGCTCCCTCGGGAACGTGGATGTGCGTGTTCCAATGTTCGAACACCTCGGGGTTGATGCCCAGTTCCTCCGCGTGCGAGTGAATGTACTCCATGGCGAGCATTGCCGACTCCTTCATCACCTCCCCCAGGTTACCGGTTATGGTGAGTTTCGACCCCTTGCCGCGGCTCACGGAGCTCTCCACGAAGAGAATCTCCCCGCCGACGGCGGTCCAGGCCAACCCCGTCACCACCCCGGCGTACTCGTTGCCCTGGTAGCGGTCTTTCGAATATTCCTCAACGCCCAGGTAATCCTTGAGCTCGCCCACCTTTAACGATTTGGGATAGGGTTCCCCGGCCGCTACCTTACTGGCCACGCGGCGCATCACCTTGGCGATTTTCTTATTGAGCTCACGAACGCCCGATTCGCGGGTGTAGTATTCGATCATCCGCTGCAAGGTGGGTTTGGGTATCTTGAACGCGCCCTTTTTGATCCCGTGGTTGTTCAGCTCTTTGGGCACCAGGTGGCGGTAGGCGATCTCCACCTTCTCCTCGGTGATGTAGCCACCCACGTTAATCAGCTCCATCCTGTCGAGCAGGGGTTGGGGAACTGCGCTCAGGTTGTTCGCCGTGGCAATGAAGAGCACCTTCGATAGGTCGTAGGGTATGGATAGGTAGTTGTCGTGAAACGTCGAGTTCTGCTCCGGATCAAGAACCTCGAGCAGCGCGGAGGAGGGATCCCCCCGGAAGTTGCTGCCGATCTTATCCACCTCGTCCAAGACGAACACGGGATTAGATGATCCGGCCTTTTGCAGGCTGTGGATAATCCGGCCGGGGATGGCGCCGATGTAAGTACGGCGGTGACCCCGTATCTCGGCCTCATCGTGCAAGCCCCCTAACGATATGCGGACGTACTTGCGGTTGAGTGCTTCGGCGATCGATTTCCCCAGGGAGGTTTTGCCCACGCCCGGGGGGCCGTAAAGGCAGAGGATGGGCGACTTAAGGTCGCCTTTCAGCTTCAAAACGGCCAGGTGCTCGATGACCCGCTCCTTCACTTTCTCCATGCCGAAGTGATCCCGGTCCAGAATCTTCTGGGCGTTCGTCAGGTTGAAGTTGTCTTGGGTGTATTCGCCCCAGGGGAGGTCCAGGATGGTCTGGAGGTACCCGTACTGCACCGAGTAGTCGGGCGATTGCGGGTTAAGTCGCTCCAGCTTAGCGACCTCCTTTTCGAACGTCTCGCCCACCTCGGCACTCCACTTTTTCTGCTTCGCCTTCTCCCGGAACTCGTCAATCTCTATTTGTTGGGCGTTGCCCCCCAACTCCTCTTGAATGGTCCTGATCTGTTGCTGCAAGAAGTACTCCTTCTGCTGCTGGTTGAGGTCCTCGCGGGTCTTCATCTGGATGTTCAGCTTGAGTTCCAGTACTTGGGATTCGCGGTTCAGGATCATCAGCAGCCGGTAGGCCTGCTCTTTCTCATCGTTGATGCTTAGCAGTTCCTGCTTCTCACGACTGTCTATCGGGAGGTTGGTGCCGCAGTAGCTGATCAGCATACCGGAGAAGGCCTCGCTGCGAAGCGTGTTCAGCAGTTCTTTCGGGGGGTCTCCCAGTAGGTGAAACATGTGCAACATGGCATCGCGGATAGAGTCGAGGATGGCGTTGAACTCCTTGTCGTCCCTCGATGCCGGGATCGACTCCCTGATCTTGTAGGTCGCGGTAAAGAAGGGGTCCACGTGCGTCATTTCAAGCCACTCGAACCGTTGCTTGGCCTGAACGATAATGCTGTAGTTGTTGTTGCCCAACTCGATGACGCGGATTATCTCCGCGATGACCCCGATACGGTACAAGTCCTCCTTACCGGGATCATCCACGTCGGTATCCTTCTGGCAAACGAGGCCAATGTAACGTTGCTTGGCTCCCAATGATTTCACCAGATCGATCGATTTCCTCCTGCCCACCGATATGGGAATGGTGCTGCCCGGGAAAACGATGGTGTTTCGCAAGGGTAGAATGGGTAGCGTTTCCTGAAGGAGTGATTCATCAATATCGGTATTGCCCTCAATGAAGTCACTGCCGATGAACGAGATGATCTCTCCCGCTGGTTCGTTGTCGCTGAATGTATTTTTTCTAAATGGATTCATTTTCATAATCTACTTGGTTTTCAAACGTGTCATCGTGTTGCCTAACGTTGGCGTTCTTCTTCCAAGCATTAGCACTTCTCTTTCAAACGTGAAAGCGGTTGCGTTTGTTTGAAACATAGTATATTATTCAAAATCCGTGCCAAAGGGGCGAAAGGTGCGCCTTCCCATTTTTGCCTCGTGTTGCATTTACTAGGTTGAACTTACAGCTCTGTCCGCAACCTTTCGTTAGCCGGACAATCCCCGTGTTGCATCTACTAAATTGTACGTATAGCAGAGCGATATTGTTTTTTTATAAACGTTTTTTCATCTATTTTTGTAAGAAAAAAATAGATTGAGATTCCAGGCCGATGGTTCCCCCGCGAGCTTGGACGGCAATTTTCGCGGGAAACAAATAGGTAGGAGTTATACCATTTTAAAAGTAAGGGGGATGAGAAGAAGTGTATGGCTGAGCTTGATGGTGTTGGCTTCCACGTTGTTGTCCTGGGGGATAGATACGGTACAAGTGAAGCAGACCCGGGTTCCCATCTTGATTGATAGGGTGGACAACGTGCTTTTTTACCTCCGCGTTGACGCGAAAGAGGCGAAGGCGTTGACTAAGATCACCCTGCAATTTACAGATCGGGTGAACCTCGATGAGGTGGAGGCGGTGAAACTCTATTACAGTGGGACGGAGGCACCGCAACGTGCGGGTCAACTGCATTACGCGCCGGTACAACAATACGTATCGAGCCACGTGCGTGGGATGACACGGTGCGCCAACCCCTCCTATTCGCTAAAGGTGGCGGAGGTGACCTCACCGTTGAACGAGGTGATCTTTTCGCCGGGTTACAAGCTGTTCCCCGGTATCAACTATTTTTGGGTGAGCCTCCAGATGAAACCGGACGCGTCGCTTCTTTCGACCATCGACGTGGAGTTGACTTCTGTGAAGCTGGACGGTCAAGAGGCGCCGCTGGCTTTTGCCATGGAAAGGGCAACGCATCGGATGGGAATTGGCGTGCGGCACGCTGGCGATGATGGCTCAGCCGCTTACCGCATACCGGGGTTGGTTACCTCTAAGGAGGGTACCCTGCTGGGCGTGTATGATGTGCGATACAACAGTAGCGTGGACTTGCAGGAGTACGTCGACGTGGGTCTGAGCCGGAGTATCGATAAGGGACAGACGTGGGAGGAAATGCGGTTGCCGCTTAGTTTCGGTGAGTATGGGGGAATGCCCAAGGCACAGAACGGGGTGGGCGATCCTTCCATCCTGGTGGATGATGTGACCGGGGCGATATGGGTAATCGCTGCCTGGACCCACGGCATGGGGAACGGGCGGGCGTGGGTGAACTCGATGGACGGCAACGACAAGGAGACCACCGCGCAACTGATGTTGACGAAAAGCACGGATGATGGTCAGACCTGGTCGGCTCCCATCAACATCACCGGGCAGGTTAAGGATCCCTCGTGGAACTTCTTGTTGCAGGGACCGGGTATGGGAATCACCATGGCCGATGGTACGCTGGTCTTCCCCATTCAGTTTATCGATGCAGGGCGTATGCCGCACGCCGGGGTCATGTATAGCAAGGACCGTGGGGAGAGCTGGACCATTCAAGAACCGGCCCGCTCAAATACCACCGAGGCGCAGGTGGCCGAGGTGGAGCCCGGGGTGCTGATGTTGAACATGCGGGATAACAGGGGGGGTAGCCGGGCCGTTGCCGTGACGAGCGACCTTGGGAAAACGTGGACAGAGCACCCGTCATCGAGAAGCGTCCTGCAAGAACCGGTTTGCATGGCTAGCCTTATCGCCGTGAAAGCGGAGGATAACGTGCTGGGGAAAGAGATCCTACTCTTCTCCAATCCGAATTCCACGACGCACCGCCATAGGATTACCATCAAGGCGAGCTTGGATGGGGGACTTACCTTCCCGGACGAGTACCAGGTGATGCTTGACGAAGATTCTGGTTGGGGATACTCTTGCTTGACGATGATCGATAGGGAGACGGTAGGCATCCTCTACGAGAGCAGCGTGGCGCACATGACCTTTCAAGCGGTTAAATTGACCGACATCGTGAAGTGACCGGGAACGTTGAAAATTGAACAAGTTACGTGTAGGTGGCCAATATATCGCGTGAAAAAGGGATGAATCGTTTCCACGGGAGCGTTTAAAAGTGTGATTTTATAACTTTTTTAAAATAGGGAAAAGTGAAAAATACCATTACCATTAAAGACAAGCAGTTCGAGTTGTTTATAGAACAGCAGGTGATAGAGGAGGGGATCAAGCGGGTGGCCAAGCAGATCAGTGCCGACCTGGATGGGAAGGATCCCCTTTTCATTACCGTGTTGAACGGGGCGTTCATGTTCGCGGGTGAACTGATGAAAGAGGTGGCCATCCCCAGTGAGATCACGTTCGTCCGGCTTGCTTCTTACCAAGGGACGGAGACCACACATCACGTGCAGGAGGTACTGGGGCTGAACGAAAGTATCAAGGGACGCGTGGTGGTGATCGTAGAAGATATCGTGGATAGTGGTAACACGATGGTCGCCCTGACAGCCGAGCTGAAGAAGCTAGAACCCGCCGAGGTGAGGATCGCTACCCTGCTCTTCAAACCGGCCGCGTTGAAGCAGAAGCTCTCCCCCGATTACGTGGCGCTCGAGATACCGAACGACTTTATCGTGGGGTACGGGTTGGACTACGATGGCTACGGGAGAAATTTCAAGGATATCTACAAGGTCAAATGAGGTGAGATGAGCGAAAAGATTTCATGCTACGAGGCCCAGATTAACGAGGCGGTAAGGAGGGTGTTGGAAGGGGAGCAACCTGCCACGCTGTTCGAACCTGCCCGTTATATCCTGGGGTTGGGAGGCAAGAGGCTCCGCCCGTTGTTGGTCTTACTATCGGCCGATCTTTTTGACGGAGACCCTGCAATAGCCTTGCCTCCCGCGTTGGCTATCGAGGTGTTTCATAATTTCTCGTTGGTGCATGACGACCTGATGGACCGGGCAGCAATACGAAGGGGGCACCCCACGGTGCATGAGAAATGGAATGCCAACGTGGCCGTTCTTTCGGGTGACGCGATGGTGTTCGAGGCCTACAAGCAGCTGGAGCGGGTTCCGTTGAGGCTCCTGCCTGCCGTAATGGAGCTCTTCTCGACCACCGCGATGGAGGTTTGCAAGGGACAGCAGTATGATATGGATTTTGAAGGCCGTGACCAGGTTAGCGAGGAGGAATACCTCGAAATGATTCGGTTGAAGACGGCCGTGCTGATTGGTTGCTCCCTCAAGATGGGGGCTATCCTGGCTGAAACATCCGCGGAGAATGCCAACGCGTTGTATGACTTCGGCATGAACATGGGGCTCGCTTTCCAGCTGAGGGATGACCTGCTGGACGTGTACGGTGACCCGCGGACGTTCGGGAAGCGGATTGGGGGCGACATCCTCTGCAACAAGAAGACCTACCTGCTTATCAAGGCGTTTGAAAACGCCAACCCCGTGCAACGAATAGAGCTCAACAGCTGGCTGAATGCCGTGGAATACCAACCGGAAGAGAAGATCGCGGCGGTTAAAAAGGTGTACGATGAGCTAAACCTCAAGACTGTTGTCGAAGAATTGATTCAACGCTATTACCACGCGTCGTTGGAGTGCCTCCTGCTGGTTCAAGTGGCGGACGACCGTAAACAGGTGTTGGTCGACCTGGCGGAGCGCCTTATGCACCGGGAAAAGTAGCGGGATGGGTAGTATTGACTGTATTGACACGCATGCCCACCTCTTTGTGGAAGCATTCCACGGGGAGATTGACGCGGTGGTGGACAGGGCAAAGGAGGCTAATGTAAGGAAAGTGTTGTTGCCCAATATTGATGAGGACTCTATCAACGAGCTTAAGGAGCTCGTGACCCGCCACCCCGGTTATGTTTACCCCATGATGGGACTACACCCTACCAGCGTCACCAAGGAGTGGCGAAAGCAGTTGGATAGGGTGTACGACGAGTTGACGAGCCTTCCGTCGTTCGCCGAGGCGAGCTACGTGGCCGTGGGCGAGGTAGGCATTGATCTCTATTGGGACGATTCGTTGAAGGGGGAGCAGGTTGCCGCGTTCGAGCAACAGTTGGCGTGGGGCCGGGAGTTTGACCTGCCGCTCTCTATCCACTTTAGGAACGCGACCCGGGAGGTGGTGGAAAGCATCCGACGGGTGGGAGAAAGCTCGCTTCGGGGGGTGTTTCATAGCTTTGGGGGCGGTCGGGAAGAACTGGAGTTAATCCTTTCGTTGAAGCATTTCATGGTGGGGGTGAACGGGGTGGTGACCTTTAAAAACTCCGGGCTAGCTGGCACGATGCAGTATTGCCCCCGCGATAGGGTAGTGGTGGAGACTGATTCGCCCTACCTGGCACCCGTGCCCTACCGGGGTAAGCGGAACGAACCCGCCTACTTGCCGTACGTGATTCGTGCCATCGCGGAGGCGTGGTCGATGAACGCGGCAACCGTGGCGGAGATCACGACCCGTAACGCCATCACCCTTTTTGGTATATAATGCCTTTTTTGCTTACTCCTCGTAATTCTACTTCGTTGTCTTTGCTGTCGTCGCTCGTCAAAGTTTTCGGAGCAATACTCTTGAACTCAGTAAGCTCGTCTTCTGTTCACCAACTTAACGCGAAAGTATGACTTTTTACCTGGTGTTGCATTTACTATTTGAACTTACATTAACGCGTCTAGGGTGAGAAAATGCGGTTCGTGGTAGTTTTTCTGCGATAAATTGATTACTTTTGTCGCTCGAGTAGTGAAATAATCAGGAGAGATGCTCGAGTGGTTGAAGAGGCACGCCTGGAAAGCGTGTATACGCCAAAAGTGTATCGCGGGTTCGAATCCCGCTCTCTCCGCGGAAGATATTAACCATTTATTTGTTGTGAAAAACGCTACATTTGCTCTTCGCATGATTACGGCGTTTGTTTGATATGGTAGACCTGAGAGGGAAATACATTCTGCTTGGTATGGCGTTGTTGTTAGGTGCGGTATTGCTGCTCGTTAATGCTTGCCAGCGGGATGAAGGGGATGAGGCTGATGAGGCCTACAAGGAGTCCTTCTCGTCTAAGCTGTATACCGTGCGAAACAACGAGGACTCGTTGAATCTCCTCCTAAATGAGTGCTTAAAGCGTGACGACGCCGTCGGCGCGATCATCATTTATCGGCAGCTGGGTAAGTACCAGCGCGATAACGCCCGTTTTTCCGATGCCATCGCCTCGCATCAAGAGGGCCTCAACCTGGCGTTGAAGGCACGGGATACGTTAGAGATCGTGCAGGCGCTCAATAATTTGGGAACCGATTTCCGTCGTATCGGCGTGTTGTCTGAAGCCAGTAGTTACCATTACCAGGCTCTTTCCTACTCCGAGGCTTACTCAAAGGTCAACGAACCCGGCACGGGTATGAAGAACCGGGTGGTTTCGCTCAACGGGTTGGGCAACATCAGCCTTACCCTTGGTTACCTCGATGAGGCGGAGAAATATTTTCGGGCTGCGCTGAAAGACGAAGTCACCCTTTCGAGCACCCTGGGACAGGCTATCAACTACGCCAACATCGGGGCCATCTTCGAACTTCGTCAACAGTATGATTCGGCTAAGGTTTACTACGAGCGCTCCATGGAACAGAACGTGTTGGCCAAATCCGACATGGGTATCGGGCTTTGCCACATCCACTTCGGCGACCTGCATGTTATCGAGGGACGATATGATCAAGCGAAAGAGGAGTATGCGAAAGCACTGGCGTTGATGCAGCATATATCCGATTCGTGGCATTGGCTTGAGGCCGGCTTGGCCATCGCCGAGGTTAGCCTGCAGACAAACGACCTGGTGGAGTTTAAGAAGTACATCCGTGAGGCCGAGCAGATGGCACGAGAGATTCAATCGCTAGAGCACCTGGCCAGGGTACACGGGCTCTGGCACGACTATTACTCGCTGCAAGGTGACCATGCCAACGCCATGTTACACTACAAACGGGGCGTTGCTATGCGCGACAGCATCCAGGGTGTACAGCGAAGCAACGTCTACCTCGATATGCGGGTGAACTACGAGCGTGACCGTAACGAGCGGTTAGTCGCTCGCATAGAGGCCGAGGCCGCCGCCAGGGAGAGCCGCCGGACGTACATCTCGTACATTCTCATTGCCATCATACTGATCGGTGGCAGTGCCACGGGGGTACTCTTCTACGCGTACAAAGAGCGAAACAGGAGTAACAAGCTCTTGAAGGAGATGGAGCGTACCCGTTCCGATTTCTTCACCAACATCACCCACGAGATACGTACGCCCCTCACCGTTATCCAGGGTCTCAACAAGCGGTTGCAAGAGCACGACTCCATCACCGAGAAGGAGAGGGTGGCCTACCGAAAAGCCATTGATCGTCAGAGCAATAACATGCTAAGCATGGTTAACCAGCTGCTAAGCGTGGCTAAGGTGGGCAGTGGGAGTGATAACCCGGGGTGGCGGCACGGCGATATCGTCCCCTACCTGCGTATGGTAGCCGAGACGTTCCGGCTGCACGCCAAAGCCAACCATTTAGAGTTAATCTTCTATACCGACTTGTCATCACTCTACATGGATTTCGTTCCGTTCTACGTGGATCGAATCGTGAGTAACCTACTTTCCAACGCCATTAAGTACTCTAACCCGGGTGATAAAATACACCTTATCTTCACTCAGCGAAAAGGGGGTGACGAGGTTATCCTGCGTGTTACCGATATGGGCGAGGGGATTCCCCCGGAAGATCTGGAACGTGTTTTCGAGATGTTTTATCAGAGTAAGCGTTCTCAGTACACGGATGGTAGCGGGATAGGTCTCGCGTTCGTACAGCTTATGGTGAAACGAATGGGCGGCACGGTGGAGGTCGAGAGTGAACTGGGTAAAGGTGCCACGTTCACGGTTACTTTACCCGTCAAGAACACCCGCCTCCCGTTCATCTTACCTTTGGAACCGGTTGAACCGGGTGAGGTGACCCAAACGAATCAAAGGAGTAAACCCAATAAGTGGGATTTTAACCCGGTAGCAACCCGATCTCCCGTGGATAGGGGATCCGATAAGGTTGCTGCCGACTTTGGTAGTGGGGGAGTAACTGTCAAGCGAGCGATGGATAGCTTGGTAGATGAAAGAGAGTCCGTAACCGAAGAAAGTGGCGGTATCGGTGAAGATTGGGGGGAAGAAGAGGGTGTTGACGGCTCTACGGCCGACCGTCCCTTGATCCTCGTGGTTGAGGACAACAAAGATGTGGCGATGTACGTGAAGTCGCTGCTCAACGAAACTTACCGTGTGCTTACGGCATCTAACGGGCAGGAGGGCTTTGAGGTGGCGGAAGCCAATGTCCCCGACCTCATTGTTACCGACGTCATGATGCCGGTGAAAGACGGCTACCAGCTCTGTCAAGAGTTGCAGGGCAGCCGCCTGCTCAACCACGTGCCCATCATCATGCTTACCGCGAAGGTGGGTGACGAGGACAAGTTGAAGGGACTGAGTTACGGTATCCACTCCTATTTGAAGAAACCCTTTTACCCCGAGGAGCTCACGCTCCTGATCGCCAATATTCTTGATAGTAGAGAGCGACTGAAGGAGAAGTATTTAAACGTGATTATCAACAGGACAAAAGATGATAGGCTAAAGTCCGATGAAAACATGGTTTTCCTGCAAACCGTTACCGACCTTATCTATTCGGCCATCGCCGACCCCAACCTATCTATTTTCTTTTTGGCCGAGGAGATGGCCATGAGTCCTTCCCAACTGAACCGTAAGATGAACGCTATTACCGGTTACTCTACTATTTCGTACGTGTTAAAGGTGAAGTTGCATAAGGCCCGAAAGATGCTTGCTGAAACCGAACGGAAGATCGCCGACGTATCGGAGGCCTGTGGTTTTCAAGACTCCAGTTACTTCTCCAGGGCGTTCAAGAAAGAATTCGGCTTCACCCCATCGCAAATCCAACGAAGACCTGAAAGCGGAAACTAACGCCTTGGCTTGTCATTTCTCTCTCCTTTCTCCTTTCTGTAGGACACGTTATATCTTGAAAAACAGTCTATTAGCTCTTTTTGGCGCATGAAAAGTCCTGATCGCCTTGAATGTTAACGCGTGAAAAGTTCTAACAGATGCGTGAAAAGTCCTACAACTTCAGGGAGGGATAAGTTATTTTTGCTAGGAATGTATTGATTGGTCATTCGTGCCGTTGCGTGCGTAATTCCACTTGAAGAGGCTGTAAAGCAGAATCACCAATTAATCATTGAGTTTAAAGTAACGAGTAATTTATTAACCATCTAACAATTCAAAAAATGAACAATGTAATTGACAATTTCAAGCAAGTAGTAACGGGCAAGTACGCCGATTTTACAGGTAGGGCCGACCGGAAAGAGTATTGGCTTTACGTATTGGCTATGATCGTGATTAGTCTGGTGCTGGGGCTGTTCACCACCCTTTTCGCCAAAGTTAAGCTGCTCTACATCCTGTTCGCGGTGTTATCGGGAGCAGTATCGTTGGCGCTGTTGATCCCCTCGTTGGCCGTAACCGTGCGGCGGTTACACGATATCGGCAAGGGTGGAGGATGGATATTTATAAGCTTAATTCCGTTTATCGGTGCGATCTGGCTTTTAATTTTGCTGATCATGCAGGGTGAACTGGATGAGAACCGTTTTGGGAAGCCGGTTGAGTAACCCATGCTTATTTTTCATTATTAAAAAATTTTCAAGCAATGAATCTTACATGTTTTAAACATGTAAGATTCTATTCACTGAAAAAATCAAATAATCGTATGAAACGAGCATGAAAACCATTTACACCCATGACAATGATTAAAGCGAGTTCCATACACCGAAATAAAAAAGATAAAATAATCGTATGAAACGAGCATGAAAAATGTTCATTAAAATTAGACTATTTCTCGCCACGGCATAATCCAAGTGAACTTGTCTTCTGCTCGTTTGGCTTAACGAAATAGTTCATTAAAATTAGACTATTTCTCGACACGGCATAATCCAAGTGAACTTGTCTTCGGCTCAAGAGCTGGAAAAAGAGCTGCGGGCACTCTCTTACGAGGAGGTGTGTGAACGCTACGGTATCGAGCCGTAAGGTGGCTCCGTGAAAATTCAGCCGCACGGCATTTTAAAAGACAGTCCAACTTTTCATTGTGCAAATCACACATTTTAAAATTTCCAAACTATGGCAATATTTAAAAAATTAAGGGCGGAATTCATCGATATTATCGAGTGGACCGATGAGACGAGCGACACCATGATTTGGCGCTTCCCGCGCTATCAGTCGGAAATCAAGAACGGCGCACAACTCACCGTACGGGAAACGCAGGTGGCCGTGCTGGTGAACGAGGGGCAGTTTGCCGACGTGTATCAGCCGGGGCGGTACGAGCTCACCACCGCCAACATGCCTATACTAACCACCATCAGGGGGTGGAAGTACGGTTTTAACTCGCCCTTCAAGGTGGATGTTTACTTTGTGAACACCAAGCAGTTTCTCAACCAGCGCTGGGGTACGGCGAACCCCATCATGATGCGTGACCCCGAGTTTGGTCCCATCCGCATGCGGGCGTTCGGCTCCTACAACTTCCGGGTGCAGCCCGACCCCATCCCTTTTATACGTAACGTGGCGGGAACCAGCGGTGATTTCACCACCGAGGGTATCAGTGAGCAGCTGCGTAACTTCGTGATCACCAAGTTTACCGACTACCTGGGCGAATCGAAGATAGCGGCACTCGACCTGGCGGCCAACCTCAACGAGTTCTCGGATGAGCTCACGCTGGCCCTTAAAGATGACTTCGCCGAGTACGGCATCGAGCTCACCCGCTTCCTGGTAGAGAACATATCGCTGCCCGAAGCGGTGGAAGAGGCGTTAGACAGGCGTACCAGCATGGGCGTTATCGGTAACATGACCGCCTACACCCAACTGCAGTTCGCCGATTCGTTGAAAGACGCGGCCAACAACCCTGCCGGTGGAGGAAACCTCGCGGGCGACGCCATGGGAGCGGGCATTGGCCTGGCGATGGCGGGACAGATGGCGCAGCAGATGGTGAACCCGCAAGGTGGGCAGTTTAATCCCAATGCACCACAGCAAGGAGCAGCCACACCACCGCCCATGCCACCGCAAGTCATGTACCACGTGGCCATCGGTGGCGTTCAGCAGGGACCGTTTCCCGAAGCGCAACTGCAACAGATGGTCCAGCAGGGGCAGCTTACCCCCGACACGTTGGTCTGGACGCAGGGAATGCCCGCTTGGGCTGCCGCCAACAGCGTACCCGCGATCGCGCGGTTTTTTGGAGCGGTACCGCCACCGTTATAAAAAGAGACCGACATGTTTAAAACAGTCATTAATCATCCTTGAAAATGATTATTTTAAACATCCAAGGTTCCATACACCAAAATGTAAAAGATTAAAATAATCGTATGAAACGAGCATGTAAACCATTTACACCCATGACAATGATTAAAGCGAGTTCCATACGATACATTTGAAAATAATAGTTTTAATCGTATGAAAAAAATCGTTGTTCTCATTATTCTCGCGTTTGCCGTACAAGGTGCGGCTCTAGCGCAGGTAAACTTGAAAAGAATCGGTAGTCAGATTAAAAAATCGGCCGAGCAACAAGTAGAGCAAAAGATAAAAGAAAAAGTGTCGGAAAAAGCTGAGGAGACGGAGACCGTGATAACGGGACAATCTGAAACGGAGACGGAAGAAGTTACCACGACAGAACAACCCGAAGTAACGAGAGAGGCTACAAGCGAAATAGCACAACCGGCTACTACTGAATCCGAGCAGGAGCCTGATGACCGCCCTGCCCCCACGGGCGATAAGCTGAAAGACAAATATAACAGCCTGTTTTATCGTATCAAGAAGTCGAAAGAAGCCACGGATATTAATAAAAAGCACGAGCATTTCCAGATTGCCTCCACGATGCGTAATTTCTTTTTAGAAAGAGGCGATTTTTCGGCAAACGACGAGCGATTCGAGGAGTTGACCAACGCGTTGAAACCGTTGTACGATGAGCTGAAGCCGCATAATTTCGAAAAGTTGGAGCCGATAAAAACCATTGATCAGATAAATGCAGAAAAATATGCCAAGCTCGATAAAGAGTATGGGATAAACTTTCGTTATTACGGCGATGATGCGGCTACTTTAAAGAATTTGGCGGAAAAAGAGTTCCGGGCGAAAATGTCCAGTTCTCACGACATCGTTTACTCCGATTTCAAACACGGCTGGATTGTTAACGAAGAGAGAAGCGGACAACAAGTGGTGGCACATATTAAAAGGCTACGTTATATTATTATTTATCACATGAGTGGCTATTACTATGTTGCAGAAGTCCTTTTCTCTCAGCGGGCACCCATTCTCGGGTCATATACCCCGGTGGACTGGCCAAGCGTAGGATTCTACCAAGACCCACTCGATAGCGGATATGTGAAAAATCATCTGCTGAAAAAAACAGGTAAGTAATCAACGGGTTACGAAGTTAAAGAATGGTATGAACGAAATAAAACAACCTGTTACCGATGTGCTGCAGACCAAGTGCCGCAGTTGTGGCGGAATGACGGAGTTTTCGCCCAAAGATCAGACCCTCAAGTGCCTCTATTGCGGCTCGTCTACAGAGTTGGATCTCAGGCCGGTAAAAGTAAAGGAGAACGACTTCAATTATTGGGCCGCGCGTAGCGATGAAGACCTGGCATCGGAGAGCATTGAGGCTACCGAGGTCAGGTGCAAGCAGTGCGGTGCCGTCACCACCCTGCCTCCCGAGCGTGCATCAAGCAACTGCGCGTTCTGCGGCACGCCGCTTATCCTCAACGAGGCGGTGATCAACCGGTTCTGGCAGCCGAACTACATCTTGCCATTCAAGGTGGACAAGCGGGAGTGTGGCGGGATATTCCAGAAGTGGCTGGGCAAGAAATGGTTCCTGCCCAGTCAGTTGAAAAAGGGAAACGTGCAGACGGAACGCTTTAAAGGTATTTACATGCCTTTCTGGACCTACGACGCCGATACCTCGACGAACTACAGGGGCGAACGGGGTATTAACCGCACGGTTACCTCGCGCAACGCTAAAGGCGAAGAGGTAAAGAGAACGGTGACCGACTGGTACAACGTGTCGGGACGGGTGAACCTGCATTTCAATGACATCGTGGTCCCCGCTTCCGATAGCCTGCCGCCCAAGATAATGAACCGGCTCACCAACTGGGATCAGATGAACTGCGTACCCTATCGTCAGGAGTTCCTGGCGGGATTTATGACCAATATATACAACATCGATTTTCGCGAAGGGGTTCACGTGGCGAAGGAGAAGATGGAGCAGGTGATCGAAGACAATATCAAAAGCGATATCGGTGGCGATAAACAACGCGTACGGAGTAAAGATGTGTTTTACCAGAACCTGATGTTCAAGCTACTGCTGTTGCCCATATGGGTCAGCGCCTTTCGCTACAACGGCAGGCTCTACCAGTTCGTGGTGAACGGCCGTACCGGGCAGGTTACCGGTGAGTACCCGAAGGATACGATGAAGATCATCATGCTCGTCGCGGCTATAATAACGTTTATCGCGGCATTGATGCTGATATTCGGGTAGAGGACTCTTTTCGTGAAGAACGAAAAGGTAGAAAGTAAGAAGAAAAATATGGAGGATACGTATGAGTAATCGAATGGTGTCGCTTTTTTTCCTGTTTCTCATCCTGGTGCTTTTGGGTGCATTTGTTTGGGGTACCTACAACCGGTTGGTGAAGCGGGAAGAGGCGGTGAAAGAGGCGTGGTCGCAGGTGGAGAACCAGTACCAACGCCGGGTCGACCTGGTGATGAACCTGGTGGAGACCGTGAAAGGGTATGCTGAGCATGAGCAGGAGACCCTGTCACGGGTTGTAGAGGCACGGGCCGAGGCCACGCGGATGATGGTGGATGCTGAAAACCTGGACGCCGAATCGCTGGAAGCGTTTGGCAAGGCGCAGGAAGAGCTATCGGGCACGCTATCGCGATTGATGTTGGTAATCGAGCAGTATCCCGACCTGAAGGCCAATGAGAACTTCATCATGCTGCAGGGTCAACTCGAAGGCACGGAAAACCGCATCGCCTTCGAGCGGAAAGAGTTCAACGAGAAGGCAAACAGGTATAACGTCTGTCGGCGCAGGTTCCCGAGGAACCTTGTAGCCAGGCTGCTTGGTTTTAAACGGCAACCCTACTTCGAAGCCGGGAGCGGTACGGAAACGGTGCCCGATGTGCAATTTTAAAACACCTAAACAATGATAATGAAAACATCAACGCTTAAATGTATTGCTGCTCTTTCTCTTTTGTTTATCGTCGCGGGTCTGCAGGCTCAAAACCGGTACCGGGTGGAAGATGTACCCAACGTGCAGCTGCAGGACTATACCCGCTACGTGAGTGACCCTGAAAACGCGCTGGACATAGGAGATGTTTTGCTGTTGGACGAGCGGTTGGCCTGGCTACGCGATTCATTGGCCCTGGAAACCGCTATCGTGGTGCTCCCGGCGATCGATACCCGTCAGTACGGGTCGGCCAAAGAGTTCGCCACCGAGCTGTTCAACCGTTGGGGCATTGGCGACAAGGAGATCCACAACGGGCTGCTTATCCTGCTCCTCACGGCGGATGGCGAGCGCGAAATAGTTTTTGAAACCGGTTACGGCACGGAGAAGGTGCTGACCGATGGCTTCTGTAAGCTTATCCAGGTTCAAAAGATGGTTCCCTTTCTCAAAGAGGGAGCGTACGGTGAGGGACTCATCGTTGGGGTGGAAGAGGTGGAGAAGATATTCAACGGTACCTCTGAATTTCAGGTAAAGAAACCACTCCTGAGTCCTGGCTGGAAACTGACTTTAATCTGGCTGGTGGGCGGGTTAATTCTTATCCCCATTGTAGAGCGGATGCGCAAAAACGGATAGTGGAGAGCGATGACCCGTTCGTGAATGCCGCGAATTACAAGTCCCTTTCGGGTATCGGTTGCGTGATGGCTACCCTCTTTTTCCCTTCCTACTTTCTCTACATGTTATACAAGGAGTTTGCCAAAAAGGAGGATATGCCGCGCCTCAATTGCGAAAAGTGCGGTGCCAAAGGCCAGGTGGTATTGAAGTATAAACCTCAGGTAGAGCAGAAAGCCATTCCCGGGCAGGATGGGCTGAAGCGCTATCACTTTATCTGCGAAGCGTGCAACCATGGCTATAAGGTATTGGTTCCCTACAAGTACGTGGCGCCACAAACCTCATCGGGTGGCGGTAGCAGTTTTAGCAGTAGCAGTGGTAGCAGCTATAGTAGTAGCTCACGAGGTGGTTCATGGGGTGGCGGGCGCAGTGGTGGAGGCGGTGCGTCAACCAAGTTTTAATCCAGTTGCCAGGCAACCCCAGTTCGGTTGATTTTGACGAATTAATACCGTCTCGTGTAGGAGACATTGTTGAAAAACGGATTATGAAGGTAACGGTAAATAGAACAGAAATAGAAATATTTCAGGGCGCCACGGCGGGTGATGCCATACGCGCCTACTACTCACGCCACGGGCAAAGGGTACCCACACCTCTACCTGAAGTGCGGGATGCTTATGGTAACCTCGTGGCGCATGATGGAGCGCTGACGGAGGGGAACCGGCTGAGGGTTAACGTGACTTTCCCGGCTAAACGTCGTGATGCCTTCACTTTAAAAGGGCAAGAAACAGGTATAAAACAAGCGAAAAATCAATCTAAAACAGACGAGATATGAATAAGATAACACTGTTGAGCCTGCTCGTGCTACTGGCACTAACAGGTTGCGGAACGACAAGAAGGGGATCAGGTTCCGCGGTTTCAGATAGGGCGATTACGGGGGAAGCGGTTGTCGACAGGGAGGTTACCCTGTTAGCGGTGAACGATATGCATGCCACCATCGATAATTTCCCGCGACTGGCATTCATGATAGACAGCCTACGCGCGCTCTACCCCGATATGCTGTTGGTATCGGCGGGTGACAACCAGACTGGCAATCCTATTAACGACCAGTATCACGAGAAAGGACGTCCCATGATCGAGTTGATGAACGCCGTGAGATTCGACCTCTCGGCGGTGGGGAACCACGAGTTTGACGTGGGAGTAAAGAACTTTGCAACGTACACTCAAGATGCCCGTTTCGATTACCTGTGCGCCAATATACAATCGCCTGAGGGGATGGGATTTGCTATCAAGCCCTATACAATCATCACCATGCCTAACGGTTTGAAAGTGGGCTTCGTTTCGGTGTTGCACCTCAACCCCAACAATCTGCCTGAGTGTCACCCCGACAACTTAACGGGTTTTAGTTTTACCGACCCGTTCGAAGTGGCGCGAAAATACCTGCATTTGAAAGATAGTACCGATTTGCTGATTTACATGAACCACCTCGGGTTCGAAAACGATGTAAAGTTGGCGAACACCTTCCCAAGGGGAGTTGTGGACCTTATTATCGGGGGACACTCGCACACGAAAGTGGAAAAAGAGCAGATTCACAACGATATCTTGATTACACAGGCCGAGCGAAAGCTAAAGTACGCCACGCTTATTCACCTCACCGTCAAACCCGACGGGCAAGTTCAACGCTCGATGCAGCTGCTCACGGTGGGACCAACCGGTAGCGAGAGTGCCGAGATTCGTGCCATGGTGGATGATTTTAACAGCAATCCCAAGATGCAAGAGGTGATTGCCGAGGCCCCCTTCGATTTTCGCACCATCGATGAGTTGGGTTACTGGATGGCCGATGCCCTGAAAGCGACTGCCAAAACCGAAATCGCGGTGATTAACAAAGGGGGCGTACGCATCAATCAACTCCCCGCGGGAGATATTACCCGCATGACCATTCTCACCATTGACCCGTTCGGCAACCAGGTGGCAACGCTAAACCTCACGGGGCACGAACTTAAAGCGTTTATCAGTAATTATTTCGTCCAAGATACATATAAGCTTATGTACCCCGCCGGTATGCATCTGAGCTATACCGTGGAGGGGGAGGATGATGCTAAGTTAATTGATGTAGAGCTGATTAACGAGGATGGAACACCCTTCGACATGGATAGAACGTATAGCGTGGCCAGCAACTCGTACGTTCTCGCTATCACCGATTTCAAAAGGAAGGACCCGGGTAAAACCCTCTCTATCACCACGGTGGAGGGTTGGATTAATTGGCTTCTGGAAGAGAAAACGGTGAAGAGTTACCAGGAGGAGAAAAGAATAACTGTCAATATAATGAATAATTAATAACGTGTGTTAGCGAACAGGACTGAAAGTATAAAGTGTAGAAAGAAGAATATTAAAAGCAAAGGAAGAAATGAAACGAATTTTTACAATGGTCGTGTTGTCGGGGATGATTGTTATTGCCGGGTGTATAAGCAGTGGAGGCAAGGCAACCCGCGATGGCGACGCTGACGGTGCTGGCAAAGGTGAAGCGTACGACGGTGATGAGATGGCAAACGGCAACGGCGCGTACAACGGCACGTTTACTGGTTACTACAACGAGCGGTACGGCTACGGCATGGAGTACCCCGATATATTGATCCCGCAGGGAGAGGCGGATAGCGGCGACGGGCAGGCGTTCGTCTCGGAGGACGGGAGCGCTACCCTACGCGTTTATCACGACTTCAGGAGCCTGAGTGGCGACCCCGACCCTATCGAGAAGGCGTACCGGGACGACGTGAAACGGCTGAAGCCTTCCAAGCAGAAACTGCACGAGAGTCATTACGAGCTACAGGGCACTACCACCGACGGGAAGCAGTTTAGTCAGGTAACCATTCGCCAAGGGGATGAATATTACACCATCGCGGCGGAGTACGATAAGGCCGATGCCGAACTGTTTGCCGACATAGTACGGCACGCGTTTAACAGCTTTTACGTGATGGGCAGCGCGGATCCCCTCGCGGAGTTCGTGGTGAAGTTCGCCGACGACTGCTACTGGGAGAAGAACTTCAACCGAATGCTGCGCGATAACGACGGGCGACTGGCACGTTACATCGACCCCAAAATGGGGGTGCGACGCTACTACAACCCCGGGTCGGTGGCATACCTGTACGACCGGGAAAAGAACTTCGGGTTTGACGACTATACCGACTTCGATCTTGAGCCCGAGTCGGGCGGCGAGGTTTCCATAGCGCGACTCTCTCCCGATGAACCGCCCTGCGAACTGGAGTTTCGCGACGAAAGAGGTTATTTCATACTCTATTACGGTACCATCAGCAGCCTGCCCGACGAGGTGATAAACCCCGAAACGTTCGAGACACGCCCCGTGGAACTGCCTTATTCCAACGCGGAGCTGCTGGTGATCTACCTGCCGGGATTTTATAACGAGTTCATCCACGCCCGGGGGTTCTACTTCGTGAACACGCCCGATGGCTGGAAGCTGGCGTTCGTGGACGATTCGCTCTGCTCGGCATAAATAAACTATACCAGCATAATAAGCAGGATAAACCCGATAAACTCAAACGGAATGAAACCGACATGATTAAAAAAATCATTAATCATCCTTGAGAACTATTTCGTTAAGCCAAACGAGCAGAGGACAAGTTCACTTGGACTATGGCGTGGCGAGAAATAGTCTAACTTTAGTGAATGATTATTTTAAACATCAAAGGTTCCATACACCGAAATGTAAAAGATAAAATAATCGTATGAAGAGATTAACATTCACGCTACTCCTCGTTCTCGCAGTCACGGTCGTGGGGTGCGGAGGTGGGAAAAAAGGGGGAAAAATAGACGGGACGAACAAAGCGAACGATACAACGCGATTGACTGAATCGGCATCAAACGAAAGCAACCCGACAAGTGAATCCGGGGTAACGGACGACACCCGATTAGCAGAATTTGACGAGGATGACCCTTTTAGCGAGCTGATCGTGCAATACACGCCGGCTCAGCTAAAAAAGATTATAGGCAAAGCGGAACCGGAGGATGTCACAGACCTGTTCCTGCTGCTGCCTGATACTGATTTCCTGCTCTATTTCAACTTTACCGCGGAGCAACGTAAAGAGATGTTGAAAGGAGAAACAATTCAGTATGTTGAATTGTCTGATATAGATGTCAAGAACGGCTATATCAGCAGCGGGTACGAAGGTACCTGGGAGATGTTCGCTAAAAAGATCGATGGTGTTTGGTGGATTGCCCTGTACGAGAACAATTGCGGGGAATATTGCAGCACCGTGCAAGCGAAAACCTACACCTACGGCGAGGGTAAGCTTGTTCAGCGAAATCACGCCAACCTCGCGGGATACCAAGATGTTTGGGTGGAACTCTTCGTCGATTTCGACCAACTGACCGAGGAGCAACGGGAACTGGCGAACGGTATTTGGAAGGCGCAACAGGAGGCGGAGAGAGACAGCTGGGAAGAGAACAACGGTGTGAACAGTGGCTTGCTGTTCCGTCTCCCGCGCGATGGTAAAAACATCACCATGTACGTAGAAGCTTATCCCTACACGGAAGCCGGTATTCCTGAGTCGGCCATCAGGGAGGTAACGACGGCGATTTGGGAGTGAAAAGGTAACAGGTAGAATTTTCTTAGGAGCGAGAGCAGAGCCAAGCTTGCTTGGGCTTTGCTGAGCGATGACAGAAAAGGCAGCGAAGCTGAAAGTGTAAAGTAACTTTAAACTCGATTAGTTTTATGAACTATAAACTATCAACCCTGTTGCTCTTCCTCTTCTCCCTGCAACTGCTTTGGGGGCAGACGGAAAAGAGCTTTCCACACTACACGTGGATAGATCCCGTGGCATCGTACGACGTTGGTGCCAGGTTTGGCTACGAGAAAGCGTCGTTCACGCTAATCAACAAAAACTGCCGTAACCTGCCTGTTTCCGACCCGTGCCATGATGGCGACGAGTATTGCGACCTCACGCTGCTTGGCAGGTACAAAAACGGCTCGATGACGGAACATGTGAATATCCTTTTCACCCCCGGGCCGAGCGTGGACCCGCTGTTTTCCATTACCGACAAGAACAACAACCTCATTTGGGCGGAAGCGGCCGAGGAGATGTGCATCAACTCGAACGGCATCATCTACCTGTCGGGCAACATGAACAAGATGTTTAACCAGCGGATGAAGCTGCAGTTTGCCGGCGGCAAGGTTGCCGAGGTGAAACAGCCCTTTTATTACGTGGATGTGAAAGGCAAGCTGCTAAAGCCGGTTAAGCTCTATAGCGAGAAGGGTAACCGGGGCGAACTGGTGGCCACGCTTCCCGTGGGCTACGAGATAGAGGTGTTGCTGGCGGAGCCGGAGACGGGTACCGATGAGTACGGGTTTCGGAGACCGATGATGAACTACCTGGCGAGAACTGCCTTCGGGTTGGTGGGCTGGCTTCGCCTGACCGAAGAGGATACCTTTCATATGAACCCGGTGGTGCGGGGATTGGGATTTTTAGGGGATTGAAAACTTTTGGGATATAGAATGCCAAAAGCTCGATATTCTCCTCGCTTAGTTAAATAATTTGCACAAATATGATCAATATGAAACGAGTTAGTTATCAACTGTTACTGCTTATGACCGCTTTTTTGTGCGCCCATTGCTCTTCGAGCAGAAAAGCGCTGCAACACGGCGAGTACTTCAAGGCTTCGATGGAGGCTATAAAGGGCTTGCAGTCGAATCCAAACAGCAAAAAGTCCATCGAGGTGTTGATGCAATCGTACCCGTTGGCCAAGGAGAACAGCTTGCGGAAAATCCAAAACGCGTTGGACGCTGATGTCGCTAACAAGTATTCCGTTGTGGCAGATGAATACCTGGCACTGAACGCGCTGGCTGATGCCATTTATACTTGTCCGAAAGCCTTGGAGCTTTTCCCACAACCTGAACAGTTTAGCAGTGAACTAGGACAAATTTTACCCTTGGCGGCGGAAGAGGCCTATAACCTGGGTGAGCGATTGTTGCGCTCGAACACCATTCAAGATGCTCGGGAAGCCTATGCTCAATTCGTGAAAGCCGGCAACTATATGCCGGATTATAGGGACGTTGAGGAAAAGATTCAAGATGCCCTGTATGCCGCCACGCTCAAAGTGGTGGTGGAAAAACCCATCACCCCCGAGAAATATCAGCTCTCTGCCGACTTTTTCTACAACAACCTGATGGAGCGGATCTATAAAATAACCGAAAACCAATTCGTCCGCTTTTACACCTACGAGGAGGCACGAAACGAGCGGTTGAACAACCCTGATCAATACCTGGTATTTAGCTTCGAGGACTTCGCGGTGGGGAACATGCGCGAAACCCAAAGCACATCGGAGGTTACCCGCGATAGCGTGCTGGTGGGAACTACCACCGTGAACGGGAGAAAACAAGACGTGTATGGAACGGTAAAGGCGAACCTGGTTGTCAACAGCAGGGAGGTTGTTTCGCAAGGGATCCTTTCGGCGAAAATCGTGAATGCCGCTAACAACCGCGTGGAAAGCCAGCGTAACTTCCCGGGGAAATTCGTCTGGGTCAACGAGTGGGCAAGCTACAAGGGCGATGAGCGTGCGTTGTCAAAAGAGCAGCTGAAAATGACCAAAACCGAACCCATCATGCCGCCCCCTCAACAGCAGTTGTTCATTGAATTCACGAAACCGATATTCGACCAGGTCGTGAGTTTCACGAGGAGCTACTACGCGCGTCTGAATAGGGAGATAAATAAACGATAATCCCATGATGGAGCCGACATTTAAAAACAGTCATCAAGCATCGAAAACTGAAATGTAAAGAAAAATATTAACCGTATGCACCCAAGACAAACGTTTATCACGCTCGCGTTGCTCGTTGTGACCATGTTCGGCGCAACTTCACGCGCTGTAGCACAGGAACAGGTGAACGTGAAAACGCTGTTCGGCATGTTGCCTGCTGATGCTTTCCTGCTTCTGCCGTCGGATAATCCCGGCGAACTGGAAAAGCATATCAAGGTATGCGACTACAGAAACGGGTACCTTCGCCTGGAGTTTGAGGACCAGGGCAGCTGGGAAATGTGCCATTGGAACTTGAAAAACGGCGACAGGTTAATAGTGGTCAGTCGATTCGGGAGTTACTCTTTTTATCTGTACAGTAACGGAAAAGTTACGCCTACAACACAGTTTGGAGTAGAAGAGATGAACCGCGAGGTGGAAGAGAGCATGGCCATGAACTGTTGCGACAATTGGGTTTTCTTTCACGTTCCCCGTCGGGGAACCTCCGTTTACCTGACTGTTAACGGGTTGGAAGCGCAGGTCTACAAGTGGCAAAACGAGACATTCGTGCGCCTGAACGAGTATCCCACCCGAAACAGCACGCACCAGCAATTGCTTAATGGCTTCGTTGGCGCGCTCAACGCGGGCGATGCCGACCGCTGCTTGCAATACGTATTACCCACCTACGTGTCGGAGCAGTGCATGGGGCTGTTCGAGGGAAACAAGGAGCAGTTTCTCTGCGAGTTGATTGCCGGTGAAGACGAAACGGGTCACGAGAAACCGGCTAAGCTGAACGACATTAAAAAAGCGACCTACCGCTACACGCCCGATGATGGTTTTGCCAACCATACGGTTCTCATTGAACTGAAAAATGGACGCTCCTACACGTTTTACCCAAGCCTGGAGACGGTGGAGATTTTCGAACTGCTAACGGGAGGGGAAAGCGGCGAGCTATTGAGGACCACTCCGTATATCGTTGGCGCAGTGGGGTAAGGGGGCAAGTTAAAAGTTGAAAGTTGAAAATGAAAAAAACAATTACCATCATCATCCTTGCCACGCTTTGCCTCACGGCAACGCAGGCGCAAGACACAAAGCAAGAGGTGCAGAAAATTCGAGCAGAGTATAATTTACTGAAATCGCACATCGAGGGGCAAACCAATGATTTGGTTTGTCTTTATCTGGAAGATAACAAGTTCGACCAAAGAGAGCCGGGTGCACGTTATTACAACGAAAAAATTCACTTCTACTACACGCCTGACGAAAGGGAGTTAAAAATGGTCATCTTTGTATCCCAGTTTGGAATTTTTTCAACCTACGCGGAGTACATGCTTGATGGCGAATCGCTCGTGTTTGCTTTTGAGCAAGAGAATGAGGATAAAGAGACTGAAAAACGCCTTTACCAACGGGATGGTAAAGCCGTGAAATACTCCGTGGGCAACAAGGACGATAATATGGCGGAAAATGAAGATGAAATAGGCATGCTCAACAAAAAAACCTTTCAAATGCTTCGGATTTTCAACGCCTACATGCTACGCGATTAATCCGACTTTAAACTTTTAAAGGTATGAGAACGGCGACTACCATTTTGGCACTTCTGCTTTTCGCTGTTGCGGGCATTTCGCGAGAGCGAAAACCGATCACGGTAGAATACAAGGGCGACCGTCCCAACATCGTGGACTTTGCCCGTGCCTACTTCAGTGCCATCGAAGAACGGGGCGACAACAGTAGCACTACTGCCAAACGTTTCAACGCGGAATATGTCAATCAAAACCCGCGAAACGAGGTCATTGCCGTTGCTTACATTGTCGATCCCGATCCAAACGGTACAAACGTACGCGAAAGCCCGGGCGGCAAGGTAATAAAAGTCCTTCGAAGTGACGTGAGTTGGATTGTAGATTTACGCGAAGCGTGGAATGGCTGGTTCAGGATAGGCCCGGAGATTGACACCGGAGAGGACGATGCAATCAATTTAAAAACGACTAATTGCTGGGTGCATGGTTCTTTATTAGGTGCAAGCACAAGGAACTACGGTGGCGAAGTCTTGAAGTTTCATGCAAAACCTGACAGCAAAAGCACCGTTAACTTCACGGTGAGTAATGTGATAGGTGTTAAATTTCTTGACGCAACGATGGAGTGGGCAAAAGTAAGCTACACCGACAATAATGGCAAGAAGCTAATCGGCTGGATTGAAATCGAATGGCTATGCGGAAATCCTTACACGACTTGTCCATAGTCTAGTTGCTAAACAGTATATTTTATACACCGAAAAGTAAAAATAGAATAATCGTATGCAACGGAAGATAGTGATTTTTTTACTGCCGATCATGGCATTCATGGTCATGGCACAACAGTGTACTTCACGGCAAGAAGTAAATATTGAAACCCTCTTTTGGATGCTTCCATCAGATGCGTTGCCCGTGTATGTTGACGTGGCCGACAGAGAGGCAACCGAAGCGCTAATGTTGGTTCGTGACCATGAGAACGGCTACCTGGAGCTGGGTGGTGCGCAGTCCATGTGGGAGATGTGCTACTGGAACCTTAAGGATGGACGAAAACTGGTGGCGGTGAACAGCCTCACCGAGCAGGGTTCGGTTATTCGTACGTTCATTTACGGGAAAGGGAAGCTAAAGGAGGAGAGTGGCTACAAGCTGGGTGGGGAGCAAACGTTCGAACTGGAGGATTTCGTGGATGTTTCGCAACTGGAACCCGATCTGCTCACCAGGGCGAAAGAGGCGTTTGACCGGGGGAATTATCACCTCTACTACGGTTTGCCGCGGGAGGGGACCTCGTTAAAGGTGTGGCTCGATGATTATTCGCTGCTGGAAGAGTATGATGCCATTCCTTACGAGGCCCAAAAGCAGGTCGTTATAAAATGGGAGGACGAGAAGTGGATTAAACAGTGAAAAAAATGAGACGAGCAGGCAGTGCTGGAGTTGTTATTCTTTGCGTGATTTTTATTGCAACAGCCTTACTGGTTAATTTAGTCGGGGATGGATGTTCTACTCACGAAGAGATAAAGTTGGAGCCTAAGCTACAACGTCATGCAAGCAGCGAGCTACCCAACGTTACGGCTCAAGATGCTGAACTTAGATATCGTGTAGAAGATGTGCCAAACGTGCAACTGCAAGATGCATCTCGCTTTACCAGCGACCCTAATCATCTGATCGCGGAGCGTAGTCGCATCGCGATAGATAGTATCGCCGCCGTAATACGCGACACGTTCGACGTGGAGGTGGCGGTGGTGGTGTTGCCAAATTTCGATGATAACCAATACGCTACAGCCCGCGATTTTGGCAATCAACTATTCAATACATGGGGCATTGGCAATAAAGAGACAGACCAGGGATTGCTTATCTTGCTTGTCTTGGAAGAAGGCAATAGAGAGATAGCTTTCGAAACGGGGTACGGACTTGAGGCTACACTTCCGGATGGAATTTGTAAGCGAATCCAAACAAAAATAATGCTGCCTTATTTGGCCGAAGCTGAGTATGGCGAGGCACTGGAAGAGGGACTTAAAGCTGTACAGAAGGTGCTTGCAGATTCGAGTGATGAGGAGATTTTTGGTACCACCGCTACAAGTAGTAGCGATGATGGGGATGCCCTGTTGGGGTTCGCTATTTGGACACTGTTTGGACTGGCTTTTTTAGGTTTTAATCATTTTCGGAGAAGGGCAGCAGTGAAAAAAGGCGAAAACGCTTATCAGAAGCAAATTTTTTACAGACGAATTAACCCTTTGAGCCTAATAGGATATTACATTTTTTTCCCGTATCTCATTATCCCTTACGCTCTGTTTTTTAATATTCCTTGGCGTAAAAGATTGCGTAAGAGTTTAGTTTGCGAATCTTGCAAGTCAATAGGCGCGATGAAACGCGAGAAAGGATCGAAGGTGGTTCAAATAGCTACAAGTGAAGCAGATGGAATTAGGCGCTACACTTTTACTTGTAAAAGGTGTGGACATCAGCATTTTGAGGATATAAAAATTCCATACATAACACCATATTATTCGGACAGTGGTGGTTCGGGCTATAGTTCATCAAGCTACGACAGTTCATCAAGCTACGACAGTTCGTCGAGTAGTGGTGGCTCATGGGGCGGAGGTAGTAGTGGTGGCGGTGGAGCCAGCACAAGGTTTTAGAGAAATTAATATACTGAAAAATATAAAATATGAAGATTAAATTAATAGCGTTTTTAATCGCGGCACTTATGCCGATAACGTTACTTATAGCGTGCCATTCAGGCAAAAAAAGCGACATGGGAACACCCGTGGAGAAAGCGTTTTACTTAGGGGGACTGAAGTATGAAACCTGGGTGAAACTAAGTATCGGGACGGATGGTAAGGTATCCGGAACCGTCGCGTCAAACGAGTACTTTGTAGATGGAGAGACAGTCTCATTCACGGGTGTGATTACAGACGGGTTGATTGAGGTGACGTTTAACGGCGAGCCACCCGTGGTGGGTGATAACTCGAAGTGGACCGATAAGCCGTGTCGCATCGAGGAGAGGGAAGGCAAAGAGGTGCTGATTATTCCATTTCACGCGAAGAGTTACGAAACCTTTGAATGGGGAGATACGGAATACGAGTTTGAAGCGATAGATGCCACGCTCTGCTATGAAGACGAATCGCGTCGCGTCATCGGTTTCTGGCAAGAAGATTACGACGGCTTTATCATCCGCGTGGAGGCGAAGCAAGAGGGGGTGAAATCGTTCGCGGTTCATGACGCCACGGCGTTCGAGTGTCTGATAGGCGATTTACTGGTGTTGAGCAACGGCACAAGCAACGTGCGGATGTTAGGTGTGTACGACCTGAACACGTGCTACAAACTATTTGAAATTGAAGAAAATTTCATGGGTGAGATAACTCCTGACAAGGATCAGACCGGGTTTACATTTTACAGGTACACCGAAGAGATGCCGCTCGTTAGATGGTACGCTACCGCGGGCGAATGGCGTGAAGTGAACAAAGTGCCGGCCGAACTGTATAACGCCGATTTTGAAAAGAAGGTTGAAGAGGTTAGTGCCCATCTTTTTAACGGGATGCAATTGGCGGCACTGCAGAAAACGCGTGTAAGCACCGAGAGTAGAGAGGTAACTTACCTGGACGAGTATAAATGGAGCTATATTGAATAATTTGTGCTTTGTTTGGCTTACGGTTATTATGGTGGTGTAGAGTTTCTGGTTGATGATAGAAAAATTGGGATTCCCGGTAAAGATGGCAGCTATTGAAAAACTTTTAATGATATAATAACAATGAAGGTGTATTCAATTCCTTTAACATTACTGATAACCATTCTTTTCGTTACAGGCTGTAACGGACAGAATAAAACGAGCCGGAACCTCGCGCCTGCCAACAAGTTAACAGCAGAAGAGAAAGAGAATGAGCCTATGAACTATCAAGTGAAAATGCTCACTGGAGAGGAGCGGAGTAAAATTGAACAGATCCTCAAGAAAGAGAGGGAAGCGGGAAATATAGAACTCTCCAACTACGCCGGTCAAATTCATCGCTTCCTGTTTGTCTCTTACAAAGTTAAAAAGGCATTCATTGTGCTCGACGAGGATCCATCGGCACACCATTATAGTGCCATTATCGACACCGGGAGCGGTGAAATTTTGCCCAATTCCGAAAAGACGCTCGCGCGTATTTTTCAGACGGTAGATCTTTTCAACAACCGGGAACTCCCCGACAAAGATATCGTAAGTCTCATTTCGAGGGTTCTTTACGGGGGGAATTTGCTTACCGAAAACTTTCAGCTGTTTGACGAGGCGGAACTTCCGGTCATCAAACGCGGTAAAAAGTTTATCAAATGCACCGCGTACCTAAGGACCTCCGACAGTGGTATGACGAAACCCTATGTCGTGAAACAGACGATAACGATTGATGATAAATTCAACATCACCTATGATTGACAAACGTATGCAAACAAAACTGATGATGATAACATGTACCATACTTTCCTGCTTTGGGTGCACTATGGCACAAAAAAAAGAGTTGACCTCGGTAAGCTTCGACTATTCTGTTGAGCGTATTGATTACCGCCTCGCGGTAACGGTCGAAAAAACCGGCGACACTTTCAGTGGTTCCTTTCAAGAGAGACCAATGCAAAAGCCCGAAACATTCACGCTCACGGGAGACGATTTTGACGCGTTGACAGAGATAGTTGCGCGGATGGGGAAGCCGGCAAAAAAGCGCGACAAACCTGTTACTGACGAATCGAGGGAGGGAACCTTTACCGTTGTTTTCAACCGCGAAGGAAAAGATATAGTGCATCAATACGAGATAGGTAAATTTTCTGCCGAAAGGGAGACTAACCTGAAAAATGAAGCCATCGACCTTATAAAAAGATGGATTGACCGACACAAGAGGAAAGGCGAAATCAGAATAGGTTGGACAAGAGCCCTTCCTGTCCACTTATGCTTTTCTGTTCATGCCGAACCGGCCGATTTGGTGGAATACCTGGGTGAGTTTGTTGAACAGAGAAACCAAAGAGACGGTATGTCTGGTGGCGGTGAATCGGGAACGCATCGATGGAAAGCGTTGAAACCGGGCGTGGTAACCGTATGGAGTGAAGAGTCTCATTACCATTATACAGCGGAAGAGTTGACCAAAGAGTTTGAGCCATGTTACTGCTTTATCATCGATGAAAACCTGAACGTGCACTACTCGGAAGAGGAGACGAAAGCGGTGAAAGAGAGATTTAAATCCAGGTCGTCTGGCCGGGAGCTTCCAATTTCAAATTTTTAAAAATATGAGAACAATAATTTACCTGTTATCCATCGTTTTACTGTTTGCTTCCTGTGCCGGAAGACAACGAGACAAAGCTGAACAGCAACGCTTTGTAAATGCACACCCCGATAGTCCTACAGCCAAATTGGCAAAAATAGTATTGGAAGATAAAACCGTGGCAGATATGTTTCTGTTACTACCTGATGAAGCGTTTGATGGCGCGTACCCACCGGCATTACGACGGAAGATGATGGAGCAACCCGATAAAACCCACGTGATTCAAGAGGGGGAGGAAACCTATTGTGGTTGCGCGATTTTTATGGAGGAGGGGAATGAGATTTGGGCCAATTGCGAGTCCTCGTTCCCGCAATTCCAGGTCTTTTTTGGGCAACCACAGGGCAACAAGAGGCTGGTTACGGTGGTTGACCGCTACGGTTCTCCCGAAGTGACAGCCGAAATAACGGCATATTGGTATAAAGAGGGCACACTGGAAAAAGATGACAATCTTTTTGCCTTTGTAAACGACGACGATCACTACGCGGCAGGCGTCTTTTACGACCTGGAGAAAGTGTCGGAAGAAGCGGCTAAATACGCGGAAGAGATTTTTTGCCCTGCTCATTTTCTTCTATACGATTTTGATGTTTCTTCAAACGGTGAAATATCTATCAAAGCCTATTACGAAAACCCTTTCGATCACGATTATTACGAGATATTGGAGCCACTTAACAACTATTGCTTGCAATTTAAACGGGTAGACGACAAATGGACAAAAAAAAGGATGAAAAAGTAAAAACGACAGACCGAAGTTTAAATCGTTACAGATAATTAACAAGCTTATGCATGCAACAAAGCTATTTATAGCCACGATTGCCCTATCTGTTTCCACCTTAGCATACGGACAAACGTACCCGGGTGGACAGTCTCAAGATGTGGAAAAGTGGGTGCGGGAAATCCGACAAGAGTACAACCTTGTGAAATCGCGAATATCCACTTTGGAAAAGGATGGATACGCCGGTGAATTATTTTGCATGCACACCATCGACAACAAGTATGGAAAATCATATCCCGCGGTAGGAGAGTACCGGGCGGAAACATTTTATTATTACGAGTTGGAAGCCAATTTTCCACCGCGCTTGCGTATGGTTATTGAAACCACTATCTCGGCAGGTAATAAAGCCTATTTTGAAGCGCTTTACAATGAGAACGGCGAGGTCCTGTTCCTTTTTGAACAGAGCTCGTACGATAACAATAGGGCAAAACGGCTCTATTATAGCGAAGGTAAAATAATCCGCTACAGCGAAAATAACGTTGAAAAAAGACTCGATACAATGTCGGATGAGACCCTTGATGAGGTTATCTGGACATCTCGCGCGGCAACCGCTCAAAAAACCCGATTTGATCTTTTCTACGAAGCGGAATAGAGAAAACATAATAATATGAGAACAGCAACTTATTTTTTACCCATACTGCTTTTTGCCTTGCTGATAACATCTTGCACCGGAAAACAGCGGGGCGGTTCCGGAGATGGTGACAACAAACAGGCCGTTGAACTCACGTTCGACTCCGTCAAGCTACAAGAGATGAATAAACTTGAAGTCGTGGAAGAACCTCAACCGCTAAACTACAACGACTTCCCCATTGCTTACGTTAAAAACGAAGCATTGCACTTTTTTAATCCCGAAACGGATACCATAGTACCGTTCTCCGAGGAGACAGATTCGGTTTTCAATTGCGTCTATTCTGACCAGGATGCGATGTTCTATTACACGGTTTCACGACATGGGATGCTCGTGATGAAGAAGGTGGATTTAAGCGCTATTCCCGTGCAACCCGCGCTGCTTTTTAACTTGAACAAGGCCACGGAAAAGTTTTTAACGGAAACGTATGGGGAAAAAGCCAAGCTGAGCTTTGTAAATAACAACCTCGTGCTGCAAAATGATTTCATATGGGATTATTACGATTTCACAAACTTCCTGAATTACTCGTTAGAGAATGGGACGTTGGAAATCATCAATTACCGGCAGTTCGAGGAAAGATACAAGTACCACCCCGTTAGTGGAGAAGAGCCTAAAAGAGGATACCACTCCGTTTACGAGAAAGCGAAGCAATTGGACCTGCAGCCGGACGATTACATGGATGATGATTTTGAAATAGAGTTCGATTTTACCGGGGCATCGGCTGACGGTTCAAAAGTGGTTTTCGCGATTATACTTGGATTCGGCGACCTTCCCCACGGCCCCTATTGCGTTGCCAACGCGGACGGCACGACGATGCAGCTGTTGGAGAATACAGATTTGGGGTCAGCCTTCAAACCGCTTTGGAGCAATAACAACGCGGTGTTCCTGCGCTCCTATGACTCCGAAACCGGGAAACGTGAGTGGGGAGAGGGTAAATGGATTATTGAACTTTGTTACACCCGGGCCGACGATAATGCCGTCGTGCCAATCGATCGAGATGTGGATTATTACGCGGTAAGAAAAAAACACCCGATTCAAGAATGATATGTACAGCAGGTAACAGGTAACGGGTCAACGAGTAAAGGGGCAACGAACGACGAACGACGAACGACAAATATTAAATATCAACCAACAAACAAATATGAAACGAATAATTTGCCTATTGGCTTTAGCCTTGCTGATAACATCCTGCACCGGAAAACAGCGGGGCGGTTCCGGAGATGGTGACAACAAACAGGCCGTTGAACTCACGTTCGACTCCGTCGTGGTGGAAGAGACCATCCTGCTTTTCCCCGACAGGTCTATCGACGATCCACCTGGTGCCACGCTGAAAATCAGCTTTACCTATCCCGCCACTTTCGGCACGGGAGAACAACTGCAAAAGCTGCAGGCCGTTTTCTACGCGATGGTGCTGGGCGAGGAGTACGCCGATGCCGCGTCACCGCATGAGGCGGTACAGGCATACGTGGCCCAGTACGCCGATTTTTACCGTGGGGATTTGCAGGATATGTACGAAGATGAGCTGGAAGAGACGCTTGTCTCTAGCCCGTACGCTTTGAATTACGGTAGAGACGCCAAAAACAAGATTATCTTTGCCAACGAAAATCTGGTAAGCTTTACCTGTTTCTATTGGGAGTACAGCGGCGGAGCACATGGGTTCGCGCCTGAATTCCATCACAGCGTGAACCTCCAAACCCTGGAACCCATAACGCTTGACCAGGTGATGAACAGCGGCTACCAGGCACCCCTTACGGGGATTATCAAGGAGAAACTGTTACGGGTGATGGATGAGAAAACAAAAGATTACAGGGAGCAAGAGGTTGATGATGATGAGCTTAAAACCTTCTTCTTCAATTATGATGCCATTGAGGCGAACGACAACTTCATGCTTACCGAAACGGGTATGATGTTTACCTATAACCCATACGATATCGCGGCTTACGCTTCCGGGCTGTTTGAGGTGGAGATACCTTATGGTGAAATCGCCCACTTGCTCAACCGCGAAGCGTTTGAGAAACTTTTCCCCGGTAAGGACTGGTAGGGAGAGGTAAGGAAACGCCCTTATGAAAACTATCATAAGGCTGTCACTGAGCACCTTTGAGAGTAATTGTATAAAACATCAAAATAATAATTATATGCAAACAGAAAGATTCGTGTTATGGTTATTGGGCCTCTCCCTGCTTTTCATCGTATCGGCACGGGATGGCATGGCGCAAACCCTTCCCGTGGGGGATCTGACGCCTTATGTTTTGCCGGATCCTTCATTGAAAAAGAGCAGCAGCGCTGTAATCACGTTAAAACAGTTGAGCGTTAAAGCAAATGAGATTATCGATGAGGGTAATTGGTTTTACTCCAATGAGTTGATGATTCCTCTATACTTGCTTCCTGATGAAGGGACGAATACCACGAGAATGGCACCCTATAAGCTCTCTCCCAAGGTACCCTTGGTGATAGGAAACTTGAAACTGATAAAGGGAATTAATGATGCAAACGGGAATATTTACCTGTATGGCACCTCTCATTTAGATGTTCGTTACATGGTAATCACCGACACCAATAATACAAAGGTGTTGCATTTTCTGGATTTTGGGAACTACCTGGGTGTAGGCAAAGCCGACTTCGATTATTGGCTGATGTCTATTAGGTGGGCAGCCATCGAGGACAACATACTGTACGTTTCAAACGCGCACCCCACCTATGCCGAAACCACGAACGGGATAAACGCGTTTATTACCGCCATCGATCTTTCCAACTATCAGGCGTTATGGCGGAGCGATTACCTGGTATCCAACGCTTATAACTTTGAAATCATTGGTGACAATATCGTTTGCGGGTACGGTTTTACAGATGAGCCCGACTTTATATACATCCTCGATAAATATACCGGCAAAAAACTGCATACCATAAAGGTGGCTACCGGACCAGATTATATTATTCGCAAAGACGATAAGCTTTACGTGCGCACGTATAACCGGGATTATCTGTTTCAGATAGGGTATTAGCAAAGCGTACATTAACATACGGTATACAGCATGTATATAATTACACTACTGTTCATTAAAAAAGTGGACGATTAAAAATTAAATAATCATAAAAATGAAGCAACTGTTTCTGATAATAAGCATCACCCTGTTCACGCTATTCGCGGCAGGTAACGTGCAGGCGCAACATGAGTTCCGTGACGCGAGTGGCAGGCAAATAGGCAAAGTGCAAACGGATGGCACCGTGCGTGATGCCTCGGGTAAGCAGCTGGGGAAGTTTGAATCGAGCGGTACCGTGCGTAATGCCGCGGGGAACCAACTGGGTAAAATCGAATTCAACGGCACCGTGCGTAGTGCATCGGGCAACCAGCTTGGCCGGATCCAGTCGGATGGCATCGTGCGTAACGCCGCAGGAAACCAGCTTGGCAGGGTGGAAAACGATGGGACCGTGAGAAACGCTCAAGGAAATCGGCTGGGAAAAGCCACGGGACACAATAAACAGATTATAGCCGCGTCCTACTTCTTCTTTTTCTTTAATAAGTAAAGTAAAGAGATAATATACCGTGTTTTTTTACGAATCGCGGAAAACCTGTATGTTTGCGCGTGAAAAACAGGTAAACTATTTATCATGTATAAACTACATTTTCCGAGTTTTATTAAGCTTGTTTCGACTTCAACCAGTTTTTTGACAACACGCACATGCGGGGCATAAAACACACGCGTTTTTTCCAGCCGGTATATATTTGATGTAATTATCGGTCTATGTTTACCGAAAACTGGTCTATTTTGTATATATGCGCGAAATAGACCACCAATCCTCTTTTTTCTTTCACCACGGCATAGTAATTTTATCAAAAATTACAGGCATATTGTTAATTCTGTTTCTTCTGCCGTAATGAGACATGGAAATTTCTAGACAGGGGGAATAGGGTTTTGATAGCTAATGAAAGAGAAGAGATGAAGTTTTCAGGTAATAAGTTCAATCCATTAATATTAATAAACATGAAAAGATTTTTTATAGCGATCACGCTGGTAGCTGTGATTATTATTGCCGGCTGTACCGACCTGGATGATATTTACAGCGAGATCGATCTCCTGAAAAAACAAAATAAGGAGCAAACTGACAAGCTCACCGAGTTCGAGGCGTGGTTGAGGAGCGTGGAGCAGTTGACGAATACCGCTAACTCAGATATTGTTGCCATTAGTGGGCTGATAGATGCCCTGAACAAAAAGGTGAGCGTGGTCTCTTACAAGGAGCTGGCTGACAAGAGCGGCTATGAGCTTTCCATGAGCGATGGCAGCAAGATCACCCTGAAGCACGGTGCCAAGGGCGACAAGGGCGATAAAGGTGACCAGGGTGATAAGGTTGTTATGGGAACAAAACCATTTGGTCCTGATGATCGCCTCTACTGGACCATTGACGGTGAGTGGCTACTTGATGCCAACGGCAACAAAGTACCCGCTACGGGCCCAAAGGGTGAGCAAGGCATACAAGGAGACCAAGGCGAAAAAGGGGAACCCGGGCTTACTCCCACTTTGCGGATAAATACTGCCGGTCATTGGGAAATGAGCCTCGACAACGGCATCACATGGCAGGAGGTGAAAGATGAGAACGGAAATCCCGTGCAAGCTGTTGGGCCCAAAGGTGATAAGGGTGAACAGGGTGAACCTGGTAACGACGGTGATGCTAACCTTACAATCACCGAAACCGCCGAAGCCATTACCATTACGTTTAACGGCACAAGCTTTGTTATTCCCAAAGGTGCGCCACTGCCCCAGTTTGACGTTGATTTACTTATCGGCAAGTGGAACATGTTGTTCATTCAAGAACCCAACAATAGAGGCGGATGGAGAAACATTGATCCCTGGCAGGGCTATTGGATGCATTTTATGGATGCGGCTAACGGGTCATGTCCGGGTGAAATGTATGAACCGTTTACTTATACTCTCACTGAAGGGAATAAATTAAACGTAAGCGAAATCACATGGCAGGAAGGTCCTACCCTCTTCAACATAGACAACTTTACCATCATACATTTAAACAACGACTATTTGATCTTGGAATTCGTTCACGATGGCCAAAGAATGCGTCAATATTATACCCGCGGCGTTCCCCCTAATCCGCTCAAGTTTGTCACCAAGTACAACTTAAACCCGGACGCTGGTTTAGTGTCGGGCACTCGTTTCGTGACGGACTCGACCGCCTGCGACGTGAGCGGCTACTTCGATCACGATGGCCTTTCCATCTTCGTAGACTTATTACATGTTTATACTACATCCTACTACCTGCCGAGCGTAGAGGAGTGGCGATCCATTATGCCGGGTAACACCGATTATGTGAAATTTCTTACCTTTTTTGTGACGTTTTCTTCTGAAGTTGCCGAGACCGTGATGGTACAAGGTAAAAGCATCACGATGAAAAGCGACTTTCTGGCTTTTTCTGGTATCTTAGGTAGAGAAGTTTACGCGATCCGCTACAAGGGTACCAGCATGGTGTCAGCCTGGAAGTACGAGTACATCGAAGACGGGAACAATACTCATATGAAGATAACTTCGCGCAGCTTTTACGGGAAAACGCTCCCGAATATATGGAATATTCGTGATGAATTTAAGAAAAATGATGAGAACGAAGTGATCCGCTACTTCCCCGCCAGCGGCTATATTGACACCGAGGGAGTGACGCAAAATAGGGGTACTAATGGCTATTTTTGGTCCTCTACGCCGATTGGCAACAACCTCGCGTGCGGTATGAGCTTTAGCAGTGACAAGGCATACTCGAACTACATCGACAAGGCCAGCCATAAATATAGTATACGCCTATTTGTAATAGGAGATTAGATGGATTGAATTTGATTCGTCGTGTTGCCGAATTATCGCGGCATTTGATTAGGGTTGGGCTTATGTCCCAACCCTTTTTTGTGTCGGGTGTGGTTTTACTTCTTTCAGGGTGCCAGTCCCTTTGCACGTCGATTGCTCAACCAACTCATCACGTTGGCCGGGGGACGTTTCGCGAGCAGCTCTTGCTTCATGAAATCCATGTAGGGTGCCACGTGGGTGAAAAAACGGTAGTACCCTTCACAGAGGTAGTTCAGCCCCTCGTTTCCCTGTTTGTCCTTGATGAACCGGTTCTTGGGGCACTCCCCGTGGCAGGCGAAGAGCATGTCACACTCCAAGCACTGCTGGGGCAGGGCATCGTATTTATCATTGCCGAACTTTTGCTGCTCCGGCGAGTACATCATGGCGGTGAGCGTCTGGGTGTAGATATTGCCGAGGCGATACTCGGGAAAAACGAAGTGGTCACAGGAGTAGACATCGCCGTTGAACTCCATCACGCCGGCGTGACCGCACCGTCTGGCCAATGTGCAGACCCCCGGCTGTTCGCCGACCCAGTTGGCCAAAGTGGAGTCGAATAGCTGGATAAATATTTTACCCACGTCTTGCTTGACCCACTCGTCGAAGATGGAACAAAGAAATTGACCCCATTTCCGGGCGGGGACGGTGAAGGGGGCTAATTCCGTTTCATCCCCCGTCTCATTCACCGTGGCTAACCGGAGACCCGAATTTTTGGCCGTCGTTTGTTTGTGGGAGGGGGACTTCCGAATACGTTCAACGATGGGGGTGAACTGCAGGAACTGGCAACCGATCTCCTTGAAAAAACGGTAGAACTCCAGCGGGTAGTCCACGTTGTAGTCGTTCACCACCGCCATGCAGTTGAACTCCACCCCGTGCTTTTGCAGCAACTCTATCCCCTTCATCACCCGGTAAAAAGAGGGGCGACCCATCTTGTCGCACCGGTACTCGTCGTGAAAATCTTGAGGGCCATCGATCGAGATACCCACCAGGAAGTTGTTCTCCTTGAAGAAGGCGCACCATTCGTCGTTGAGCAGGGTACCGTTGGTTTGGATGGAGTTGTCGATCTGACGCCCCCTCGCGTACCTCTTCTGCAGTTCCAAAGCCCTCTTGTAAAACGAGATGGGGCGCATCAGCGTCTCCCCACCATGCCAGGTGAAGAGCACCTGCGGCATGGTTTGTGACTCGATGTATTGCTGGGTGAACCGCTCGAGGAGCTCGTCGCTCATCACCTGGCTCTTCTGGCTGTAGAGATGCTCTTTCTCCAAGTAGTAGCAGTAGTCACACGCGAGGTTGCACTTGGAGCCTACTGGCTTGAGCATGACATACATGGGTCTTGCGAACGGGGCGTAGGTTGACATGTTTTATGGATGAGATAAAAAAAGGGTAAGCTTACTATATCGCGCCGCTACAACCAAATACCCTTGCTTCGGTCAAGACCTGGGGGATTCAATGGGAGCTGGCCGTATAGGACTTACCCAAGTACAAAGATACGGTTTATTTTTTTAGTGACAAAACGAAAAACCCGATTTTCGCTGTTTCTCGTTTCAACCTGGTCCCGGTGGACAAGCAGCCGTTTACGAATCCACTATTCCGGGAAATTCGGCACATTTCCCGATTTTTAGCTTACCTGCTTGGAAAAAGCCTTTTTTTCATCTATTTTTGTGTGGTATAGGGATTCGATTCAATTGAAATCGTTTCCACGCTTTTCCCCAACTACTTCAAGCTGATGGAAAGCCAATCCGGGAGAAAGCCAATCTGACGAAAATGATTTCAAGGGAAATAAATGTAAAATAGCTGAGTATGGATATTGTAGACCGATTTATCAAGTATGCTCGTATCGACACGCAATCGGACGAGAACAGCACGCAAACCCCAAGCACGCGAAAGCAGTTTAACCTGGCGAAGGAGGTCGAACAAGAGGCCTTAGAGATGGGACTCGTCGATATTAGCCTCGACAATAATTGCTACTTCATGGCGACCCTGCCAGCCAATACCCGAGGTGAGGTGCCGGTCATTGGCTTTATCGCCCACTTCGACACGAGCCCCGATATGAGCGGTACGGATGTGAGCCCGAGGATCGTGAGGGAGTACGACGGGAAGGATATCGTGCTTAACGAGGAGCAGGAGGTGCTGTTGTCGCCGGACGAATTCCCCGAACTGCTCAGCCACGTGGGGGAGGATATCATCGTGACCGACGGTACCACGCTGTTGGGGGCGGATGATAAGGCGGGTATCGCGGCGATCATGAACGCGATGCAGTACTTGATCGATCACCCGGAGATAAAGCACGGGAAGATCCGCATCGGCTTCACGCCGGACGAGGAGATTGGACGTGGCGCCGATAAGTTCGACGTGCAGAAGTTTGGCGCCGAGTGGGCCTACACCATAGACGGCAGCGAAGTGGGCGAGCTGGAGTACGAGAACTTTAATGCGGCCGCGGCCAAGGTGAAGATACAGGGGCGGAACGTCCACCCCGGTTACGCGAAGAACAAGATGGTGAACGCGCTGCACCTGGCGAACGAGCTGGCCGCGATGCTGCCCGAGGATGAACGACCCGAGCATACCGAGGGGTACGAGGGGTTTTTCCACCTGATCTCGCTGGGAGGTACCGTGGATGAGGCGGAGATCGCTTATATTATTCGGGATCACGACCGCGAGAAGTTCGAGCAACGCAAGCAGCTGATAGAGGATGCCGTGGCTGAGATGAACCGGAAGTATGGTGATCGGCTTACCCTCGAGATGAATGACCAATATTACAACATGAGAGAGAAGGTGGAGCCGGTGACGCACGTCATCGACTACGCGTACCGTGCCATGGAGGAGGTGGGGGTAAAACCCAATATCAAACCCATTCGCGGTGGAACGGACGGTTCCAAGCTCTCTTTCATGGGACTGCCTTGCCCCAACATCTTCGCGGGAGGGATGAACTTTCACGGCAGGTATGAGTTCCTGCCCATTCCCTCGATGAAAAAGTCGTCGGAGGTAATCGTGAAGATCGCGGAGCTGGTCGCGAAAGACGCGGAACTGGTTGCACAAGATGCGGAGAGTGACGCTTTATAATTGGAAATTAAAAATCAAAGGTTCCATACACCGAAACATAAAAATCAAATAATCGTATGAAAACAACACCGTTTACTGACCTACATATCTCTTTGGGTGCCAAGATGCACGAGTTTGGCGGGTACAACATGCCTATCGAGTACACAGGCATCATGGATGAACACCTGGCCGTGGTGAACAGCGTGGGGGTGTTCGACGTGTCGCACATGGGCGAGATCTGGGTGAAAGGGCCCCACGCGCTGGAGTTCCTGCAGCGGGTGACCAGCAACGACGCGTCGGTTATCCCGGTGGGGAAGGCGCAGTACACCTCGTTCACGAACGAGGAGGGGGGTATCGTGGATGACTTCATCGTCTACCATTACGAGCCTGAGAAGTACATGATGGTGGTGAACGCTTCCAATATCCAGAAGGATTGGGAGTGGTGCAACCGCTGGAACAGCATGGGGGCCGAACTGGAGAACGCTTCCGACCACATGGCATTGCTGGCCGTTCAAGGGCCCAAGGCGATGGCAACGCTGCAAAAACTGACCGAGGTAGATCTCGCTTCGATTCCCTACTACAGTTTCGTGACCGCACCGTTCGCGGGGGCGAAGGATGTGATTATCTCCAATACCGGTTATACCGGGGCGGGAGGGTTCGAACTCTACTTCTACCCCGAGGAGGGACTGAAGATCTGGAACGCCCTGTTCGAGGCGGGTGAGGAGTTCGGTATCAAGCCCATTGGCTTGGGTGCACGCGACACGCTGCGCCTCGAGATGGGGTTCTGCCTCTACGGCCACGAGTTGAATGAGACTACCACGCCCCTGCAGGCCGGTTTGGGATGGATTACCAAGTTCGCGGAGAACAAACCCTTTATCGGGCGGGAAGTGCTGGAGAAAGAGAAGGCGCAGGGTGTCAAGCGCAAGCTCTGCTGCTTCGAGATGATCGACCGGGGCATACCCCGCCAAGGGTATGAGATCGCGTACCAGGATGAGGTGGTCGGGGAGGTGACCTCAGGCACCATGTCGCCCACGCTCAAAATCGGGATCGGGATGGGGTACGTGACGCCGGAGCTCGCGAAACCGAGCACCGAGATCGAGATAAAAGTACGCAATCGCTCCCTGAAGGCGAAGGTGGTGAAACCCCCGTTCAGGAAGTAGTGGCTGATCAGTAGATTGATTTTACTTTGGCAAATCAAGAGAAATGGATATTTTTGCTGAATAAACTTTAAATAAAATAACCGTATGAAACGAGCATGTAAACCATTTACACCCACGACAATGATTAAAGCGAGTTCCATACACCGAAATGTAAAATAGTAAAATAATCGTATGAAAACTGATGAAAGAGACACGAAAAACAGCCGTTACATTGTAACGTGTGATACCGAGGATTTTAAATGTATTGCTGCAGGTAAGAGAATCACAGCAGTTTATAAAAAACTGATTATCCTTTTCGCCAGTATAGCGATTGTCCTGGGATGCAGCACGGTCGGCAACAAGCCTGAGGGTTCAGGAACGACGTTCGCTAAGGATGCGCTCGCGCCTTTCATTGAAAGCGGACAGCTTCCAGGTGCGATAAACGTCTTTTACAAGGACGGCTTGGAGGAAATTACCTGCGTTGGTTATGCCGATGTCGCGGCGAAGCGTCCGATCACGATGAACGACGTTTATATGCAGTGCTCGCAGACAAAGGGCTTCTGCGGCGTAACCATTGCCATGCTCATCGAGGAAGGCAAGATCGCACTTGACGATTCCGTTGCAAAGTATCTGCCGGAATTCAAGGAGCTCTGGGTACTTGAATCCACCACAGACAGCGTGAAGACACTTGTCAAGGCGAAGAACGCGCTCACCATCCGCATGGTTATGAACCACACCGGCGGTTTCCCGTTCGAGATTAGTGCAAAGCAGGGCAACATCAAGGGTGGCGGCTGGTCTGGCGGTGCGCCGCTTCGTCAGACGGCGGCCATCGCGGCGGCGTCTCCGCTGCTTTTCGAGCCCGGCACGAAGGAGCTGTATTCCAATACCGGTATCGATATCGGTGCGGCCATCGTGGAGGTGGTGACCGACATGCGTTGGGAAGACTTTCTCAAGGAGCGTGTTTTCGATCCGCTCGGTATGACATCCAGCTCGTTCTGGCCGACAGACAAGCAGCTTGAGACGCAGGTGGAGATGTACGACTGCGTGGAGGATGCGCCCGCGAAGTACCGCTTGCAGAGCGATTGGCAGCAGAGGCCATACAACGATGCCCATGTCTTCCCATCGGCGGGCGGGGGGCTCTGGACGACCGCGAACGATCAGCTCAAATTCTACAAGATGCTTATGAACCTTGGCCTGGGAGAGAACGGCGTGAGGATTCTTAAGGAGGAGACCGTCAAGGAGCTACTCGCGAAATCAACGCGCCCGAAAGGGATGGGTGGTTATTCACTCGGACTCACCGCACCGGAAGAAGATACGGAGGACTCCTGGTTCGGGCATGGCGGCGCATGGGGTACGAACTGCATGGTCAACTGGCACCGCAAGGAGCTGAAGCTGTGGGCTGTGCAGCTCTGTGAAGGGCCGCGCCCCTGGGATTCGGCCCGTTCGGAGGCGGAGAAAAAATTCTTCGAATACGCCATTGATAATGCCCGTGCCGACGCTTTTACCGGTCGTGTTAACTAAGGAGTGAAGCGGGCAAAGTCATGAGGGCGACAAATATCTATTGATAAATCTCCTTCTTCCCCGCGAGCAGCGTGTTCTTCAGTAACGAGACGATGGTCATGGGACCTACGCCGCCGGGGACGGGGGTGATGTAGGAGCACTTGGGCGCCACCTCGTCGAACTTCACGTCGCCGGTCAGCTTGAAGCCCGACTTCGTTTTGTCGCTCGGCACGCGGGTGGTGCCCACGTCGATGACCACCACGCCCTCCTTCACCATGTCGCCGGTTAAAAATTCGGGCACGCCAAGGGCGGCGATGATGATGTCGGCTTGCAACGTGATCTCCTTGATGTTGGGCGTACGGCTGTGGCAAACGGTGACCGTGCAGTCGCCCGGGTAGGCTTTCTGCATCATCAACATGGCGGCCGGCTTGCCCACGATATTGCTGCGGCCCAGGATGACACAATGTTTCCCGCGGGTCTCGATCTCGTACCGCTTGAGTAGCTCCATGATCCCGGACGGGGTGGCCGAAAGGAAACAGGGCATGCCTAGCGACATGCGCCCCACGTTCACGGGGTGAAAGCCATCCACATCCTTGCGGTAATCGATCGCTTCGGTGACCTTGGTCTCCGAGATATGCTTGGGGAGAGGCAACTGGACGATAAACCCGTCGATGTCAGGGTCGTGGTTCAGTTGATTCACCCGGTCGAGCAGCTCCTCTTCGGTAACATCCTCTTCGTAGCGGATGAGGGTGGAGTTAAAACCCACCTCCTCGCACGACTTTACCTTGTTGGCCACGTAGGTTTCGCTGCCACCATCATGTCCTACTAATATGGCCGCCAGATGCGGCGTCTTGCCACCGGCCTTCTTTATTTGGGCGACCTCCTCCGCGATCTCTTTTTTTATCTGGGCAGATATCGCCCTTCCGTCAATGATTTTCATGTTGGTTCTCAATTATGGGTTGGTATTATATACTTACCTTCTCCGCCGGGCTTTTCTCATGGCCTGACGAGCCCCACCGGTGGTCATCATCCGCATCATCTTGCGGGTTTCATCAAACTGCTTCAAGAGCTGGTTTACCTCCTGCACGGTGGTACCACTACCACGGGCGATGCGGGCGCGCCGGCTCCCGTTGATGATATCCGGGTTGCCGCGCTCCTGAGGGGTCATGGAGCGAATGATCGCCTCGATTCCCTTGAACGCGTCGTCATCAATATCGAGCTCCTTAATCTGCCTGCCTACACCGGGAATCATCGAGGCCAGGTCTTTCAGGTTCCCCATCTTTTTTACCTGTTGGATCTGCGTGTAAAAGTCGTTGAAGTCGAACTGGTTCTTCGCGATCTTCTTCTGCAAGCGCCTCGCTTCCTCCTCGTCGTACTGCTCCTGGGCCTTCTCCACGAGCGAAACGATGTCGCCCATGCCCAAGATACGGTCGGCCATCCGCTCGGGGTGGAACACGTCGATGGCATCCAGCTTCTCGCCTGTACCGACGAACTTAATGGGCTTGTTGACGACTGAACGGATAGAGAGTGCTGCCCCACCGCGGGTGTCACCATCGAGCTTGGTTAGCACCACTCCTTCGAAATCAAGCCTCTCGTTGAACTCCTTGGCCGTGTTCACCGCATCTTGACCGGTCATGGCATCCACCACGAAAAGCGTCTCTTGCGGGTTGACCGCTTTCTTAATCGACTCGATCTCGTTCATCATCTCCTCGTCGATCGCGAGGCGACCAGCGGTGTCAATGATGACCAAGTCCCTGCCGTAGGTCCGGGCATGCTGAACAGCGTTCCGGGCGATCTTGACGGGGTCTTTGTTCTCCTCCTCCGCGTAAACGGGTACGTTAATCTGCTCACCCAGCACCTTCAACTGCTCAATGGCAGCGGGGCGGTAGACGTCGGCAGCAACCAGCAACGGGTTCTTGCCCCGCTTACTCTTTAGCATGTTGGCCAGCTTGCCGGCAAAGGTGGTCTTACCGGACCCTTGAAGGCCCGACATGAGGATAACGGCGGGATTGCCCTTGATGTTGATCTCCGATGCGGTACCTCCCATCAGAATGGCCAGCTCGTCGTGGACGATCTTCACCATCATCTGCTCCGGCCTCACGGCGTTGAGCACGTCTTGACCCATTGCCTTAGCCTTCACGGTTTCCGTGAACTCCTTGGCTGTCTTGTAGTTCACGTCGGCATCCAGCAAGGCACGGCGTACCTCTTTCAACGTTTCGGCCACGTTGATCTCGGTAATCTTCCCTTGCCCCTTTAATATCTTGAAGGACCGTTCTAATCTTTCGCTTAAATTTTCAAACATAATGTTGTTGTAACTTTTACCCCTTTAAAATCCCTTTGATGTAATCTGTTCAAGCCAGGGCTTTATACATAAAACGTGCCGCGGACTCTTTGTCCATGCATCCGCATGCAAAGATAGTGAAAATATCCTTCACGTCGTTACCGTTTTTATTTCGCTTGCGCGTATCAGCCCAAAGACGATCGCCATTGCGGTAATCTCGAACAGGATCACCTACAGGTATACACTGGTTCCAAATTTGTCCACGAAGATTTCGGTGAGGTAGTTGATTAGGGTATTCCCGGCGAGCGCGATAACCATGGCAAAGACAGTTTTTTTATTTTGCATATTTTTATCGTGTTGGCTGTTCACCCGGTGAAAGACAACCTTGCGAAATGCAATATAACGCAAAGGTAGAAGCAAATGGCAAGTGCAATATTACAGAAAATGTTTGTAAAACGGGATAAAATAAAAAATGAAACTTTTATAGCAAAAGTACTGCAAAATGAAAAATTATGTCTATTTTTATTACAAGTATAGTGTAAATTATTTTGGGAGCTTGTGAGGTTGGTAAGATCGTGTAATGTAAAGTGGCCTACAAGTGTGATTTTTTGCGTGAAAAGGGGATGTTGGATGCCATGTACTGGGAATATGGTGGTGATGATGAGCAGGGAACGCTTAGAAAGGCGGTCTATGATGGCGTTGTCAGCAACTAATATCACGTTATGTAGAATTTGTTTGTGTGTATTTAAAAGAATATTGCTATGAAGAAAATAAACCGTCGCGACTTTTTAGGTTATACCGGCTCCGCTCTTGCATTCACGGTAATACCGAGAAGCGTTTTGGGAGGTCCCGGTTTTGTTGCACCGAATGACAAGATCAATCTTGGCCTTATTGGAGTAGGCACCCAGCAGTTAGGAGAATTGACAGGGCTCATCCCTGATGAAAGAGTCCAGGTAGTTTCCGTTTGTGATCCAAACAAGTATCCAATCGGATATCTCCAGTGGTCTGCAGGTAACGGCTTAAAAAACCGTATTCGCGATTTAATCGGCGATGCGGGTTGGGGAGGAGATGTGAACGTTACCGCGGGGAGAGAGTGTGGACAGGACTTCGTCAATAAATATTACGCGAAGACGAAGGGGGTAAGGGGCTATAACGGGTGTACCGCTTATGCAGATTTCCGTGAAATGCTTGAGAAGGAAGACGGGATTGACGCGGTTAAAATCGTGGTCCCCGATCATGCCTACCCCTCGATAATCATCCATTCACTCCGGAAAAAAAGACATGTTGTTGCCCATAAACCCCTTGGTGTTCGCGTTCATGAGGTAAGAGCGGTTGTCAACGAGGCCAGGAAACACCCTGACATCGTTACCCACCTGCTTGCATGGTCGCCCATATATGAGCGGTATGAAACGGTGAAAAAGTGGATCGATGATGGGGTGATAGGAGAATTAAGGGAGATCCATAACTGGTCATTCCGGCCCGTGTGGCAACAGTGGCAAAGTTATTTTACCGAGTATCCCGAAATTCCCGAAGGGTTTGATTGGGACCTATGGCTGGGTGCGTGGCCTAATCGACCTTACCATCCAGGTTACACGCATACGAATTATCGTGGATGGTATGATTTTGGAGCGGGGAGTATTGCCGATATGGGCATTTATAGTTTGTTGCCCCTGTTTAGAACTTTTGGAATAGATACCCCTCCCTATTCGATAGATTCAATGGGTACCACCACCAGAACGGTGGGAGAAAAAGGTGAGATGATCGGGGTCACGAATGACGTGGCATTCCCATTGTCTTCTATAATCAGGTGGAAGTTCGATCAGACAACGGGAACAACTCCTTTCGATCTGTTCTGGTACGATGGTGGAATGCGTCCTCCAATACCTCCTGAAATAGAAATGGATAACAAAGAACTGGATAGTGAGGGAATGATGTTCGTGGGGGACGAAGGGAAAATTATTGGTGGTTTCTTGTGTGAAAATCCGGTCATCATACCGGAAGCGAGGATGATCTCAATAACGGGCTCAAAAAACTCACCGGAAAGCACCCAAAAACAAGTTAACGCTACGGACGTGTGGATTGAATCGATTCGAAGTGGAGAACAGTCGCCCGGAAATTTCGCGAATGCCGCGGCTGTACTCGAGACAGCCCAGCTGGCATCCGTTGCATTGAGGGCGAGGCGTAAAGTGCTTTATGATTACAAAAACATGAAAGTCACGAATATACCCGAAGCCAACAACTACCTGGGTCGCTCTGAATACAGGGAGGGATGGGAGATTTAACGTGACAAGTGGTGAGATAGCAGAATGTTAATTTATAAAAGGTAGTGAAAATGAAACATGTAACTCGTCGTGGTTTTATTGGTAAATCACTTGCAATAGGAGTGGGGAGTATGATAGCGCCCTCATTTTTAAGAACCGAGACCGCTCAGGCTGCTCCGAAAGCGGTGTGGATCGGCAAGAACGATATCTCTCTTGCTCAATGGGCATTAGTAGATGAGATTCACAGTGGGAAATGGACCAACCTGGATTTTCCCAGGATAGCCCGAGAAGATTTTGGAATTAATGGCATTGAGTTTGTGAATACCCTTTTCGGGGTACCCACGTTTAACTACTTGAATCAGTTGAAAAAGAACGCCGAGGATTACGGTGTTCAGATGGTGTTGATAATGGTTGACGCGGAGGGAGAAACATGTACTCCCTCGAAGGAAGAGCGGAGACAAACGGTTATAAACCATCGCAAATGGATCGATATAGCGCAGTACCTAGGTTGTCACGCTATTCGAACAAACTGCATCGGTAAGGAAGGTATCTCCAAAACAGAGGCATTGAAATGGTCAGCCGAAACATATAACATGATGCTCGAATACGCGATACCGGCCAACATCAGTATCTTAATTGAAAATCATGGTGGCGTCTCTAACGATGCCGATTGGTTGGTGTCGCTGATGAAGGAGGTGAACAGCAGGTATTTTGGTGTCCTGCCTGATTGGCGGCAACCGGGAGGAGACTTTGACAACGTTGAGTTCCTTCGGAAAACACTTCCCTATTCCGGGGGGATGTCTTTTAGAAACCAACCGACTGATGCGTTAACAGAAGAAATGATAAAAATGACCTATGATTTGGGTTATAGGGGCTGGTACGGCATTGAATCGAGCGGAAGAGAGAATGTGATTAAAAGTAAAGAGTTGTTATTAAAGTATTTACCAATGTAGATGCGGATAAACCCGACGGTCGGAAGATGATTTCAAGAGAGTGTGCAGCCTATAAAGAGGTGTAATCGTGCTTTGCCTTAAGACCTTTTTAAAAAACAGGTAAGTCTCTCTTATAATTGTAAGGTGAAGATGTAGTTGATAAAATGCTTTTTTTTGCTTAAATTCGTAGTTTAACGGTATAAAATTAATAGTTATGAATCGATTTATTATGTTACTTTCAATCTCACTGATGGCATCGTGGGTATCCGCCCAGGATATCCAACTGCCTGCCCCCGATCGAACCGGGGGGAAACCTTTAATGCAAGCGCTTAACGAACGCCAATCCAACCGCTCTTTCCAGGATAAGTCGCTGACCCTTCAGCAGTTGTCAAACCTGCTATGGGCGGGCAACGGGTTTAACCGCGACGATAAACGGACGGCACCCACGGCAAACAACCGGCAAGAGCTGGAGCTGTACGCGGTGACGAAGGAAGGCATCTACTTTTACGATGCGAAAAACCACCTCTTGAAGGAGGTAAAGAAAGGGGATTATCGCGCCCAAACGGGAATGCAGGAATTTGTGGCCGACGCGGCGCTGAACTTGCTTTTCGTCTCTGATTTGGAGAAGGCAACGAATCGCCAATTCGCCTTGATCGATTGCGGCTACGTGTCGCAGAACGTCTACCTCTACTGTGCGTCGGAAGGACTGGGTACGGTTGTCCGGGGATCGTTCGACAAGGAGGTTTTGAGCAAACTGCTCGGGCTGCCCTCCAATCAGGAAGTGCTGTTGACGCAGTCGGTGGGTTATGTCAAGTAGACGAATGAACCTTTTCCAGTGCGGCCTTTTTAAGGCCGCATTTTTCTTGGTTGGTCTCTTAGCGGCATTTCAGGTAAGCATATCAGGTTGCACGACGGAAAGGAGGGGGCAGGCGTCAGTGTTGCCTGAAAATTTGACCTGCGAGTACCTGGTGAGCCCGGTAGGGCTTGATGTGGCAACTCCACGGTTCAGCTGGACGTTGACGGCGACCAATCCCAAGGCGTTTGGGCAGAGACAGACTGCCTACCGGGTGCTGGTGAGCCGCTCACTGAAGGAGCTACGTAGTGGGATAGGAGACGTGTGGGATTCCGGCTGGGTCGAGTCCGACCAGATGCAGCTGATTGAGTACGATGGTGAACCGTTGCAATCCGACAGGGATTACTACTGGAAGGTGGCCGTTAAGGATGAGGAGGGCAACGTCTCCCGTTTCAGCGAGGCGGTGAAGTGGAGCACCGGTCTCTTTTCGGTCGATGAGTGGAGAGCCACATGGATTGGTACGGATGAAGTGTATAATCCGGCGGAAGGACCCAACAAAATGCAGGACCCGTGGTTTAGGAAGACGTTCGATTTGGATAAGAAACCGGGCAGGGCCATACTCTTTGTCACCTCGGTGGGGTACCACGAGGTGTACGTGAACGGGAAAAAAATAGGTGACCACGTGCTGGCACCGGCGGTGACGGATCATACGCAACGGGCACGCTACATCGCTTATGATATCGCTCCCGCGTTGACGCGGGGTAAAAATGTCATTGCATTATGGCTGGGAACGTCGTGGTCTATCTTCGCCCCATACGCGACGCCCGATAAGCCGCGAACACCGCTGGTAGCCGCGCAAGTAGATATATTCGATAAGGGTGGAGCGCCTCTTATGCAGGTGGTGACCGACGGATCGTGGAAGACGCACCCGAGTCCCAACCGGTTGATAGGTAACTGGGGGTTTGGTGTAGGTGGCTACGGGGGCGAGATATGGGATGCCAACCGGGAGGTGGAGGGCTGGAACTTGACTACCTTTGATGACCGGGATTGGAAGGATGCCTCGACCTACAGCCCCAACCTGATCGTGTCGGGACAAAGGGTAGAAACCAATGCACTGCTCGATGAGATAGAGCCTGTTGCCATTGAGTCGATGCCCGATGGAAGTTACCGGGTAGATATGGGGGTAAACTTCGCGGGGTGGACACGCGTACCGGTCAAGGCGAACCACGGTGATACCGTTCGCTTCCTCTTCTCGGAGAGGGAACAAGACGAGATGACGTTCGGGTTGCGAAGTGAATACGTGGTGGGACCGACCGGCGAGGGGGTCTTCGAGAACCGGTTCAACTACAGCTCGGGGAGATGGATTACCGTGAAAGGGGCGACGGCCGTACCCGAGAAAAACGCCATCAAAGGGTGGCTGGTGAGGACCGACTTCGCGGACGCCTCCCGCTTCGAGTGCTCCGATCCGCTGCAGAACTGGATCTACAACACCGTGAAATGGACGTTCGAGAACCTGGCACTCGGTGGATTTATCGTGGACTGCCCCCAACGGGAGCGCTTTGGCTATGGCGGCGATGCACACGCCACTTCCGAAACGGGATTGTTGAACTACAAGCTGGGTGCATTCTATACCAAGTGGTTAGAAGACTGGAGGGACGTGCAGGGAACGGAGCCGATGGTGGGAAACATGAACGACCCGGAATGGGCTAGAAAGCAGGAGGGAAGCGGGCGCTACATGGGGGGCGGCGTGCTGCCACAAACCGCGCCAACCTACCACGGGGGTGGTGGACCCGCGTGGGGCGGGATCGTGGTGACGCTCCCCTGGTTCCTGTACGAGTATCACGGCGACAGACGGGTCCTCCGTGAGAATCTACAAATGATAACGGGGTGGCTGGAGTTCCTGGATAGCCATGTGGAAGACGACCTGCTGAAACGGTACGGTGGAAGGTGGGACTTTTTGGGCGACTGGCTTTGGCCGGGAGCAACTGCGCAAGGGATGAACAACTACTCCGACGAGACGGTCTTCTTTAACAATTGTTACCGGGTCTATAACTTGAGGACGGCGGCGAAGATTGCCGATGTGCTGGGCGAAACCGCGCTGGCCGAGAAGTGGGAAGAGCAGGCGAACCGCTCCTCCCAGGCAATCCATGCCCGCTACTGGCATGAGGAGGATAACAATTACTCTGATCGCTCAATGCGGAGCCTGGCCGCGGCGCTCTATGGCGGCGTGATGCCGCCGGAGCTGCGAGGCAAGGTGTTGGACCGGTTGACGGAAGAGATCCTCGTGAACAAGAAAGGGCATATCGACGTGGGAATTACCGGTGGCGCGATGCTTTTCAGGGTGCTGCGAGAGGAGGGGCGGGACGATCTGATCTACGCCATGACGTCGCAAACAGCTTACCCGAGCTGGGGGTTGATGCGCGAGAGCGGGGCGACTACCATATGGGAGATGTGGGAGAAGGACCTACCAGGTCACTCCCTCCTGCATAGCTCGTTCCTCTACCCGGGCGCGTGGTATATAGACGGGTTGGCAGGTATACGCCGGACAGCCCCGGGGTTCAAGTCGTTCGACATACGGGTACCCCGCTTGCCGGAAAATTCCATCGACTGGGTAAAAGCTTCTTACGACTCACCGGCCGGTCCTATCCATACCTCCTGGAGGAGGGAGAATGGAGCGCTGGAACTAGAGGTGACGGTGCCACCCAATTGTGAGGCTACCGTCTATTTCCCCGCGGAAGAGGGGAAAACAGTGACGGAGGCATCGGGCCACGCCAAAGCCGAGGGCGAAACAGCTGGGTACGCCCTGTTTAAGGTCGCTGCGGGTAGTTACAATTTCTCTAACGGCAGTTAAAACGGAACTCGAACGACAAGACGACAAGTGAGCGAGGTAGTTGCATGGGTATATAGCGACTGCAACTGCTGTTCAAGGGGGTTAGTTGATCGCTTGGCAGGAAGAGTAGCTTTAAATAGTGTACCTTTGTAGGTCGTTTAAAATAACGAGATGCAATGAAAGCAAAATCACTCCAAACGTTTATTTACCTCTCTATCGGAGCGGCGGTGGTTACCATCCTGCTCAAGTTTCAGGCGTACCGCGTGACCGGCTCCATGGGCTTGCTATCGGATGCCCTGGAGTCGCTCGTGAACCTGTTCGCGGCTATCTTCGCGCTGATCATGCTCAACCTGTCGAGAAAACCAGCCGACAAGAAACACGCGTTTGGTCACGGAAAGGCGGAGTATTTCTCCAGCGCGACGGAGGGGGCGTTGATTCTCATCGCCGCTTTCTCCATTATCTGGACAGCCGCCCCGAGGCTGATCGACCCGCGACCCATTGAGAACGTGAACGTGGGGCTGTTATACTCGCTCGCGGCCGCGGGGGTCAACCTGGTGGTGGGGGCTATCCTGGTAAGGAATGGGAAGAGACGGAACTCGTTGCTCCTGGAAGCGGATGGGAGGCACCTGCTCACGGACGTGTTCACCACCGTGGGGGTGGTTGCGGGAGTCGTGATCGTAAGCTACACCGGCTGGTACATCATCGACCCGATCATCGCCATCGCCGTTGCTATCTATATTCTCTACGCGGGATACAAGTTGATTAGCCGATCGGCCAACAAGCTGATGGATGCCGCCATCCCCGAGGAGGAGGTGGCACGCATAGTGGCATACCTGGATTCCTTGAAATCGGATCAAATCGAGTACCATTCCCTGTTGACCCGGGCATCGGGCCAACGGAAGTTTGTTTCGTTGCACCTGCTTGTTCCCGGGGAGTGGACCGTGCAAAAAGGACACGACTGCGCGGATAGGATTGAGGAGGCTATCGTGAAGATGTTCGATGAGCCGGTGACCGTGCAGACGCATCTGGAGCCGGTAGAAGACCCCGTCTCGATGCGCGATATCGGTCTCGATCGGCAGTAAGTGAGTGCTTCATGCGATGGTGATGAGTAGAACGAGTCTGCTTTCAGGTGTGGCACTGTTTTTGTTGCATTCCCCTCTATGGATAAACGAATCTTTAGGCTGGCCCTGCCCAATATCATCACCAACGTAACGGTACCGCTACTGGGGATCATCGATATCGCCATCGCGGGACGACTGGGCTCGCCAGTCTATATCGGTGCCATTGCGCTGGGTTCCAGTATATTTAACGTGATCTACTGGAACTTCGGGTTTCTCCGGATGAGCTCCAGCGGCTTTGCTTCACAAGCCTACGGCGCGAGAGACCTGCAGGAGGTGATGAACGTGTTCGCTCGCTCGCTCGCCATTGGGTCGGGTAGCGGGATTGCGATCGTCTTACTGCAGTATCCCATCGGTGCACTCGCGTTCAAATTGGTACAGTCGGGCCCCGAGTCGATTCAGCACGTGAGGACCTACTTTCGTTTCGTGGTATGGGGTGCGCCAGCGGTGCTGGGTATGTACGCGTTCAAGGGGTGGTTTATCGGCATGCAGAACGCCCGGACCCCCATGGTTATCGCCATTCTTAATAACCTGCTCAACATCGTCTTGAGCCTTCTCTTTGTCTATGGCTTCGGGATGAAGATTGACGGTATCGCGCTGGGGACCATGCTTTCGCAATGGGTATCGTTCCTGGTGGCGGCCGCGTTCTGGTGGAGGTATTACCGCCGGTTGATGAAGTACTTCCGTAAGGAGTCTATCTGGGATAAACAGGCTATGCGCAACTACTTCCGGGTAAACAGCGATATCTTCGTGCGCACCCTCCTCCTTTCACTGGTGACCACCTTCTTTACCTTCGCATCCTCGGCGATGGGTGAGACCATCTTGGCGGTGAATGCCTTGTTGATGCAGTTCTTCATGCTCTTCTCCTACTTCATGGATGGGTTCGCTTACGCGGGTGAAGCGCTGACTGGCAAGTACGTGGGCGCTAAGAACGGTGAGTACCTGCGTTGGATGATTCGTAGGATTTTCTTTTGGGGGGTGTTGGTGAGCGTTGCCTCGGTATTGATTTACGCGCTCTTCCCCGATCTTATCTTACGCATTATGACCAATGACCTCTCGATAATTAACCACGCCAAGGGGTACATGTTTTGGACGCTACTCATCCCCATCACGGGGTTCGCGGCTTTCCTTTGGGATGGCATCTTCATCGGGGCTACCGCTTCGAAGGAGATGCGTAACGCGATGCTGTTGTCGTCGCTCCTCTTCTTTGCCGCTTATTTCGCACTGACTCCCGTTTGGGGGAATAACGGTCTTTGGTTCTCCTTCATCCTCTACCTCCTTATGAGGGGGGTGGTGCAGACCTTCTGGGCAAAGAAGGCCTTGACGCGAACTGTGCAGGATGTGTCCCCGCAACTTTTGCGTTAAGCAAGACGAGCAGAAATGAACTTGTTCATATATGCCGTTGCGAGCAAAAGTGCAGTGAAGCTGAAAACAAGCCAAGGTCTTCGCTTTGAAACCAAAAACAAACGTGGTGAAAAGTCAAGTAATTTACGGTTCCAAGTACCAGTTGATTGTGCCGCTGAGTTGCAGCAACGAAATCTCGTATAGCTTGGTTTTGAACTGCGCGGTGAGGAGTCGTTGCTCCGCTTCTATGAGGCTGTTCTGCGCCTCCCTTAGTTCCAATCCTGAGAGATCGCGTACCTTATACCGTTCCATGGCGATCTCGTAGTTGAGTTCCGCGTTCTCCAAGCTTTCGGTCTCCAGGTTAGTCAGCTCGATGTTGTTTTGATAGGCCATCCACGTATTGGCGAACTCACTTTTTAAGGCAAGTTGGAGCCGTTCGATTTGTAGTTCTCTGTTTTGTAGGGCGATTCGTGCGTTGCGCTGCTCCCGTTTGCGGTTGAGCCCATCGAACAGCGTGATACCCAGCGTGATGCCGGCGGTAGGTCCCCATGCGCGTTGGCGATCAAACGCACCGGTGTTGTAGTTGTAGTGCGTGAACCCATAGCTGCTGTTTAGTCGCACGTAAGGATAGTTGCGGCTTTGCAGCGTTTTCAACTCAAGTTCGCTCAACGTCTTGTTTTTCTCGCCAAGCAATAGCCGGGTGTTCTGTTGCAGGGCGTGGTCGTACAGCTGTTCTTTCGATAGGTTTCGGTCGAACCTGATGGTGCTGTCTGCCGCTACGAACTGTAAATCCACGTCGACCCCCATCAGTTCGTTGAGCCGTATCCTCGAACTGTTCAGCGTCTCATATTGCTGGATGAGCAGGGAACTGTCGGCGTTGAAGTAGACCCTCGCCTGTTGTAGGTCGAGTCTCGAAAGCGCCCCCACCTGGTAGCTGGCCTCCACGATGCGAAGTCGCTCCTTGGAGAGTGATACCGCGTACTTCAGGTTGTCCAGCCTAAGCTGTTGCTGCACGTAGTTGTAGTACTCCGCCGTAAGCGTAGCGATTAAACTCTCTATGGTCAGGCGGGTGTTGAGTTCTCCCACCGATTGCAACTCTTTCAATCGCTTGTAGTTGGTTTGTACCCGGAAACCTTCGAAGAGAGTCCAGGTAAGGTTCACCCCCGCATCCAGTGCCCCCGTGTTGGAAGAGCGGCTTTCAACGGGTTCACCGCTATCTGACGGGAACTGGTCGCTATTGTTGCTTCGCGCGGTGTAGCCGGAATTGAGGCTTACCACGGGTAGGAAGCCCGCGTTACCCAAGGCAACGTTGTTGTCGGCGATTTGTTCCTCGTTCCGGACGATCTGGATGTCGTAGTTGTTTTCAAGCCCAATGCGTAAGCACTCCTGAAGGTTTAAAACGGTTTGCTCGGGTTGTTCGGCTTGTGAAGGAGCCTGTGTAACATAGTAGGTTTGTCCAGTTAGTGCGGGCTGAAAGGTTACTGTCTCATGACCGACTTGCTCAATCGGTGTAGTTTGAACTGCTTGGCTGGTTTGTGCGATCAGGGTGGAGGCAGTGAAGAAGAGGGCGATTGGGAGGAAGAACACACATGGTTTAACTGCTTTTGCTACACACGCCTCCGCTACGAGTACACCTGCTTTAACAGTTCTTGGCTTGATCATGTTTATTCTGATTACCAGTGATTTAGCTTTCTTCTTGTTAACCACACATGGGCAAGCATCGCTTTTCGGCTGTTTATGTCTCATCGTCTTCATCGTCTTGATCCTGCAATTTTTTTTCTTCCATCCTCTTTCTCTTTGTTTCCCGGTCGGTGGAGAGGTACATGTACATGGCCGGGATCAAGAAGAGGGTCAGCAGGGTGGAGATAAGCATCCCACCCACCACGGCGGTACCCATCGCGATGCGTCCGTTAGCACCTTCGCCGGTGGCGAACATCAGCGGCATAAGCCCCAGCACGGTAGAGATACTGGTCATCAGGATGGGGCGCAACCGCAACATGGATGCTTCAACAATAGCCTGGTTGCGGCTGAGACCCGCGTTTTGACGCTGGTTGGCAAACTCCACGATCAGGATCCCGTTCTTGGTGACGAGACCGACCAGCATGATGATCCCTATTTGGCTGTAAATGTTCATTGTTACCCCCCTTGCCCACATGAACAGGAGGGCACCGAAAACGGCGAGGGGGACGGTAAACATGATCACGAACGGGTCTTTGAAGCTCTCGAACTGCGCGGCCATTACCAGGAAGATAAGCAAGAGGGCCAAACCGAAAGCGAATAGAAGGCTTGAAGAGCTTTCGCGGAAGTTGCGCGACTCTCCTTCGAGGGCGGTCCGGAAGGTTTCATCCAGCACGTCGGCCGCGATGCGGTCCATTTCTTCGAGACCTTCGCCCAGCGAGTAGCCGGGAGCTAATCCCGCGGAGACGGTTGCCGAGTTAAACCGGTTGTAGCGGTAGAGCTGTGGAGGGGCCACCGACTCCTCGAGGGTCACCAGGTTGTCCATCTGGATCATCTGACCGCTCGAGTTCTTGATGTAGATGGTCCGCAGGTCGATGGGTGTGTTGCGCTGTTGCCGGTTGATCTCCCCTAGTATCTGGTACTGCTTGCCGTTCATGTAGAAGTAGCCCATTCGCTGCCCACTTAGCGCGTATTGTAACGTCTGCCCTATATCGCGGGTACTTACTCCCAGCATGGCTGCCTTGTCGCGATCAATGTTGATGCGAGTCTCCGGCTTGGTGAACTTTAGGTCCACGTCGCTCATCTGGAAGTGGGGGCTGGCGTTTACCCGGTCCATGAAAAGGGGGATAAACTCCTGTAGCTTGTCGATATTGGGCGCTTGTAGCACGTAGTTGATGGGCATGCCCCCGCGGCGCCCACCGAAGGTGGATTGTTGTTGAACGAAGGCACGGGCAGCGGTCTCATCCTTCACGCCGCGTGTGATCGCCTCAGCGATCTCCATCTGTGAACGCTCCCGCTCCCGCATATCAGGTAGTACCATGCGTACCATCCCGAAGCTGTTGCGGGTCATCGTGATGTTCGACTCTCGCTCCGGTGCGATGGAGTCAGCGATCGCGGAGATGCGGTCGGTATAGTCCCTTACAAATTCGTAGGTGGCTCCCTCCGGTGCGGAGCTTCGTATCGTTACCTGCGACCGGTCTTCGAGTGGCGCCATCTCGGCGGGGATCACTTTCCACAAAATCGCGATGATAACCGCTGAGAGCAGGACGATGGGAAGTACCAGCCACTTGTGTCGAAGGAACGCTTTGAGCCATTTGTTGTAGTAGCGGTTCATGCCATCGAAAAAGACCTCACTCTTTTGGTAGAGACGGCTCTTCTTTCTCCTTTTTACCAGCATCTTAGAGGACAGCATCGGCACGAAGGAGAGGGCGACGAACGCGGAGATGATGACTGCACCCGATATCACGATGCTGAATTCACGGAAAAGCCTTCCGGTGAGTCCTTCCAGGAAGATGATCGGGACGAAGATGGCCACCAGGGTGATGGTGGTAGATACCACCGCGAAGAAGATCTCTTTGGATCCGGCGATGGAGGCCTCTTCGGGGTCCATTCCATCCTCGATCTTATGGTAAATGTTTTCCGATACCACGATGGCATCGTCTACCACCAACCCCACGGAGAGCACTACCGCGAGCATCGATAAAACGTTGATGGAGAACCCCACGAGGTACATCACGAAGAAGACACCGATCAGCGAGATCGGGATGACCAGTGTTGGTATGAGTGTAACCCGTCCATTTCTTAAAAAGAGAAAGATGATGGATACCACCAGGATGAACGCGATGATCACCGTGCTCTCCACTTCACGGATGGAGGCACGGATAAAGCGGGTGTTGTCAAATGCCACGTCGATAATCACGTCACCGGGCAGGTCCTTGCGCATCTGCTCCATGCGCAGCCTCACCTCGTCGGCAATCATAATATGGTTGGCTCCCGGTTGCGGGATGATCACGCAACTCACCATCGGTGTGCCGTTTCGGCGAAGGATATTGTTGCGGTTGGCGGCATCCAGCTCGGCGTACCCCACGTCCCGGAAGCGCACGACCCGGAAATCATCCTCGATCAGGATCAGGTTGTTGAACTCCTCAGGTGTTTGCATCAGCCCCATGGTTCGGATCGACTGCTCGATATGGTCGCCTTCAATGCTTCCGGCGGGGAGCTCGATATTCTCCCTATCCAGGGCGCTTTTGATATCCATGGGGGTGATGTTGTAGGCCGCCATTTTGATGGGGTCGAGCCATAGACGCATGGCGTATCGGTATTCCCCCCAAATCTCCACAGCACTCACGTTGGAGATGGTTTGTAGCCGCTCCTTGACCGTGAGGTCGGCTATCTCGGAGAGTTCCAGGAGCGACCGGACGGGGCTCTGCACGGTGATCTGCATGATGGGGTCGGAGTCGGCATCGGCTTTAGCTACGGTGGGCGGGTCGGCATCACGCGGCAGGTAACGTTGCGCGACAGAGACCTTGTCCCTTACATCGTTTGCTGCTGTTTCCATATCGACGCTCAGCTCGAACTCCACGGTGATGCGGGCGCTTCCTTGGCTGCTTCGGCTAGTGAGCGACCGAATGCCCGGGATGCCGTTAATGTTCTGCTCAAGCGGTTCCGTGATCTGGTTCTCGATCACCTCGGCGTTTGCCCCGGGGTAGGAGACGTGTACGGTGATGATGGGGTTGTCCACGTCGGGGTATTCACGAACCGGTAGGCTCGTGTAGCCGATAAAGCCGAAGATGAGGATGACCAGCACCATCACCGTCGTTAACACCGGTCGCCTTATGCTCAGTTCCGATAACGTCATCTCTTTACTCTGCCCTGTTTTCCTCCATACGGTCGATGACCACCGGCATACCTGTTCGTAGTTGCATCACGCCGGTGGTTAATAGCGTGTCTCCCATGTTTAGCCCGCTCACCACCTCCACCGATGAGGCGGTTCGCATACCGGTTATGATTTCCACCTCCCTGGCCGTCCCGCCCTGGTAGACGTAAGCGATATCGCGCCCCATCTCTTTCACGCTGGAGATGCTGGGGATCACGATGGCGTTCTCGATCTGGTCGAGGCTAACGCGAATGTTGGCCGATTGCCCCGGTTTAATCTTGCCATCGTTGTTGTGGTAGCGGGCGCGGGCGAAAAGGCTAAGCGTCCGAAGGTCCAAACGGGATTCCACCGCGTAGACGGTCGCGTTGTACTCTTGGAGGTCGTTCTTGACTTGAAAGGTGATCTCGGTGCCGGGTTTTATCTCGTTCACGAAGTTTTCGGTTAGCGAGAACTCGATCTTTAGCGGGGAGAGTTTGGTGAGCGTGGAGACGACCACCTGCGATGAGGCGTAGGCGCCCTCGCTTACCAGCCGCAGCCCGATTACCCCGTCGAAGGGCGCTCGTAGCTCGGTTTGTCGTAGGCGCGCTTTTACCAGCTCGATATCGGCTTTTAACGTTTCAAGTTGGGTGGCAACCAACTGGTAGGTCTCCTGGCTAATGGCATCTTTCTCGAGCAGCGTCTGTTGGCGGTAGACCCTGTCTTGTGCCAACGGCAATTGCGCTTCCAGTTTTTTTAGCTCGGCCTGTAGCGGGGCGTCGTTTACTTTGGCAAGCAGCTCCCCTTTTCGCACGCTTGTCCCCTCTTGGAAGTAGATATCAGTAATCCTCCCCGAGGTTTCGAAGACCAGATCCACCTCTTCATCGGGGAGGAGCTTCCCGGTGATACGGAAGAGGTTGTTCAAGGTTTGTGGTTTTAGCACCGTTGCGCTAACCGACAGTGGTGTTCGCCTGCCACCATCGTGGGAGGGGTTACCTAGTGGCATATCGTTTACCCCGCTGATACTTGTATGCTGCTTGATCTTCGGGAAAAAAATGATTCCCAGCAGAAGCAGTACGATAGCGGCGACAACGATCGCTTTGGTTTTTTTACTCATCTGATTTGCTTTTTCGCTTGCTCTTGTGGCGCATGCCCAAGAGAAGACTTTTAGAATGCATTTTGCCTAAGCTGCTACCGTTCATCCTTCTGCTTGCATACACGAAAGGCAATGTTTTGGTAGCGGGCCGAGAAAACAACTCAAAAGTACCCATTTATACCAGAAGGGAGGCTCAACACAGGTCGATTTTAGTTTTTTTATAGCAATTAATCGACATACCGCCGGAAAATGTCGACGAACCCGTTTCCCTCGCATTACTCACCACTAAACACGTAGTCGTTTTTGGCGTCTTTGAGCCCCATCACGGACAGGTAGGGGGCGATGTTACCCTTGATTTTGACTTTCCTGTTGAAGTTAGCGGGGTTATCCTGCAGGTTCAGCGCTTCCCTAACCATCGTTCCTGCAGTGAGCTGGACCGGTATGACCCTCCCCTTGTTGGTCTCGTTTTGGGTGTCGGCCAGTGCCAGGTTGCTGGCAACCGTTTCGGGGGTAGCTCCGGGAATAAAGTTGTTTATCGAGTTGTTTTTGAACGAGCCAACGATGTAGCCTTCTACCCAAACCTGGGGTTGTCCCAGGCTCGCTTGCGTCTCCGCTACGGTAAAGGGCGCTTTTTTAGATCCTTTTACAACGGGTGGGGTGTCACCCGTACGGTTAGCAGTCACGCTAGCCGTGGGACCCTCCACCCAAGGGGTGATGCTCCCTTCCGCGACGATGGTTGTCTCATGCGCGAAGAGGGTCACGTTGTACGTATATTTCGTGCCGGATTGAAACGCGTTGATCTCCAATACTTCGCTGAGCGGAAAGCTGTATACTTCTACCTCGTCGCCAATCACGAACCAGAGTTTCAGCGCGCTAAGGTCCGCTTGCGGTAGCAGGATGGCTTCCGCGAAGGTTCCCCCGGCACCCATCCGGAAGGGGATATCACCCTGTTTATTGGGAGATGACAGCGTACCGGTAGTCAGGTCGAACGTGGCTTCCGTGTTGGCGTTGCTGATGATCACGCTGAGCTCGCTCAGGTTCACCGACTGTCCCGGCTCAATATTTAGCACCACTTTCGTTAGTTGATGGGTGAACTGCATGGCCACGTGCGGGTTCTTGTCGTTTAGCCGGCGTGCGTTGTTGGAGTAGAGCAGGTCGATCTGAGACTGTGAGCTTTGGTTACTCACGTTCACAGGGTAACTGTGATTCGGTATGTTATCACGGTAGGGATGGTAGCCGATGAAGTCGACATTCGAGCCGTCGAACGGAAAGATGATTTGCTCTTTCTCGTTGGCCGGTGTGAACGAGGAGCTACCCGTGGTACTGTATTTCACGTTATTCCGAAGTACCGATGCGCTCAGTGAGCCACCGGATGGAATCATGTAAATGCCGATGGCATCGCCCTTCTCCCAGGTGGAGTTGGTGACTCGGGTTCGCATTCCCTCTATTTCGGCAGATAGTTCAATGGGGCGCCCCCTCAGTGCGGGGTCGATCACATCGCCCTCGCACGCGATAAGCGCAAGAATTAAAAATGGTATTAATAATTTAAGTTTCATAATATAGTAGACAATAAGTAGATAGTATAATAATAGCGGGTGTGCTGATTATTTATAATCAACCCACACCTTCATTTGCCCAGCTTCGCGGTTGTCCCAGGCGTAATAGGGGATAAAGGTGATTATCTGATCACCAGTGACCGCTTCAATGGTGGTTACCCCGTTCAGGAGGGAGGGTGAGAAAGCCGTGTTAAATTGCGTGTCGGGTGAAAGGATTAGCTCGTTGAACGAAGGGTTATCCACCTCTTCCATGCAATAGACGAGAGGGCCTCGTTGCACGCTCCGTTTGTCAATATTTTCCTTTACCCGGGGATCGGCTTGCACCATTTTAACGGGCATATCCATCGTGAGGGTTATTTCGTCATTCTCTTTCCAGACCCTATCGATGACCGCGTATCCCTTTTCAACCCGCACCTCTTCAATCGTTTCCCCGTTCACCGCGATAGAGTAGTTCTCGCACCAGTCGGGAATCCGTAGCCGCATCTCTTTTTCTAGCGGTTTTCGGAGTTCGCTTATGGTCAGCCTCACGTTCCCATCCCACGGGTAATCGGTTTCCTGCTGCAGGGTGAAGTTCTTTTTTCCCCTTTTCCCGGCTTTGATTTCCGCGCTGTTGCCCACGTAGAGGTTGACCCACACCGCGTCCTCTGACAAACCGTAAATATAGTTCCCGATGGAGGGTAGGAAGCGGGATACCTGGCTCGGGCAACAGGCCGTTCCGTACCATGCGCGGCGGTGATGATCACCGTGCGAAGCCAGCGGGTTCACGTAGAAGAAAAGGTCGCCACGCAGAGAGATCCCCGCAAGCGCACCGTTGTATAGTGAACGCTCCAAGACGTCCACGTATTTGGCATCGCCGGTCAGCTCGTTCATTCGGGAGTTCCAGAATACCATCCCCACCGAGGCGCACGTTTCGCAATAGGCTTCGTAATTGGGTAAGTCATACGGCTCGGTAAAGCCCTCGTTATGGCGTGAAGAGCCAATGCCGCCGGTGATGTACATCTTTCTGAGCACGACATCATCCCACAAGCGATTCAATGCACGTATGTACCCTTCATCATGCTTCAAGGCGGCTACATCGGCCATCCCGCAGAACAGGTACATGGAGCGTACGGCATGACCGGTTATCTCCTCCAAATCTCTTACCGGCACCTCGTCCTGGTAATAGATCGGGTTCCATGTGCCCTCCGAGCCTTTGCTGCCGTGTCCATGCCCGCGCTCCTCAAGCAGCCAGTAAGCAAAGTCGAGGTATTTTTCTTCGTTCGTTACCTTGTACAGCTTCACCAATGCCAGCTCGATCTCTTCGTGTCCCGGGACCCAGTGACGTTTGCCGGGACCGAACAGGCTCATCATATGCTCTACCATCCGGATTGATACATCCAGCAACGTGCGTTTGCCCGTGGCCTGGTAGTAGGCCACCGCCGCTTCAATCATATGGCCTGCACAGTACATCTCGTGCTTGTCCATGTTATCCCACCGCTTGTTCAGATCGGTCAGCGAGTAAAAAGTGTTGATGTAACCATCTGGTTCTTGTGCCGCCGCGAATTTCTCGATCCACTCGTCGCACTTCTGCTCCAGTTGGGGGTCAGGATGGTTGATAAGGCTGTAGGCCATTCCCTCCAATGCTTTGTAGACGTCGGAGTCATCGTAAAAGATGCCCGAGTGCTCCCCGCTCTTGTTGGCCGCGTTCTCAAAGTTCCGGATCCTTCCCGTTTTATGTTCAATTTGGTCGATGCAGACGGGGAGGGTAGTGGTCACGTGGCTCTTCAGCCGGGGCGACCAGAAATTATCGTTGATTTTTACCTGTGAGAAGTCTACCTGTTGGATACTTTTCGAGGAAAAAACCTGTTCACCTTTGCCCGTTTCCGTTGTGCAGCCACAAACGACAAAGAGGGAAAGGAGTATAATCCAATACTTGTTCATGGTGAATAGCGAGTGAATTCGACGTGAAAATATCATACAATACGTTTGTTAATGGGTGAGTGTCTGTTTTTTAAACAGACTACTAAGATACAAAAAATAACGGTATTCGCAAAGGTTAGAACTTAATACATCACGTGAAATGGGTGCTCCCTTATATGGTTTTTTACTTAGTGTTGCATTAATTGGTTGAAATTACAACATTCGGCTATTTTTTTTTCATTTCAGGAAGAATATCCTTATTTTTGTTAAGGATAATAAACAGGTACGGGTGTCGCATGCGTATTTTGGTTAACGTGGAAGCGATGTGAGGAGGGGGCAGTAAAAGCTTCACTTGCCTTTCTTTGGCTAAAATTGGCAACGCTTGTGATTGCCATCTAATAGAATCGAGTTGAAAACGATTGATAAAAACTAATAGACTATGAAGAGAATAAAAATGTTAGCATGGATCGTGGTTTTGATGATGATGATGGGCGTCTCCGCGACCGCTCAAAACCGACTGATTATCGAGGCAGATAGGGGCGAGTACACCATCAACCGCCATATTTACGGCCATTTTTCAGAACACCTGGGTCGCTGCATCTACGGCGGCTACTGGGTAGGAGAGGATTCTGATATACCCAATACACGGGGAATTCGGAACGACATCGTGCAGGCGCTGAAGGATATACGTATCCCTAACTTACGCTGGCCCGGTGGCTGTTTTGCTGATGAGTACCACTGGATGGACGGGATAGGTCCCAGGGAGAGGCGGCCCAAAATGATCAACACGCACTGGGGTGGGGTAGTGGAAGACAACAGCTTTGGCACCCACGAGTTTTTAGACCTTTGTGAACAGTTGGACACGGAACCCTATATCACCGCGAACGTGGGCAGCGGCACCGTGGAGGAGATGTCGAAGTGGGTCGAGTATATTACCTTTGACGGGGAGAGCCCGATGGCGAACCTACGTCGCGAAAACGGGCGTGATGAGCCGTGGAAGGTTAAGTTTTGGGGCGTAGGTAACGAGAACTGGGGGTGCGGTGGTAATATGACGCCCGACTACTACGCCGATCTCTACCGCCACTACGCTACGTACACCCGTAATTACGGCGCTAACCGTCTCTACCGAATCGCTTGCGGTGCTAACGGTGGGGACTACAACTGGACGGAGACTTTAATGAAGAACGCCGGTCGCCATATGCAGGGTTTATCATTGCACTACTATACGGTACCCAATCATTGGGGCGATAAGGGGTCGGCGACCGACTTTAACGAGCAGGAGTACTTTACCACCATCGAAAAGACGCTTTACATGAAGGAGCTGATCGCTAAGCACGCCGAAGTCATGGATCGCTACGACCCACAGAAGCGGGTGGGGATGATTATTGACGAGTGGGGAACGTGGTATAACGTGGAGCCTGGAACCAACCCCGGTTTCCTGTATCAGCAGAACACCCTGCGCGACGCGATCGTGGCCGGTATCAACCTGAACCTGTTCAACGAGCGGTGCGATCGCGTTCAGATGGCCAACCTGGCGCAGACGGTGAACGTATTGCAGTCCGTGGTGTTGACCGATGAGGAGAAGATGATTTTGACCCCTACCTACTGGGTGTTTTACCTCTACAAGGTGCATCAAGACGCTACCCTGTTACCGATTTCGCTAACGAGCATGAAGTACCGACACGGGGAGAGGGAGATCGACGCGGTAAGCGTTTCCGCTTCACAAAATGTAGAGGGTAAAATCCATATCACGCTGGTCAATGCCGACCCGGACAACGAGCAACGGGTAGATACTCGACTGATGGGCGCATCGGTTAGCAAAGTGAGCGGGAAGATACTTACTTCGGGCAAGATCAACGATTACAACAGTTTTGAAGAGCCTTCTAAGGTGACGGTGAGCGATTTCAATGGGGCCACCTTAAAACGTGATGATCTAACGGTGACCCTGCCGCCAAAATCGGTGGTGCTGGTGGAACTGCGTTAAGCGGGCTTTTTCATTTACTACACCCTTCCTAGGTTTCGGTATTCCAGGGGTGTGTAACCGACCCGTTTTTTGAAGAACGAAAGGAAATATTCGTAGGAACTGAAGTTTAATTTGTAGGCAATTTCTTTGATGGAGAGTTGGGTTTCGGCCAACATCTCTCGGGCAGCCCTTAGCTTAAGCTCCTGGAAGTATTGTGCCGGGGCATAACCCGTGTATTCTTTGAAGTCCTTCCTAAATAACGAGTAGCTAATCCCCAAATTGGTCGCGATTCCCTTGATGTCAATGTTCCTGTGGATGTTTTCGGCCATGATAATCTTGGCGCGTTCAATTTTCTGTGAGGAGTCTTTAGTTTCGAAGTTCTTATTTTGAGCCAACCACAGGAGCATACCCAATATGTTAAAAACGAGCCCTGCCAGGTATTGTTGAGAACCTCCTTTCTCCTCTTTTGCCACTCTAATGGCCGTGGCGAAGAGGCTAACGAGATCATCGTTAACCCCTACTTTCAAGATTTGGTTCTCGGGAGAGATGAATCCTTTCGATACGATGTTGTCGATAATCTCACCGTTAAAGCCAATGTAGTACTCGTTCCATCCCTTATCCTTTAGAGGAGCGTAGGTGTGCCATTGTCCCGGGAAAAGCAAGATAGCCATCCCTTTCACGATGGTTGTTTTCTTCGTGGAATCGGATTGGAAATAACCTTTTCCCTTGCTGATATAGAGAATTTGGTATTCCGATAAGACCCTTCCTTTCCCGGGCTTGAAATAATAGCTCTTGGGGTGTTTGGTAGATGGGTATAAGCTATTCTGGGGGACGGGCTGAAACCCAACCGTGTTAACGGTCAAACCGAACCTTTTGTCTTTTTCGCTGACCAGCAGGTATTTGATATCTATACCGAAATCGTTGTACCTCATATACGTTTAGATTTTCACGTTCGTAAAGGGACGACTGTAAATATACGAAAAAAAAGTGAAAGTACGGTATGGTTCTCTTGTATACTTGAAAGTCGTGATTAAGGGTCTATTACGTTAAGCTCTTGTAGGGTTACGGGACCCAGTAGGCCGGAGTCCACCACATCCCAGGTGTCGTATTTGGTGTGTTGGTACGCGACATCCACGATGTTGATATCGTGAAAAATACGCCACTCCACGCCTCGACGGTCGTAATCGGCAATGCGGTTGGCCGGGAGGTTGGTTACCTCGATCTCCAGGGTGTTCGCCCCGTCGTGTAGCAGTGCGCCTATCGTCTTTTGGAACGGCACGGCGAACAGGGTTCCCGCGTCTTGTCCGTTGACTTTTACCCGTGCGCTCTCTCTAACGTCCCCCAGCGAGAGTAGGTACTCGGTTCCCGGCCTCTTTTGGAGGTGAAACGAAACGCTGTAAACAGCGGTACCCATGTTCCTTTTGAGGATTTCGTTATCCAGGTGGGTCCACGAGCCGAGCGTGTCTACCTCAAACGAGTCGGTTACTTCCGGTTCGCTCGCCTCAAAACGCAACGTCCATCCGTTATCTAGCGGTATCTCGTTTCCCGTGTGTTCGTAGTAACACCATCTGTCCGCTTCAATTTTCTTGTTACTGAATGTTTTTAGGATTATCGACTCCCCCGGGTTCAGTTGCAGGTACACTTCCGTTCTACCGTTGTTTTTCCGGGTGGCCGCCAGCCCTTTTTCTCCGTTCATCGGGTCAAAGAAGAGCACGCTTTCGGCATGGGTTCCCAACGTGACCCATTGGTTCACCGGGTTGTCAGAGAGCATGGCGAGGAAGTAGATATAGCCGTCGTCATGGCTTCTGCGAGTTAGCTGTCCGCCTAAGTCCGACACGAAGGTCTCCTCGTTCTCTTCCCATCTCGAGAGCATCTCTTTATAGTTGTGCCCCGTGATAACGGTACCTTTACCCAATTTCGAGGTCGTCACCCCGTTAAAGGAGGAGACTTCCGGGAGGAGGGCGGTAAGTTCTTTAAATTGGACCCTTCGCTCTTCCAGTCGCGTTAAGCCCGGAACATCGGAGGGGTAGCGGTCCGTGAAAATGACCGTTGCTCCTTGCCGAATGAGTTCCGTGATCCGCCTCATCGTTTCCAGGGGAATCAGTTTCACGGCCGGGAGGATCAGTGCCTTGTAGGTTGCCCCGCCTTCAGTTTTCAGCCATCCCTTCTCCACGCGGGTCGTCCCGATAAAGTGGTCGGAAATGTAATCCAGGTTGTACCCGCACTCCATGATCCGGTCTACCGTACCACAAAAGTCGGGCAACCGTTCCCGCATCCCGTGAATGACGAATGCGGTGAAATAGCCCCCACGTTGCTTCTCCCAAATGTCATAAATGGGAAAGTAGAGCAGGAAGTCATTGTCGGGTTCCCCGCTTTGCAGGAAGGACTGTACCCGGGTGATGTAATTGAAAAGCGAGGGTGCATCCCGCCAGATGGTATTGGTGGGCGACATATCCACCGACGCGTAAAATTTCCATCCCGGCCACTCGGCTTCTTGGGGGGAGTATACGGTTCCCTGAAAATATACCCGGTTGACTCCCGAGGTAAACATCTGGTCGATTTCCGGCTTAGCCTGAGACAGGGAGGTCCTGAAGTGCTCGGTTAGCCAGGTTAACGTTTCAGACGAGGTGTACCTCTTCCCGGCTACGTGAGCTGCCGATGACGCGTATTTAAGGATGGCAGGGTCGCTGTCACTCTCTTTACGGATCGAGTCCTTCCTCAAGTAGGGGATATCGAAATCGGTTATCCCGAACGACTCGCATTCGGGAATATCCACCGAGGCGTACAGGTCTAACAAGTTAGCGGGTGACCCGTGCGCCTGGTTTCTCACTTTTACCCCGTGTGAATGTGCCCATTCGGTCCACGTGAGCGTGAAGTTTTCTTTCAGCAACTCCCCGATGGTTTCCCGGTAGTCAGTGATGACCCGGGTCGAAGTCTCCGTTGCCCCGTCGGCCAGCAGTTCGGGGAAGTGGTCTTGTAGCTTATACCCTCTCCGTAGTTCGAACTCGTCCAGGAGGGTCGGCGTCCAGTCAGCCCCATACACCTCGTACGAGTCATTGAAGAAAGCGTTGGGAAACGGGGTGCCGTTCCGCTCGAAGGCGGAATCGAACTTGGCGAGGTACCGTTTCACCGCGTCTTTATCAAAATGGTCAAGCACGTAACCCTCACCACCCGGTGCTGCCCTTTTTACCCGTTGCCCCGTCTTTCCTACGAACAGGGCGATTAGCTTGTATTCTTGTCCCGCGGGTGCTTCCCAGTTAAGCGTGCCATCCGGGGCCACGTGCTCCGTGATATCTGTTGCCTCCCCATCGGTGGAGTACGCGATGAGTTTATCCAGGCGTGCGAACTCCTTTTGCCCTTCATCCCGAACCTCGATGAGTTCGTTTAGTGGTTCGCCTCCCTTAAGGGTGTACTCCTGGAATAGGGCCCGGGTAGCCGCGTCATCCACGGTCACCTCCGGCCCCCCGAAGGGCCAACCCGTTCCGTTGTTCATATCTACGCCCATTCCAAGGCGTGCTGCTTCGGAGAGGGTGAAACCGAAGTGATCCATCCATTCCGGGGAGAGGTAATCGATGCAGTGCTTCTCCCTTCCTTTCACCCCGTATATCGGTGTTAATTCTACTCCCCCTATTCCAGCCTGGGCTAGCGCTTCCAGGTTGTACGTGATGTTCGCTGAATTCACGTCGCTTCCAAACCACCACCAGCGTGTCCACGGCTTGCTCTCGTTGGTTGTCCTTGGCCACTCTGTTTCACTGGTAGAACTGCATCCTACGAGCAGAATGAAACAGGCGAGCGCTAAACAGGTTGTTTCAAAGTGTTTATTCCTTCTCATTGCCCCAGTTGTAATTTGGTTCAGGACCTAGTTCAATTTCCAGCTTCCCGCCTTCAAAAAAGAGTGCTATGGGAAATTGAAAGCTGTTCCAATCCTTGTCGTTCAATTTAACGTGTTGGATATAGGTGTCCTCGTCTCCATTTTTTTTCGTAACTATTTCAAAATATTTGAATTTATGAGGATTTAACCTGTCTGGAAACTTTAATAATACCCGGTCAAACAGGGGGCTTGTTATTTCTAGCTTCGGGTTTTCCCCCACGCATCCTTGCACGTCAAATAGCCCAATAGCCATTAAAACCCCAAGTGCACCCATTTGTCCTTGATCGTCATCTCCATAATACCCGCTGTATGGATCTGTTCCACCATACGTGATCTCTTTGACCTGTCTTACCCAATACTGAGTTTTCCAGGGGGCGCCGGCGAAGTTGAAAAGGTGGGCCATGTGGCAAGATGGCTGATTTTCATAGTCGACCCATCCTGCCGCGTGATAGCCGTGTGGGGTGATGAATTTAGAGGGCATAGCTTTCAGGAAATTCGAGTCAAGACGGTTAATAAAAGCCTCCTTGCCCCCCATTGCTTCAATTAATTGATCAATCTGGTGAGGTACGTAAAATGAATAAGTAGCTGAGTTCCCTTCGATATACCCGGGAGAATTGAACATGCTGCCCGACAAAGCAATGGGGTAGAAATCTTCCATCCATTCTCCAGTCACATGGCGGGGTCTGCTCCATCCGATTTCCTGATCAAAGACGTTTTTCCAATTCCCCGCGCGCTGTGAGAATAATAGGGCATCATCCTGCTTCCCCAGCATGTTGGCCATTTGGGCTAGGCACCAGTCTTGGTAGGCGTACTCGAGTGTCATGGCGGTTCCTCCTCTATGCAATCCGCTTCCCCTCTCGTTTATCTCTACCGGGACATATCCCAAATCGATATACCAATCTATGCCTCCCCCTGACGGTGTTGGCCCAGCTTCATACCCGGCCCGGTCTCGAATGCCGCCCGGAAAAGCATTTTTATACGAAGCAGCATAAGCTAACTCCTGATCAAAAGTAGCCCTGCCAGTGGACATTAGGGCTGCCAGTAGCGGGGTTGTATGATCACCGACCATCACGTAAGTAAAGTTGCTACCCCATGAACAGCGATCCATTGTGCCTGCATTCCGGTAGTAATCTAAAAAAGTTTCAGCCATCCAGTTCCCGTATTCCGGGTAGACAAGTGACCATAGAATGTTAAGGTTCCATTGCGAACCCCATAAACCGTCTCCTTCTATGAATGGTCTTGTGGGTACCCCCTTATCGTCAACGGGTAGTTGCCGGACAACAGGGTGTGGCCCCGTCCAATCTATGTAAGCCCCGTTCACGTCACTGGCGATGCTTTTAGATGCCGTGCGTAGCAGATCCGTGTATAGCTTCACGCGTTGCTCTTTTGTCCCCCCTTCCACAATCACCCTGCTCAGGTAATCATTCCACGCGTTACTCGCTTTATCAACCACCCGATCAAAATCCCAATGAGCTAGCTCCGTGTTCATGTTCAAGCGAGCATTCTCTGTACTAACATAAGAGATGGCAACTTTTAAAAGAATCTCGTCTCCTTCCTTTACGTTATTGTAAGAAACATACACGCCGCTGCCTTCACCTTCAATTATATCTGCCTCGGGTTTCACAAACGATGTCGTTTGCCCGTCTTTATTTTTACTCCATCCCGCGAAGTCATCGAATTCTTGATCAAACCGCGCGACAAAATAGACGATAAAGGGTTTTTTTCTTCTAAACGTGGGTGCATTTACTGAATAGCCCTCTAATTCCACGTTACTTACCTTTCTAGCGTAAGCGTATGACATTTCGGTAGCTCCTAAAGTTGCACCCAAATCAAACAAAACATGCGCTTCCTCACTCTCGGGGAATGTGTATCGATGCATGCCAACGCGGCATGTAGCGGTGAGTTCTGCCGTTATCCCGTAGTCCTCCAGGAAAACTTTGTGATACCCCGCACGTGCTGTTTCATCGTCATGGCTAAACTTCGATTTATTGGCCTCAAGCCCTTCGTTCCCCCGGCAAATCCCGGTGACTGGCATTACCGGGATCCCCGCTGTTTGACAATTGTGTACATGAGAGAAATTTAAAATATATTCATCGTCATAATAGTAGCCGGAATTCCATAATTCACCGTGCCTCGTGTCGGGGCTTAGGGCAACCATCCCAAAAGGGAGTTTCGCCGAGACGAAATAATCAAAACGCGGTGCACGGGTGTCAATTAGGGGATCTACAAGATCAACGGGTCTTTCCACCTCCTTCTTACACGTTGAGCAACCAAAAGAGATCATTAGCGCGAAGACCAGCAAAAGTGTTTTAGGGATTGTTTTCATTGGATACATATTTTTCATTGTAAAACAGGAACGAAAGGTACATTTTCAATATTGCAAACGTATGAAACCGACATGTTTGAAATAAACATTAAACATCAAAGGTTCATAAAATTAGACTATTCCTCGCCATGGCCTTGCCCAAGTAAACTTGTCCAATGCTCATTTGGCTTAACGGAATAGTTCCATACACTTTAACACAAAAATAGAATAATCGTATGAAATAATCCTGATATTAAATCAAAAACAGATTCAATCGAAGCGGCGTTTAGGTTATTTTAACTTTGCCATGCTTGTTAAGTGGTTTCCCCTAACTTTAATTGCCATTGGACTTTATACCGGTTAGGAAAGGTTGGTTAAAATAATAAAAAACAGTGGTTATCAGCATTTTTTTGCTTAATCTTGCAACAAAACAATTATGCATCAGTTGATGTGCGCCTTGAGTTAACCGGTTTACTAGTTTTTTAGAAACCGCTTTTTTTAAAAAATGGGGAATGAGAACAAACAATAGCAACTATTCCCTGATGCACTTCAACGGTGAAGAAAAATATATTTATCATGATAAGAATCAATGGTTTATTGGTTTGTAGAGACCTGTTGTTCGTTATTGCCTTTATCCTTGCTTCCTGCAGCTCCCCGGTGAAACAGGCGGTAGATTACGTGGATCCCTTTATTGGAACGGGGGGGCATGGACATACGTTCCCGGGCGTAACCTTGCCTCACGGGTTGGTTCAGTTAAGTCCTGACACCCGTTTAACGGATTGGGATGCCTGTGGCGGCTATCACTACAACGATAGTTCATTGCTGGGTTTTAGTCACATCCACATAAGTGGCACGGGAATAGGCGATTATGGGGATATACTTTTTCTCCCGTTCACGGGCGAACCGTTGAAAATCGTGAGAAATGGAGTGGATCGGGACTTACGTTACGGCTCAAGGTTCTCTCGCGAACGTGAAGAGGCATCGCCGGGTTACTACCAGGTACATCTTAAGGATTACGACGTGATCGCCGAGTTATCGGCAACGATGCGGACGGGACTACATCGCTATACCTACCCTGAATCGGCCAAGGCGGGGTTGTTGATTGACTTGGTCTCCTCCGTATACTTGCGAAAATGTTTGGCTGCCGAGTTAAAGGTGCTCAGCGACACCGAAATTTGTGGTATGAAGCATGTACAGGGTTGGGCACCGGATCGGAAGGTTTTTTTCCACGCCGAATTTTCCAAACCATTCACTGCCCTACTGGAAGTGGATGGCGAAAAGAAAGTGGACTTAACTGAGGCGGCATCTACCTGCTTAAGGGCTTTCCTAGATTTTAATGATACCGCTGCTGGTGAACAAGTTGTGGCGAAGGTAGGAGTTTCGTTTGTCGATTACGAGGGTGCTCGAAAGAACTTAGAAGCGGAGGCGCGGGACGGCGACTTCGACTCGCTTTGCAGGAGCGCCAGGGATATCTGGGAGGCGGAGCTTTCTAAAATTGAAGTCACCTCTGATGATGAAACCGCGAAAACTATTTTTTATACCTCGTTGTATCATGCTTTGATCGCGCCCAATGTGTGCTCCGATGTGGACGGTCGTTACAGGACGATGAAGCAAGAGATAGCCCAGTCGGATACCTACACGAACTATACCGTGTTTTCGCTTTGGGATACGTTCCGCTCGTTACACCCGCTATTCACGGTGATCGCGAAAGAAAGAAATGAAGCCATGATCAGGTCTTTGCTGGAAAAATATGATGAGGGGGGGATGCTTCCCATGTGGGAACTTGCCTCGAATTACACGGGCACGATGATCGGTTACCACGCGGTTTCCGTTATCGTGGACGCGTATATGAAAGGGCATCGTGATTTTGACGTGGAAAAAGCTTACGAGGCTTGTAAACGGTCATCGGCTTACGATAGCACGGGGATCGCACCGGCCGTGTTGTCACCTATCGGGAAGCGATACAAGAACTCGATAGGGTATATCCCTTCAGACAAGGATCGTACGTCGGTGTCTAAGGGGCTTGAGTACGCGTACAACGATTGGCTTATCGCTCAATTCGCGAAGGATAGGGGAGAGGAAGCCGATTTTCACCATTACTCGAAATTAGGTAAGCATTACGTGCACTACTTCGACAGTAGCACGGGGTTCATGAGGGGGAAACTTTCCGATGGCACGTGGGTGTCGCCTTTCAGCCCCAGCTTCTCTGCTTACAATAGCGACTATTGCGAGGGTAATGCTTGGCAATGGGCGTGGTTCGTACCTCACGATATCGAGGGGTTAGTCTCTTTGATGGGGGGAAGAGCGAATTTCATCGCTAAGTTGGACTCGCTCTTCTCGGTAAGCTCTGAGTTAGAAGGGGAATTTGTTCCCCTGGATATTACCGGGATGATTGGGCAGTACGCTCACGGAAATGAACCCAGCCATCAAACTATTCATATCTACAACGTGATTGGTGAGCCCTGGAAGGCGCAGGCGTTGATCGATGAGGTGCTGCGAACCTTATACCTGGCAAAACCGGATGGGATTTCAGGAAATGAAGATTGCGGGCAGATGTCCGCGTGGTACGTGCTGAATAGCATGGGCTTTTTCCCCTATTGCCCGGGTATACCCGAGTACTCTTTAGCGAGACCGCTGTTTGACAAGGTAACCATTCGATTAGGTAATGGGAAAACGTTTGTTATCGAAGCCATGAATAATGGGGTGGATAACAAGTATATACAGTACGCTGAGCTCAATGGGCAACTGTTGGAACGCCCTTTTTTCACGCATGCTGAACTGGAAGAAGGAGGGATTTTGAAACTTCAGATGGGTCCAGAACCCAACCTGACGTGGGGCTATAAAGATGAATAATTGATTGAAAATGAATTATGAAAAGTAAAAAAGAGTTTCATCGTTATACCGGTGACCTGAGCCAGATTTTAGGCATCAAGGAGTACGAGTTGACATCGGGAAGAGCGAAAGGCGTGAGGGCGTATGACGTGAAAAACGGATCCGGGCTGGAGTACACGCTCTTGGGAGATAGGTGTCTGGATATTAGTAGCTTGTCTATTCATGGGGTGAATTGCGGTTACCTAAGTAAAACCGGGATATCCGCTCCATGTTACAGCGAAAGCGGGATGAATTTTTCCCGGAGCTTTTATGCAGGATTTCTTACTACTTGCGGGTTAAGGAATGTGGGCAATGCCTGTGAAGATAACGGTGAGTTATTTGGGTTGCATGGGCGCATATCGAACCTGCCCGCTGAAGAAGTTAACGTGTCGGTTGATTGGGTGGATAACGTGCCGGAATTGACGGTGAGTGGCAAAATACGGGAGGCCTCTTTTTTCGGCGAAAATCTATTGCTGGAGCGGCATGTTTCTTGCAGGTACGGCGAAAATAGCATTTACATTAGCAATGTGGTCGAAAACCAGGGGTTCGAAACAGAGGTGTTGATGTTGCTTTTGCATTTCAACATCGGGTATCCATTATTATCCCCTTCCGCACGGTTTATATCTTCTTCCGAGCGCGTTGTTCCCAGAGATAACGTGGCCGAAGAGGGGATTGCCGATTACACGCGTGTGCAACCACCTACGGCCAATTACAAGGAACAAGTTTTCTATCACACTTTAAGAGGGGATAAGAACCAAGCCACATCGGTGGCATTGATTAACCCTGAACTTGAGTTAGGGGTTTCGTTGCATTTTAACATGGAAGAGTTCCCGCTTTTTGGCCAATGGAAGCAAATGGGAGAAGGGGAGTACGTGATGGGAATGGAACCCAGTAACTGTTACGTGGGAGGGCGCCTTGACCCGCGCAATAAAGGAATTCTCGTTCACATACAGCCATTTGAGAAAAAACGATTTGACGTGAAAGTAGAAGTGCATGTTGGACTTGATTCGCTTGGTAGGATAGAGGATAGCATTGGTCGTCTCTGAGCTACCGGTTAATTTTATGAATTGTAAATAACTTAATATAGAGCTTATGTTTAGGAATTACGTTTTAGTGGGCATGCTACTGGCTTCAGCGCTGCTACAGGGCCAATCCAATCTTTCGTACGTTGATCCCACGATTGGTGGGGTAGGACATATCTTACAACCAACGCGCCCCACGGTGCATTTACCCCACAGTATGTTGCGGTCGTTCCCGATGAAGCAGGATCAGTTGGACGATCAGATTCACTATTTCCCGTTGAATATGGCGTCTCATCGCGTCTCTTTCGTGTTCCAGTTTTTACCCGTTAGCGGGAAGGGAGACCCTTGGAACGAACGGTTCACGATAGAGTCGGAACAATCTACCCCCTATTATTACCAGGCTACCTCGGAGATGACGTACAACCGCGTGGAGTTTACCCCTGCCGCCCGGAGTGCCATGTTTCAAGTAACCTTTTCGGGTAACCAGGGTAACTGTTTGCGGCTGGGTATTCTCAACCAGGAAGGGGAGGTAGAGGTGAACGCCCGAACTGTTACCGGGGTGGACCATTTTAACGGGATGAAAGCTTACTTCTATGGCGAGGTAGATAGTGATGTAACCGATGTCACGTACCGGGGAGAAGACAAAAAACAGCTGTTGCTGGCGTTGAGCGAAGAGGCGAGGACCGTTCGCTTTAAGTATGGCATTTCGTATATCAGCGTGGAGCAAGCGAAGCAAAACTTGTATAACGAGATCCCGGGTTGGGACTTCGATTTGATCAAGCAAAAGGCGTATGACGCGTGGGATGAGGTGATGTCGAAAATCAACGTTGAAGGTGGAACGGAAGCGAGGAAGCGGGTTTTTTATACCGCGCTATACCGTTGTTGCGAACGGATGGTTGATATCAACGAGTACGGTCGTTACTACAGTGCCTATGACCACCAGGTGCACGAGTCCGATAAACCCTTTTACGTGGATAACTGGCTTTGGGATAACTATATAGCCCTGGAGCCGCTGACCATGATCCTGGACCCTGAGGTGGCACAGGAGAGGATTCGTTCCTATGTGACCATGTACGAGCAAAGCGGGTGGATGCCCTCTTTCGCGGTGGTATTTGGTGACTGGCCGGCCATGACCGGGAACAACGCGGCGATCTGGATGACCGACGCGTGGGCCAAGGGGCTTCGGGATTTTGATTTTGAAAAGGCTTATGAAGGCATCAAGAAGGGTTCCCTGGAAGCTACCCTTTTACCTTGGAACAATGGTCCCGCCACATCCCTCGACTCTTTCTACAATGAGCATGGGTTTATGCCCGGTTTACGACCGGGAGAGGTGGAGACGGTAAAAGAGGTGGACCCCCACTGGGAAAGGCGGCAGAGCGTCTCGGTTACTATAGATAACAGCTACAGCGACTGGTGTATCGCGCAAATGGCCCATTACGCGGGTTATGATGAGGACAGGGAGTTGTTTTTAAAACGCTCATTATATTATCATAACGTGTTCCGTGAAGAAAAAGGAATCGTTTGGCCCAAGGATAAGCATGGGGAGTGGATAGAACCCTATAATCCCAGCTTTGCCGGGAGAGAGTACTTTACCGAGAACAACGCGTACACGTTTAACTGGGCCGCGAAGCATGATTTTCAGGGACTGTTTAAGCTGATGGGGGGAACAAAGCAAGCGGAGGCGAAACTCGATCAGCTGTTTCGTGAGGAGCTGGGTACTTCAAAATTCAAGTTCTGGTACATACAGCCCGATGCGTCGGGATTGGTGGGCCAATTCGTGATGGGTAACGAACCGAGCTTCCATATCCCTTACCTGTACAATTACATGGGCTCGCCTTGGAAAACCCAAAAACGTATCAGGATGTTGCTGGACACCTGGTTCACGGACGACCTGTTCGGGATTCCCGGTGATGAGGATGGTGGGGGAATGTCCTCCTTCGTGGTGTTTTCCATGATGGGCTTTTTCCCCGTTACCGCGGGTATCCCCATCTACAATATCGGTAGCCCCACGTTCGAAAAGGTAAGCATCGAGCTCCCGAACGGAAAGCAGTTCGTGATTAACGCGAAGGGCAACTCGGTAACGAACAAGTATATTCAAAATGCAAAGCTTAACGGTCAGGAATTAAGCAAGTGTTGGTTTACCCATGAAGAGCTTGCGAAAGGAGGTCAACTTGAGTTGCAAATGGGCGACAGACCCAATGTAGCGTGGGGCAGTAGTGAAAAAGATACCCCACCATCGTACAACGATTACAAATCCATTCCTAAATAGGTGGGTCCGGTAACTCTGCATCTGCTCTTGCACGATCGTTTTGGAAGGAAACGGATCATTCACGTGGATAGGAATACTATGAACTCCCGCGCACCCGGTAGGAACGTGGGAATACAAAGAATTAATGATGAATTTGGAAACAAAAAAACTCGTTTTATTTGGAGCGGGTAAAATCGGGCGCTCGTTCATAGGGCAATTGTTTAGTCGCTCTGGGTATGAGGTTGTATTCGTGGATATCAACCCGTGCTTAATTGAGGCGTTAAATCAGGAACGTTCTTACAAGGTATTCGTACGCGACACCCATCCCGAAACCATTGTTGTTAACAACGTGAGGGGTGTTCAAGGGAAGGATATTGAAAAGGTTGTTGCCGAGGTTGTTTCGGCCGATATCCTGGCCGTTTCCGTGGGTAAGAATGGCCTTAGGGGCATTGTCCCTTCCCTTTCCCTCGGGTTGCTTGAACGTGAAAAAGCGTATCCTGGACGGATGGTAGATATCATCCTGGCTGAGAACATGCGGAACGCGGCTCAATTCCTTTTCGAGGAGTTGAAGCACGCCCTCCCCGACCATTACCCGTTAGCGCGACGGGTGGGACTGGTTGAGACGAGCATCGGGAAAATGGTTCCCTTGATTCACGACCAACATGATGACGACCTTCTTTCGGTTTATGCCGAGGCGTATAACACGTTGATCGTTGATAAAAAAGGGTTCAAGAATCCAATACCTCCCGTTTTGGGGATGGAAGCGAAAGAAAACATGAGCGCGTGGGTAGATCGCAAGCTCTTTATACACAACTTCGGGCATGCCGCGGTGGGCTACATGGGTTACGTGTATCAACCAACCTTATCTTTCCTGTGGGAGGTGCTGGAGGATGATAACATCCGCTTGTCAGTACGTGAAGCGATGCGGCAGAGCGCCGCCGCGTTGCAACGTGAGCACCCGGGGGTCTTTTCAAAGGAAGCGTTGCAGGAGCATATCGATGACTTGCTTCGTCGCTTTTCGAATCGAAGCCTGGGAGATACCGTTTTTCGTGTCGGTTGTGACCTGTACCGTAAGTTATCCTCTGACGATAGGGTGATTGTCCCGTTGATGTCGGCGTACAACAACGGCTTGCCTTATGATAAATTACTGGAAGTTTTGGCGTTGGGCCTGCGTTTCAAGGCGGCGGACATTGATGGAACGATGTTCCCCGGGGATGTGGAGTTTCATAAGGAGCTGAACGAACATGGTACCTTACACGTTTTTGAGAGCGTGTGTGGTTTCACGCCCGAGGTGGCACGCCTTTTTCTAAATCAAATCAATGAATGAACCTTATTACAGTGATAGGTGTGATGAAAAAACATGTAACGCTTTTCGTGGCGGGTCTTTTCTTATGTAGCCTGGCCGGGTGCTCGTTTTTTTCAGCGGGTAAGGAACCTGTACTGGAAAAGTCTTTTTCAGTATCGGACAACCAGATTACCATCTACTCTTCAGCGGTTACCGATACCCTCAACATTTTGCTCTTTTCCGATACCCACCTCTTCGCTAAGGACGATAGGGAGAAACCGTATGAGCAGTACAGCAAGCGCATGTCGGAAGCGTACAACGTTACCAAGCATTATAAAACGGGTGAAGAGACCACGCCCTCGCTCGTTTTCTTGGAAACCGTACAGGTAGCCCGTGAAAAGAAAGTGGACCTGTTGGCCATGTTGGGAGATATATTCAGTTACCCCTCGGAGTATGCTATTGAATGGGCGGACTCTATACTTCGTGATGCCCGACTCAATTACGTCTACGTGGCCGGTAATCACGATTGGCATTACGAGGGAATGCCCGGCTCGTCGGAAGATTTAAGAAAGACCTGGATCGATAAACGCCTGCTGCCTCTTTACCAGGGACATAACCCGCTCTATTACGCGGTGGACGCGAAAGGTGTGAGGGTACTCGTTATCGACAATTCCACCTACGAAATATCTGCTGAGCAGTTGGCGTTTTTCCAAGAACAGGCTCGCACAGGTCTGCCCCTTTTGCTGATGACGCACATTCCCTTTTACATGCCCGGGCGGGGAGTTGGCTACGGCTGTGGACATCCCAACTGGAATAAAGCGCACGATGGTGGGTGCGGAATAGAGAGGCGGGAGCCATGGCCCGAGGAGGGACACACGGCTACCACCATGCAGTTCAGGGATGAAATCTTGAATACGCCCAACTTGCTGGCCGTCTTCTCGGGACATATCCATCACCAGACGCTGGATGTTTCCAAACGAGACTTGCCCATGTTCGTGGGAAAACCTAATTTCTCGGGACATTACTACAACGTCACGATTATACCTATGCCGGTAGAGTGACACGGAACGGCAGGGGCTGTTCATTTTAGGATGAAATACTGTCCGGATGAAAAAAACCAAACTGTTCATAGTTGTCGCGACGATACTTCTTTGTTTACGAGTATCAGCGCAATCCGTAGACAACCCCGTGATGGAGAAAAGGGAAGGTGCGGAAATCGGGGCAAAGCCTTGCAGGTATGATAACAATAAACGCCCTTCCGTCCTAGTAACAGCAGAGCGACTCTCTTTGGTAAGAAACGAGGTGTTGCAGAATGGATCGGCGAGAGGGGCTGTCTATCATGAGTACGTTAAGTCTAACGCCGACTATTGGCTCAACAGGAAAATTGAGGTAACAGGTACTGGCGGGTGGTTACATGATTTTTTCTGTGATGATGGCAGCGAGCTGGAGATCCCGGAGGATAAACAATTCGATCCTAAAGTCCCCAGCAAGTGCCCGGTTTGCGGGAGAACCTATCTGAATGAAAAAATACTTGCCGCCCGGCGTGCTCAGGAACATTACTGGTACTGTGGAGCTGTTCGCGATTTTAGCCTGGTCTATGCCATTGAAGGGAAAAAGGAATACGCGCGAAAGGCAGTCGAGGTACTGATGCAATTTGTCGATTTCTACCCACGGGTTCCCCTGATGAGGCAGACGCTTGAGGAGGCGGTTTTGATGATTCCCCTCGCGGAGAGTTATGATCTCCTATATGATTTCATGACGGAAGAGCAACGCTCCCTTATTCGTGATGAGTTGCTTTGGCCTGCAGCACAAGTGCTGAGTAAAAGCGGTATGGGGGGTAACTGGGGATCGTGGCACCTCTCTGCCGTGGGTGTCATCGGGTATGCCACTCGACATCAGCGTTTTATTGATTTTGCTACTGCACAGTTCAAGGAGCAGATCAGGGATCAGTTGGGTGATGACGGGTTATGGCCTGAATCAGTTCATACCTATCATTTTTACCCGCTTAACGGGTTTCTTGCTTTCGCGGAAGCCGCGGCGAATAACGGCGATGACCTTTACAATTGGGAAGCCAAGCCAGGCAAAAGTCTTAAAAAGATGTTTACAGCCCCCCTTCGTTACGTATATCCCAATATGCAGCTCGCGGCAATTAACGATGGCTGGTACAGCTCTTATTTACCACAGGATCAATACATGATGGCTTATTGCCGGTATGGCCTGCCGGAGTTCGCCTGGGCTGTCCAACAGGTTGAACGTGCAGGAAAAAGCGGAGCTTTAGGAGATCATTTGGGGCCGGGCTACCGTCATCTTCTTTATGGTGAACCTATCCCCAAGGAGCTTGCCCAACCCACTTTTTCCTCTGTCAACTTTCCCGTGCTTGGCATTGCTGTTTTGCGTCACGGTTCGCATTTTCCTGAAGATGAAGAGATGATGATGACCTTTGACTACGGCCCTTTTTTGGGGCATGGCCATCCGGATAAGATGAATATCACTCTGTTTGCCAAAGGGAAGTTGCTGATTCCTGACTATGGTACAACCGGGTATGGATCACCGTTAAATCAGTTCCTGATTAGCACGGCTTCTCATAACACGATTGTGGTAGATGGGGAAAATCAACCCAAGACCAAAGAGGGGGATTTGGTGGCGTTTGTTCATACCCCTTCATTAAAACTCGCGTCAGCCGGAATAACGGAGGTTATTCCAGGTAGTACCTGGAGCAGGACGGTGATGATGCTGGAAGGGTATGCCGTTGTTTGGGACCGGATTGAAGGGAATGAAGAGCACCAGTTTGATTGGTTCTTTCATGCGGAGGGCGATACTCTTTTATTGTCCCGAAGTAGTGGCGGTCATGCTTTTTCTCTTCCGGAGGAGGAAGAGTTTTCCTATCCGTTTTTAACGGATGTCAAAAAGAATGAGCAATCAGGAACTTCAGCCAAAGTCCTGTGGAATTGGGGAGATTACGGCGTTGGTTTATGGTTTATGCATGATCAGGGGCAAAAAATATACACCTCTAAGATGCCTACAGAGGGGAAAAAAGAGGTGCCTTTGCTCATCTTGCGTAAGAACGAGAAGAGTGCGGATTTTTTGGCCCTGATAAAGCCACTAAAGGGTGAAAATGACAAATTGATGAAGGAAGAAGTTCAATTCCGTAGAGAGGCGAATGGTGATCTGGTATTGCATCTGAAAATGGGGGAGCGCGATGAGCAACTTCTACTTGAAGAGACAAAAGTCTCCTATTTTAAAAACGGGGAAAAACCGGTGATCGTTTATTTGCCATCAAAGTAATCGACTAGTAAATAGTGTTATGGGTAAAAGAGTGATGCTAGTATCTCTGATTACAGCTTTCGTTATTTCTGTTAACGCTCAGTCAGTAGATAACTCACAACGGGGATATTGGAATGGTAATCGACTGTTAATCCCTTTCCGTCTTTCTCCACCTCCGGTTGGATACGAGGTAGAATATCTTGATCTGGACGGCGACGGTGATCCTGATGTGATCAAATCGATCACGATTAACGACACCCCTGTTTTGTGGATAGATGATGATGACGATATGCAGTATGGCGACCTGGAGGGAGATACCGATAGTGATTGCTTGTTAATCGATCGGAACAGGGATGGCAAGTACGGTAACCTGGGTGATCTGGTTGTCGATTGGGGAGATAACGATGGAGATGGAAAGGCAGATATGCAAGTCATCGTGGAATATCCTGAAACAGAAAGAGAGAAGATTTGGCCTTACGGTCATTACATGTGGGTGATCGATACAGACGAAGACCAGGTCTTCAATTATATCGACTGGAATACCTTTCAGTTAAAATCATGGGAATTTAGCGGCACTTCAGATTTTATAGCGGACTATAGTGGCAAGAGTCTCTTTTTGAAGGTACATGCTGCAACGAATAGGATGGAAGATCTGCGTTTTAACTGGGAGAATCCATTTCTATTCTACGATGAAGATGATGATGGTTTATCTGAGATGGCAATACGACTGGTTGATTCGCCCCGCACGTTTCAAGACTCAAGCAGAAGTGTGAACCCAGAAATGGTTCGCTTCTCAGGAAAGATAGACTGGGTGTCCATTGCCGTAGATCTAGATAATGATAATGGTACAGGTCATGAGTTTGATTTCGATTTTACACTTGGTTTCCGTGGTGAAGGGTTTTCTTACGAAGATCAGAGACATGATATCTCTCGTGTGAAAGGATTGGCAGCAGCAGATTCTTTCTTTCTGGATGCGCGCTTCCGTCATCTTGATGAGCTGATTTACCCGGGACATGATCAGGCTACGGACTTGATATTTCAGAAGGGTAAATGGGAGCAAGTCTATTTCGTGTATGATGAAGATGATGACTGCCATCGCTGGGAGAGGGTGGAGTTTTTGGATCCGTTAGATCCGTTCAAGATGGGAACCGGTAAGGGGGGAATAGATAATAATCCTCAGTCTGATGTGTCGGGAGATCGCGGAGAATGGGATCTCGACAACTCGGGAAATGGGAAACTCTACATCAGTAAGTTTGACGGGAGGCTTCATCTCTATGGAGCCGAGTGGGGGTGTTGGAGGATTGATCAGCAAGCCAATTATTATCAGGGGTTTAACCGCACCTGGAAGCCCGGGGAGCCGGATAGGTATTCAACTGTAAAATATTCAGATACCGATCAAAACGGTTTCATAGACCAGATTGAATATGATATGGATGGAGATCATCAGTTTGAAGAGGTGATACGATTGAAGGATCTTGGAATTTCTGATATCTGTACCCTGTATGATCCGGCAGGTTTCACTTATGAAGATTATACCTGGCTGAAAAAGACAATGGCAGAAGATATCTGGCGCAATGCGATGAAAGCGGTTGCGGTAGCGGAGCAATTTGGTCTGAATACAACTTGGTATGCCAAACTGAAACAGGCTAATTCAACCCGTGCTCGTTACCATAATGGATATTGGCTACAGTATTATCTTTTCAAGGATTTGCAGGATTACTTTGTTCGTACAAATAATTTGGACACGTTGAATAAAATCTCAACCGCCTATTTCTCCTCGAATTGGGAGGAGCTGTTGTAAGGCTTTTACGGCTATCATAAAATATTTTCCCGCTTCAGAACAATTGGCAATAAAGCGATGTACCTTTGCGGCCGAAATGTAAAGGTGATATGCAAACTGATTTCAGGTTAAAGAAACTGTTGAAGATTGCCGGGAGAGTCTCCTTCACTATCGCGGTTATTGCCTTTTTCCTGGCTATTTTCCATTTAGGTTTTGGTTACGAGCAACAATGGGAGGAGGTCGTTCTCCTCTTCTTCGGGCTTATCATCTTGATTGGATTTTGTTCTATCTTGCTGGGCTGGGAATCATGACTTTCGCCAACAATTTGACTCGTTGGGTAAAGCAAGGGTTATTGGTAAAGCTAAGGCAAGGATTTTACACGTTCCCATCCCTGAAAAATCAACCCGGTTTCGTGTTGTACGTGTCAAATCGCATTTATAAACCCTCGTACATCAGCCTGCATACCGCGCTTGCTTTTTACGGTATAATTCCTGAAGCGGTTACGCAGGTTACGGCAGTTACCACCATAAAACCAACGACATTTCACAATGATTTCGTTACTTACACGTATAAAAAGGTGAGAGAAGATTTGTTTTTCGGTTACGAGCCAAAACCTTTCGGGAATCGCTCCATTCTGTTTACAACTCCTGAAAAAGCCTTGATCGACCTGTTTTATCTTTATCCCTTTTATAATTCCAACGAAGAAATAGAAGAGTTGCGCCTGGATGAAGATTATTTGGCGGATGATTTAAATGTAGCAAGGTTGGATGAATACCTTGTACGATTTAAAAACAAGGCTCTCGAAAAAAGGATTGAAATAATGAAAAAAACATACGGGTTATGATAGATTTAGAGCATCTACTGTTTAATAAATTAAACGCGGAAAAAATATTGCGTCAACGCCGGCACTTATGATGCAACTATTAAATTATTCCAATCATTTCGTTGATCCAGTTCCCTTTTAGTCAACCCGTGGGGTTTCTTTTTGTTTTTGCTTTTTTTGTTGTTTTTCGCTTAGAAAATCGAATATAAGTCGATTAACTATGCGAAAAATTACTATATTTGCGATGAGAAATACAGTTATTCTATGAATTCGTTGTTTCATTTTGGTGTTGTGCCTATAGATTACACTTCGTTGCAAAGCGTTTATCCTTCGCATAGGTCATTAAACGATAAGGTCTCTGCTCTGGAAAAGCAGGGGGCAATTATTCGCTTGAAGCGGGGAATGTACGTTGTCTCCCCCCAGATTACCCAAAGGGCCGTATCTACCGAGTTAATCGCCAATCACCTGTATGGTCCCTCTTACGTGTCAATGGAAAGTGCGTTACGGTTTCACGGGTTGATACCGGAGAGGGTATTCAATACCACGTCGATGACGATAAAAAGAAGTCGAACTTTCAAAAACCGGTTCGGACAATTTGATTATATATACTGTCCCGCGGATTATTACCCTATCGGCATTTCGCAAATTATTCAAGACGATTACGCTTTTCTTGTCGCCACTCCCGAAAAGGCGTTGTGTGACCTCATAGCCTATACCCCGAAATTGCAACTGCGCTCCGTGAAATCCCTTCTGGTTTTTTTGGAGGAGGATATTCGATTGGATATGGATGCGTTTTATCGAATGGATCCATCTGTATTTGAAAAATGTGTGGAAGTAGGCAAGAAAAAAACGGAAATTGGCAACATCATAAAACTTTTGAGAAAATGAGCCTGTTCGATCAAATGCTGGCACGTTATAACGTGCAGGAAGACGGGATAAAGAATGCAACGTATGAAGTTATGCAGGAGATCATTCTTGCCGGGCTTTATCGAGGTGGTTTTTTCAATAAAGCGGCATTTTATGGTGGTACCTGCTTGCGTATTTTTCATGGAATGAATCGATTCTCGGAAGATATGGATTTTTCGTTGATTGCCCCCGATACTGATTTCCAACTTGAGGATTATTTCCCGGCAATCATTAACGAGTTTAATGCTGTCGGCAAGGATGTGATAATTTCAAAGAAAGAAAATAAAGCGCTTGGACACGTGGAGTCCGCTTTTTTAAAGGAGAACACGGCGGCATATGATGTGAAGTTTCAAACAGAAAAAACGATAAAAATCAAAATAGAGGTTGATATTGACCCTCCGATGAAGTTCGATACCGAACAAAAGCTTTTATTGCTCCCGTTCTCCTTTATGACACGTTGTTTTGTTTTACCCGATCTGTTCGCGGGGAAAATGCACGCCCTGGTTTTCAGGAAATGGAGGCAGCGGGTAAAAGGGCGCGATTGGTACGATTTTGAATGGTATGTGCGAAGGGGCGTGGGGTTGAATTTCAGTCATTTACAGGAGCGCATCAAGCAGTTTAAAGGTGTTGAGATGAATCAAGCGCAGTTCGTGAACGAACTGAAAGACCGGCTTGCCCATACCGATATTGACGCGGTAAAGCGTGACGTGTTGCCATTTATCAAGAATCCGGGTGAACTTGACGTATGGTCAAATGATTATTTTTTGCAATTGGCTGATAGGATAAAGTTTAAGTGAAATAGCCCCTAACCTTCCAGGGGGTAAAACTGTGTATATACACGAGAATATCCCCTACGCTTCTCGCGTTGGATGAGATGGTATCGTGATATAGATCTTTTCAAAATTTCATCACAGATGCTTGTGAAAACCCATTATTTCATTACCTTTACGGGGTAAAACTGTGTATATACACAACAATATCCCCTAAGATGAGGTTTGAAAGGAAACAGTACATAGATAGATTGGTCAACAGCAGGCATAACCACCTCGTGAAGATAGTCACCGGGCTGCGCCGTGTGGGAAAAACCTACCTGCTTTTCAACCTGTACAAGCAACATCTTTTAGATAGCGGGGTTGATGAAAACCGTATCATAGAAATACAGCTGGACTCTTTTGCACACCGCCGATATCGCAAAGCCGAAGAGCTGTATGAGCATGTTACGGGGTTAGCTAGTCAAGATTCCCGAATGCATTACGTGATGATTGACGAGGTACAGATGTTAGAAGATTTCGTGGATGTACTCAACGGGTTCCTTCATATTGATAACCTCGATGTGTACGTAACAGGAAGCAATGCGAAATTCCTTTCATCAGACATCGTTACCGAGTTCAGGGGGCGCGGTGTGCAGGTACATCTTCAACCTTTGTCGTTCAAGGAAATTACGCGTAAAGTGAATGCGGATGTACAGACCGTGTGGCGCGACTACATCTACTACGGGGGGCTACCGTTAGTGGTAATCGAACAAGACAGGGCAAGGAAAGCGGAGATGTTGCATGACTTTTTGCGTGAGACCTATCTGAATGATATCATCAACCGCAATAAGGTTAAAAATGATGCCGAGTTAGAAGAGCTATTCAGCATGTTGGCATCCAATATCGGTGGGCTGACTAATCCCACGAAACTGGCAAACACGTTCAAGAGCAAAAAAAAGGTGAATATAAAGTCGGAGACGATCAAGCGCTACATCGATTACTTTATCGATTCGTTCCTCGTTTCTCGAGCGGTGCGCTACGACATCAAGGGTAAAAAGCACATCGGTTCCCCTTATAAGTACTATTTCGCCGACATGGGACTGAGGAACGCTTTGCTGAATTTCCGACAGGTAGAGCCGACCCACATCATGGAGAATATCATCTATAATCATCTTGTTGGTGAGGGGTATCAGGTAGATGTGGGTAGCTTAACGCACTACACGAGAAATGATGAAGGTAAAACAAGGCGTAGCACCCTGGAGGTTGACTTTGTCTGCAATCGCGGGAGTGAGCGGGTATATATCCAATCGGCCTACTCGGTACCCGACGAGAAAAAAAGGGAGCAAGAGCAACGTTCTCTTATGCTCACGGGCGATTCATTTACCAAAATTATCCTTACAACCGATAATATTCCCAGGCATACGCTGGACAGTGGCATCGTGATGATGAACGTGCAGGACTACTTGCTCGCGTGAAAATCACATTTTTTTGTTTTCATTGATAGTCGTTTCTGTATTGTGGTGTTGTGACTGACAACCTGTTGAGGTCGTTACAATACTGTTTTTGGGTTTTCTAAGCTAAAAAATGATGCATCGAATATTTGAATCTACGCTTGTTGGTTCAATGACTTATATTCCGTTTTTAATTTTATAATATTTTATATCTTTGTATTTAAACATGAATTTTTTTAAATTAAAAATACAATGAAAATAAGACAGGATTATGTTACAAATAGTAGCTCAGTCAGTTATATTATAACGATGTATAGACCAGTAGCAGAGGGTTTTATAAAAAGCTACAGTCATGAATTTAGCAATTCTAAGAACCGGGCTGTTCAATTATTGTATGAGGATTTACTTGCCAATGGCACAAGGAATATATTAGGAGGTGTTGAAATATATACTAAAAAATTTCAATTTAGAACCGATGGAGATACTATGTTGGAAGATTGGTATGATCAACCAATAGATGAAATAGATTTCGACACGATGTCTGATGATGATGTATGGGCTTTGGTTTATGGCGAATATATCGAAAAACAAAGAATCACTGAAATAAATGGATTTGGAATTACACAAATTAAAACGTATTAATTGTATTAATTATGAAAATAAGGCAAGATTTTGTTACAAATAGCAGCTCAGTTAGTTATATAATAACTTTTTGTCCTTCTCTATATGATTCTGTAGATAGTTATCTTTGGAGGGGACGGGAAGAAGGGAATAATATAAAGTATTCAAGAATAGAAGAACTCATAAAAAAAGACTTATTGGAATCAGGTACAAGAGTGTATTTGGAAGGTTGTGAGCTATACGTAAAAAAATATGAATTTGATACAGGCGAAACAACTACAGACAGTATGTTTCAAAAGCAAAATGAAGAAGTTGATTTTAAATCCCTTTCTGATGATGAATTATGGAATTATATCCGAGGACAATTCTTTGGGTTAGGTGATTTAAGCAAAATTTGGGGATTTGGAGTAACACAAGTTGATACATACTAAGTATGAAAATTAGGCGGCATAGTGACTTATATAACTTTATTGGAGATACTGAAACTGGAGTAACTTTTAGATGGGGAAAGAACTTTAAAGATAATCCTTTGTTTGCGCCTCATCCGGAGTTGGCAGATGTTTCTATTTCTAACCATTGTAGTAAAGCTTGTTCATTTTGTTATAGGAATAGTACTAAGAACAATTCTTTTATAACATTAGAAGATTATAATTATATTTTAGATTCGTTACAACATCCTGAGTGGGGAAATGTTTTTCAAATTGCTATTGGAGGTGGCGAGCCACTTGAACATCCTGATTTTATAGAGATAATTAATACTACTTATAGTCGGAATATAGTTCCAAATTTCACTACCAATGGAGATTTGCTCGACAATGCAATAGCTAAAGCAATTGCACCAAAAGTGGGAGCTGTAGCAATATCTTGTCAAGACATAGAAGAATTAGATTTCGCAAAAGTTGAGATATTATTTAAGTATGGAATAAAACCTAACATCCACTTTTTATTGAGTTTAGATACATTGCAACAAGCCATTGATATATTAAAAGGACAATATAACAAATTATTAACAAAAATCAATGCTGTAATTTTTTTGACTTATAAGCCGTGTGGGCGAGCAGATGAGTCAAAAACATTAAATTTATGTGATGATTTTTTCAAATTCGTTGGTTTAATAGATAATTCTCAGTGTTGCTCTAAGATAGGGTTTGACGCTTGTTTTGTGCCTAATTTAATGAAGTATACAAAAGTAAATCTTGATTATATAGACCCTTGTGAATGTGCTTTTTTTTCAGTTTATATTGATGAAGAAATGAATGTAAAACCTTGTTCTTTTACAATCGACGAAAATGAATCTTTTAATCTAAAGGAATATTCTTTTGACGAAATCTGGAATATAAAATTTAAAAAAATACGAGAATCAAGGATAAATAACTGCGAGAGCAGTTGTAACTTGAGAGTAGAATGTAGGGGCGGTTGTCCTTATTTTGAACAGTTGAATATTTGCAAAGATTAATTATATGAAAGATATAAATTGGAAACAGTTAGAGAAAAACAGTGAGTCCAAAGAAATTGGATTTGAACAATTCTGTTTTCAAATAGCCTACAGAAAGTATTCACATTTAGGGTGTTTTGATTTTTGGTATAATACACCTGGGTCTGAGTTTTATTTGACCTTAGAAAAAGACTCGGAAGAATTAAACTTGAAAGTAGGTGATGTCGTTGGATGGCAAGCAAAATTTTGGTTAAATAACAAGGATGAAAATAACTCACCTTTAGATAAAAATCATAGAGATGAGCTAACGCAAGGTTTTAACACTACATTGCGATACAAACCCAATTTGAAAAAATGGATTGTTTGCACACCTGGCAAATTTTCTAATACCGCTCCACATAAATGTGTTGATAAATTAGAGTCAGAAATTAAAAAAATAAAATCAGATATTCAAATTGAATACTGGCATAAAGATATTTTTCTTGCTTTTGAATTTGACGACAATGAATTCTATGGTCTTTTATTCAATCATTATTTCTCTACAAAGTTTATTGGATTTAATTATATCAAAGAATACTCAGAAAAGCGGCTTGAGCGACTTAAAGATAAATTTGATATAGATTTGTATGTTGAAAATGAAATAGATAAACATTTATCTTACATTACAGATGAAGAAAAAGTAAGAAAAAAAATAAAATTTATACTTGGTAACTTACAGCGACTTATAAAACGTCAACATCCTTTTGATAGTATTGAACCCATAGAGTTTAAATTTCTGAATAGAGATTATGGAAAAAAAGTGGAACTTCTAATTAACTCTCGTTGTAAGTTAGTTGAAGATATAGATGTCGCATTAAATAATTGTTCTGATCTTTCTTTTATTACAGGATTATTAAAAAAACACATAAAAGACACTGATGAATTAATTAAAGAATTAAATCAACAAATCAATAACAACACTTATATTGCGGAGCCTTCAGATAAAAATCAAGACTATTATTACGAAGATAGTATTCACGATTCTTGTCTTAGATTTATTAACGAATTATCAAATTTTCTTTTTGGTAACGAAGCAAATGAAAAAAATAACATCAAATACTTTCTGAAACTGTACTCTCAACAATATGTTCATGTCTTCGGTTCAGCAGGATATGGAAAAACAAACTTGGCTTGTGCCATATGTAAAAAATATTTAGATAATAAAATCCCAGCCCTGCTTATTTTAGGCTCTAATGTAAGAGACCATTCTTCGCCTCAAGATCAAATAATATCAAGCCTTGATTTGAAAAATGAATACACATTTAAGGAGTTGTTATTTGCTTTAAATGAATTAGGTCGATCAAGACAGCAAAAAGTACCAATAATTATTGATGGGTTAAATGAATCCATACCCACAGCCAAAATATGGAAAGATGCTCTTCCTTATATTATTTATGACATAGAATCTTTTGAGAATTTATTGCTTATAACTACATTAAGAGAAGGATATGTTTCACAAGTTTTCGAGAAAACGTCTTATACAGAAGTAGAAAATCATTATAAAATAGAAGGCTTTACTAATTATAACATAAAAGAGGCTGTAAATAAGTATTTTACTAAATATAATATTTCAACAACGGGGCTATACAACGAAAATTTGTTCAAAAATCCGTTATTATTGAAGATGTTTTGCGAGGCGAATAAGAATACCTCTAATGCTATAATTACACAAAACAGTATCTATAAGTCTATTGATAATTATATTTTCAATCTTATATCGAAAATTTCCGATAGTGATCCAGTAAAGAAAAGTAATATTATACAAAGCCTTGAATCTATTTCTAAAGAACTTTGGGATAATAGTGTACGTTCCATATCTTATCCTGATAACTATATTTCCCTAATCAAAGGTAATAGCGACCCATTTATCGGGAGTATCGCACATTCGATGATGGATGAAGGGATGTTCTTTATCAGGGACATTAATAATGATAATGAAGAAATACAATTCACCTACGATATGGTTGGCGGATATTGTATCGCAAAGTATTATCTTTTAAAAAATAAAAGTGAAAATGATATCAAAAATTTTATAGAGTCAGATGAATTCAATAAACTTATCCCATCGGATAATTATCACCCATTAGCCGAAGATATTCTTAAAGCATTTTTTTATCTGACACCAAGTCGCTGTGGAGACAAACCATTATATGAGATAGTGCCAGATTTACCTACAATAATTTATATTGCAAACATTGATATTTTATCACAAGGTGTTAGTGAAAGAATGAAATTGGTGAAGTTTTTCACTTCTCTATCCTTAAAAGATTCTGAGATAAATATGCTCTGTGAGAAAATTTATACTGAAATGATTGAGCAAAAAGATTTTAATAATGCTCCCCTCTTGTATTATTGTTATTTTAACTGGTCTAATTACCAACGCGATATTTATTGGAATGAAAGGATTCGTACTAATGTTTGGAAAATTCTTGAACTGCTTAAATACATAACAAAAGAATCATACCTCAAAAACCAAACAGACACAGAACGATATAATCATCTTATTTTTAGCACCTTACTGTTTTCTTCAACGGATAACGAAATAAGAAACTCTGCCACCAAATCAGCCGTAATTATTGCCCAATCTAATCCATATCTAATTTTAGAACTATTGAAAAAGTCTATCAGTCTCTCCGATATTTATATTTTAGAAAGAGTTGTTGCCGTTTTATGTGGTGTTGTATTACGTGTTAAAGATAAGAATTTCACAAATGAGTGTTGTGAGTATTTACAAAATGAGTTTTTATCCAATACAACAACAAACCATATAATTATATTAGATTATATTGAAACGATATTTGAATTTGGGAGATACTATTTTGAATATCCATATTCCTCTGAGATATTGTTTCGAAACAAGAATGAAAAATGGGTCAGAGATATTGAATATGAAAAAAATGTTCTTGCAGAAAAGGAATACTTTTACATGGGAGTTGATATTTTTGATTATGATTTTGTTAAATATCAAATAAACAACATTGCGAGAGATGAAAGTTTAGAATTAAACTATACTGATATATTTTCTCAATTGCATTCGAGGGTCAATTATCATGGTTATTCAAGAGAGTTGTATAAAGAGTTAGAACAAAAAGTTTCTGAAGAACAAAAATATAGGAGAGAATACAATATGGATTCTCGAGAGAATTACTTGTTTAAGTATCTTTGGACTTCATACTATGAATATATAGGGTATTTGGCATTAAACAATCTTATCGAAAAAGAAAATAAATCGCGATTTCGCGTTAACGATATAATGATTGACCCTACATTTCCTCAGTTGCCACCTAAAATGCAATTAGTTAACGATTGTTTTTTGCCGTTATATGATGAAAGTATTCAAGATTGGATAAATAGTGATAAAAGTGATTATTTCGAATCTATTTACTGTACTACTTTACCAGATGAAGGTGATGAACAGTGGGTTTTGTTAAGTGCATATTCTAATCAAAAAGACGATAGAAAGTACCATAACCAAATTTCTATTTTTATTGATGTCTTAGCTTACAATGCTTTAGAGGCTTTAAAATCCATAAAAAGCGATAGGTTTTATATAAGATCAAACGGCATTCACAATATTTACGCTGGGGAGTTACCTTGGAGAAGTAATACTGCAGGAGACAATGATTATAAATGTCTTGAAGATTTAGATAATAGAATCATAATGCTTTCAAAACAATATTCCTTTCAATCCTGGAGTAATATGAGAACAAACTTATGTGGGAGATTCCCTTATTTAGAAAGGGAGATCGCTTCGCATCTGAAATTATGGTTTAATCCATGTGATTTGTCATATTATTTTGATAATGAAAAAGTAACAAGATTTATATGGGCCGATGAAAGCCGATTTTATTATATCAAAAAATCATACTTGCATAGATATCTTACTGATAATAATTTGCAAATTGTATTTCACAAATATATTAAAAAATATGGAGAGTTTGGTGCTCCTAATAATGACAGGACATTGAATCCATCATATAAAGAAATAAAGGTAAACACCACATTGAATGAAATGAATTTACAAAGTAAGATATAGAATACAATTATTGGTTTAGAAGTAGAAAAGAAAATAAATTCTGCGACTCCTGGAAACGAGTTTTACAGTGCTTCATTCTAAATCTGCTCTTCTAACTAGAATATTAAAGGGTAGTGTTACAATTCCGGTACCTGTACAAGGATTACAGGCATGGCCTGTAACTTGCTTGCCCTTGTGCAAGGTAAGAGGAATTAATGGCATTTGTCAAGGATGAGTGAAACACGCTTCTTCCTTGGGGAACAGGGTCTCATCCTTGTCAATGCCCGGTAACTCCCTGTTGTACGCCTCCTTGTCCATCGACACCTTTCCCATCAGGACCAAGACCGACTCCTCGTTGGGCATGGCACCGCGCATCCTGAGCACACGGCGAAAATCCCTGTTGAGCCTCTCTATCCAGTTGGTGGTGTAAATC
>JAPXNA010000009.1:0-134123 GCA_033808735.1 Fermentimonas sp.
ATATTTTTTGGCAATTTTTCAAAGAACGTTTTTTTTGTATTTTTTCTCAACTAAAACTGATGGAAAACCTATCGTCGTCTTACAAAATAATAAAAGTCGCGTAAGGTTTTTCAGCAGACCCTAATTACACAAATTTATTATTATGCGCTTTACACGTTCGCAAATTACAGAAATCCTTAAAGATTACCTGAGGGAAAACGACGGCGTTAACGCTATCATCAAGCTTTTCTGTGAAGCCTTGATGAAAGCAGAACGCGAAGAATACAAGTCTACGAACCAAGCTTACAGCAACGGTTACCGTACCCGTAAGATTCTTGGTGATAAATGCATGATAGAGGTACAGGTACCCCGTACACGCGATGCGGGTTTTTACCCTATTATCCTAGACGCGTTCAAGGACAAAAAGAAGGCTCTTGAAATAGCTTGTTTGCTGTACAGATCCGGGATGAGTACCGAACAGGTAGGTGAGGTGTTTGGCGAGATATACGGTCATCACTACAGCAGCAGCCAGGTGAATCGCATGGTTCGCACGGCTCGCCAAGAGATCGCCAAGTGGTTATCTCGTCCGATAGAGAGCTATTACCCGGTTATCACGGTAGATGTCTGTACTCCCTCGCATCGTGGAGATAGCGTGAGCGAAGAGGTTCACTATACCCTCTTAGGGATTCGTGCTAACAAGACAAGGGAGGTGTTATCCATCTACAGCTACCCCACCGAGGAGAGTGTGGTGTGGGAAGTTATATTCAGGGATTTAAAACAGAGAGGCCTTAGAGAAGCTGGCTTGGTCGTTTCAAATGGGATTAGCAATATTGGGGATGCCCTATGGAACTGTTTCCCCGAAGCCGACATTCAACTGTACGTCATCAACTTGGAACACAAAATGCAACCCTGCTGCGAGATAATTTAAATCGGGAATAACAAAACAATTTTCCGGAATATCTCATTTTTACAAAAAGTGAAATATGGAGAATAGCAGTTCACCGAAATTTTCGGACGAAAGGTTGGCCCCGATGCACTCGGCAGAACATATTCTAAACCAAACCATGGTGAGAATGTTTGGCTGTCCACGTTCAAAAAATACCCATGTAGAGCGAAAAAAGAGCAAGTGCGACTACCTGCTACAAGAGGCTCCCACCGCTGAACAGATCGCTGAAATAGAAGAACGTGTAAACCGGGTAATCGCTCAAAACTTACCAATCACGGTATCCTTTATGAGCAAAAAAGAGGCGAAGGGTAAAATAGATCTCTCAAAACTACCTCCCGATGTGACCGAACCTTTACGGGTTGTCAATATAGGTGACTACGATTCATGCGCCTGCGCGGGAACACATGTTCAACATAGCGGGGAGATAGGACGTTTTACCATTAGTAGCAGCAGTTACAGCCATGGCATTTGGAGGGTTAGATTTAAATTATCAACATAATACAACAAAACAGATACATATGAAGATGAATGAATCGTTTAAAAGAATGAGTCTTGTTGCGCTGATGCTTTTGCTTTTGACCCTTACGGTACAATCGCAACCGCAACAGACGTGGATCAAGGTGCATGTTGCACCTGAAAATAGTGACTGGACATACTCTTGCGGTGACAGGGTGAAGTTTAAGGTGTCCGTTACACAAAATAGCATCCCCTTAGAACAAGTTACCATCAGTTATGAGATTGGACCCGAAAAGATGGTGGCAACCAAAAACGGGGAGCTGGTACTTAAAAACGGTACTGCTGTTATTGATGGAGGTTCTCTATCGGAACCGGGGTTCCTCAGGTGTACCGTAACAACTGAATACGAGGGTAAAAAGTACACGGGAATGGCTACCGCGGGCTTTGAACCCGAACAGATTAAACCAACCGCGGAGCTGCCGGAAGATTTTGTTTCTTTCTGGCAGGAAGCGAAAGCCGAGGCTGCTAAAATCCCTCTCGACGCAATAGTAAAGCTGTTACCCGATCGTTGTACCGAGAAGGCTGATGTTTACGAGGTCAATATTCAAAATTTCCGACCCGGGGCACGTCTCTTTGGGATTCTCTCTGTGCCTAAGGGCGAAGGCAAGTACCCTGCTATTTTACATGTCCCCGGTGCTGGTATTAGGCCCTACGGAGGCGATGTTTATCGGGCCGAGAGGGGTATAATCACGCTACAAATTGGTATTCATGGCATACCTGTAACACTTGATCAGTCGGTATATACTGCACTTGGAAGTGGGGCGCTCTCCAATTACCCCCGTTTCAATTTGGACGATAAAGATAACTACTACTACAAGCGGGTATACCTGGGTTGCGTGCGTGCCATAGATTTTATATTTAGCCTTCCACAATTTGACGGCAGCAATATTGCCGTGAGCGGAGGGAGTCAGGGAGGAGCCTTGGCTATCGTAACGGCGGCACTCGACGATCGCATTAAAGGACTGGTCTCCTTTTACCCCGCGCTAAGCGATATGGCCGGTTACCTACATAATCGTGCCGGTGGCTGGCCACATATGTTTTACAAGGCCGACCCGAACTGTCCGAAAATTAAGAGGCATGTTGAGACAACCAACTACTACGATGTGGTTAATTTTGCACGATTTATCAAGGTCCCCGGTTTCTACTCGTGGGGATATAACGACCTGACCTGTCCCCCCACTTCGCTCTACTCGGTCTATAACGTAATTACGGCTCCCAAGGAACTATCGCTCTTTCAGGAGACCGGACATTGGACATACCCCGAACAGTGGGATCAGGCATACGAATTTATATACCGTATTATTGACCCGTTGAGGTGAACACCTCCTTCACCGCCTCCAGGTAACCGTACCCATAAACGTTGCATGGTTGCAGGTAGCTTGTTTCCGTCCATTCGTTCCAGCTGTTGATGGTTATCAACGGGGTTTGCCCGGGGTGGTTGTCCACGTACTCCTTCGCCATCCTCAGCGCTTTAGCGAAGTTTTCGGGGGTATTGTTTTTCACCACGGCACTTCTTGCCGTGCGGGGACTGTTATCCCACCCCACGCTGATATGGGGATAGTAAACCAGGTCGAACGTGGCATTGATCTCTGTCCACACCTTTTTCACCTCTTCCATGATCTCCAGGTAGTCCCGGTTCACGTTCGTGAAATGAACAAACTGGTAGTGCGTGGCACTGGTGAAACCCAGCTTCTTCACGAAACTCGGGTCAGGCTCGCTGGTCCGACTGCCGTCCACCCCGCTGTGATTCACGTTTTGCCCCCACATGGTTATTTGCAAATCCAGCCCCGGGAAACCCGCCTTCTTTGTTTCCTTTACAAACCATTCAAGGGCGTCTATCGTTTCCTCCATGCCTCCTAATCCCGCTATCAGCTCGGGGATATCATAGATCATAAAGACCGGTTTACCATCGATTTTATAATAGCAGGGGTGCTTGAAGTACTTTTCGATGTTTCGCTTGCAGATTTTCTCGAACTCCTGCCGGTCCACCTTCCCCGTCCAGATCACGTTATGCTCGTTGATACCCGCCAACCGGGTATCCCACACGTTCACCACCTCGTGGTTCGCCCACATCAGGTAGAACTTCATCTTCTCCACGTTTTTCGCTTTCAGGAAACCGTTATCGAGCGTGGTCTCCATGAACGGGCGGCCATCGTACCAGTACCAATCGAAGATAAACACGTTAACACCGTGCTCCGTAGCCACGTCTATTTCCATGGCCATCACGTTGGGATCGGCTTCATTGATATACCCCCAAAGCGGCTGGCGATTCCAGTAATGGCCGGGGTTACGTTTTTGCATGGTGGCCACGGTCTCCCACTCACCCATACCGTGCGGCCAGAAAGGTCGCAAGCGTGGATCATCCGCGGCGTACGCAGGATAAACAAACGCGGCGACATCGTATTTTTTCGCTTTTTGTCCAAGTGCTGAGAAAGCGAAAACGGAAAGCAATAAATATGTAAACAGTACCCTCATCATCAATCTTTTTAAAACATTTCGAACCCAAAAAACACCCATCCGAAAGTACACGGTTGGCAATCACAGCTTGCTATACAAGTTGTCATCAGGGCTTTACAGTTCAAGTTACCACCCACTGGAACATGCTACTCATAAACACTTTCACCTGAAAGTCCTATACTTCGGGAAACTTCCAGGGCGACCTATAGACAGGCTTGATGAAACGATCGGCCTCGGAGATATTAAACGTTTTGCGCTCATCATCAAAATACAACGAAGCACCGCCCATCCGAGCCGCGATGTTTCCCAGGTGAGCGTACTTAGCGCTCAAGCAACCCATCTCTATGGTACAAGCCGTGTTGCGGTCCCTCCTCTTTATGCAATCCAAGAAGTTGATCGCGTGATCCCTATGTTCGCGATGGTCCGCTTTAACGATTTTCGCGGGCACCTTTTCGTTTTCGGGATACACCTGCCAATCGTTCCTATCCGCCACGAGCGTACCGTTTTTACCCGTGAAGACCAAGCCGTAATTTTTCCCGTAAGGACCCGACTCGATACCCGCGTTATTTTCCCATGACAACAGGTAATCATCGAATTGATACAAAACGGACTGCGTATCGAACGTTTCGTGCATACCGTCGGGATAAAGGTAATTGCCCCCGGATGCCTGGATGGCAAGCGGCATGTTAGCCGGTCCCTTCACCCATAGGGCCACGTCAAGCAGGTGTACGCCCCAATCGGTCATCAGTCCACCCCCATAGTCCCAGAACATTCTCCACGCACCGTGAAAACGCTGCCGATTGAAGCTCCTCTTTGGCGCCGGGCCCAACCACCTGTCGAAATCAACACCCTCGGGTATTTCGGAATCGGGAACCCTGTTCTTAATCGCCCCGTAATTGAAGTTGCAGTACACGTGAATGCGCGACACCTCGCCCAGTGCACCCGTGTTCAGGTAGTCGACCAGCTCTTTCCACAACGTGGCGCTTCTCTGTTGTTGTCCCACTTGCACCACGTTACCGTACTTGTTGGCCGCCTGCACCATCACGTCACACTCCGCGATGGAGTTGGCAATCGGCTTCTCCACGTACACATCTTTACCCGCCTTACACGCGTCAACGAATTGAAGGCAGTGCCAATGATCGGGGGTGCCGATAATCACCGCGTCGATATCCTTGCGGTCGAGCACCCGCCTGTAATCAGAGTAGAGCTGAAACTTCGCCTCCTGCCGGGAAGCCAACTCTTTTGCCTTTGAATCTAGCACCGATTGGTCGATATCGCACAGTGCCAAACAGTGTACTTCGCCTGACGAGAGGAAAGACATCAGGTCAGACCATCCCATGGAGCGGCAGCCAATCAGCGCCACGTTCACCCGATCGCTCGCGGAGAGCGTGCCGGCCTTCAAGTAAGTAGGGGCCACCAAGCCCGTCGCCAGGGCGGTGGATGTCTTTATAAAAGAACGTCTTGTTAGTGTCATGTTAGTAGTCTGTTATTATGTACCTGTTTTTACAAGTTCCGAATCCATATGTTCCTGAAAGAAACCGCGGTCCCGTGATCTTGTAGCATCAAGGGAAGTCTCCCGTGCGCTTCGTACTTCGGCAAACCGATATAGGGCGTGTGCCCTTTCAGAATGAAATGATTCTGTATCACGATACCGTTTAGCACAACGGTTATCATGGCCGGTGACTCCAGCTTATCCTCGGCACCGAACCTCGGCGCTTTCCAGTATATATCGTATACTTGCCACTCCCCATTTTTCGTGTATGCATTCACTAGGGGTGCCGACTGCTTGTAGATGCTTCCCACCATGCCGTTCACGTAGGTGTGGTTATTATCCCCATCCAGCACCTGTACCTCGTACCGGCTCATCAGCATGATGCCGCTATTGCCGCGATTCTGACCATGGTGATGCTCCGGCGCGGGTGAGCGAAACTCGATATGCAACTGGCAATCCCCAAAATGCTCCTTAGTGAAGATATTGCCCGTGCCCGGTTTCACCGAAAGGACACCATCGGCCACGGTCCACTCTGCCTTTTCACCCTTTGAATTCACCCATTGAGACAGGTCCTTCCCGTCAAACAACACGATGGCATCAGAAGGCGGAGCCCCCGCTTCCACACCGGGAACCACCTTCTCGGGTACCGGGTAATACCACTCCGTTTGTTGGGGCGTCCATTGCGCCAAAATCGTACATGCGTGAAGCATAACGACTGAAACAACTAAAAAAACAACACTCTTTTTCATACGATTATTTTATTTTTTTACATTTCGGTGTATGAAACTCGCTTTAATCATGTCGGTTTCATACGCCATTTATCATTACATCTATATGCCTCACCTAACCAAACAGCTATTTGTCAATAAAATCGAAAGGATAGGTAAACGGTTTTATCTTCTCCCCTGTTCTGAGGCGTATCCAGCTTGAAAAACCCCTTTCTCCTTCCGTAAGTTCAATAACACGTGCCCCGTTACTCCCATCAGGATGGTTATAGTGTGATGTCTTCCTGCTTCCCGTTACCCTTCCATAGCATAGCATAATTTCTTTCCAGCAGACCACGAAATCATTCAGGTGATCATGCCCCACGAAGACTGCCATAACGTCGCCATTTCTCTTAAAGGCATTGAACAGGCCAGTATTTTTATCGAGACATGCAACCTGTTCTTTTCGCGTACCGTAAAAACGGGCATCCAGGTCAACAATGGCCTCCTTGAACTCAGGCAAAGGGATGTGAAAAAAGGCAAGGGATGGGATCGGGTTACCCTTGTTGAGTTTGGTGAATTCTTGGCTTACCCGGTTATACCAAGCCACCTGATCCGGTTCAATAACTCCCCTATTGCTATCAAGGCCATAGATTACGTTCATTACCCGTTCGCTACTCGACTGATAAAGAGGTATCACGAAATTGGTTACACCGGTAATCCCATCAACCGTTCCTGTCAGGTTCCCGGGAAATTGTCTGATGTGATCGTATATTTCCACGCGGTTCATACTAAATTCGTCGTCATGATTTCCTAAGACGGCGGCAAATGGAATCGCACGGGATACCACAGGTTCAAAAATGGCGTCAATTCCTTTGTCAATAGGCTCACCCGTAACGTGATCACCCGTGTAAAAAACCAAGTCGGGCTTTTCCGTATCAAGTACATTATTCATGCAATCAGCCGCCTCCCGCGATTGGTGAACGGCAGCTTTCCAATGAATATCTGTAAATTGAACGATCTTAAATTTCCGATCAATATTGTATGACAACTTCATCCGTGGTTCTTCACCGAAAAGTTTTGGTAATACATTTGTCGATACACCTTTTCCAGTCAAAGCAAGTGCTCCGGCAGCCAAGGCTGTTTTCTTAATAAAAAATCTTCTATCCATTTCTCACGTATTAATATGACTCTTTCAAACAGTACAAAACAAACATCGCCATTTTACAGCTCTGTTAGCCATTTGTTCATTTTCGGCCCTATCTTTTGGGCCGGTATCGGTTCCATACCGTACTTCTCCAGTGTTTCGGGAGAGTAAAACATGTCAACCTGTTTTCCGTCCGCGGCAACAGAGGCGTTATTCTTCAGCAACTCATTTTCATCAGCACGGATAAAGGACATATCGCAATCAACCAGCAGGTTGTTTATTACCCTGTTGACATTTATCCCGGTACGGATATTCTTTAATTCTGGATACCTGCTTTGATATAACGCTGAGCTAATGTCAACCTCTTCGTACAGTTTCTTTTTCATCACGGGACCATCCAATTCGCTAAGCCAGCGCTCCTCTCCCCATTTTGAAAAGCTCACGGCTGCCGAGCAATCAAAGAAGAGGTTGTTTTCCACCAGGTTGTCCTTACCCCCGTGAATCTGTACACCCCCGAAGTGAAGTGCTCCACAGCGTTCAAAAATATTCCCGAAAATAACCACTCCCGAGATCATGTCATCTAGACGAACACCGGCTGCACCGTGTCGCGTACCTCCCTTAATGTCAGACCAACGGTTATAACGAATCACTATACCGCGGTAGGAGGGGTTATAATAAATGTCTATCCCGCCCTGATCGTCCGACTCGTTAACCACATGGCTAATCTCATTGTACTCAATCGTGAAGTCATTCCCCTCCAACCTCATCGCTGATGACGAAGAGTGACTGAATCGGTTGTTGACAACCTTGATACCACAACCATCAAGATGTACGGCCGGCTCATAGGTCCGTTTAAAAAGGGAAAAGTGTTCCACTACCGTGTGTTCCACGAAATGGTTGGCTGGAGTCAGGGTCTTGCGGTCACCCCCCTTCATGTCAATTCCCCGATGACCAAAATACTGAAGAAAGCAACCCGAAACCCCATGGTTTTGCCCATTCATCACGTGGATGCCATCCTTACCAAAGTGCATGATCCTACAGGATTTCAACAAACAGTTTTCTCCCCCATCAATGAGGATCGCGCTACCCCGGCCTTCCTGGAAAGTAAGCCCTTCGAGCACCACGTTTGAACAATTATCCATTTCAACCATAAACGGTGCCGAAAACTCCGTAAGTGTTACGCTGGCCTGGTTAGGATCTATATCCCCTGGTGGGAACCAATAAATCAGCCCGTTCGTACGATCTAAGTACCATTCATTCGGTCGGTCTATTTCACTAAACAGGTTCAATCCGAAATACCTTAAGCTATCCCTATACCCGTAATGGTGATAGGGTTCACTGAGGTGAAACGTTTTTTCCCGGGTGTCAATTTTGTCCACTTTCTGATACTCATCACTCCAGTCCCAATACCAGTAACCTCCCAGCCTCGCATCGTTCTCCGTACTCCAACGTGCTTGCCGCTCTTCAAGATACTCAAAAACCCCCTCTCTCGTTCCATGTTCATTGATGTAGGTAGGAGCTGTTTTTGTTCTCCCTTTCGCGATACCCGCTTTCAAGAAACCCTCGTTGGGCCACCGGGCCAGGGTTTGCAGCTCTCCGTTGCAGATAAGTTCAGGACGTTTCCCTATTTCAGTTGGATCACCCAGGTCGCGTATTCCCGCGCTTTGGGTATCCGCTGCATATACCTTACCACGCGACTCGGGGGACAAAAGTGCCAGCTTATCTTTATCTGTCACCAGATACCACTCTTTTATCTCCCTACTACCCGTGAATACAGGCACTTCTCCCTTAACAGCCTTGTAAGTTACGGGAGCTTTCTCACTACCTGAATCTTCCGACGAGAATCGCACGGGCTCTTCTACCTGATACCTTCCTCCCCGAATATTCACAACGATTGGTCTCCCGGGGGTTTCAAACAAACAGGTTCGAACCGATTCCTTCGCTTTCCCAAGAGATTTAAAGGGTGCGGACGCTGTTCCCGGGTTTGCATCGCTTCCGTCCGAGGAGACGAAAAACTCTATTGTTTTACCTTGAGAACATGATAACAAAATGAGGCATAACATCATGGATATGGCAACATACACCGTTCTACCTTGCTTGATATTGTACATAATTCATTATTTTTGGGTGATATCAATTAAACCACATTCAGTTTTATTTTCAGAATTTACCTCACGGTAACATCGTACACAAATTCGTTCATCATGATACCCTCTTTACTACCTATAGGAGGATTGACCTTGATATCCTCTTGCGTCAATTTTCTACCGTTGATCACAACATTCTCTATTAGCACATTTTTGATTGCATGATCGGCATCATAACCGAGAAACTCAAGATCCTTGTGCAGTTGGTACCCCGAATTATTAACCGTGATGTTTTTAAATACCACATCCTCGATATGACCCCGTTCGGTATCCGTAGTCCAAACTGCCGAGTTAATCCATAGTGAAGCAAGTTGTACGGATTCCTCTATTCGGATATTTTCGAAACGTACATTCCTGACCGTAGCAGCATCGGTGTGATAAATACGCAGTGTCCATTCGCGACCGTGATCACCAATAATGTCACAATCCTCAAACAGTACATCTTCTACATCCCGCGTAATCTCCGCACCAACACTTAACGCATGGGCTATCTCATTATATAACACACATTTACGTACATGTATACGGCGAGCCTCCTGGGTTACCCCCCGATACGTTTTAACCACGATAAGGTCATCCCAGGTACGAAGGAAACAGTTCTCCACCAATACATCCATACAAGCCGTTATATCTATACCATCGGAATTTGCCCGATGACCAAAGATTTTCAGGTTGTCAAGATGAACATCATTACATTCGTACAAAGCGGCAGTCCAGCCACTTGAATTACATAACACAACACCTTCTATTTTCAAACTATCAACGGTAACGCTCATCGTCGATCGCCCATTAAGACGAGGTATGGCTCCCTGATCAAATATTCCCCTTCCACGAAAAGTAATATTTTTCCCCTTCATCACGAAAGAGGGATTTCTATTCGTCGGATCATTTGCATCCACAACACCCCTCACTATTGCTCCACCGGCAATATAAACAGTTTGGTTGTCGCCAACTGGAACCGAAGTTATCTCGTGAATCCCGGGACCAAAAAAGATCACGTTCGGATCATTTGGATCGGGGATATCTTCCTCCTCCGGATTCACGAAAAGGTGTAACGAGCGAATATGATCGCCATTGATTTCTACCGTGATATGTTGCGGTTTGTCTACTTCAAAAGTAAGTCTATTGCCCTTTATAGTCGGTATTATACCGTATGAGGTGGGTAGGATCTTGGCAGACGCGATAACATCACTAACCGCAATGCTTACTTTTGCCGGCCCCTTTTTCAAATCGAAAGAGGCAAAGCCGGCAATATCGTATGCTGAATCTGCCAGGGCTGGGATCCCGGCCATGTGACGACCTTGTATGTCTTCCGTGCATACCCTGACATTGTAAACAGGCACATCTATCCCGTTCACAGAAACCTGATATTTTTCATTCAGCGCTTCACCCTCGGGTGCATCGTACACCGTGACATCATTTTTAGAATAATGGCATGAGGTGATTCCCACACACACGATCAATAATATGGAAAAAGTTTTATTCATCTTGTTTAGTTTTCATTTGTAAAATAGTGATATAGGGTTACTTCATTGACGTGAGTATAATTCCCTCATCACTTATTTTCTCTTGTTGAGGTAATACCCCGTTTTTGGTGTATTGATTACCGGAGGTTTTTATTTTCCTACCACCATAAGAGACAAAACCGTAACCATCATTGTATTGAATAATGTTATCCGATACGGTAACCTCTTCAGATCCATCATAGAGGGATTCCGCGTAAATCCCACTCGCGCTGTTGGCCTCTATGAGACACCCGGAGATCACGATTCTCCGGCTGCTTGCCAGATGAATGCCAAACCAATCGTTTCGGGTAATTTCGCAATTTGTTATGGATACGTCCTCGCAACGGATTACCGACAACCCACTTCCAAAAGGAGAAGTTGACAAACGACTATCTTTCACCGTCACGTTTCTCACGTGATCCAGTTTGAAATTATGATTCAGTCGCGGTCCAGGAACAATACAAGAGCCATTATCACTCAAGTTACACCGGATCATATTAACATTTTCCGCACCGCTCACATAGATTCCTTGATGGGTAAAATTAAGGAGCGTGAGGTGATCAAACGTGATATTCTTCATCTGCCCCATTTTTCGCGAGATAAAAAAGATTCCGCCATGTTGGGGTGCCAGACGCAATGCCCTGTGCATTCTCCCGGAGTTGGGGTCTTTCCCATCATAATCGGTTGTTTCCGCCCCCTCCAAAATAAAGTTACTCAGCGTTACATCATGCAGGTTATCGTCTTTATTAACCAGACATCGGATAACTTTCTGATCAAAATGAAGGATGCTCATCAAGCCTTCACCCACAAGCGTCGTTCCACTCGGGATTACCAGGGTCGTATCCATAAAGTGGACTCCTTCGGTAAGTACCACCCACTTCCCTAACGACGCTGCCTGATCGATGGCTGCCTGTAACGGGTCCCCCGGGTTTACCCTGATGGCATCAGCCGGGATATTGTTTCCGCTCTCCTTTAAGGCTCCCGAGGGATAGCCAATAGTCATAGGCTTTGGATAGTCCGCGTTGATCACCTTGTTTGCATCAGGTGCACGAAATGCCGTTAACAGGTCGACCGGGAACCGCCACCTCATTTTTTCAGCCGCGGTTCGCAAATGCGGCAGATCGAGACCTGTCGACCGATAGTGCTGGTAAACCATTTCAAGTGGCATACTCAACTCCCTTGCCCGCTCGGAAATTGCTCCATAGCAGAAGAGAGGTTTCCCCCCGTTGAGAAACTCCATGGTATATTCGAACCCCAGGGCCAATCGGTTATCCCCTTCTGAAAACAGATCCAGCCCTTGGCTCCATGCAATCCTCGCGGCACCGGCAAACTCACCCAATCCCAATTGAACATGTCCCTGATCCCGTGTTGACTCTTGACACTGGCCATTAGGGTAGATATACTTGAAAAGGCTGCCGTTTCCGCGACCACGTAAAAAGTGATTGACCGCGTTGTCAAACAACGCGGGTTGATCAGTAAAAACGGCAATCGCCATAATGGTTTGTATCATGGCTCCATCCCAGTTCCCATTTGCCTCGGGAAAATAAAAACGGATGTAGGGATAAAGGGTCTCGAGCAACATCCTCTCAAAGGACTCTATACCTTCCTGACTCCAACCGGAATTACTGTACCGTAATATTTCAGCAGCATTACATAATTTGTGACCGACTAAGCCTACCAGTAGCTTGGCATCGTTATAGTCGAAATCCCACACGTTGGGAGACCATGCATCGAGAATCTCAATTGCCCGTTTAGCATATTTCACCTCACCTGAAATGTACCAAACCAGTGCGGCTTTATACGCGGTACCGGCATCACTTGAAAATTCATCTGCCCCAATGCTTGGTGAATTAAAGGGGCCCCGGACAATATGTTGTTCCACTTTTATTTCACCATCCAGTGAAATCGATGCTTTCACTTGGTCAAAGGCATCTTTCCAGGGTTGTTCGCCATTCATGACTTTTTGTTTCATGAACTCCAGGTCTTCCTTGGTCTGGTAGATGCCGGGATGTTTGAAAGCTGCATTGGCCGCGTTTATCGGCGGTTGAAAAATAAGCGATAAAACCATCATCAAGATGATTATACTTACCGGCGACAAATCGCGCTGTTTTTTGGCTTTTTGAATCATTTCTATCTTTTTCATACGATTATTTTATTTTTTTTGTTTCGGTGTATGGAACCTTTGATGTTCAAAATAATCATTCCCATGGATGTTTAACGATTATTTTAATCATGTCGGTTTCATACGATTATTTTACTCTTTTACATTTTGGTGTATGGAACCTTTGATATTTAAAATAATCATTCACTAAAGTTAGACTATTTCTCGCCACGGCATAGTACAAGTGAACTTGTCCTCTGCTCGTTTGGCTTAACGAAATAGTTCACTAAAGTTAGACTATTTCTCGCCACGGCATAGTACAAGTGAACTTGTCCTCTGCTCGTTTGGCTTAACGAAATAGTTTTCAAGGGTGTTTAATGATTATTTTAATCATGTCGGTTTCATAATCATGTTGAATAATCTTTTTGCTTCCTTTATAGCGATTTGCCTTCTGAGTTCCATCCCGTGATACCATTACATTATAATTAAACGGCAATGTTGTTTTTAAAACGAAAAATGATAATCTATCGCCAATACATTATTTATTAATGCTTTCGGTACGATATTCTCACAAAGATAATAAATATCAAATTGATGGTGATATGACACACCACAGGATACTCCTAAAGAATAACGAATTCTATTAAAAAAGTAATCATCATCCATACAGAGCTTGTGATAGGGTTCCACGGCCACGAATGGTTTCAGACAAACGCCTTTCCATTGAGCGCTTATTTTTAACTTGTGCCGCATTTCCCAATTGGGTTCCTTCCATTGAGTGAATGTATTCATCAGGCAGGAGCGAAAACTGCCGGCAAGGAAACCCTTTTGATAGGAGAGATAAGCAGCCGGATAATAACGGTATTCGGAACTGTAAGTGCCATCTGCCCCCTTATTCAAAAAATATTCACATCCGGCTCCCAATTTGAAATGTGAATTGAAATGGTAATAGACATTTGTCATTCCGCTCCAAAGGGATGTTTCGCTAAAATTCTCCCGGCTTCTATGTTCTACCGAACAAGTCAGAGACCATCGGTCAGCAATTGTTTTGGGAGTAACGCTGATATTGAGCCACGATCCCGCATCTTGCTTTTTTTCTTTACCGTTTACCCCGATAACCGTCAGCAAGCACAGCAACAAACAGGTCTGTTTGGCAATATTCAAACTCATCATGCTCATTACGGATGAATGGATTAGAACAGGCATTCAAACATTTCAGATTGTCGAACACCTGTTCATTCAATTATTTTCGTTCAAGCTGTATGACGGTTATCTTCCTTCTATTTGTTCTTCCAATAGATTGACTTCCTTAACTACACCCGAATATAGATCAATTTTCAGGCTTTTTATTTCAAATGCGTTCAGGTGGCCACTCCATTGATGATTCACAGAGGGGAATCTCAAGGTGACAAACGCCTCTTTCCCCATTGTCTCCACCAAACGGATAATACCGGCATCGCCCTCCTCAGCCAACTTGACCGCGCTGACGATTACATTCTGAGAATCGACGGACATGAAGGAGCCAGACTTGGGCATCTGCCCACCATGTATACCCTGATAAATCGTGATTGGTGGGGCGATGAATTCTTCGGCAATGCGCGGCGCATTGATATCCTGCCACCCACCTTCATGAGGTATTAACAACAGGCGAAACGTCTGTATCCCCTGATCTTGCCAAGCATAATTGCCATCAGGTGCTAACTCTGACAGTTTGCGTGGACCATGATGAGCATAAGGAGCCGAACGGGTAGCGGTAATCTGCATGTCGCTATCCAGAATACTATAACCGTATTTAGCATCATTGAATAGTGTCAACCCATAGATGCTGTCGCCCCGTTGACCCGTTACATCAATCCATCGTTGCCCGGGATCTTCTTGCCCATTGACTGGTCTGGTTATACACCCGTAAGGCACTTCATAGGTTGCACGTGAAGCAGCCACATCTACCGGAAAGGAGAGCTTAAGCATTTTCAACTTTTCATTCCAGTTCAGCGACACGTTGGCTTCAATTTTTCTTGATCCCGCCGTTAACTTCCAGTCGGTTGTCATTACAGAGTCACCATACGAGGTCTCAATGCGAATAGCTCCGCGTAAGGGCCCATTTTCGAGGATTTTAAACGTCGCATCGCCAAACGCCCCGATAACTCCTTTCGTGGTATAAGCATAACTACCGGTGGTATTTTTGGTGAAATCAACGACCTCATGGCTCCAGGTATCACTTGGATCATCAATGATTATACCCTTGCAACCTGTTGCTCCGCCCTTAAACACTTCCCTGCCAACTTCTTTGTCAAAAATACCGATTCGCCCGTCGGATGAGAATGTAATGCGATAAAATTCGTTTTCCAAGCTATTTTTCCCAACGATGACGCCCGGTTGAGAAACGAGATCTCCTTTCCGGATACGAATCTGGCGGTATCCCATTGCCGGAATCGCTGTATTGAAGAGAATGCGTTTACGTCCCGTAACAGATTGCGCCTGAATATATTGTGAGGGAAGAACCCGCCCTTTATCATCTGTCACGGTCGGATTCTCTTTATGATTCAGGTCATATTCTACATTTGCATTTATTTCCCATGCATGGGGGTTAAACAGGAGAAGGTATTCCGACTCGGCATCCTCTGAAGCTACCTGCCATTCCAACTTTTGGATAGCCATCGTGGTCGCTGAACGTGCAACGTGGAGAGCGTAGTTGTAACCTTCCCGGGCATCTTGGGAGTGTGCCACTAACGAGCTTCCTGGCAAGCTATCATGGAACTGCATGAAAAGGAGCTCTTTCCATGCTTTTGTAAGTTCCTCTCGCGGATATTTTGCCCCCCACATCCTGGAGCCAACGGCTGATATTTTTTCTGCTGTTACAAGCGCTGCTTCTGACAGCCGGTTGTTTTTCTTTATTTCCCCTGCGGCGCTGTAACAGCCCACCGCATGATGCTGAAGGTCATCTTTCACGGTAGGTAGATTCAGATTTTTCGAGCGAATCACCTCAAAGTACCGGTTCAAAGAAGTATGCTGAATGGTGGGTGCATCCTTATCCGCCTTTATTTCATTAATCCCCTGGATATTTTTTTTAGTTGGTCCACCACCGTGGTCACCAACGCCATAGAATGCCAAAATATCCGTCATTGGCTGCTCGGGGGCAAGTTTCAATATGTCGACAAGGCGACCTTGCACATCACCGTGTAAATTGTAACTTATGGGGAGGCGGTAGGCCAAAACGCGTGAACCATCAACTCCCTCCCACCAAAACAGATTCGCGGGAATTGTTTTCTCATGGGGTCCCGGACGCATGAAAACATAATTTTCCATTCCTTGTTGACGGACAATTTGCGGTACTGTTCCCGCGTGGCCAAACGCATCGGGATTAAATGCCACCTTTGCCCGCGTACCAATAAGCTTTTGCAGTGTACGTTGTCCGTAAAGTCCTTGCCGAACCATTGCTTCACCCGACGGCAGGTTCATGTCCGGCTCTACCCACCAGCCACCAACCACGTTCCATCGCCCCTCTTTAACACGTTGCCTGATCTCGTTCAGCATGGCAGGATCATTGTCAGCCACCCACTGGTAAAACCGCGCCGAGCTGGCGGCAAAAACGACATCAGGTGTCTCCTTCATGCGATCGAGCGCTGAACGAAAGGTGCTATGTACGATTGATACACCTTCGCTCCATGGCCACAGCCATACAGGGTCAATATGACCGTGCCCGATCATGTGAATAGTATATTCCCCGGCACCTTTTGGCCAAGGAGAAACAGCAGGGTTAGACCAAAGGTTTATCGCCGGTGTAAAAGCGAGGGCTGTCGTTCCGACTGTTGCCCGGTGAATAAAATCCCTCCGGGAAATGTTTGATTTTTCTGATTGATGTGCCATTTTGATTGATTTTAAATGTTATGTTTACTGCTTTTCATTGTATATGCATAATAAATAGAAAAAACTTGCCATACCCTTTGGGCAATATTTTAATCAGCAACTATGTATTAATCATAAAAAGCCGGAGATTTGCCAGAGACCATCTCAAATTCAAGCAATCCGCCTTTCATGATATCATCATAGGCAATCGAAAACGTGGTTAGCTTCTCACCATTAAGCGTTGCAGATCGGATATACTTGTTCTCAGAAGACAAGCCATTGGCTTTCATCTGAAAGATCTTTCCATTGGGCAAGTACAGCTTCATCTCCTTAACCTGCGGTGCCCCAACTACATACTCCCCGGAAACAGGATCAATGGGGTAGAAGCCCAACGCGGAGAATATGTACCAGGCAGACATCTGCCCACAGTCGTCATTGCCGCTCAGGCCATCCCTGCTGGGCAGGTAAAACCGATCAAATACCTGACGTATGAGTTCTTGTGTTTTATGTGGGCTATCGGTGTAATTATAGAGGTAGGCCACATGGTGACTAGGCTCATTGCCATGGGCATACTGACCGATCATCCCGGTTACATCACCATGAAAGCCTCCTCCATGTGACACGACATCCAGGAAGAAGAGCGAGTCGAGCTTCTTCTCGAAACACTCCTTACCCCCCATTAACGCTACCAGACTGGAAACATCGTGCTGGACATGCCAGGTGTATTGCCAGGCATTGCCCTCTGTATAATCCCCACCGCTGGTACCGGCATGCGACAACAAGAATGGATCAAATGGTGTTCGCCAATTCCCCTTCGAATCTTTACCCCTCATCAACTTCGTGGAAGGGTCGAACAGGTTTTTATAGTTATCGGCACGTTGCTCGAAAAAAAGTTGATTTTCCTGATCCCCGTTTCGTATCGCGACCAACGCCGCGCAATAATCATCGTAACAGTGTTCCAATGTGCGAGAAACAGATTCAACCTCTATCAGGTCAAATGGATAGTATCCGTACTGATTATAGGTCTCCCAGTCTGATTTTGGATGAGATCGGGTAAGAGACGCGTAGATCGAGGCAACAGCTGCTTCCTTATCTTCTTCCGCGAGGTTGCCTTTCAAGTAGGCATCCGCGACAACGGGAACGGCGTGATTCCCGATCATTAACCAGGTTTCGTTCTGTCCATACTCATTGGTACATAGAATACCACGCTGTCTGTATAAGTCGATTAGGGAAGCGACAAACCCAGCGTTTTTATCGGGGTACATAAGGATGTAGAACGGATGGGTTGCCCGATAGGTATCCCATAACGAAAAATTGGTATAACGATCTGCACCGCGGTCAATTTTCGTGCCGTCGGGTAAACCATACGTACCATCTATATCGGTAATCAGGTTTGGCATCAGTAACGTGTGATACAAGGCGGTATAAAAAGAGATCCTCTGCCCTTCATCCAAAGGCGAGATCTCTATCTTACCCAGGTACTCATTCCAAATGGCGGTAGCATCATCTTTCACCTGTTCAAAATCTCTCCCATTTATCTCTTCCATGTTCTTTTTGGCCCCTTCAACGCTGGTTGTGGATAGAGCCACTTTGACCGTCATCGATTCGTTCTCCTTCATTTCGAAGTTCAGGAGCAGCTTCGTGCTTTGTCCGGTCACATCACGGTTATCAGATATGATACCATCAGCAAAGGAGGTGAATTTTGCAAATGGTTTGGACAAAGTCGCGTAGAAATAGAAGGTATGATCTTCCGCGAAACCCTTAGAACGCCGTTTCCCCACAACGGTAGAATCATTTAGGATGGTAAGGCTGCTTTCAATCGGGCTATCACCAATCCCGTGGTGGAGATCGATTACAATACCTGCCTGCTTCGATTGGGGGAAAGTATATCGATGAAAGCCAACCCTCTCCGTTGCAGTAAGCTCTGCCGTTATATGGTAATCGTCTAATAGCACTTTGTAATACCCGGGACTTGCCTCTTCCGTATCATGCGAGAATCGAGAACGGTAACCGGTTGAACTATCCGCCTCATCACCCCTATCGAAGGGAACATCTCCAACAACGGGCATCAACATGATATCTCCCATCTCCGGGATCCCGGTACCGCTTAAGTGGGTATGGGAAAAACCGATGATAGAGGAGTCCGCATCATGGTAACCGGAACAGTGTTCCCATTTGTCGGTGCCGGTATCAGGTCCAACTTGAACCATCCCGAAAGGCAACTGGGCAGCCGGATGGGTATGTCCCACGTAAGCTGTCCCGATAAATGGATCAACGTACTGGGCTAAGTCACCTTGTTTAGAAGGGGAGCAGCCTAAGCAACAAGCTATTACAGCGAATAAAACAATTCGTATACAGTTCATTTTGGTCTATGTGTCATGTCAAATTCGAGCAATCCACCTTTCATGATCTCATCATATGTGATGCTGTACGCCTCTACCTGTTTGCCATTCAAACGAATCGTTTTCACGTACTTATTCTCTTTAGACAACCTGTTTGCCTTCACCGTAAACCGATTCCCGTTGGGTAGCGACAGCGTGATTTCGTGGGCTTGAGGTGCACCAAACACGTACTCCCCCGATACCGGGTCTACAGGATAGAAACCCATTGCCGAAAACATGTACCATGCTGACATCTGCCCACAATCATCATTGCCAACCAAACCGTCGCGGGCGGGCAAGTAGAATCGGTCGAATACTTCCCGGACAATCTCGGCCGTACGGTCAGGCCGGTCAGCAAGGGTGTATAAATAGGCAACATGGTGACTAGGTTCATTGCCGTGTGCATACAATCCAATCAAGCCGGTTACATCCGGAACGGCTTCATGACCGGGTAAATCATCTATACTCGTCTCAAACAGCGTGTCCAACTTTGTTACGAACTGCTCTTTTGAGCCAAACAGGTCGATCAATCCGTTTACATCATGCTGCACATGCCATGTCCACTGCCACGCGTTGCCTTCTGTAAAATCTCCCCCTTCCGATTCACTGGTCAACGAAAAGGGATTGAAGGGCGTTCGCCAGTTCCCCTTCGTATCACGTCCCCTAACCAGCATGATATCTTTATCGTAAATATTCTTGTAGTTGTTTGAACGGGCCAAAAAGAACCTGTAATCATCCTCTTTATTCAAGGCTTTAGCCATTCGCGCCACGCTATAGTCATCATAGGCCGACTCCAATGTGCGGGACACCGATTCCACGGAACTTATGTCGAATGGGAAATAGCCATATTTGTCGTAATTAGACCAATCGGATTTATTGTGATCAAAGGTTTGCGCATGTCTTATGGCTCCGTACGCGAATTCAGCGTCAAAAGATGTATCCCCTTTCAGGAAAGCTTCCACGATGACAGGTACGGCATGGTTCCCGATCATACACCATGTCTCACGCGTTCCATACTCGTTAGTGGGCAACAGCCCGACTTGCCTATGCCTTTCCAGCATGGATTTCACCAGGTTACTGTTCACCTCGGGATACATGAGCGCCAAAAAGGGGTGTAACGCGCGATAGGTGTCCCAAAGGGAGAAGTTCGTGTACATGTCACCCGTTGTGCTCTTGTGCAATTTCTGGTCCCAGCCGGTATAAGAACCGTCAACATCGGTGACCAGGTTAGGCATCAGTAAAGCGTGATACAATGAGGTGTAAAACGAGATTTTCTGCCCTTCGTCGATTGCATTCACTTCGATCCTGCTCAGGTAATCGTTCCAATGCGATTCGGTTTGTGCAAGCACTTTATCAAAATCCCACCCGGGAATCTCCGCATCGAGGTTTCTTACAGCTCCCTTCTCGCTGGCAGTTGAAAGAGCTACTTTTACATGTACCACCTCTTGTTCACCGGTTGCAAACTGAAACAGTAATTTGGTCACTTTCCCCGACACGTGATGATCATGAGAGATATCCCCATCCTCATACGAGTAAATCTGTTTGAATGGTTTGGAAAAACGGGCACAAAAATAGTAGTGATGATCATTCGTGAAGCCACTCGAACGGCGTTTGCCCACTACGGTCTGCGCATCAACCACCCTTATGTAACTCTCCGTTGTTTGATCTCCAATGCCATGTTCCAGATCAATCAGCACCCCCGATTGTTCACTTTCCGGGTAAGTATATCGATGAAAACCCACTCTTGGAGTGGCCGTGAGTTCTACCACGACATTGTAATCATCGAGCTTCACCCTGTAGTACCCGGGCGTTGCTTTCTCCGATTCGTTCGAGAAAGAGGAGCGATAACCGGAAGAGGGATCACGCTCATCACCCGCTTGGAAAACAACGTCCCCAACGACAGGCATGAGCAGGATGTCCCCCATTTCCGCTGCACCCGTACCACTAAGGTGGGTATGGGAGAAGCCAATAATGGATTTCGAGTCTGTATGATACCCCGAACAAAACTTCCACCCATCGGTTCCGTTATCAGGACTTACTTGCACCATCCCAAACGGGGTGGTTGCCCCAGGGTAAGTATGTCCCGTAAACTCTGTCCCGATAAAAGGGTCAACGTAATCAGAAAGTTTCTTCTGGGCTATTAATGCACTATTCCCCCCGACAAGGGCGAAAAGGGACAGCCACGTTATAATTTTTATTTTCCCAAGCATAATCCTAATTGTAAGTAAAAACAGGGTTCACTATTTCTATGGACAGTTAGCCTAGTAAACCTATTTTTTAAAAGAATTTGAAACAAACGGTAAAGCAATGGATAGTGCAGAACTCCAGTATTTCCAGTCGTGATCACCATCCCGTACACGAAGTTCACACGGCACTTCAGCCTTTTTCATCTCCCTGAAAAATCGGGTGTTCGTATCCAACAAAAAGTCGTCATCCCCGCAATCCACGAACCAGTCAATTGTACGTAATGCTTTCACTGTTTCTTCGTCCGCGTAAGAGATTAAGGCCACGCAATCGTTTGCCAATATCGACCTCCCAAACTCCACCTGTTCGATATCCATGGTAGGACGTCGCACCGGTTTGGGTAATGACATAAGCGCGCTCATTGCATACACGGCAGTAAACATCTCCGGATGCTTTATAGCATAGGCTACAGCTCCACCGCCCCCCATTGAAAAACCCGCTATCGCCCGAGAGCATTTATCCCTAGATATTCGATATTTTGTCTCCACGTGGGGTACAAACTCTTCAAAGAAGAATGTTTCATAATCCCACCCTTTGGTATCAAAGTAACCGTTCCGTATACTGCCGGCATCTGGAGTGATGATGATCATTTCAGTTGACTTCCCGCTCTCCATTTTTTGGTCTGCTATCTCCTGTAGTTGACCATCATTAACCCAACCATTATTCCGATGGCTGTGACCATGAAGCAGATACAATACCGGGTAGGTTTTATTCGCTGATCGCGCGTAACTCTCGGGGAGGTAAACGGTATATTTACGGGTTACACCAAGCACGCTACTCGCTACACTATCTTCTTTTACCTGGCTATTGGTTTGAGCTATTGCCGGGAAGAGTGAAAGCAAAAAGCACGATACCACTGCAACGATATATCTTTTCATACGATTAAAACTATTATTTTCAAATGTATCGTATGGAACTCGCTTTAATCATTGTCATGGGTGTAAATGGTTTACATGCTCGTTTCATACGGTTATTTTACTCTTTTACATTTCGGTGTATGGAACTATTCCGTTAAGCCAAATGAGCATTGGACAAGTTTACTTGGGCAAGGCCATGGCGAGGAATAGTCTAATTTTATAAACCTTTAATGTTTGTTCCTTTAAGCGGCTATCCAACAGGCCTATACAAAGACTCATCTCATCGCAATTCAATCATCACATTTCGTTCCTCCTGGTGTTTGACCCGTAACACACCTCCATTGCCGAGTTTTTCCCATGACCACCCTTCTTCGTTTTTCAACTGGTCATCACGTTTCAAAACTTTACCGTCTACCATCACTTTTTTAGGCATATCTGTTAACTTCAAGACTTCCGTAGAGGTAGGCATAAAGGTCCTATAGCCAATTTGATGATCGCTATAATTAATTTCCTGCACGATGGAAGTAGAGCTCAACAGGTGGTTTTCACCCGCGGGCACCCATTCCGGTACGGCGGCCAACCCATCCATGAAATGCTTGATATAGTCACCATATCCGTCAGAAAACCATGCCGATGGCCATTCAGGCCCCACGGAAACAAAACCTGATTTGGCGGTACAATAGGTCGCCCAGTTGAAGTTCTCAAACGCCTCGTTCTTATACCAATCTATTTTGCTATGCGCGTACCACATGGCGCAGACCGATGCGTAACGAGCCGTATGGCTTCCCATCGGTGTCATGCAAAAATATTGTTCGCACTGCGCGTTGTAACCCCATGCATTTTGCGTGCCGAATGAAGCATTGCAAAAATGGATAAGCGATGTTACGTTCTCCACGTAATAAGGGTCGTTTTCAGGATATTGTATCAAGTAACGTGCCATTTCCATAGGGGTAACCTGTACCCTGTTTCTATTTTCATGATCGTATTGCACATCTTCAAAATACCCTTTCCAGACATAAGACCTCATGGGGCCATCCCAGTGATACAACCATTTCCACACGTTATCCCTAACTTCTTGATATTTTCCCTGGATTTCACTTCCCAGCTGTATACGACTCTCTACGCGTGCCAGTTCATCAAACAATTTGATGGCAGGTAACACATTGCTGCAATATTCTTCTGAAATCGTCCCGGTTCGCGCATGGGTTCTGAAAGGCCAGGGAGATTGGTTGTAGTTACCTTGCCTCACGTTATTAGCCAGGGCATTCGCACAGTTAAGCGCCGCGTCAAGGTAAACCTTTTCTTCGGTTAACTGGTAAAACTGAAGGTAAGCGACCCCCATTTCACCCACTTTGTCGGGTTCCAAAAACAGGTGTCCGTCACCGCCCCCTTCACCGTAATGGCTGGTCCCTTCAAACTTGGGAACTCCCGGGTTGCCACTGGCATAGGGACACCCTCCCCATTTCCAATTCTCCAACGGGGTCGTCCCGTTTTCCAACATGAAATCCAAACAACCCCTTACCATGTCCAAGTATGACCTGTCACCAGTATATTGACTATATTTCATTAAACTTTCCGTCAGTCCCGCGAAAACACAGGCTGGATTATTGGCTGACCCTCTCCCGTGATACGTCTTCTCACCGTTCTCTGGCCCGTTAAATGCTGAGTAAAGATAATATTGTTTTAAGCCTGTCTTTTCATCTTCAGGCAAAATATCCCGCAAGAACTCCGAGGCCAACTTGACCACATGCGCGTAGGCAGCACCTTCAACATCAGGCTTATACCATGGAACCACCTGATTTTTTGCATTTAAGATCAAGTCATGGGTACACAACGTATCCGGTAACTCTTTTCCCGCGGCACTTGTCTGCAAGCTGCATAATACCATTAAAATCACCAAACAAGAAAAGTGAAAAAATTTCGTCGCCTTCATATTAGTTACTATCTATTGAATGTTATTTGTATTTCTGTTTAATCCCTATTTACTTCCCATTAAAGACTTATCCCGAAGACAAAAAAGGCATCCTCTTTGGCCGGATTGATGATGATGTGTCCAAAAACGTCAAACGAGTAATTATCCGTAATTGAGATGGATCGGGTTGCCCTTAAAGAGATGTCAACCACCGCAAAGCCATCGGTCGCGTAGGGGTACCCGCCCGTATGTTGTGCCATACTCCTCCACGGGCTGCACCCGATAACTGCATCGAGCCCTATTTCAGCAATTTCAAATGAATAGGTTGCCTCAATGTAGGTTGAATACGCGTTCTTCATCTCTCCATTGACATCCATATATTTATCAGCGCCTGCAAACATTGTATTCCAGGATAACTTTAAAGGAACCCGGTTAAATCGATAATCGAGGTTGAGCTCCAGGTAATGTGTTTTTTCGAAGTCAAACAAATTGAATCTCTTCTCATTGGAAATCCAATAATCGCTCAACCCTACCGTTAACCCGTCAAAAGTATACCGAAGCATCAAGTCAAGCTCTTTATCATCTCCACGGGCAATGTCGGAGTTACCCCAAGTATTAATCTGAAAATCACCGAAGGTCAAGTTCACCATCGGTTGAATGCTGGCTCCGGTCACATATTGTCCCCTCCATACGTAAGCATTTACAATATCCGCGTTAACCGTAACCTTACCCCTACCCTCCGCTTGTAAGGGAAAGAAAAACAGGAAACAGGCGAGCAACAGGCATGTGCATGTTCCTTCTGGACAGATGATATTTCGTTTATTATGCATACTATCAACTGCTTAAGACCTTATCGTACCGAAAGCATATGTGCCGGGATAAACCCTTTCGACTCCCCATTTACCTCGTAATAGAGGTCGAAGTATCCACGATCAGTTGAGGAGAAGAACTCAACCTGGATAGGGTACTTCCCTTTAGCTAATTTAATGGATCCGACAATGTTCGCTCCATCATCCAAGCTGATACGCTCTAGAACTCTTTGGTTATTTATTAACACCCTGTATCCTCCATGCGCCCAAACACGAAATGTATACTCCGCGTCTTCATCAATTTCGATCCATCCGTCAAGGCGAACCCCGTAATCGGTGGGGTATTGTTCACGAAGTTTATTAATACCTGGGAACGCGACCTCTTTGAACCCTATTTCGTAACATACCCCTTTGGCCACAGGTCTCCCGGATTGCAATGCAGGCAGGGTCTTTTCACCGGGGAGGTGATAAAACGCGTAGTTTAAACCATCTCCCTCCTTGCTGTACGCGACCCTGTATGGAGCCGTTATGGTCGGGCTCTCACCTTCATCGCCATATATTTTTGCTTTTACTATGGCCGAGTGCTCCAGGACAAAAGGTGCGGAATAAACGGGTGACTCCCTAACCGGCATCGTGCCGTCGGTCGTGTAGTGAATCTCTCCTTCTACCCCTAGCGGTTTCTTTATCACCACTTCAACCCCTTGATCGACCGCAAGCTCACCATAATACGTGCTGATCTCCTTGCCGATGAAAACGGGTGGAGGCAACACCTCCGTACCTTTATACAGGTTCTTGGGCTCGTTAAAGCCCGTGTAAGCCGCTTTAACGGGGCGTCCAACCCAAACTTGAGGTGCTTCCAGGCCTAACGCGAAAATCACATCAGCAGCCACATCGTACCTGTATATTTGCTGTTGAATATGGTAGTTTTTCTTAATCCCTTTTCCCGAGTAAATGATTGGTGTGGTAAACTCTTCGTAAGTGTATCCACCGTGGGCATAAAAAATACCGCCATGGTCAGAAACCACCATGATCATGGTTTTATCACTGATGCCGGCATCCTTAACCGCGTTTACAATGGTTCTCACGTCATTATCGGTTTCACCGATAAAGTCCACGTACTCAGGTGACATATGTCCCTTGGAGTGTCCAAAGCTATCTACTCTATCCAGATGAATGAAAAGGAAGTTGGGTTTTTTCTCAAGAATATATTCGGCTGCCTTCTCCGCGATTTCCCGTTGCGAAGAGTAGGCCTCGAACTTATCAATAAGTTCCGTTTCCAACATCCTTTCAAATCCTCCCCACTCGTAAATGGCACCCGTTTCTGCTTCGGGCATCTGCTCACGAATAACGCTGAACACGTTGGGGAAAACCCGGTTTTCAGACATGGCTACCGGCGGATAATCGTCGAAGTGCCTATTCCAGCTGTTGCTGGTTACCCCGGTGATTTCAGGGCCTGCACCATTCACCATAGCGGCCCAGTTTGGTAAGCTCACCGTGGGAATGACTGAGCGAACCTTATAGTTAAAGGCACCGTTTTGCATCAAGCTGTCCATGCAGGGCGTGTTGGCTTCCAATAAACCCTGTACGCTCATGCCGTCTATTCCAATCACGATCACATGTTTTATCCCTTTGGGATACTTTTGCTGACAACTTAGTGTCAAAACAGCTAGCGCACCTGTTACAAGGGTGTAAAGTAAAATTTTCAAACTACATTTTTTCACGATCACGTAACAATTATTTATTGAGTAATTAATCTGAATAGTTAATTCACGAACAGCTTATGTTCAATCAATTGAATCATAATATGAATCACCTTTATATGAATTTCCTGTATCCTATCTGAATAGTTGGTCCTTGGAGCACAGATCGAGAGATCCGACTTGGTTCGCAGTAAATTTTCCGAATCACAAGTCAAGCCGATAACGATCATTCCCTTTTTCTTCGCCGACTCACATGCCTTTAAGATGTTTTCAGAGTTTCCACTGGTACTAATCGCCAGGAGGATGTCTCCCTCTTGTCCAATGGCATCAACAAAACGGCTATAAATCTCCAAAAAGGAGTAGTCATTCCCTACGCAGGTAATATGCGCGGCATCATTAATCGCGATGGCGGGTAGTGGGATCCTGTCACTTCTAAACCTCCCCGTTAACTCTTCGGCGAAATGAGAAGCATCGCACAATGAACCTCCATTTCCGCAACAAATAACTTTGTTGCCGTTTTGTAAAGCTTTGGAAATAAGCGTTGCTCCGGTATTAATGGCTTGCAAGTTGGTCTCTTTAGCCATAAATTCCCGAAGGGAGTCAAGGGCTTCTTGCAAACTTTCTTTCACGATTACATTCATACGATTATTTTATTCTTTTACATTTCAGTGTATGGAACCGACATGATTATTTTAATCATGTCGGTTTCATAGTATCAATTGTTTATTAAATTACTTGCAATAGAGATCGCGGCATAATCTCCTATGCTTTCTCCCAGTTGAGCAGGTTTAATCTGGCAAACTGCCAGGGAGTTACTCAAGGCCTCCTCCTTTAATACTCTTTCAACGATTGGAAAAAACAGCGTGGTGTTTCGAGCGTAGATACTACCGATAACAATACACTCTGGATTCAGGATATCAATCAGCAACGAAAGTCCTCTGCCCAGATAGGTTGCCGAGGTCTCGATAATTTTCCTGGCCAGCGGGTCATTTTTATGAGCTTGTTCGGCAACCATTTGTGCCGAAACCTGATGTATATCTTCATATGCACACCAAGCTACACCTTTCCCTTGTTGATGTTGTTCTGTCAACATGGCCTTTGCAATCTGAGCTATTCCCCCACCGCTGGCAAACCCCTCGAAAGAACCCTGTTTCCCGTAACCCACGGGACCAAACTCTGACAACCTCACGTGTCCCACTTCACCGGCATTATCATTAGTCCCGGAGTAGAGTTTCCCGTTTAGGATGAGTCCGGCTCCCAGTCCGGTTCCAAAGGTTAAAAAAATCATGTTTTTGGTGCCAACCCCGGCTCCAAACTTCCATTCTGCCACGGCACAAGCATTGGCATCGTTCTGGATGGCGCAAGGGAGCGAGTATCTCTTTTTCACCATATCCACTATGGGAATGTTATCCCAGCCCGGAAGGTTTGGAGGGGACATGACTATGCCGCGTTCGCTGTCAAGAGGTCCCCCACAGCTAATCCCTATAGCGGAAATCTCGTCTGTTTTTAACTCGTTTCGATCAATCATTTCATCTAAATAAGAAAAGATCTCATTGATCGTTTGCTTTACCTGGGTGGTCTCAAACTGGGATTTATCGACGATTTCTATCCTGTTCTCCTCCTTCTCGCGCGCATATATTACTGCTGTCTTCGTCCCCCCAATATCAATTCCTAAAAATTTTCTCATCATTACACGCATTTATATACTGTCAATTTCCAACCAACGTTTTAATCGTTAAAATAGAACGTACAAGGCAAAACCAAGTTCTGAAGCTCGCTTGGTTCATCTGCATTTTTCTTCGTTTCGATATCTTTCAACACGATATTCACGGCATTCTCCCCGATTTCTTTTACCGGCATTTCTGCCACATGAATGTTTGGGGCCAGTATCTCAAAGGTTGAGACGCTATGAATGCAGGCTAACCCAAATCTCTCGTTGAAGTTTATCCCTTTTTTATGAAAATACAAAAAAGCCTCCAAGGCTAAAATATGTGTTGTGAAGAAAAACCCATCCACATCGGGCTCTTTTTCAAAAATAGCATCAAGGGTATTAACCACATTCTGCTCGTAGTTTTCGTAAGCAACACACCCGATAAGATTTGGATTAATGGCTACACCTGCCCTCTCTAAAGCCTGCTTATAGCCATCCACCCTGAAACACATGGTTGTGAGGTGAGGGTTGGTGGTTATAATGGCTATCTTTCGACATCCTGTTTCTATTAGATGGCTTACCAGCTTGAAGCTGCTCTCCTTATTATCAACAATGATCGAGCTCATTTCCAATTCCGGGAAAAAACGGTCGAAAGTGACTATCGGGAATCGCTCATTGATTAATTTCATTATTTCGTTTGTCGATTGTTTGGTTGGAGCAATGATTATCCCGTCCACTCCTTTCGACCTGAATGTGCGAAGCAGGTTTTCTTCTTTATCCGGTTTAGATTCGGAACTTGCGATCATCAGGGAATAACCATTATTACTCGCGTTTCGCTCAATCTCCCGAGCAATCGATGAATAGAAAAAGTCGGAAATTGAAGGAATAATCAAACCCAACGTTTTTGTTTTCCCAAGGTTCAAGCTACGGGCTATAAGGTTGGGTTGATAATTCATCTCAACGGCACACTTCATCACTAAATCCTGCGTGGGTTTACTGATACCCCTTCTATCACCGTTACCTGTCAACACCCATGAAACGGTCGTTTGGGACAAATTCAGCTTCTCGGCAATATCTTTTAGCGAAGTTCTCTTCATGCTCACGGCTCATTTGGTGAATTGTGTGAAAAATCAGGTCATTACTTTAACGCTAAAGTTCAATGAAACAAATATAGGGAAATGTTTCATGAAAAAAGAAACATTTAGCTACTTTTCGCACCTTCTCATGTATACCTTGTCATTTCTCCATTATTCACAACCCTGAGCGTTTAAGGGTAAGGACGATACTTAGGGTCATCTGAAGTAAATGAATGAGGGATGGTGATCCTGTAAAGAAACCTACCCGTTTCCAATCGTACCCAGGTATCGAACACCTCTTCAGACTCGGTCAACTCAATAACGCGCGCACCTCTGCAAAGAGCATGATAAGCATTGAGCCCGCCGGAATAATGGCCATAAGCAAGTGCGATACCTTGATGAAGGACTACGTATGAATTATCATGGTCATGACCAACAAAGACACCCTTGACATCGCCACACTCCAGGAAGGCAGAAAAAAGGCCTGAATTGTATGCGCCCACGCCTTCACCGCTATCCATTCGCCAGCCCAATATTTTCGCGTTAGGAGCAGTGGCTGCTATTCTGTACTCATGCAGCGGAATGTGAAAGAAAGCGATAGCCGGATACGGTACCCCGTTGTTTCCCTTGGTAAGCTCTGTGCTTTGCCTTACGTACCAGGCTATCTGGTTGCTTCGTATCCAGTCATCTTTGTTTGCCAAATTAGGCAAATTATGATAATCGTTTGAATCGAAAAGGTAAAGGATGTTGGCTTTCTCGTTTGGGTTGTCTGACTTATAGATAGGTATCACCTGGTTCGTGTACCCGTACACTTCCTCAACCGATTCCTTTTTGGGCTCATTAAGACACCCTTTTAATCCGGTCACGATCTCATAGATCTTATCTCGTGTCACCTTGCCTTCAGCATCGTGGTTCCCTAGCGTGACGGCAAAAGGGATGTTTCGAGAAGAAGCGATACCGGTAACTTTTTCCCAGAGAGCCTTAGGGTTCTCATCGCTCGTAACGATGTCACCTGTATACATCACCAAGTCGGGCTTTTCGATATCCAGGATTCGGTTCATGATATCGTAAGCATGATCGGTTTCCCCCTTTTTCTCGATGGCATGTACATCCGTGAATTGAACGATTTTGAACTTTCCCTCCTTATTGAAAAAGAGTTTTTTTCTCGTCGAATCAACACGGCTTTGCTCTCCGGTCACATATGGAGACAGCGTCTGGGATGATACCACTGAGGATGAAAGCCCCAGGGCACCGGCCGCTAATGCCGTTTTCTTGATAAAGCCCCTTCTGTCTAACTCATTATTATTCATACGATTATTTTATCTTTTTTGTATCGGTGTATCGTGCTAAATTTGCTTTTATTTTGAGCTGTCAAAACTATAATAAAACGGATTGTTCACCTTTACCGATTTATCGGGATAGCCCAAAATATTTTGAATTTCTTTCGGCCAATTTCCGGCGGTAAGTGGGATAACGACGAACGTTCCTTTAATCTGCTCCACCTCGTTTGCCTTGTGAAGCACCGTTGGCATAATCTTTTTATTACCCACGCCGGAAACCATCGAGTTGTAACTTACCACCATTTGCCCGTTCTTCACTTCTACTGCAATATTGGCGCTATCGCACAGTATGGCGATTCCGTTCCCGTCATCGTCGGTGAAGGCAGCCATTTCTACATTACGCCTATTCCCGTTAAAGTGTAAATCTCCTTTTTTCATCTGGTAAATCCCAAAGTCACTCAGGGCATGCTTGTCAGGGTGGGATGGGTATGGACCGTCTCCCAACCAGCGAAAATTAGTTATTCCCGGATCAAGCATCAAAGATACGCCCGCGTTAAGAAAGAAACCGCTCACGTTTACAGGGTGCAAGTCAAAATTGACGACCAGCTCGCCTTTTTGATTGATGGTGTACTCAATATCACCTTCAATCTGCTCCCCATCGTACAATTCTCCCACCCGCGGGAAAACAGCCTGAGTGATACAGCGATACCCGTCAATATCCCGTTGAATGGTTTTACTTTGCGTTTTCGACGCGTAGAGCAAGAAGGGATCCCAAAAGTAGTTTTTTTCATCGGCATAGTACCTGTCTCTCGAAACAACATCCGCCATGATCGGTTCACGTCCCACCCGCGCCAAAACACCTTGGGTGATAACGGGTATTTTATTCCCTTTAACCAGCAAAGAGAGGGTAATGGACTCATTTTTCATTTCATAGAGGCAGTTCTTCCCACTTATCGAGACCGATGAGTCGGTGTTGTTTTTGATTTTGAGCCTACTTTCATGTATCCTTTGGCGCAAAGCGTACTTTATCCCTTGATATCTTTGTTCAGAAACAAGGTTTACGGTATGTTCGCAAATATCGAACTGATTTTTATCGGAAAAGGAAAACTTCAATAACCAAACATCATCCGCTACTTCCCGGGGCAGGGTCACGGGCAGTAGCAGGGTTGTCGTATCATGCGGTGCGCAATCGATCGTCAGGTCTCCTTGCTGATATAATTCCCGGTTCCTGAACAACTCCCATTTCCCCTGCAGGGCATTTAAATTGGTGAAGTCAAACTGATTATATACAACGAGTTTAAGCCTTTGTTCCCCTGGATAGAGCGGTAACTCCTTCGTGACTATTTGAACTGGGGAATACACCTTCCTTAATTGCCAATAATCTGTCTGAGGCGTACGATCTGAGTACACTATACCGTCTGTTCCCTCTAGCGTTGATTTATAATAGGTAACCGAGTCTATCCAAACATCGTATGTCAACTTCGTGGTATCAACTTCACTTTCAGACTTGTGTGTTATCCCCTGATCTTGAAAATGCCATACTGCACCGCCGGCTATATGCTTGTCTTTAAATATCTCTTTCCATATTTCTTCCTGATTGCCAAATGACAATCCAAGTGCGTGGGCATATTCCGTGAAAATTACCGGGCGTTTTGCCTCTCCTTTGTAATCCCTTACCCATTGCGCACTCGGGTAATGTGGCGAATAGATATCAGCGAAATCCGGAATGGTTGACAGATCACCTGTTCCCGCGTAACTGATCGGTCGGGTCGGGTCCAGTTCCTTTACAAACTTGCCCGCGTGGACGGTATGGCGAACGATATCGTTTTCATTTCCTATGGTCCACATGATAACGCACGGGTGGTTTTTGTCCCGTAAGACGGTTGCTTTTGCCCTTTTCAGCATAACCTCCCTAAACGTTGGATCCCACATGTGCTCGCTACCAAAAGCGTACGGCATTTCGTCGCTCACGTAAAAGCCAAGGCTATCACAAAGCTCAAGCTTCCTCCTTTCCGGGGGATTGTGGCTAGTCCTGATGAAGTTGATATTCGCTTTTTTCATCAATAACAGGTCAGTTATCAACTGCTCCTCGGTCATGTACTTTCCCGTTTCGGGTGAGAGGTCGTGGTAATTAACACCCTTTAGCTTCAGGGGTTTATTATTGAGCATCAACACCTCATCCACAATGGCTATTTCCCTGATCCCCACTTTCTGGTTTACCTCCTGAGACAGGATACCATCCTTCAGCAATTGAAGCTTCAAATGATAAAGAACTGGTTCCTCAGCGTTCCAAAGTCGTGGATTTTTTACCGTCAATTCCCGTGAGGAAGGGTTCGCCTGTATTTTCGTTAAATCCTCTCCCACCAATCCTCCATCGGGAGCATACAATAACATCCTCAACGCCAGGTCCTCCACCAAAACATTGCTGTTGTTTTTTATCTCCGTCACCACCCTCACCGTTGCCGACTCATCTCCATTCAGGCTGGTGGTTACCGTGTAATCATCTATGTATGTGTTGGGTAAACTAAAAATGGAGACGTCGCGAAAGATACCCGCGAGCGCCCAGTTGTCGCACCTGTCAAACTCAAAACCCTTGCTGCGCGTGGTAACCCTCACCGCCATGCGGTTTTTCCCGTTTTTCACCAGGTCGGTAATATTGAAACTTGCCGCGTGGTACGAACTTTCCCAGTTACCGGCCCATCGGCCATTTACATACAGGTCATAGCCATACAACACCCCTTCGAGTTTTATAAAAACCTGCCTCCCCATGTATGAATCGGGTATCTCAAAGCAGGTAACATAGAGACCTAAAGCCTCTTCAGGGAGCCCGTAAATTGGTTCGGCAAAGCCCTGCAGATCCCAGTGACCCGGGACCTTGATATCACTCCAACTGGATGTATCAAAGTGATCTTGGAAGAATAACGAGTCGCTTCCCGCGTACAACCCGGGGATATACTTGAACTTCCACGATCCGTTGAGCAAGATCTCCTGATTATCGGCATACAACGGGGTAATCGTCTGCATCTGCGCAAAGAGGTGGCAACTCGTGAAAAGCAACATCACGATCAGGCTTCTCTTAAGAGACATCAACTGCTGTATATGATCCATTAAATGACGTTTCACATTCTTACACTCCATGGCGATCACCTAGTACCCCTGCTAATTCAACAACTCCTTCAAACAGGAGACACAGTTGGTTTCGATTCCATCCAAACCGAGTCCCAACAATCTTTTCGCATCGCGAGGGTCATCCACCGTCCAGGCGTTTATGCTCATGGATAGGCTATGTACGTAGTCAACTATTTCTTGATTGATCAGCGAGTGTCTCATATCGATGGCATCAATACCCTTCAGCGCGGCCTTTTTAATGTTTTCTTTCAAGCCCTCTTCATCGCCAATCAGGTAGTGACAGCTATGGTCTGGGAACATCTCTTTCGCGGTGACTATCACATCGTAATCAAAGCAGATTATTGCCAGGTTACCTTTCGTGGTACTTTCATTGATGGCCTTTTGAAGGTAAGGGAGTCCCTCCAGACCACATTTCAGTTCTATGTATAATGTTTTCGCGGGGGGTACCATCTCGATGATCTCTTCAAGGAAAGGGATTCTCTCATTTTTGTATTGCTCACCCTTGAAGGATCCAACATCCAACATCCTCAATATATCAGACACGGTATCTTCAACACGGTAGTCTTCTCCCGAGGTTCGCTTTGTATTGGAGTCATGAATAACCATCAACCGGTTATCCTTTGACAGGTGTACATCGATTTCCACGGCATCAGCCCCCTGTTCCCAGGCAAGCTTTACCGACGCTTTAGTATTCTCGGGGGCGTGGAGCGAAGATCCCCTGTGTGAACTAAACTCCACCTGGGCGCATACTCCTTGGCTTAAGCCAATCACAAACATCGCGAGTAAAACTTTTTTCATACGATTATTTTATCTTTTTTGATTCGGTGTATGAAACCTGTCGGTTTCATCTATCCGTTTTTATTATAGTTAGCAAAAAAATCAACACTTTCCCTATATGGTTTATCACCCACACGGCAACTACATGGTAAAAGGCTGCGGGGGCTTTACTAGCCTCAGGGCTTGATGAACTTGCTGAAAAACTTCCACAACTCCTCATCGGTATCCATATCATCCCAGCCCCAGGTATGACCACCTCCTACAATCTCGTACAACCACACCTCACTGTCGTCTATACCCCCGGTAAAGCGATGTCTATATATCTTCCGGTAGTTAGGGGCTTTCCCGGTCAACGTATCTGTTTGCATAACGGTGGCACGGTTCTTTGCCGCGCAAAAGTGTACGGCGAGAGGTACGGGAAGATGCTCTCCCCAGCCACCTTTATTTTCAGGATCACCCAGCCATACTGAAGTCTTGTCCTCCGTACCGTGAATTTCAATAAGGGAGACGGGGACGGTCGAGTTGTCTGACTTGTAAAGCCAGTTTAACATCAAACCAGCTACAGGAGCCACCGCGGCAAAAAGATCGGGACGCTGGGCTGCCAGCTGATAGCACATCTCACCGCCATTCGACATACCCACGCAAAACACGTTATGGCGGCTAAAACCATGCTTGTCCTGCAAGTGACGCACCAGCCGCGTCAGGAACTCCACGTCATCAATCGTCATATCATGTTGGAAAGGATAGCCTACATTCCAGCACCTTTTACCCCGCCCATCTTTTTCACCCACCGGATAACAGGCGGCAAACCGATGACGATCCGCGGTTTTATTCAAGATCCCGGGATCAGGACCACCGTAGCCGTGTAACACCACCACTAACGGCGCGTTCTCCGGTAACCCTTCCGGGATGTGTAACCTGTAAACACGTGTTAGCCCCTCACACTCCATGGTGTATTCGGGCGTATTATCGGCACGGGAACTACCAACACCAATGGCAAATGCCATTAAAATTACAAGCAAACTTCTTGTCACCGCGAATTTCGAGAAAGAATTCATGATAGATGGATTAAAATATTACACCCTTAAAAATATCTTTTTCTTGTACATGTAGTAGAGCAACAGCCACACCAACAACACCCGCAGCGTGGTGTGAATTACCGGCTCAATGCTACCTAAGAGAACGGTCCACCCGAAAAAATTGGAGCAGGTTTTGCCCACGTCAACAAAACCGTACAAAAGGTAGATAAAGATGGAGTTCAACCCGATAACCCGGAAAAAGAAAGCCCACTTCTTCCACCCCTTCACATCTATCAGCCAATAGAAAAGGGCCATCAACAGGAAGCTAATCCCACCTGCCAGCAAGTTAAACGTCGTGGTCCAGCACTTTTTAATAACAGGATAAAACATGCTCAACAATAAAGCCAGCACCAGGGAGGCTGCCCCAATGGCTAGAAGCTTGACTACCTTCTTCGTTTCCGTCGTTTTACGATTCCGTAAAATATTTCCCGCCACCGTTCCCATCAACGTGATACCTGTCGCTGAGACAACGCACAGCAACCCTTCCGGGTCATAAAGCCCACCGTGCAGTTTCCCGGGTAAGAACAAGCGGTCAATATATCCATTGATACAACCTTCGGGGGTTAGTACCCCGGCACCAAACCCCGGCACAGGCACCAATAGCTGAATAAGGCTGTATCCTATCAATATCCCTGCCAGCCAATACAACCGTTGCCTGAACGACTTGGTGTAAAGCACAATCAGCGAAGCGAACAGGTATGCCAAACCTATCTGTCCAAGGACAGAGGCAAACCGGGGATCCTCGAATCCATTTCGAAACACCCCGTTATAAAACATTCCCAGTACAACCAGGATAATCGCCCGCTTGAATACTTTTTTTGTCAGCGAAGACCTAGGAACTCCCTGCTCCCGTTTAGCAATCAGGGCAAAAGGGATAGCTACACCACTGATAAACATGAAGAGGGGAAAAATCAAGTCTTCGAAACGAAAACCTACCCATTCGGCATGGTAGAACTGCCCATTTAGGGCATGTAGCCAGGCGGCACCTGACCAGGTTGCCAACGCGCTGACGATAGTTCCCCCACCCGTGATCCAAAACATATCGAATCCGCGCAACGCATCCAGAGATAGCAACCGTTCCGTTTTAACCCCGGATTTTTTAGTTTCTTTTTGTGACCTCATAAAATCCAATTTCTGTTGTTTTATTACTAACCGGATTTCCATAAAAATCAGTGATTTTTGCTCCCACTTTAACGACAACCGCTCTGTCGATACAAGGTGAACCTCCCTCAGTTTATATCCATCCAAAGAGTTTTATCCATATCACCCGCTTCCGGGTGAAACAAAGTCATAATAATAGGTGACATCTATGGTCACGCGCAATCACAACCACCCATCAAATGATAAACAGGGGTGCGATCTTTTCATGTATCGCCCCCTGTCTATCCTATCTATCGCCAATCCTATTTGTTGCTATAGGTTGGCATTGTTGTCTTTCAAATTCGGATTCAACATCACTTCTTTACTGGGAATGGAAAGGAAGTAGTCTTGTTTGGTATAGGGTCTGCGAAGTTGGTATTTTTCTTCGGGTTCTTCCCTCCATACGGTCGTGGCCTTCTCTACAAGTTCCAAACGCTGTAGATCGAACCACCTGGCCGAGTATTCGAAACCGGCAAATTCCCAGGCTCTTTCCCATACAACGGCATCAATAAAAGCTTCCCTGCTTAAGCCGCTTACAGATGCTTCCGTGGTGCCCAACCCTTTGTATGCACGGTTTCGCACATCGTTCAGGCATTTGTACGCCAACGCGTCCGGGCCGTCTGTACGTGCTTTGGCTTCGGCATATATGAGCAACACATCGGCGTAACGCATGATAATAATAGGACGTCCACTAAACCAGGCCGCGCTCCAATTCATTCGGTTCAACCAGTTGCTATCCGGGTCGTCCCTGTTTTCCCATTCCCAACCCGGGGTAAAGTTATCGGCCCATAACTTCCTGTACGCGGGATGTTTGGCTTTCAAGTCGGTATAGTGATAATAGGTGCCGTTGGAGTGGTAAAAATCGGTGACAAACGTGAAATCTTTCCGTTCGCCTTCGGGGAAACGGTTAAAGAATCCCAACTCGGCGATCATCGATTCCCAGCCGCCAAACTCGATAGGCCTACATGGATTAGGTGCCCTAACCGTGTAATCATCAGGTGTATGATCAATCCAGAAGATCGGCTCATCCAACGTCCTCTCCCCGGCTTCCCAATAGGGATCAAAAACTTCCCAGAAATGATCACGCAAAGCGTAACCGAACTCCGCTGAACGGTCGATCACCTCTTTGGCTTTATCCCTGGCCAAGCCGTAATACTCTGTTCCGCCATTTATAGGGTAACCGGCCATTTGCAGGTACACCAGGGACAACATTGATTTTGCTGCCCCCTTGGTGGGAGCCCCGTTACTCATAAATCCGTCCCATTTATTCGGCAACCACTGTTCCGCGAATTTAAGATCGGAAACGATCAGTTCATATACCTGCTTACTTGAAGATAGCGTGACTTCCCTCTTTGAATCGGGATCATAAGCGGTTGTAATCAAAGGGATATTGTTAAAGAACCTAACCATCCAAAAATACATGAAGCCGCGGATGAAATGTGCCTGAGCGGCCAAGGCATTCAGCCTAGCCTCCGGTACCACACCCTCGGCGTTCTTATAGTTGTTGATAATCGTATTGGCCTGATTGATCGTGTTGTACGCACGTTCATATCCCCGCTGCACATCGGTATCCCCACCGGCAGTGATAGGCATATTCACCTCCATTTCATGGTAGTAAATACGTTGATTGCCTGTTCCGATAATATCGTCAGAGGAGGCAAACTTGATCTCCATACTTTCATACGGGCGATTGATCGCCCTATCGAAAATACCAAACAACCCGTTAATCAGCAGTTGTATTTCAGGCTCGTTATTGCACAAGTTGTCAGCGAACAACTGCCCTTTGGGATCTTCTGCCAGGAATTTGTCATTCGATTCACACGATAAAAATGAAACAATGACAGACAGTATCAAAATTAAATGGATATATTTTCTCATAATGACATACTTTTTTAAAATGAACGGTTAATATTCAATGGCTAACCCAAAGGATATGCTCCTGCAGTTCGGGTAAGCAAACCAGTCCATTCCCGAGTGCATATCATCATTGGTAGAACTCATTTCCGGATCATAGCCTTTGTACTTGGTAAATACCAGCAAGTTTTGGGCACTGAGCGAAAGCCGCAAAGAGGCGAAAGAGACAACGCTCTTCGGAATACGATAGCTTACGCTAAGGTTGCGCAGCTTCACGTAACTACCATCCTCCACGTACTGCGAAGACAAGGGGATCAGGTGGCTATTCCCGATTCTGGCAAACTTCGCGTTCGGGTTGCTGGGTGTCCACCTATCTTTTGAATCTTTGTGGGTATACAGTTGTGTGAAGTCAATACGCTCGGTGGCCACCAAGTAGGCCCAGTTCATGATATCACGTCCCTGCACTCCTTCAAACAAAATGTTAAAGTCGAAGTTCTTGTAGGAGAGGTGGTTATTAAAGCCCCAGGTGAAAGGCGCATTCGTGTTACCTATAACCTGCTGATCATCCGCATCATAAGCGTTGTTCCCATTCAAGTCTTCATAACGGTAATCCCCCGGTTGCGCGCCAAACTTAGCCGCTTCAGTTGCTTGATTCTCCTGCCAGATACCCAGGTACTTCATACCGTAAATGGTTCCAATAGGATGTCCCGGCATTAACACGAACGGGCTGGTCGAGGCAAGACCGGGAGCATAAGTCGATCCGTGAAGCCTTGCTTCTGCCCCCAGATCGAGTACCTTGTTCCTGTTAAACGCACCGTTCAGGTTGATGTCGTATGACCAATCTTTGGTATTTACAATGTAGTAGTTCACGTTAAATTCAAATCCCTCGTTTCTAACCGATCCGACGTTTGAAGTCACGCTGGTCCTACCATATTCCGGGTCACCCCCGGCGTAAGCAGGCACCGCTAAGGGAGCCAGCAGGTCAACCGTTTTCTTGTTGTAGTAATCCAACGATATCGAGAGGCGGTTGTCAATCAGGGTAAAGTCGGCACCCACGTTCGATTGCTGGGTCGACTCCCATTTCAAGTTGGGGTTACCGCCAATTCGGGATATGTAGCCCGATTGAACCGATGATCCTCCCCAGTAGAATCCCATACCTCTCAGGGAAGAGTAGGTAGCATACTGACTAACAGCCTGGCTACCGGTAACACCGTATCCACCGCGAATCCGGATATTCTGGAACAGATCCTGCTCTTTCATAAATGGCTCTTCAGAGAGTCTCCATGCCAGGGAGAACGAGGGGAAATAGCCCCAACGGTTGTCTCCCCTGAATTTGGATGAGCCGTCTGCACGATAGTTTACCGTTACGTAATAACGGGAAGCGTAGTTGTAATTCAGACGACCGAAATAGGAGCGCAGGGCATTGTCACCCCAGCCAGACCCTACACTTATGTAAGGCGCGGCCAATCCAAGGTTATGCCATCCTACGGATTCAATAGGCAGTCGTTCAGCTGACGCGGAAAAATTCTGCCCCTCATATTTGCTTTGCTCGAAACCCACCATCGCTGAAAAATCATGCACGGTCGCGAAAGTTTTATTATAGGTCAGGAACGCGTTCGTCAGCCAGTTTTTGTTGTCGAACGATGATTGACTGGCCTGTGGGTGAACCCTGTTGTACTCGAGCGATTCAAATCGACGGGTTCCCCCGTTTGATAACCCGATCATCGCTTTGGCATTCAACGTGAGCCCTTCCATAATCTTGTATTGAAGATTCCCAACCCCAGATGCCGCGTTGGTATAGTTTCTCCGGATCCTTTCGGTCATTAGCACCGGGTTCATCAAGGTACCCGATCCCACGCCCAAAGCTTTATACTGTCCATTTTCATCGTAAACCGACTCGGTGGGCGACCAAAGAACGGCTGCCATTAACGGTATGGCAGTTTTGCCCCCCCCTGCGAGAGGTCTGGGTTAAGGTTATCGCCATGGCTTGCACTCGCCTCGATCTGAACGGTAATTCGGTCGCTCAAATCCATATCGACTTTCGCTTTCAGGCCATAACCGCTTGCTTCGGTATTTTTTATGGTACCGGTGTTTTTATTATAACTGGGGGTTATGTGATAGCGCACATCCTTGCTGCCCCCGGATAAGATCACGCGGTAACTTTGCGAAAGACCAGTCTGTAAGACCTCATTCTGCCAATCGGTACCGCCCCCATCTTTAAAGCTTGCCACCTCTGCATCCGTAAACGGGTATGCTCCCACGCTTTGGTTGAATTGGGCAAACTCATACGCTCCCATCAAATCATACCGTTGCGTTACCTCGTTAATGGAGAGGTCGGAATAGAACTCGAGCGTTGGCTTCTTTTGAGTCCCCCGCTTGGTTGTTACCAGGATAACCCCGTTCGCACCGCGAGAACCGTAAATCGCGGTGGCGGAGGCATCCTTCAATATATCAATGGTCTCAATCTCGTACATGTTAGGGAGACCCCCGTAGTTACCGTCCACCACGATCAAGGGATCGTTGGAGCCCATTAGCGAGTTGGCACCCCTCACGCGAATGATGGGTGCTGCACCCGGTGCCGCGTTACTTTTCCGGATGGTTACACCGGGAGCCTTCCCGGCAAGGATGGAGTTGGACGAGCTGGCGGCCATATCAATGAAATCCCTCGACGACACGGACGCCACAGCCCCGGTTAAATCGCTCCGCTTCATAGTACCGTAACCAACGGCTACCACCTCTTGCAAAGCGATGGAACTTTCAGACATCACCACGTCTACAACCGTTTTACCGGCAACCGAAATTTCCTGTGTCTCCAGTCCCACGAACGAGAAGACAAGAACCGCATTCTCCTGGATGTTCGTCAACTGGTACTCACCGTCAATGTCAGTTGTTGTCCCTAACGTGGTACCTTTCACCACAATCGTCACGCCGGGAATCGTCTCCCCGGTTGCATCGGTCACCCTACCCGAGACCGATTTGGTTTGTTGAATTTCGGTAATCGCGTAGTTCTCATCAACAGCGCGTTTACCATCATCTGCCCTTGCAGCCAACGCTTGACCCATGGTCAATAACGTCATCACAAACAGCAAAGTAAGGCTTTTTGTGATTGCTGAATTACACGGTTTTTTTAACCGGCAATTCTCTTTTAATTGTTCATTTTTCATTCGTTTTTTCATTTTAAAATATAAAACAAACCGAAAAGGATGTTGAAAACAACATCGAAACATTGTTTTCTCGCGATTAACTTAATCGTTAAAGTTGCAAACATACTCCTTTTATTCATCAAAGCAAAAAAAAATCAAAATTTAACACTTTCTGAACCTTCCTTTGAAAGTTCAATGATTTCTTGTCCAAACGGTGGCAGGGATAACACAACGGCCCCGCGTTGGAGTTCCTTTCCCGTGAATGCACCAAGGTCCCTGTCAGTAAACAGCGCTTTTAGCCGATAGCGCTTATCGGGAAGTACCCAGGGGATATGAATGTTTTCGCTTTCGTTACCTTGCTTTCCTCTTAGTACCACAACCGCTCCATAACCTTGTTCATTCAACTTCCCCCACCAGTGCCATCCTTCATCCGTTGGTTCAGGGACACCACTATACTGAAAATTGGAATAGATGTCGTACGTTTCCTGTAATCTTTTTACCTCCTCAAAACGGGCCGCGTAACGTTCAACATGTTCAACGGTCAACGCGGTTAAATCACCGGAAAAAGATAACGGCGCACCCATCAACCAACTGCATATCTGCCTATCCTGTATTTGGGGTGTCAGGCTCCCTTGATAATTGGTTATCGATGCCCCGAAAACCTCGATGCGTTCCAGTGGCAACCCCCTATGTGCATACCATAATTTACGAGCCCTGTAGCAGCCTTCTATCAGCTTTTGACTTAAACTATCCCTGTCCATATTCCACGAGTCGCTCACCAACTGGCTTCTATTGCCTGCCCCCCAATACTCATTGGGTGCCGAGTGATACGAGTCAGCATGTTTCAAAACAGCAATATCCCCTGTTGGGCCGGGTGTATCCCAATATATTTCATGGGAAAGTTGTAAGAACGCTTCGGGTACCGCTTGATGGATCCTGTCTTGTGTGGCGAACAGTCCACGCAATCCCCTTAAATAGGACTCTTTCAGCGTGCGACTCTCATGCCCCCTTGCTATATCTCCATAGCAAATATTGCTCAAATCCTGCTTGAAGTAGGTGGCACCGTAAGTCTTACTCAAATAGATGATATCATCGGCATATTTATCCCTTCCTTTCTCGTAACAAAAACTAACTCCTAACCCTCCCGCTCGTTGTACCCTCGGCACGCTGAACAACGGAATGGTCTCAGATTCCGCGGCATCCTGATTCATAAAGACGGAATACCATAGTCCCGGTCTCATATCCCTGGAGCGGATGTATGTATTCAAGCCTTTCAGGTCTGGGAATTTCTCAGGATCGGGGGTGGTAGTGGATACGCCCCACTGGTTCGGGTGACCTGTTTTTGACCAGCCTGCATCCATTTGGAAGCAGGCAAACCCGATGCGGGAGGCGATATCCGCGGCCTCCCTCATGTTGCTGTCATTAATGTTAGCGCTGTAATTTGTCCAGGTACAGAACAGGGGGGCTACCGATTTTTCAGCATCGGCGGGGAGCAGTATTTTTTCTTTCATAAAGTTTCGAAAATCCTTTTCCACGCACCGATCCAACACGGATGAAAGCATCCCGTTTTCACGAAAGCTATCCCCTGAAAACGCGTACAGAAAAACTGCCTCGGATTCAAATGTTTCGTCTGGCCCCACAACCCACTCGAAATAATCGGGATGGTATCCAGCGACTCCCTGGTCATTCAACAAACGCACCCTTGAAGGAACCTCGCTCCCAATAATCACACCCCTGGCATAATCAGCATCGCTCAAAGCTATAATACTCGGATCGATACCCCTTTCTGCCGGGGTTAAATGGGTGGTTTTAAATGGACCTTCATACCCTATTTCAGAAACATTCAGGTCTGTTATTTTGATCCACTCTTTGCTTAGGTTTTTAAAATTCATCCTGCGACGAATCACGGGATGACCATCGTAAATCTCGTGGATTACTTCAACCACCACCCCCTTGCATCTCGTTTCGGTCAACTCGTATGACAAAACAAGCCGTGTGGATCCCTCCACACTATTGCTTATATCATGAGACTTCAACCGAAACAACGGATCCTTGGAACAAATCATTGAAGAGTCTGTCCATTGAACCGATTGCAAAGATGAGATATCCAAAACATCCGTTTGATTATTCACCATTGCAGCCGGTTCGACAGCCTCCACTGCTTCCTCTATCCCTTGCGGCTCCTCATTAGGGTACGCTTTCCACAAGACGAAAGAAAAATCATTGGTGCCGGTAATGAACATATCGCCACGTACCTGGACAAACGCGCTGGCCGACAATGTATCCAAAAAAATCTCACTGCCCAATACTCCCGCTTGGATCACGATGTTCCTACCGTCTAGCATCATGCTCCACTCCTGATCCGTTCTGCTGCATGCAACAGTTGTTAATATCAAGATGAAAGAAAAGAGTTTATATCTCATAATTGAACGGTCTAGGTAGATCATTTAACGCGTAGAATCAAAGGCATCGCCAAATTCAAATGAAAAGTTCATCCACTACCTGTTACCCATTATTATGGATTCACGATGGGTAATGGTTTCCTTTCTTGCCATTTGGAACGCGTGAAATCCGGGAAATCAACGGGTCTGCTTTTGTTCAACGCCGACTCTTCCGTAAGCTTCGTGATAATACTCCAGGTTGCCGCGTCATAGACATCAATGGGGACTGGAGTCCGGTGACGTATAGCTTCCACGAAATCCCTCATACAAAAATAATCGCTACCCCCGTGACCGGTTTTAATCGCGATATCCCCGTATTTTTTCCACAACGGGTGATCGTATTTTTCCCTGTACCTGTCAAGCTCCTCCCATTGCTCGCGAACTGGGCTTACATCCTCAAGGTAAATTTTATCCAGCGTTCCGGAAAAGATACCCTTTGTACCTTGAATACGGTAAATCATATCAGCAGGGCGTGGGCTCAAGGAGTCGTAATAGAGCGTAACCGTGATACCATTGGCTGTCTGAATCAGCGTGCAGTTAACATCCCCCGCTTTATATTGCCGTTTCGCGTTCGGGTGATCTGCTCCATAATTCTTGGCGATATAATGATTCAACCCCAGTGATCGGCTACTCATGGACACGAGGTATTCAAACTTATTTCCCCTATTGATATCGATCCATTGGGCAACGGGGCCAATGGCGTGGGTTGGGTAACGGTTTCCGGTATGATTTAAATAACGCTCATGGACTCTCCAAAGCAGCTCTCCATTTTCCCCGACGCTAGCGTAACGCACATCGTGCTGGTACCCGGTTTCACAGTGAGTCAACTCCCCAAACAGTCCATGTCGTACCATATTGAGGACCATCATCATGTTTCGAATGTAGGCGTAGTTTTCCAACAACATGCAATGCATGCCTGTTTGCTCCGCGGTTTCAACCAACTCCCATGCCTCATCGTACCCGTCACACGCCGGCATTTCCGTTCCCCCATATTTCCCACCTTTCATAGCGGCTACCATTACCGGAGTATGCAAGCTCCACGGAGTCGCGGTAAAAATACCGTCAACGTTAGGCAAATCGGCTATCTTTTTATAATCCTCGGCACCCGTATATCCCTTGGGTTTGGCCTGACCAGCATCCATGACCAACTTTTGGGCTCTTTCCACTCTCTCGGGCACAGTATCAGAGACGGCGATAATCTCAACCCCCTCAAGCATAAGTGCCGCCTGAAGCATTGCTATACCCCTACTTCCTACTCCCACGAAGCCCAACCTCACGGGGCGTTCGGAATTGCCTATTGCAAACATATTCGAGTATTTTGCCGAAGCCAAATAGATACCCGCGCCGGCAGTAGCTTTAATAAAGCCGCGACGATTTAAACTAACACTTGTTGTTTTCATATTGTTGTTATTGATGCAGCATCATATATATTAATAAAACCGCTTGATCTTATCTCCTAACGAAATCATCGGGGTAATTCAGGTCCTGAATAATATCGCCCCCGTAAAGACGAATCCAAGAGCGGAATCCCTCCTCCCCTTCCGTCAGTTCGATCACACGGGCACCGTTTGGTTTCAAGTCGTTGTAAACGTTGTCACACCCGCTGAATCGCCCGTATATGAAGAACATTTTTTTCCAATAGGTCGCGAAATCGCTGTTGTGATCGTGACCTACAAACACAGCTTGCACATCTTTCATCTCTTTCATAGATACGAACATGCCGGAGTTGATTTTCGGGGAAGCAACATTTTCACCCCTCGTCCCGATTGTCACGACGCCACTTTCCTCATCTTTAAAGGCTTCCTTGTGTTCGGGAAGGGGGATGTGGAAGAATGCCAAGGAGGGGATAGGTGTTCCCCCGTTCATTTTGGTGAACGCTTCACTTTGCTCCCTATACCAGGCGATCTGGTCGAAATGGATATGCCCGTAGGTCTTTGGAATATCCTCGATGGTTGCTCCGCAGTTGGTATCTAAGATGTAAAACACCCGGCTTATTTTATCGCTACCTGGTGACGAGAGTGTCAGCACGCAATTGGTTACCCCATAAATGCCTTCGGTTTTCGTGTTTATATTGTAGGGAATGGACATAACGATATCGAGCATCTCTTGGCGTGTTTTGTCGTACTCCTCATCATGATTCCCAAAAGCGACTGCAAAAGGAATCTTTCTGCTTGAAATGGGTTCCAATATCTCCCTAACGGAGGCTTCAGCCGGTTCTCCAAAAACGATGTCGCCTGTATGAATCACCAGGTCCGGTTTTTCCAGCTCCAGCATCTGGATCACGTTTTTCAAGGCCCGCTCCGATTTAGGATTTCCGGCAATGTAGTGCGTGTCGGTCAACTGCAAAATTTTAAACTTGCCATCGCTATTATAAAACAACTTGGTTTTATCAGAAGCGTTTACTCTCGCTGACGCCTCTGAAGAGCCAACTCCCGCGAACGAGTTTATGGCTATCATACCCACCATACCGGCAAGGGCAGATTTTTTAATAAACGTTCTCCTTTTTATCTTTTTTCCCATAGAAAATATTATTTAATCGTTTGTTTATACCGTTTTCTTTTCTCCACTTATTTCACCAACCCAGGGTTACGTTCACCCCCTCCGGGTTATTCTCAAAACCAAGCAGGCAGGTCTGGCTTTGTGAATCCCAGCTCCACGTGGCTTCCTCCATTTTCTCCCCGGCAGCATCGGTAATCAAGACCGTTGTTGGCTCGGCCGGTAAAAGTACGCGCATGGCGTTTGTCGTGTTTAGCGGGCTTTTGGCGGTAAACGAGTAGCTTTTCCTTGTTCGTTTTTCGTTCTCCGCACGTGAAGCCGCCGCCAGCACCTGAGGGGTTTTCTTGTTTTCTACCCGATTAAGGTCTAACAGGTAGGCTTGCTCCCCTGGTGTGACTGTTTTCTGGGTTAATACAGGCAACTGGGGATCGAAGAGGTCAATGAACAGCCCTTGAGCATGAAAGGGATCATCATTTACGCTCTCATCCATTACCGCGATCAGGGTAAAAGGTCCTCTTTCAAGGTAAAAGTTGTTTTTAAACGTCAACTCCCCGGCGTTGGCCTTTTCTTCATACATTTTCTTAACGATGTTCACGTAATCACTATCCCCGTTCTCTTTCAACACAAATTCCTTGGGATCTTTCCGTATCACCTGTACCGTTCCTTTTCCGCAAGCGTATTCGCCCTCTTCAGGGTGTATCCCTATCCCAAGCAACTGAAAAAGGTGATCGGCGGGTCTCTCGAATTGATTTTCTCCCTGGTTCCACCATTCATGAACATTCTGAAATGGGTCGGTATCCCTTGAACTGTAGACGAGTACTCCGCCCTCCTTCACCCAATTGGCAATATAAGTATGGGACTCTTCAGATAAAGGTTTAAGGTTTGAATATGACATGAGCAATACCCGGGTATCCTCCCACGTTTCCGGGTACGATACATTTTCAATATGCAGGGTTTTCACGGGAACACCCCGCTTCAAGAAGGGCAGCGCCTCCCCGTAAAAATTGGAAAGCTGGGGATCATCGTACCCCTCTATCGGATCAATGGTGCGCTGAAACATCAGAGAATTGGCCATTAACACGGAAATACCGTGTGAACCGGAGGGGTGGTTGTCGGAAAGCGGCATCTGGTTCAACGAGTTGATCATCACCTGCATCTGTGTCGAGAAGGTACGGGGGATGAGCTCTTTCACGTTTTTATCGGCGTTATCCGGGTCTATCAATTCCATATTGCGCGACCCGAGGATACCTTGCCCTCGTTTAAAGTGCGGGGTGGTGTAATAACGTCTTCCGTAAATCCGGTCTGGCCATGGCATCACTTCATAGTTATCAATCTTGGGAAACAGGAGTTGCGCCGTGAATGTAGCCTCGTAATTCTGCTTGTAGTAAGGCCAATCAAACTCCCTGTCCTCGATGGGATCGGTGAGAAAGAACATTTTCCGGCCGGTTGGTGCCGTCATAGCCTCCATGCAGCCGTATTCCAGGTACGCCGTTTCAAACACCCGTTCCCTTAACTCCCCGTTGAAGTAGTTGGGTTCAGAGGAGGTGCCTGTCCATACTTGGGCGATATACCCATCGACACTGGACAGGGATGCCAAGCTTGCCTCCGGGCTAACGATCATCCATTGCGCGTAGTTAACCAGCGAGTGCGTAGGCACGTAACACCGAACATCCATCCCCCTGCTTTTCCCATACTCTTTAGCGAAAGTAAAACACTCATCCAAAGCGCGATAATACATGTGATACTTGAGCTTATTGGAGAGGTAGGTGTTTTCGGCAGAAGTATGCTGAGGTCGCCACCCGAAGCCGTAATAATCCTCCCACGCCTTTTTGAAAGCCTCGCTATAGCCCGCGGCGGCCCAGAACTCCGGCTCTTCCAGGTGGATGGCATCTATCCCCGCGTCAATAACCCGTTTAATGTGAACCTCTTTCAGGTACTTTAAAAAATTATCGGTCGGAACGATATAAGGGGTCGACCCCGGGGCCCCATGCCAGAGAATATCTCCTTGACGGTTTACCTGCCCCTCATCCCAATGTGTTTCCCCGTCCCATTCCCCGTGGAAATAGGGGCGATAATTGCCTCCCCAGGCGATACCAGTCATGAAGTGCGTGGTATAGCCTCGATCCCGCCAACTTTGCACACGCTGCTCAAAGGTCATCTCTTCACTATCACTAACGCCATACACGATGGTCACGTCTGCCCGTATATCGATCGTTGGTCTCCAGGGACCACTCGTCTGAAAAGCCGTTTTCTCTCTCGGCTGTATAGCCGTTTCATTCTGTTGATGGCGAGAGCAACCCGTGATACCGAGGAGTAGCAACGCGCAAATTATCGTTAGCCCTATTTTGTTCTTCATATTGTTTTCGCAATGCGTTTTAACTAATTTATTTTCCATGTATCACAACGTCAACCTCCTTACCATCAGGTGATATGGTCATGACTACCTTTCTGTTCCCCTTGAAGCGGAATACAATTTCATTATCATTCCCGATCCATGGTGTTACCATCTCTTTCACCGCGTCACCAGCCATATCGTCGGTGATAATCCATTTACCTTTTCCACTATTGAAGGCCTGGGTACCCCCCTCGTATTGGTCAACCAACTCCCGGGGTGCGAAACGGCTGGAGGTGACAACGACAAGTCCGTTCTCACGAACGAGAAGCCCAACATCTTCCAAGGTCCCCTCACTCATAAACAATCCACACAGGAAGGCAAGCTTCACCGTACCCAGATGCTCCTTCCTCACGGAATCATCATAGACTACCACCGAGTTAGCCGGGGCAAAACAGCGGTAAGGCATCCCTTCGTACACATTGCCCGCGTTCCAGGAAAGGCTCTCCTTTTTCACCATCCCATGCGTGATGGTATGCCAAGCCTTAATCCACTCTTCCGACTCGGGGCTCGTGCGAAGGTCGTAAGCACCGAAAAGCCAATCTTTCCAGTACAGGTTCACTTTTTCATCGCCATCATCAACCGTGCAATAGGTCTCAGGACCCTGCCCCCATTGCGTATCATCAAAACGAATAATCGCGATCTCCGGTTCCAGGTCCCTAAACGTGTAGGGACGCGGATGGTTAGGCACGTACTCTTTAGCAAAACGGCTCAACGCCTTGCCCCTTTCTTGCAAGGTCAATCGACCATGGTCATCAATGTCATACGTATGTTTTCCAACGCTCTCCACGTAAGCCTTATCTACCCCGGCCCAGTAAGCGAACAGAAGGTTCGACCACAACGATTCTGCAGAGTGTCCCGGGTAGTTATTGTAATGCCAGAAGTCGATACACGACCATAACTCTTGATCATACTGCAAAGAGGCTCCCATGGCACAAGAGGCCCAAACATTCGACCAATTCTCCTTCATTTGCTTGTATACGGGTGTAATCCCCGCTCGGGCGAAATTATGGAAAAGCACGGGCCATACATGCTCACCCAATACCTGTTGATAACCTTCACTGCTGCATTCATCGACCAATGATTTCGCACCCTGGTAAACCGCGTTGTCGGCCGATTTAAAATCCATGCCGGTTGTTTCTGCCAGGCTCACCAACTCAACCCCCGGGTGCCTGAGGGTGATGGATAAGTTGCGGGTAATTTGTGAATGTTCCAGTTCATCGTACTGTATCCCCCAAACGGCATCCGATTGGGCCAAGCTTTTCAGCACCAAAGGAGGGAATTTAAACAGGTGCATGCTGTCGGGTTGGCTCACCCACTCGTACCCATCCTCGCCCTTCATCTCCAACCTCCAGTTCCCACATTCCACGTTAACCACGACCTTCAGCCCGGCAGCGGCAAAATCGGCGCCCAGCTTCTCCATCTTCTTGGCTTCATCCTCAACCGTCCCTGTCGGTCCACCGTAATGGTAAACCACAAATTCAACGCCCAAAGAGTCCATCGCCACAGGATTAAAGAACTCACCGGGATTGGTTTTATCGCCGGAGTTGTCAATCCCAATGTAGAAATTCTTGTCGTTGGACACTCCCTCTCTATCGTGGCAGCCCGTTAAAATAGAGAGCAACAAAATAGCAAAGGGAAATATCCTCTTGTAGTTAACACTGATTTTCATACGATTAAACATTATACACACTCAGTCATTTTTTTTACTCCAAAGAGTTTTCTCAAGGTACTAACGTTACCCTGATACCCGGCGTAATCTCTTGTAATAAGGAAAATACTTTCCCGTCCGGTTCAGACGGGAAAGTATTTTCAGGAGCATGAATGGATGAGCCCCTGTGTGAAACTAAACTCCACTTGGGCTTTAGCTGAAAAGCTAAAGGCAATAAGTGCAGCTGAGATGTTTTTTCTCACGATAATCTTTATTCCTCAAAGACAGGTGTTTGTCTGACAGATCCGAGGCTCCTGGCCTCATCCTCTGTCAATTGTCTATCCCAAATGGCAATATTACAAACATCAATGGTGCTGTCGTCACCATCATCGTCAGCGAAGAAAAGTACACCTTCCGGAAGTAGAGAAAAACGTCCGTCAATCGGGGCAGAAGCTGCATTAGCGTCTTTTACCTTTGCACCATCACACACGTAAACAACAGAAATACCGGAATTCATAGTGATAACAACCCGATGCCATTTCCCTCTGGTTAGGGTACCCGCGTCGCAATAGCCCAGGGCACCAATACCAAACGAACCTGCTTTCCTAATGCAGATATCTTGGTCCATGCTGTTGTCTAATGTTCTGGCTGACATCAATGAATAGTAATTGGATTCAGGTCCTTCCTCAGGAAGACGAATATCCCACATAATGGAGTATTCGTTTACATTCTTACCTCCTTTGGCTGCAAATCCATGCAGGCATTTGATAAATGTGCCCGTGGTGTTTCCAGCTCTTTTTTTAGGATCCATAGGTACACGTACCGCACCGTCTTCTGGACGAGGACCATCTATCGAGGAGATTTTTGCTTGATCTTCCACAAAGACTAGATCTTGACCAATAGTCGCTTTCGTGAGTGAAGTTTTATCATCAAATTCCCAAAAACCTTTAGCGTTCAATCCTCTGACTTTTTCCTGTATGGTTACAATAGGTTTTACAGTTACTGGAATGGTCGTGCTGAAACCCATGCACTCGCAGGTAATATTGGTCGTTCCCGGATTTACCCCTAATACTTGTCCTTTATTGTTTACTTTCACTATATCTCTGTTTTCAGACTTCCAGGTAAAACTTCCGGTCAACGGCGCATCCCATGGAACAGGATAGAAGCGTACCTGTTCAATAGCATCAGCTTCAAGCGTAAGCTTTGACATGTTTAAAGCGATGCCCCTCATTGTTTTATCCTCTTCCTTACAACCGGAGAAAACAGAGGCTACAAGAGTGAAAATAGCGAAGTGAAAGATGAATTGTTTTATTTTCATTTTACTTTTCTTTTTAGATGAATATTCTTTCTTATAAGAAAATTAAATTTATTATTCCGACTCAAACGAAAGAGACCATGTTATTCCAGGTTAGGATTCAGTACTTTCTCTGAGGCAGGAATAGGCAGATAGTAGTTTGATTTGCTTGGAGTACCGCAATCGGCGCTACTAATTACCTCGTCGCTGGCACGTTTGGCAAATACCTCTTCCACCATTTCCAAGCGACAAAGGTCAAACCAACGGGTAAATTCACCGGCCAATTCCCAAGCGCGCTCTTGTACAACCTGCTTGGCAAAATCAGAACCGCTCAAACCACGATCATAGAGAGGCAGCTCAGCACGTGTCCGGATCTTATCCATCAATTCGTATGCCAAGTTATCAGGTCCAGAACTACGTGCAATGGCTTCCGCGTAAGTCAATGCCGTTTGTGTAAACCGTAAGGCGAAAATAATGCCTTCATAACGCCAAGCACTATTGGTCCAAGGTTGAGTGAAGTCCATTTCAGAGTTCAACATCATCTTACGATAATGAGGGGCAGGGAACTTTCTTGTAGGGTCGTCCCAAGAAATGGATGTGGTTGCATTCTTTTGAATAGTGGTCAGGAAAGTCAAGTCCTTACGAGGACCTTCCGGGAACTCACGAAAGAAAGTGCGTTCTGCCGAGAACCAGTTCCAGCCGCTATATTCGGCAGGCATAAAGCATTGAAACAAAGCATTACGTTCAGTGCTTGCATTGTAATACACGAAAGTAAGCAGACGCTCTTTGTTCAAGTTCGTGCGAGGATCGTTAGTATTGAAGATGTTTTCGTAAGTGTCAAAATCTACTCCATAAGGACCGTTAATCACCTCTTTGGCTTTGGCAGCAGCCTTAGCATAGTATTCGGTACCTTTTTTCACCGGATAGCCGGCCATCGATAAAAAGACTTCAGCCAATGCAGCTTTCGCCGTGGCTACACTGGGAGCCGTCAAAGCCTTGTAATTATTCCCCCAAGAGTTGGGAAGCAACGCTTCTGCAGCTTCAAGGTCCTTCACGATTTGCTCATATATTGTCGCTTGATCTACAGCCTTCACGTCTAAGTTAGGCTCATTGTCCAAAATCAACGGTAATTTATCAAACCAACGAACCAAGTTATAATAGGCCCATCCTCTGTAAAAATAGGCAATACCTAAAATATTATTCAACTGTGTCTCATCACCGGTTACTTTTTCCGATTGTATGATGACGTTGTTACATTGTTTGATACATTTATAGCAGCAGTTCCAAGGTGAAGCCACATACTGCTCGTCATCCTGTTGCTGGAAACGTTCAAGCACCGTATAGTTCGAAGCGGTTAAATCATCGCCCCGACAAGCCATGTTCAAACATTTACCTTCGTAGTAATAGTTGGATGTCTCATAGGTTACTTCGTTAAGAGCAGTTTCGAGATCGGCTACCGTTTTAAAATAACTGTCAACCATAAACTGCCCCTTGGGATCCTCTTCAAGGAATGATTCACAAGAAGCAGTTACCAAGGCGATAGCGATTAAAAATATTGTTTTTTTCATTTGTTCGTTTAATTAAAATTTATAAGTCAAGCCTACAGTGTAAATTCTCGGTTGTGGATAAGTACCATATTCAACGCCTCCGTAGAAGTCTTGCGAGTATGCAGCGTTCACCTGAGCTTCGGGGTCAAGACCTTTATAACCGGTAATGGTAAACAGGTTTTGGGCTGAAGCGTGTATTCTGATCTCGTGTCCGTCCAATAAATGTTTGGGAATGGTGTATCCTAAACTCAAGTTACGAATTTTCACCCAGCCGGCTTTTTGTACCCATTTTGAAGAGTTTGGTTTTTCCAAAGCGGACGAACTGCGGGGTGCCCACATCGTTTCTTGATTGCTGGCATTCCACATATTATCGGCAGCTTCTCTCAATGTGACAGAGAACGAGGTGCCAATAATGGTACCGGCAACCATGCGGTTAAAGTTGTACATGTCACGACAGTGAGCGCCTTCAATCAACAAGTTGAAGTCGAAGTCTCTCCAATTGATACTGCTGTTATATGACCAAATGAATTTTGGCATAAAGTTGCCTATCACCTCTTTGTCATCATTAGAGTAATTGTAGTCGTTGTTTTTATCCAAATAACGGTTGTCACCCGGTTTTTGGTTGTATTTTGCCGCTTCCTCTGCTTCCTCCTCTTTCCACAAACCAATCCATTTGAATCCGTAGAGTTGTCCGAGGGGTTGTCCCTGTTGAACTATCAACGGAGAACCTTCCAATTGTACGCCGGTAAAGTTAGCGTCACTATCCGGGATAAAGTATTCGCCTAAATCACCTAACGATGCCACTTTATTTTGCAACCAACTGCCGTTTAAGGTCATTCTCCAATAGAAGTCCCTTTGACTGAATGGAGTATATGTAACCGAAGCATCTATACCTTTGTTTTTCATCTGGCCAAGGTTAATTTTCGTAGAACCTCCACCGGTATAATTAGGTAATTTGCGGTCTGTCAACAAACCGTCGGTGGTTTTATCAAAATAGTCCAAACCAACTGACCATTTTTCAAAAACATGAGCGTCCACGCCTATATTCCATTGTGTTGTCTCTTCCCACTTCAAATTAGGGTTGGCCGGGTCTCTCAGGTAAACACCGGGCACCTTGCTATCGCCCGCTCCCCATCCCCAGTTTGAATTACCAAGAGAAGATACAGTGGCATAGGCACCTATGGCCTGACTACCGGTTACTCCATAGCTAACACGAAGTTTCAGGTGATCGATCCAAGAGTGGTTTTTTAAGAATTCTTCGTTAGACATTACCCAGGATAAAGCACCGGAAGGGAAGTAAGAGAACTGATTGTCTCCGCGGAATTTGGAAGAACCGTCCGAACGAAGAGAAGCAGTTACGTAATACCTTGAGTCGTAATTATAGTTGGCGCGGGTGAAGAAAGACACTAATGCTTCACTAGAATAACTTGAGCCAATTGTTTGTGTTGAGGCGCTTCCCAAGTTGTTCCACAATACTTTTTCGTCGAAGAACTTTTGACCTCTTGCAGAGAATCCGTAATATTCGCTCTTGTAAAGTTCATTACCCAACATCACGTTGACATTGTGTTTTACATCAAATATTTTATCATATGTTGCCAAACTGGTTAATTGCCAAGAGGTGGAGTTACCCATAGAGCGATTAGCAGTAACATCACCACCCGAAGAGATCATAGCATTTGAAAAGCGACGACCTTCAGAGATAGATCTGTTAAGTGCTGGTTGAACGGAAATCGACAGACCATCAATCACTTGATAAGCGAAATGCCCGTTGACAGACATGTTGGTTCCATAACTATTAGAATTTGCCTCCATGATCTCCATGTAGGGATTCAAATAGTTAGTTGAATAAGGATCACTAGGCGTATATTCGCCATTTTCACCTATTACAGGAAGACAGGGTGACCATTGCAATGCTGAGAACAACGGCCCTTTTGATGTAAACTCACCGCTGTTGTGTGAATAACCTTGGCTTAACGAAAGGTCAATTTTCCCTGAGAATTTGGATCCAAATTTAAAGTCGATGTTGGTACGAAAACGATAGCTTTCCGAGTTATTATTCTTAATCGTTCCCTGATTGTTGATATAATTACCACCCACGTAGAAATTCATTTTTTCGGTACCTCCCGATATATTGGCTTGGTAATTTTGACGTATGCCGGTTTGGGTCAATACACTTTGCCAGTCTGTACTATATTCGGGAAAAGTAAGATTGGTTCCGAAGTATTGGTTATAAAAAATACCGAACTCCTTACCGTTTAATAAATCATAAAATTTAGGGTATTGTGCAAATGAGGTATTGGCTATAACTTCCGCGACGGGATCACCTACCTTACCCCGTTTGGTAGTGATCAATACAACTCCGTTAGCTCCTCGTGAACCGTAGATGGCTGTAGCCGACGCGTCTTTTAAAACCTCGATAGACTCTACATCGTTTGGGCTGTATGAACCCATGGGTACACCGTCCACGATGTACAGAGGATTGTTGCTCCCGAGCAATGAGTTACTACCACGAATACGAATCTTCGTTGATGCGCTGGCATCACCGTTGGTTTGAGTAACCATAACTCCCGGGACACGACCGGCCAACATTTCGGAAATCCCTTGAACGGGCTGAGCTCTGAAGTCCCTGGAAGAAACTGAGGATACAGAACCGGTCAAATCTTTCTTCTTAACCGTACCGTAACCCACTACAACTATTTCTTCCAACGCCTGGGTATCTTCTGCCAGGGTGATGTTAAACGCGGCTCTTCCGGCCGTTCTGACATCTTGCTCCAGATACCCAATGTAAGAGATTCGGATTGTGGCGTTGTCAGCCACGCTTAACGAAAAATTCCCATCCACGTCGGTAACGGTACCGTTGGTGGTCCCAACTTCAATAATGTTTGCCCCTATAACGGGCAAGCCGGATGCATCGACAACGGTTCCGGTAATGGTTTTTTTCTGTTGCTGATGTGATTCCGTTGCAGCAGCAACTTGACCATGCGTTTCGCTGGTTTCATTCGCTACACCCATTTGAGAAGTGAGCAACAGGAGCGACAGGAACACCAACTTCACAGCGAAAGATTTTTTTTGAAACGATGAGTAAAAAAAATGTTCTTTTAAATGTCTTGTAATATTATCCATAAGTTTGGCTATTTTAAACAATAGTGAATTTTTAGAATTAAATCGTTGCCGTTACCCAACACACAACAAGGTCAAAACGGCAGAAAACCTTAACAATCAATCTCTTTTATTATCCCATAAGCATTTCTCCAATTTCATTATTTAAGACGGGGGCAAATGTACAACAATTTTTTATCTGTTTTTGTTAAAAGAAAGAAATAACACACTAAAATCCTGTTTTTTCAAGACGACCAAGGCATCATCCTGCCGTATTTGCAAGTTACATCTTGTGGCTTACCGTGACATATGAGGTTCACCAATAGTACTAACCAATCAACCTAAAGGGGCTATCTCAAAAGTAAAGACAGCCCCTTTTTCGGTTATTTACTCATCGTTATCTTTCCACAGGTGTTCTTTTGATCATAGACCCCCTAAGACAGCGATTTCCGTTTCGGTCAACGCCCGGTCAAAAATAGCTACTGTTGACCAATGTAATGATCGATCATCACCGTCATTATCGGCGTTCAATAAGATAGCGGTAGCATCAAACACGGCTGCCGACGGATTACCGCCATCCTTCCACAACACGCTATTAACATAAGACCTTAAATAGGAAGAACCATTTTTCACAATTACGGTACGGTACCATTTATCATTCTGAATGGCCTGACTTGATCGGTTAGCGCTACCATCCACCTGAAGGTATCCCTCCCTGCGCCAATAAACAACCTGATCACCGGTATTGGTCACATCGGTATTGATAAGCGTGGTGTATTTACCTCCTGAAGACTCCGGGCGTAGGGCATCAATCAAGATGGTATAGGTAGAGCCTGATGAAAGGCCATGCTTGCAATAGAATGCGGGGTTGAAATCAACCGTTTTGATAGCCCCGTCATTTTTGTTGAAGCCCGGATGCGGTGCGTAATCGTTTTCAGCACCTTCAGTTGTACCCAACTCGTTTCTCCCATGGTGGTAAGCGATGAGGTCAGCACCTACAGTGGCTTTCAAGGGATTGGGTTGGTTGAATTCCCAAAGACCCACCAAGCCTGGGATCTCCTGACATTTTTGACCAATGGTGATTTCATACACGTTCACATTTACGCTCTTGGAGAAACCAGCACAAGTAATCGTGATGGTAGCATCACCCGTGCCAACCGCCATGATTTTCCCATAAGCATCTACAGTGGCAACTTCCGGGTCAGAGCTGCTAAAGGCAAACTCGTAATCAGTGTTGTCCCAAGGAATTGGATACGCGGGAGTCATGGCTGTCGTACCTAAGTTCAAGCTCAAGTCGGGGCCAACTTCAATGCCTTCCAGTTTCACCCCTTCCCCGAATTTCTTATCACAGGCGATAAGACCCAGGCAAATGCACACGAGCGCTAAACTTTTAAATATATTTTTCTTCATAAACATCATTGTATTATTTGATAAAGTTCATCTTTTCTTCAAGTGGAACGTCAATGTTCTTGTTCAGGATAATATCGCTTTCAGGTGTAGGAACAAACATTCTCCATTCCGCCCAAGAGACGGAAGGAGCGTTAGGCTCTTTCACAGCGTGACCGTCAATATTATAGGTGGGATTCTGCACACGCAGTTCAAAGTGATCCTTAACACGGTTCATGCGTTGCATGTCATGATAGCGTGTCACTGAGACGGTCCACTCCATGGCAACCTCCCACCCATGCTCTTTATAAGCGGCTTCTGCCAATTCGTTTGCACTCATCGTGGCAGGATAAACGTTGGGACTTCCGTCAGCACGGGTTGCGCTCGCTCCCTGACCATCGGCACGGTTACGAATAATGTTCAAGTATTCGATAGCCTCCGGGCTCGTCTTACCTGAACGTCCCAGGGCTTCGGCGTACCACAAGTAAACCTCGCTGATACGAATCATTTGATGGGTCTTCTGACCCCAGCCCCTGAACTGCGAACTCATGGATTGATAAATATTGTACTCCGTCACCATATCATTGGTTTCCAGATATTTCCCGCCATAAGGGAAACGATTCCCTTCGGGAACGTTCGGGCTGTACCAAGGATAAGCCGCGTTGTTGGCCTTCACGTAGGTAACTACCGGGTAGGTCGTTGTCTTTCGCGGCCCATCGGGCATGTTATACCAAAAAGCGATCTCTCCACGGATATTGTTGTAGCCATCGGCGCAGTCGGGTATATCGACAATGGCACCACGAGTCGCCTCGCTGCTGTCACCGTCACCATACAAAGCCAAGTTATAGAAAGCACCAAGGATAAGTTCTTTGTTGTTTCTATCACTCGTGTTCAGTTTTACAGAGTGCAGTTCTGCAAAGTCATCGTAGATAATATAGTTGTACCTTGACCCCAAGCCATCAATTACCTCTTTAGCCTTGTTTGCCGCCAAAGTGTAATACTCGGCACCCCGGTTCAGGGGCCAACCGGCCATCGTCATGTAAGCGTTTGCCAACAAGGCCTTCGCTGCAGCCGAGTTAGCGACAACGTTGATACCATTCATGGCCTGAGGAACTGTTGAGTAGTTGTCCGGCAAGTTTTCCGCGGCCGTCAGGTCGGGAATAATCACCTCATCGTAAATCTGAGCGACCGTAGACAACCCGATGTTGTTGTCAATATTGTTACTAAGGACCATGGGTAAAGGTCCAAACAGCCGAACGAGCTTGAAATAGCTCCACCCTCTCCAGAAATGCGCTTGATTCAGGGCGTAATTCAATGTGGCTTCGGATACATCCGGTGCGTTAGCAGCGCCGTCAAGAATGTAGTTGGCCGCTTTGATAACCAACCACACTTTTTCCCATTCATCAAGCGTGCAACCGTTTCCGGAAGAAACATTATACAAGTCCAATTCCCTGTTCAGGGCTTTGTTGGAAGCGGGATGGGTAGAGATGTCATCACCCATCTGCCCTTCACAGTTCCGTGTATCATACATTACAGCACGGCCAACCATTCGATACAATACATGTACCGCATCGTCAACATCACTGGCCTGCTTGAACGCGTCACTTGTCAGCAACTGCCCATTGGGGGTTTCCTTTAAAAAGTCATCGCATGAATAGATGCCCAGCACTAGGATTCCAATGACAAATATCTTAAATAAATTCTTCATATTATACTCTAATATTTTACGGGTTACCATCAAAAGACAAAACGTACAGAGAAAGTATAGGCTCTCGGCATGGGCATTGAGCCTCGATCTAGTCCGAAAACAGAGTCCTGAGAGCCTTCATGATTAGTTTCTGAAACCGTTTCAGGATCGAGACCCGTGTAGCCGGTAATCACGAACAGGTTTTCAATACTGAGCCCCAGGCGTATATCAGCAACTCGCGCCTTTCCCTTCACGAAAGTATAACCCAGTGAAAGGTTCTGTAGTCGCAAGAATGTTCCATCCTCAAGAAATTGCGTGGAGTTGGGCGTGTTCTGGTTGATAGCGTTTGTTAAACTGGCATAAAGCGCGTTTTTCTTATCAGCCACATGTTCCCAGCTACGGTAGTAACCTTCGCGCATGGTGAAAAAACGAGAAGGACCTGACATGGCCGTTCCCACGTAACGACCCACGTTCAAACGATCGAAACGACTAGTGAAACGGAACAAAGCGTTGAGATCCCAATCCTTGTACCTTAAGGAGTTGTTCCAACCGAACACCCAGTCAGGAATAGTTTTCCCAATAGCTTTTCGATTCTCCGTGTTCAACATATTGGTTGTGCCACCATCTTTCGTGTAGAACATGTTAACTCCCTCATCACTGAAACCTGCCCAGTCATACAAATAAAACATACCCACGGGAGCATCTTTCTTTAAGATGAAAACACCCCCCGAATACAACGAACCGCGTCCTTCATCAGGAATAATAAAGTCCTCACCGGCCAAGTCTACAACCGTGTTTTTATTGTATGCCGCCGTCAAAGTAGATTCCCAAGCGAATTGCTTGTTATCAACGGGGATTACATTCAAAGTGAACTCAGCACCCTCGTTGCGAATTTCGCCTTGGTTTACCCACACGCTACCACCCCCGTAGTATGTAGGCAGCGATTTCTGGAACAACAGGTCGGTCGTCTTCTTGATATAGAAGTCGGCTGTCAGGGTCATTCGGCTCTGAAGGAGGGCCAGGTCAACTCCAACGTTATACTGTGCGGTTTTTTCCCACCTCAAATCTGGGTTACTAGCGCCAGCAGGCCAATAGCCTGTATAACCAGTCTGCGTACCGTAAGATGCACCCCGGTTGTTAAACTCTAAACGAGCGTACGTCTCATACGGGCTAACAGCATGGTTACCAATGGTACCATAGCTGGCACGTATCTTCAACTGGTTCACCAAATCTTTATTAAAGAATCTCTCTTCATGGAGGTTCCAGCCCAAACCTATTGAAGGGAAGAGTGCCCAGCGGTTCTCCTTGCTCAGCTCAGAAGCACCATCAGCCCTCAACGTGGCCGTCAGTAAATACTTTCCCCTGAAGCTATAGTTTACCCGACCTAGGAACGAACTCAACGCGCTGTTGGAGAAGCTTGAAGAACCATTGATGTTTGTGCCTGCAGCCACGTTCCAATAGGTAGTAGTTTCATTGCTGATACCTTGTGTGGTAAAGGAGGTGCCGTAACCCTTGCTCTTCGAAAATTCCGCGACGGCGGTAGCGGTCAAATGATGATCCTGGCCACCAAAAAACGTGTCGTACGTTAAATTATTGATGTTACGCAAGGTAGAAGAATGAGAGTCATAGTTGTTCGCAAAAGCTATGGAGCCGGGAGAAATTGTCGAGGATTCAAATCTTTTATCCCAGTATGCCCCCTGCGTGTATAAACCTTGGGAAGAGAATGTCAAGCCATCGGCAATCGTGAAAATCACGTCTCCAAACAAGCTGTTTGAATGAGAACGGCGATCTGTATAATTTGCCATAACCTCGGCATACGGGTTGTTGTGAATAGAGTTATATGGGTCTAAGCTATACACACCGTTTTCATCCATCAAGTCGAGGGTGGGTGAATACATGTAGATGTCATTAAATGCATCTGTCGGAACCCTGTTGTGTCCCTTGTTGAAAGATGAGTATAAAAAGCCGTTAAATTTTAGCCAAGGGGCTATTTGGGTGGTCAAGCCGCCTTTCACGGTGTAATCACGACTTTCTACCGTTACGTACTGGGCCTTATTATCAGACATAGTCCCTGTAACGTAGTACTGCGTCTTTGGGTTACCACCACTGACATTGATGTTGTATTTTTGCACAAAGCCAGTACGAATCATTTGGTCGAGCCAGTCAACGCCCTTCGTCCCTGCTTTGTAAGCAGACATATCCGCATCTGAAATGGAGCCGGCACCGTTCACCTCATTGTACGCACGGGCGTACTCGTAGGGGCTCATCAAGTCGGGCTCTTTTGCCAAAGTATTCCAAACCATACGGGTATCCACGACAACATGTGTGCCTTCCTGTGCCCTTTTGGTCGTTACCAATATAACACCGTTAGCACCCTGAGAGCCATAAATAGAGGTTGCGGATGCATCTTTTAAAACCTGGATGCTTTCAATATCATTGGGGTTGCTTGGGGCGGGGGCGCCTATCACGCCGTCAACTACCCAAAGCGGTTCGTTACTCTTATTGAGGGATGTGGTCCCGCGTACACGAATCTGCATATCTCCAGCCCCGCTTATTGACGTGATGTTCACGCCGGCAACCTTACCTTGCAACAGACTGGTGACACCTGTTTGCGGAACATTAGCGATTTTACTAGCGGATACGGAACCGATGGCCCCCGTCAAATCAGACTTACGAACCGTACCGTAACCCACTACAACAACTTCATCAAGCGCCTTAGTATCTTCCACTAACGTGATGTCAAACGAGGTTCTTCCCGTAGTGCTGACATCTTGCTCCAAATAGCCGATGTAGGTGATTCGAATGGTCGCGTTGTTTGCCACACTTAGCGAGAATTTCCCATCCACATCAGTAACGGTACCGTTAGTGGTCCCGATCTCGATGACATTAGCCCCTATTACAGGCAGGCCGGTGGCATCAACAACGGTTCCCGTAACGGTTTTTCTCTGCTGCATCGCTTCGGCAACGCTGGCAGCCTGAGAATAAGGCGTTTCAGCCTGCACGACCTGCACGTGAAAAACGTGCAGAAACAAAAGCAGGAGCGACATCCTCATAGCGATGAGTGTCTTATTACAAAAAATAGTAAAGAGACGTGCTTTTTGGTCGACTGTTTTACTTTGCATACAATTATTTTATATTAATATTAGAAAGTACATGGAACCTCTGATGTTTACAACAATCATCCTTAAGGGTATTTAATGATCGCTTCAACCGTGTCAGCTCCATACTTATAGATTGACTTTACTTTTAAATTCAACTAGTGTTCAACTATTTGCGTTCATGCCCACTGATACTCACCAGATCATCAATCTCTCGTATAATGTGATTGACAGCTAGCCATCTTAACCCAAGACAGGCTTCGCCTTGAAAGCAGAAATAGTGATAAACAGCATGTGAAAAATGAATACGCTATTAATTTTACCGCGAAACTACCATATAAATATTACGTTCCAATTACATATTTGTTAAGTATTGGTTGCGATTGCCATAGCCTGGCTATAAGTGCGCATCGTCGCATTATGTTACATTTCCACAGGGACTCCTCCCTGTTTTTATCACCAACCGGGTGACAAATGTACAACAACTTTTTATCTGTTTTTATCAAAAGAAAGAAATTAACACACTATAATCCTGTTTTTTTACGTGTGACCAAGACTTCACTCCCTGCGTATTTACAAGTTAAATCTTGTGGCTTACAGAGACATAGAGGTTCACCAATAGTGCTAGCCAATCAACCTAAAGGGGCTGTCTCAAAAGAAGAGACAGCCCCTTTGGCCTTTATCCACGTTAATACATACTGATCACCTGTATGGTAACGAAAACAGGTTAGTCAAGTCCGGCAACGGCAAAGAACTCCCCTCGCTTCATGAGTTTATAGATATCTTCTCCCGGGTAAGATTTAAAAAGAATTTGCAGTGTTGCCTCCTTAGGTGAAAGCACGTAAAAACTCCCGTTCATGAAAACGCGCCCCTTATCATCCGCGGCCAACGAGTTAATGAACCTGCATGCACGACCTTCATGATCAACGATTTTCCCGTGATCCACCACTTTTTGGTCGAGACCCTCGGTTATTGAAACGCTTCTCAAATGGAGGCTTTCGTCGTACCCAACGACGTCAGGATCTCTTTCCCGTTCAAATTCCGCGCCTTTCGTTCGCTCATCCATAAGATCCGCGTATTGAACAAAGTAAACCCTATCGCCCCCCAATGCCGTATGCAAGAAGGTAGATCCAATGTAGGCTATCGGCTCGAACGCTTCGCCGGATTCAATGTTTTTCGACGGGTCAAAAACCCATAACCTCTCATCACCGCCACCCCAGGTCCCCATGGTAAACAGACACTTTTTGTTTCCACTCCCGGGTAATACGTCAGACCACGTCCAAGCACGCTCCTTCCTGTAGGATTCCTCGGTTACCGGTGTCCCATCAATATACTCCCCGTAGGGCAATACGTCATGGTAGACTTCAATCTTATCCAGGGAGGGGCGGTAACAATACAAGTTACCGTTATCATTTTCATAAAAAGGTTGATAAGGACCAGATTTGCTATCATCGTCCAGATGCTGATTCCTTTTCCATAACGTGAACCAACAGTTGCCCTCGTGATCGATGAAAAAGGTCTTCGATGCCGCGCTACGTTTTTCTGCCACCAAGCCTAGGTCCCTCATCTCACCCGTCTCTATATCTACGCTATAAAGATGACTCCCATCAGCCTCTACCAGCTCATCCAAAAAGGGCACCACGAAAACATACAACTTTTTTCTAACCGGGTCGATATTAATCGCGGAGTAGGTTGAATACCTCGGGCGAATAATCCCGAAGTCCTTAAACTTCCCGGTTTTCATCTCGTATCCCACGGCATGAGCACCCGTGTAGTCTGCAATACCTTTTGGCCAATAATTAGAGAGATGGGTCGTAAAATAGAGCCACCCATCGAGTTCAACGATCGGGCTATGAATTTTTCCCTGCTGTGAAGGGGTATTCTCTTCGCCAAGAACCACGGTCATATCTTCCGCCAGTAGGGTGTGGACTTTTGTTTCGGGATCGAACTTGTGAAACCCTGCACCATGGGCAGAGGAGTGGGTAGAGGTGCCAAAATAACAGTTCCCATCGGAAGCAACGGTCATGCCCTGCCACTGTCCATCCCATTCTTTACAAATCTTGTTCATAGAGACCGAATAAACTTCACATATTTTCTCTCTCTTTTGTTGGGCGTTACATGATGAAACGACGCCATTCAAAACTAAAAAAATCAGCAAGGGTCTAATTACAGGTTTCATACGATTTTTTATTTTTACATTTATACTTCAGCGTTTACTTTTCCCACGGTCTCGTCTATTTTTTAATAGAGGGGTTTTACATCTCTTTTTCCTTTCGAACGGTAACAAGGTTTCTTTTCCTTAATGCTTCCAGGCTATCCTTCCAGTCTCCACCCTGAGCCCACAGGTAGTAAGAAAAATACATCGTGCTCTGCTGTATGATGGGGGTCCACGGTTGAAATTCGACGTAGGTATGCGGGGCATCCGGATTGTGGGGGAGGTTCATCCACATGTGCAAGAAGATGGGTTGTTCCACGGGGAAAGCCCCTATAAAAGAGATGTCCTCTTTCGTGTCGTATCCCGCGTTCCACCCCTCTTGCACCTCCAATGCTTGTCCATAGTAATCATCCGTTCTCATCCGGTACTCTCTCAGTCCCTTTGTCGTTAAAACCGTGAACAGGTCCTCTTCCCCGTGTACTTCCCCTAACTCAAGGATGGGTTGAGGTCCCAGGACATTGGCATCTTTATCCTTGAACACCAACGCGAACCGCACCTCTACCAATGGCGTGTTCCCGTATAACGTGAAAATCTTCTTGATGGTATTCCCGTAGTAGTCCGCTTCCATCTCCACCTGCACGTGATCCCCTTCCCGTTTGGTAATTCTCGCGTCGTAAACACGATGTGTCTCCATGCTTCCCTGTCCCAAGAAATCTTCGAATCCCCCATACGGGTAATAGAGCCTCATACGATACGGCCGTCTATGGTCGGCCGTCTTTTCCGGCCACCCCTTGAAAAACACGTTATCGTTTTTACTTTTAACGATGTACTCGATCACGCGGGCCCCTGTTGCCAAAAGGGTGATTTGCACGGAATCATTCTCCATGCGATACTCGTTAATTCCATCCCCGTCAAGGTCTATTTCATACACGCGCGGCTTGCCTTCCGCCTTGCCTACACCAAGCTGGGTCTCGGCAGTGAGGCCTAAAGCGTTTATCCGAACAACGTATTCCCCGGGGGTTACCTTTAGCGTAAACACCTGCTCTTCCCAAGAAGCCTTTTCCGCGTGAAACATTTTCGTTTGCTTGTGGACAGCTTTTCGAGGATTTCCCTTTTTAAAAACTGAGACCTCCACTGGGATGTCGCTCGTCCCGGAATAATTATGGATAGTAACCGGGTAGGTCACCTCCGGGGCGTGTGAGTAAAGCAGTTGATGGGTTGAGATAGCGGGGGGTAAATCGAGCAAAGTGAGCGTTCTCTTTGTCTTTCCTCCCGACAGGAAGTTCACTGAGACCGGGTTACTCCTTCCCATGGCTTCTTTCCCCGGTTGTAAAGCAATTTTGAACTGTTTCTGTTCGCCACCCTGTAACATGATCATACCGGGCAAGCCCGCGACCTCTACAGCGGACGACGTAATCACTTCCAGTTTGCCCTGCAAGGGTGAAGCGTGGTAGTTTTTCACCGTTACCAGTAAATTATATTTGTCCACCTCCGCTTTCAAGTCCACTTTATCAAAGTAGTAATCTTCAAGGTAACACTTGTCTAAGTAAAGCAACCCTACCGCGTGGCGGTACTTCTCAGGTCCCATGAAGAGCGCGTTACTTAGTACCGCCACCTCTTTCCGGGTTAAAATGGCATCCCACAACGTTTCACTCGTGAGCGGTTTCTCTTTATCAATAAACAGGATCATAGAAGATGTGAGGCCACCGCTCAGATAGCCCGTTTTATTAATAAAGGGCACATTTTCATGATCGATCTGCTCTTTATTTCCCGGATGCACGATCACCCCGTCGTACTGATACTCCTCGGAACCGGGGTCGTATACAGGTCGAAACACGTACCCCCCTTTTTTCTTGGCAAAATCAATCCAAGGTTCGCGTCCCGGCATATCTTGTATCTGCAAATCCTCGTAATCCTCACATCCGTAGATTCGTGAATAACCCACTTCGGCCACGATAGGCAAATCAAGTTCTCTAACCCATCCCTCGATCTCTTTTTGGGAAAGAAAGTCCATGTACCCATCAAATATAAACCAGGAGTTGCCCTCGTTCATCCCAATCCCCATTACTTCTAACGGGTGTCCCTGTTCGATCGTCACGCTATTTAAAAGAGAAGAAACACCAAATAAGCCTTTATGCATCCGGTATTTTTCCATTACCTCTTTAGTATTTCTCACTATTTTCAGGAACTTATCCACTTGCCCTGGCGAGGAGGATGAAACAACGAATAATTTCTTAGCGTCGTTCACCAAGTAGAACGCTTTTATCGGTTGCAGGTCCACCGCGCTGAATTGGTAGCTTCCTATTTTCTTCGTCCAATCAAACAAGGAAGCAGCCATACTTTCCAAGTTGCCTCCCACCTCCGTTGAAGGATTCGTCACAACCAGCACGTCACCTTTCTTTATCGCGTTATCCAGTTCGCTAGCCGTCGGGTTCTTGACCACTTCATATTGACTGGCAAACAGGTTGAATATGAAGCCTTCCTGCATCAACAACCCCGGCAGCCCTAAATCATCCGCGACATCGATTTTACTTTGCAGGATATTCGACGTCACGTCGGGCATGGTTATTTTAAACAGGTTGCCATACCTGAACCAGTTGGTATAGGTGTTGTGCCAATGGTTAGTGTACCCGTTAAAATCTATCCTGTTTGTTATCAACGAATTGAGTTCGCCCTTAGGTGTTACCTGAAAGCCTGATAGGTTTTGCCCATACACGATAACAGGTGCCAAAATAAACAAAGGCATGAAAATAATTTGACGAAGTAGTTTGCTCATGATACTTTTTTATTGATACTTTCCCAAAAAGCGTGTAATGATACCTGGAATTTGAAGCAAAGTTACGTATAATTTTTAATTTTTGTTGAATGTATAGCCAACTGTTCCTCCCACTTCATTGACAAAGGCTAAACATTCATCTAATACAACACGCGGAGATTAAGTTACTCGTCATCTGTTTTTGTTACTTCACGTCATGTCGTCAACTCTTTTTGGATTTGCTCCAAGGACTTGTTCTTCATTTCCGGAAGTTTCAAGGCGAAAACAAAGCTTAAAGCCATCATAACCGCGAAAAAGCCGAATATAACGGCACCACCTGTTCCTATGAAAACGGGGAACATCCAAGTCAATATAGCTGTCCAGGACCAATGTGTCATGCTACCAAGCACTTGCCCTTTTGAGCGAACTTTAGTTGGGAACACTTCGGAAATAACAACCCATATGGTGGCCCCCAGGGAAATAGCGAAAAACGCGATGAAGCCCATCAAGCATACGAGCATATAGTACCCGGAAACAGCGTTCGTGGTAAATCCGTAAGCCACTAACGACAGGGCAATCGTCATACCCACCGAACCGATGTAAAGCAACTTTTTTCTCCCCACTTTGTCGATTAACACCATCCCAATCATCGTGAACACTAAGTTTGTGAGTCCAATGATTATTGATTGTAGCATGGCCGAATCACGGAACAGCCCAGACATTTCAAAGATACGGGGAGCGTAGTACAGCACGACGTTAATCCCAGATAGTTGATTAAAGGTCGCAATTAAGAACGCGTAGAGAATAGGTTTTCTATATTTTTTCTGGAACAGTTTCCCGGCATCGTCGGTACTTGAAACCAAAGACAATTTAATCTCCTCGAGTTCCTTACCGGCGTTGATTTCATCCACTTTTTTCAACACGGTTTCCGCTTCACTTTCCCTCCCTTCTTTGACCAACCACCTGGGACTTTCAGGGATAGTGAACAGGAGGATTCCGAATAATAGTGCCGGTAAAGCTAAAATCCCCAACATCCAGCGCCAATCATCAGGAATACCATGTAAAGAGTAATTGGAAAGGTAGGCTAAGACGATTCCCAGTACAATATTAAATTGAAAGAAAGCGACGAAACGTCCACGCCAATGAGAAGGGGATATCTCTGCTATATACATGGGACCCACGACTGATGAAGCACCGACCGCTATCCCACCTAAAAACCTGAAAAAAACGAAAGAGTACCAATTGATGATAAGCGCGGTTCCAAGCGCGGAGAAGAAATATAGGAACGCGATTACTTTCAACGCTTTAAGACGGCCAAACCGCTCAACCGGTTTGCTGCAAAAAAAGGCTCCTACAATCGTACCGATAAGAGCAATGGCAATGGTAAAGCCATGTGCGAAATTCGACAGTTCGTAAATTTGTTGAACGGCTTTTTCAGCTCCCGAAATGACGGCGGTATCGAAACCGAAGAGCAACCCTCCTAGGGATGCGACGAAAGCGATGTAGAACACGTAAGGCTTAACTGAGTCACCTTGAGTGGTTTGTTTTGTTTTCATACGATTATTTTATTTTTCACATTTCGGTGTATGGAACCTTTGATGATTAAAATAATCATGTAGGTTTCATAAAACTAATTAGTTAGAGTCCGAATTCAATTCTATTAATAATGTGATCTTGGTAACATTCGTCAAGTTCTACGAAATAGCCGCTCCATCCCCAAACGCGCACGATTAGTTGCTTGTATCTATCCGGGTGTTTTTTCGCGTCGAGTAATTTTTCCAGGCTTACCGTGTTTAACTGCAATTGATGTCCTCCCAGTGTTATAAAGGTTTTCACCAACGCCCCCAGTTTCTCAATACTTTCGTCATCGCGGAAGACATTTTGATCAAACTCCAACGTTAACGGTCCCCCGTTTATAACATTCAACAGGTCAGGTTTAGTAAATGATTTTATCACCGAGATAGGGCCTTTTTGTTTCATGAAAAGCGATGGGGAATAGTTTGCCGGGATCATCTCCTCTTTTTTACGGCCATCGGGGGTAGCACCCAGGCTTGAAGCGTGCCACACGTAATACATGGCCGTACCTGTGCCCGCACGATATATCCCGCCCCGTTCGTTTCGTTTTGAGCGCAGTGTCTTATCAAAGGAGTTTAAAAGATCAATGGCTATGGCATCAACGTAATCGTTATCTTGACCCATTTTCGGGCTCTCTTCCCTAAGAAGTTGGAGTAGTTCCGGGTTGTTCTCAAAGTTATTTTCGAGGGCCTCTTTCAGGGTTTGTTGATCGATGCTCTTCTCTTCAAAATAATACTTCTTGAGGGCTGCTAACGAGTCTGCCGCCGTGGCGATTCCCGTACCGTGAATGCCGTAATTATTGTACGTGGCGCCTAATGAAATATCTCTTGCACGTTCTATAGAACCATCCATCAATAGTGACATCATGGGTGATGGGATGATATACAGGTTCTTATGTTTTTCACAAATTTCGTCCGCCTTTTCCTGCATTTTTTGTTCCACGATATCGTAAAAAGCCTCGTAGCTTACGCATTCACCTAGTTTGGGTAAGCTATCGTTTACGCACTGGGGCAACGATAGACCATCTATATTTGGAATGTCTAAAGCATACTTGGGAATGATGAATTCCCAACACGCGGCAACGACGTAGTCGTACGCGTGATCTTTTTTGTACCCTTTTTTCATCAGCCCGGGGATAACAATATCATCGTTGCTGTACTGAGGGAATCCAAGACCTTTTCGAGTTAGCCTTGAACCTAAAATATATACTTCATCGGGGGTTTCTTTGTCAACACGGATGTTAATCTTGGGATCAATCAATGCCAGTTCGTAGCTAGCTAGCAGGCACATTTTTGAAAGATCGTTGAACATGTATTGCCCGTCTAAGCCGCGTCCCCCTAACACGATGCTTTGCCCGTTATCTCCCTGCTGCATTCCGGGATATAGGTCACTATCCTTGTTACATGAAAGGAAGAACTCTTCTACCAAGTCAAACGCTTCGCTTTCTGTAATAACCCCCGTTTCTATATCTTTGGTGAAGTAGGGATACATGTATTGATCAAAACGACCCAACGTGTTATGGTAGTTTCCCGCTGCCCACAAGGAGAAGTGCAAAACGCGTAATAATTGCAGCGCTTCCCTAAAGCTCTTTGCACCATTACATTGGATTGCTTTAAGAACATCTGCCGTGTCGGTATATCCTTTAGAGCGTGCATACTCTTCATACCTCCCGATTAACGCTTGGATCGCTTCAATACAGAGAAGGGTAGCTTTTAAAAAGGTCACTCCCTCTTGGTCAACGCTTTGATCGTTTAGTTTCTTTTCAATCTCTTTTTTCCTCGCGTTCAACCCTACTTTAATGGTTGTTTCGTAATCGGGTGAAAGGTTGCTGATCGTCCCTCGCTCATGAATGTAGTGTGTCCCTTTTATTTGTTCCCACTCGCTCGCCGTGAAAATATCGGGAATTTCGCTTACGGTTCTCGTGAAAACAATGCTCTCGTTAGGAAGGATAACCGGTACTTCCTCGTTAAGAACGGCGGCAAGGCATAAAGCAGAGCGTTTCACGGGGTCCACATTGTTTTTCGCGAACGATTCATTGATGGTACTAATGCCAACCTCTTGACTACTCCTCCTGAACTGGTGATGTTTTTTATCCAGAAGGTATTCCTTAAGTTCTTTTATTGACGGTTTCATAAGACTACTGTTTTTATGTTTAATTTTTCGAAGACGGTGTGATGTATTTCGGGTTTTCGTGTTGGATCAAATAGTGGCGTGAATGTTTGTCCAATCATCGGGTACTTTGCTCCAGCCACTTGATTGTACGGCAACAATTCAACGCGTATCATTGATTTCGCGTTTTGAATTAGTTCGGCAATATTAAGCATATTTTCTTCACTATCGTTAACGCCGGGAATTAACGGTATCCTAATGATAAATTTCGTGGTTGAGGAGCACAAATAATCGAGGTTCTCTAAAATCAAATCATTTTCTACCCCCGTGTATTTTTTATGTACAACAGGGTCGGTATGCTTTACATCCATCATAACCAAATCGACTTTTTGGGTAACCCTTTTGAAAATATCAGTCGAAGCATACCCGCTTGTTTCGATGGCTGTATGAACAGTGGGGGCGATTAAATCCAACACGGCGATTAAAAAATCTGATTGGAGCAATGGTTCGCCGCCCGTGAAGGTAACACCCCCCTGATTCATAGCGTATATATCCTTGTTCCTCAATATTTGGCTAGCCAGTTCTTCGGGTGAAATTTCATAACCCGATGTAACTATCTGCCCGTTTTTCTTCTTCATCTTTTGAGGTTTCGGGGATATGCCCTCGGGATTATGGCACCATGTGCAACGCAACGGACAGCCTTTCAAAAAAATAGTTGTTCGTATTCCAGGACCATCGTGGATTGCAAATTCCTCGATGCTGAATATCATTCCGTTTTTCATTACCTGTGGCATTCTTCTACCTTTCACTGAATATTATGTCAAAATCCGCGAGGATAGTTTTTTTGGATTGAAAAGTAACCTTAAGAAGATCACCCTGTTCCGTTACTTCGTATTTGGCGTCTTTACACGTTAATTGATTGAACGCGTAGTCATTTGGCACGTGTATCCATATGGATAGGGGAAACGAATTGATTAACTCGATGGTACCCGATAACGTTTTTTTATGGTCATTCCATTCGAGTTTTGACAACTCCATCCCGGTTTGAGCGATATGGCGGTCACTTCCAACCCATTGGGGGCAATCCTTAACGGGATGGAGGGTCACCAAACGCACCCCGTGGGCAGGAACATCTACTGACAATTTGCCGTCTGAAGGGGTGTAATTGTACGGTTTGCTTTCCCAAAACTCCAATCCCATGTATTCGTTGTCGGGTATCCCCAGTTCTCCCGTGGTGGTAGAGACCGTCTGGGGTTGGTCTTCCCAGTTAAAGAATGACACCACGTTATATGCACCGAGCTGTTCATTTTGTACGGAGAGATTCCACACCTGCAGCATATCGAAATGCGGGTAGAGGTTTGCCGGTCGCACCTGTGCCACCGGAAGGGTTTGTTGCAGGATTTTCATCTTCTCCTCTGCCAGCCCCGCGAGTTTATCCCCGAAAAAGGTCAGCTGCCCTGGCAAAGCGACTATGGTCGCGGAAGTTCTCGCCTCTTCCAATGGTAGATCCCGTACCAGCAGCGTGTCCGGGTCGGCATACATAACGATATTGTGCGTGAATGCCTGGTTTAACAAGCAGCTTGCCTGATTCAACACCCCGCTCCATTTAACGGGTTGATTCGCGTTCACGATATCCGCACCAAGCCGTGAGGCATCCGCGTAGCGAGCTTCCGGTCCCGATGAATGTCCCTGGCAAGCCAGGAGCACCCTGTCTTCGCCTATTCCTTCCCGAAACGCTTGAACGCAGAGTTCAAACGGGTTAGGGCAAGAGGGGTCGCTGAACAGCTCCTTTATTTCAGGTCGTTCGTACAGGTGCGCGCAATAACCATGACCTCTGCCCGACATGCCATCGATCTTGAAGAACTCGTATCCCCACTCTCGTGATGCAACCCGATGGATCTCTTTCAGGTGTTCTCTTGCCTCTTTAACGGTGGGGTCAAGGGTATACTTGCCATTCCACGATGAAACCGGTGTCCCGTCTTTCTTGTGCAAAAACCAATGTTTATGTTTTTCATAAAACGAGTGGTTTCCCGTACCGAAGGGTGCCATCCATAACCCTGGGCGAAAGCCGAGCTTCCGGATCTCATCGGCTAAATTTTTCATTCCTTTAGGGAATTGCTTTTCGTTCACCTCGAGGTTCATGTTGTGAAAACCACTCACCGGGAGCTTGTCCGAGTTCCCTTGCCAGGACTCGATAGACCAGAATTCGCAGCCAAAGGGTTGTAGGTACTTCTTCCCGATTCTCGCTTCGTTTAGGTTGTCTTCAGCCGTTGCCGTATCAAAATAGGTATTCCAAGACATCCATCCGGTAGGTGCGACCGGGCAACGGTCGCGGTTAATGGGGCTGTAGTAAGGCACGTAGCGGTTTTGGAAGTAGTGCTCTTCCAGGATGAAAGTAAAGGTTGCCTCGGGAGCCTGTTCGATATTCCCGCTCAATTGAAAAGCGAATGTTCCGTTTTCATCGTGTTTGAGCGTTGTATCGCTGGCGGTCAGCCGGAGTAGAGCGTCATTACCCGGGGAAAACAGCGAGTCGTTTAGCAACGAGTCGGCTCGTCCACAAGCTAATTGAAGTACGTTTTCTCCGGCTATCGGATTGATACGACAAGGGAAAGCGTCCGCGTGAAAAGCGATAGTACCCTCGAAAGAGAATCGCCCTTTAAACCTTTGGGCTGTTCTGTGGTAAAACAGCAGTTCGAGCCCGGTTCCGGATTGATTTAGCGTCCAGTAACCCTGGACATTACCATAGGGATCAATCAAGGTGTTGCGATCAGCAGCCCCATCTCTTGCCCTCCCTACAGACCATTCCGCTTCGTCGGAGATGAAACTTAGCTTACCGCTAACAACCGTGTGTTGATTTCGCAAGGTAAGCCGCGTGGATTCCGGGTTGAAATCTATTTCCCATGGACCGTGTTGAAAAACTTTACCCTCCTCTTTACCTTTTTGCCCGTCATCGTTTTTGGGTACTTCGTTTGAAAAGGCTTGTTCAATATTTGCCAATCCGCCCAATGATGTAAGCGAGACGGTTCCGATCGTCGCTTTTTTAATGAATTTTCTTCGTTCTATCATACTTGCTGATGTGTTGTAGCTGAAATGCGATTTGTTTTATCGATTACTTAGCGTCGAAAATCTCGTAGACAATCGCGTAAGTTCCATTTTTAACCTTGTTGAAGCGAAACCCTTCCACCTGCTTGATATCATGTCCACCCTTGAGCTCGATGTTTTCAATTATCTTTTCATCAAGCACGTCACCATTCAGGTTTTTCAGGGTCACGTGCAAGTTTACTTTTCGTTCTTCTCCCAAGTGATTTATTACAGGAGTGATGGTATCATCGGGGCCGTAAACCACGTCAACGTTATGGCTACCGGCCCATGTCCTTTGTGTAATCATTTTCTTGATATAAAAAGCCAGTTTGGGATGGCGTAGGTTATCGATCAGGGGTTTTTGATAGGTTCCCATGTTTGCACCTCCATGCAGGCAGCACCATGAGAATCCATCGTATCCAAGCAGTATCTGTTTCTTCATTGATTCCCAGGCGGCAAATGCCTGCCATGCTTGGCTGGCCCGCCACTCGTCGGTTGTTAACCGTCGCCCGATGCTCCCCTCATCGTACTCCCACTCGTATGATTGCAATAAATACCATGGTTTGCCTTTTGATAATTCCCAGTTAGGTTGTGCCGCGGACTCTTCATGTTCAAAGTTGAAATAAGCTTTTTCCTTTGCCGCGAGGCATGTAGCAGCCCATGCATTGGGTGCTTCCCTGATATTTGTCCAGGGTGCACCGTATCCCGAGTAAGCATCTTGGTTCCCGCGTGTGACCTGAGGGGCCATGTACTCTGGGACAGGGGTTATGGGGTTGCCCTTGTAATCTATCGTGCCGTCGTAGTTCCCGTAATGGGTATGCATCCAGTGTGTGGTGGGTGTGATTAGCCTGCTCTGATCGTGGGATGCTATGGTCTGGTATATTTTTCTCACGTAGTCATGCGTATATGAAATGTCATACTCCTTGAATATGGTTGGATGATTACCCGCTTCCCACATCACGATGCTGGGGTGGTTAAACACCTGCTTCATGTATTTGGGGTATCCCACGAAGTCAACAGTCCAAGGTTCTGCTGTTCTTATCCAGGCCGCGGTTGACCAGATTAGGTATATGCCCATCTGGTCGGCCAGCTCGGCGTAACGCGGGTCGTTAATACCATCGGGCACCCATGCTTCCGAATGCACGTGCATCCGCAATAAATTGCCACCCATTTTCTTGATCATGAGCATTTCTTCGGCAACGGTTTCATCGGGAGCGCAGCGGTTATGCTTCGCGATCGTTTCTATCGGTACTCTATATCCCATGATTTGTGCGCCGTTAAGTATTTCGGGCTTCCCGTTGATCAACAACTGCCCATTTTCCTGTTCAATTTTGCGGATTCCCGTTGTTGTGACGAAATCGTCAATCGGTTTGCCATCCTTATCCCTTAAGATAAACTCCACCTTGTATAAGTTTGGCCTGTTTGAGCTCCACAGTTTTGGCGAGGGGATGGGGCATTCTAGGGTGTACTCGTTATTCACGCTAGGGCGGACGTCTACTTCCTTTTTAAAAGAAGCCACTTGCTCCCCCTCTTCGGGGAACCAGGGATAGTAATTTATCTCAATGCTTCCCTGACATAGATTCAGCCCTGAGGATTGCACGTTGACCTTATGCATTTGCGTAGCGGTTTCACCTATCTCTTTGGTAACAATTTCAGCATCTTTTATCATGCATTGTGAGGAGAGGATTAGCTTTGTTCTTCCCAAGAACCACCCGATGTTTCTATCGGTAGGGGTATGGGACATTGGAGATTTAGCATAAAAAGGTTTCACCCTTATGGCAATAAGGTTTTCCTGATTTTTTTCGAGGTAATCCGAAACATCAAACTCGCGTGGGTAGCGGTCGCGGATAACTGCTACAACTTCGTTATTTATCCACACCTCGCCACCTGGGTCAAGGGTTTCCAATGTCAACGTGGCCCGTTCATACTCTCCCACGAAAATTTTCTTGCGCAAGTAAAGGTCTTCATCTTTTTCTCTAACTCCACCATGGACCGCGGGTAGGTTTGTCTCTATCCAGTGCTGGTCGTTAAAATCGATTGTTTGCCAATTGGATACATTCGGCTTTTCTTCAAAATCTTCATCTATAACCACTTGTGAGACGTATGGCGATCCGACGTCTCCTGTCAACAAATGGTTAAAAATGAAGATGTCGTCAACCTGGGTTTTCCCTTCCGAGTCAATGCTGAAATTAGTGATGGTAGAGGATTTACCTTTCACCATTGGAATGTAATATTGCAGTAGTGTCCCGTTAGCGTAAAGGTTAAACCGTTTTCGCGTTAAGTCTCCTTCGATTACTATAGTGATCCATTCGGTTTTATCAATCCGGTTTTTCACCCGTTCCGTTCCCGACGTGCTACTTATTTCTCCTTCCTTTATCTCGACGGAAATCATGGGAGTCTCCCCATCGCTGAACGTCAGGGAACAGCTGTTACCGCTTAGGGTCTTCACCTTACATTCAACGCTAAACCTCCATATCAGCGAGTCAATCTCACGATTCATTTTCGCGTGGTTCAAAAGCAACGTTCCTTCCGAAATCGCTGTCCCGGGGAATCGGGTCCAAGCTTCCAATTCCTTCTTTTTCAGGTCATCCAATCCATTTTTATACCCATAAGCTTTCCAACCGTTCAGGGGTATGGTTTCCCGTACTTCCGTAAGGGGTTGAGGTTTAACGCGTGATAAAAACTCATCGATCTCATCATCGGTCACGATTTTCTGGTCCAACCCTGGGTTATTAAAATAGGTTGATGCGAAATCTGCGTACTCCTCAAGGAATGAAATCCTTTGTTTCGTATTAAACCATTCCGTTTCTCCCTTGAAGTCGGTTTCCCCGTTTGCTTTACGGTCGTTGGTAAAGTGCCTCACCTCAAATGAGCTGGATAAGGGTTGCGCGCCAAGGCTTAAAGCCAATGACAAAAAAAGTATCGTCACGTGAGTCGTTTTCATTTTTTGGAAGTTTCCTTTCGTCTATTCTTTTACTGGTTTACTGGGGCACGTTAAACCGTTTCCCCTCCTTTATCACCCGGTAGCTGTCAGCATCATTTATGGCCGCCTGGATTTCCCCGTTGAACTGCCCCCATATCATGACTTCACCCATGCTAATCACGTTTCGCACCGACTCGACGTTTGTTTTCTCTTTCTTGATCCTGATGCGCAGGTACCTGGCGTTTTCGTTAATATCTTCGGCAAACCGGGATAGCCAGCAACGCATCAGGCTTGAATCATCCACGTCGACTTCCGGGGGAACGGGGTGATAATCTTCCGTGTGATTCTTGTAGCTTTTAAAGGGTATTGAATGCTCCCACTCGTTTTCGTTAACCCCCAAATCCAAGGTTACCTCAGATGGTATGCTGAGATAATCCTCGAGCTTGTGGGGTTGAGAAAGGGCTATCCTGGTAATCTTGTACTCCTTGTGAAGGTCTAGAACGATATCCACGTGGTTAATTTCATGGTCCCACAGCACCGTGGACCCCGTGTACCCGTACGCCCTTCCATCTGTAAGCTTGGTATGTTGCACGTCTTCGCCAAGTATCAGCGTTGGAACGGGGTGGTATTCATAGCAAACGCCGCTCTTGTACCCATCTTGTTGGTATCGGTTGTTGGTAAGCAGGCGAACCAGGGGGATTTCTGCCCGGTAGCGCCCGCTTGAAGCGCGTTCCATTGTCAGGTTCTCGCAGAGTGGTGCGCCGCCGCGAACACTTCGCAGGGTAATCCGTGGGGCTTGCCGGAAGTGATTTTTCTTTTGCCTCGTTTGCACGACGAGCTTGGGTTCGTTCCCGGTGTCAACAATCGAGTAATCGAGGTCCACGGCAGGCTTGTCGCTTGCCGTTTTAACCTTTTGACCTTTCTCGTACGCGTTGCTTAGCGAGGTACGGAAACGTTGTTCCTTTAACATTTCATCCGGGGCCAGCAACCAGTAGCGACCCATGCTTTCAATTACCTGGGCCATATTGTATTCGTAGTACCCGGGCGTGTTACCCCGGATAAAACCGGGCATGTACTTCATGTTAGGGATTCTACCCTCGTAATACTCGGCCATGGATCTCGACTGGAAGGAGCCGGAGGCATATTCGCAGTGTGAAAGGCCGAGTGAGGGCACCTCTCCCCCGAGTCCCCGCAGGAAGCCTCTTGAGAACCAGTTGTCGAAGAGAACCCAGATACCCAGTAACAGGTTGGGGTTGGTTGCATGCCATCTTTTTGCCAGGTCTCTTCCCTGCGAGTACATTTTCTCTTCCAGGTAATTCCAGTAATCGTGCAGTAGCCCGCTGTTTTTCAAGTATTCGTAGCGTGTCCCGGGTGGAATGTTTTTTTCAGTTTTATTTATGCCTCGTTCCTTGAGGTATGGCGCGAAGGAGTCGTCCCCGAAGCCACACCCCTGCAAGTACATGATCCCCCCATCGTAATGTTCCGTGTCATAGAGGTTCCCCTCGATGGGATATTTCAGGCTTAATTGTGCCACGTGATCACCGTGCGCTCCAATCAACCCGTGCCAGAGCGTCTTGTCGAAGGGTGACGCGTCATCTTTTAGCCCGGCGGTTACAACCCTCGTCGGTGCTTCCACGTAAGCCCTGCTGTAACCAAGCCGTTTCAGCGTGGGCAATACCCTGTTCAACTGGTATTCAGACATGAATATAGTTCGGATGCCCCGGCTCGCCGCGTTCATCGTGATGGCTATGAGGCTGTCAACGCATTCACGGTTGTAATCGACCACCAATTTATCTCCTTGCCAACGGGCGCTGTTTACATCTAGGAAATCCGTTAAGCTGTGCGCGAGCATAAGCACGTTGCATCGGGATTCTACCATGTAGTCCAATATCTCGTCGCTGCATAACCTGTAGCCTAACCAGGCGGCCCGCATTCCCTCTTCTTCCAGCCATACGGCCCCGTCCATGGGTTTAATCTTTTCGCCTTCATTGACGGTTTGTCGATCGTCCGCTTTACCCGTTTCATTGCAAGCGTAACTGGTGATTAACGTGAGGGTTACAAACAGCCATAACAATTTTTTGGCGTGAGCTTTTAGCCTAATGATTGTTTGTTGTTTTATCCTTGCTCTATTTATCTTTTCATACATACTTTCAAATGATTACTTTACGTCAATCTCCAGAACCTGCTTGTCTTTTAGCAGCCTCTCTCTCAGCAACGAATAGTCAATATCCTGAACTGCCTTTCGCTGATCGATCGCTTGGCAAGCGGCAGTAGCGGCGGATTGACCCAGCACCATGAAGACGGGTTCCATGCGGATCGAGCCAAAAGCGATGTGACTAGAAGAAACACAAACAGGAACAAGCAGGTTCGTGCATTCTTCCTTTTTCGGGACAATAGACCCATACGAAATTTTGTACGGTTTACCCGGGTGCACGCCTACGTCTCCTTCATTTTGCACGTAGCCCTCCTCTGTCACGTAGCGTTGTGTATTGTGTGAATCCATAGTATAGGATCCCATACCCACGGGGTCATTGACGTCTACTTTCCCCAAAACTTCATTTTCCGTGGTTACGTAGTTACCTATCATTCTCCTTGCCTCGCGTATATACAATTGATGTGGCCAATGGTCATTATCCATGAATTCATCTTTCGCGAGCCCCCACTTGCTCATTTCGTTTCTAACATTTTCGGGGACCCTCTCGTCAGTCGATACGAAATAGAGCAACCCTTTTTGATAATTTTCATGTTCTTCGATAATCTCCTTCCTCCGTTCGTATGATGCTTCCGGATAATCATAATTCATCCCGATAAAATCGGTACTGAACGGGCCGTGATTGTTGGTATCTGTTTTACGGTTAGGAATCATGTCGTACTTGTCGAACCACTCATCCCAGCCCATTTCAAATACACGCGCCAACAACTCGTAGTTCCGCGGGTCGTAGTTCCTCGGTTTTTCAAATGGCACCCTATTACCCGGGTGATTGCTCATGCATAACCTGAAACAGTAAGCCTGGATTTTATCATCACCCTCGCAATTGGGTTGAATAGGCTCACTGGTGATATAAGGCAAGAGCCCGCTACCAGGATCATCAGGGATAATGTAAGGGCTGATATCGAATTTAAAGTAATGCCTATGATGGTATACACCGGCCTGCACTCCGTTCCATTGCTCGTTATATACCGAACACCCCTCTCGTCCAACCGTGTAACTTACTCCCGCGCTTGCCATCAAGTCCCCCTCGTAAGTCGCGTCAATAAACATTTTCCCTTTGAACGTTTTACCTGAAAGTGTCGTTAACGAGACGATTTTTCCGTTTTTTACAAGTACTCCCGACTCTCGATTCAACCATTCATCCCTATATACCGGGATATCGAGCTCGCTGATAAAACTTTCGAAAACTTTCTCTGCCACATGCGGTTCAAAAATCCACATGGTACGGTTTTCACCGTCCATGGCCGGTGTTCCTTGCCCCTTATTCCCGTACTCCTCCTGTTTTTCCCAGTTCCAAGCGCTGGGATCATTATAGTGAAGCCAAACCCTGTGATAAAACTCCCTTGCTAATCCTCCGATGGCTTCCTTATTGCCCGTATCCGTGAAGCCCAAACCGCCGGATGAAAGTCCTCCCAAATGTATGTCCGGTGAAACGATGATAACTTTTTTCCCCGACTTAACCGCCCCAACCGCGGCAGTAACCGCGGCAGAAGTCCCACCGTACACAACCACGTCTGCTTTATAAACATTCGAATCCCCGCATGCTTGTAATAGTACAACCAGCGAAGCCAAAGCCATTAAAAGTCCATATTTTTTCATACGATTATTATATTCTTTTACATTTCGGTGTATGGAACTATTCCGTTAAGCCAAATGAGCATTGGACAAGTTTACTTGGACAAGGCCATGGCGAGGAATAGTCTAAGTTCATGAACCTTTGATGTTCAAAATAATCATTCCCATGGATGTTTAATGATTATTTTAATCATGTCGGTTTCATACGATTATTTTATTCTTCTACATTTCGGTGTATGGAACTATTCAAAAAATGGAAATTACCCGGAGTGTTGATACGCAAACCGGGTAATTTCCCAAAAAACCATGTTACTTCACATCAATCTCTAGGATCTGCTTATCTTTCAGCAACCTCTCTCTCAGCAGCGGGTAGTCGATATCCTGCACCGCTTTCCGCTGGTCGATTGCCTGACAGGCGGCGGTGGCGGCAGATTGCCCCAACACCATGAATACCGGTTCCATGCGGATTGAGCCAAAAGCGATGTGCGTCGCACTGACACACACCGGGACCAACAGGTTCTCGCACTCCCCTTTCTTGGGAACGATGGACCGAAAACTGATCGGGTAAGGATTGGCAACCGCTGCCTCCACGTTCCCCTCGTTCTGCACGAAACCGTTGGCATCCACGTAGCGCTGCACGTGGTGCGAATCCATACCGTACGCGCCCATTCCCACCGGGTCATCCACCACCTCGATTCGCTCGCAATTCTTCTGCGTCATCACGTAGTCGCTTTTCATCCGGCGGGCCTCCCTGATGTAGAGTTGCTCCTGCCAGCCGTTGCTTCCCTCGTCGTACTCATCCTTACAGGTACCCCATTTCGAAACAGCATCCCTTACTTTTTGCGGGATCCTGGGGTGATACGCCAGCGTCCACATTAACCCCTGTTGATACTCGCGGTGTGCTTGGGCTATCTCTTCCCTCTCCTCGTAACTCGCCTCGGGGTAACGGTGGTTCTGACCGATGAAGTCGGTCGAGAAACCCTTTTGGTTGTTGGTGTCCGTCTTCCGGTTCGGCATGGGCGAGTTTATCCAGGGGACCAGCTTGTCGCCGTACGTGTACATCTCCTCGATGGGACCGGTAGCCGCCTCGTAATTCCGGAAAAGGAGCTCGTAGTTGATCTCCTCGTAATTGTCCGGTTTTTGGAAGGGGATCCTGTTCTCCGGGTGGTCCGTTAGCGTCATACGGAAGCAGTAGGCTTGAATGCCCTTGTCACCATGTCCGTCGATCCCAGGTCGTCCCCCCTCCACGATGTAGGGTAACAGGCCGCTGCTGGGATCCCCCTTGATCACGTAGGGATCCACGCCGTCGATGAAGTTGTGGTTGTGCGCGTTCCTGGAAAGGGTCCATTTCAGCGTTCGGTTTATCCTGTTGGCTTGAACGCCGTTCAACGTCTCACCGTGTTCACTGTTCGCCTCGCGCCCCAAGCTGTACGACACGCCGGCTGCCGCCATCAGGTCGCCCTCGTAGGTCGCGTCGATAAACATCTCCCCGGTGTACCTTGCGCCGCTTTCCATATCGATAGAGGCAATTCTAGCTCCCTCTTTTATCACGCCGCTCTCCCGGTTCAATCGTTCGCCGTAGACGACATCGACCTTTTCACCGGAAAGCATCCGGTGATACACCTTCAACGCGGCGGAAGGCTCGAACGTCCACATGGCATCTTCACCCTTTTCGGTTCGCGTTTGCCCTTCGTCCATGTAAACACTTTTATTCTGCCACTTCCAGCTCGCGGGGTCATCGTAATGTACACGGATATTCCGGTAAAACTCCCTCGATATCCCGCCGATAACGTGCTTGTTGCCTATATCGGTTTGCCCCAGGCCCCCGGTGGTTAAACCACCCAGCCTGTGTGTTGGCTCGATGATCACGACCGATTTCCCCATCCTGGCACTTTGTATAGCGGCCGATATACCGGCAGAGGTGCCACCGTACACGACCACATCATACCGTTTCGCTTTTTGGCCAAAAGCCGAGAAAACGAGAACAGCTAGCAATAAGTTTGTAAATAATAACCTCATAGTCTTCTTTCTAAATTATTCCCATCCGGGATTCTGAGTTAAAGCAGGATTCGTTTGCCTTTCAATGTAAGGGATAGGCCAAAGATAATCCTTTCCAGGTTTAAATATACGTTTGTCAACAGTACGCATGGACGTGTTAGGGTGATTCGTGTCAGAAGCGATAGGGATTCCCGCCGCAACATAGTCAGGAGTACCCCACTTGTCAATTTTGGGGGCTATGAGAGGATATGATTTTTGCATTCTCCCCAGAACAAACCCATTCATAACATGTTCTGCAATTTTCCAGCGTCTGATGTCAGATAGCCTTTGTCCTTCTCCTGAAAGTTCATGGCGACGTTCACGTGCGATCGCGTAAAACAATTCATCAGAACTCATTGTCTCTATCTCGGGCATACCGGCGCGATTACGAATTTTGTTTAACGCACCGTACACCGAGGCATCAACTTGCCCAGCTTTTACTTTTGCCTCCGCGTAAATTAACAACACTTCCGCGTAACGAATCACGATAATGTTGTTGTCGCAATTGTTGACATCCCCGTAATTTTTATCATTCACGAATTTGCGCCAGTTTATACCGGTAAAGGATGCGTAAGCGTTCAACGCATCTTGGTTGTCAATGTATACAGGCGGTGATTTATGAAAGTTCCAGCACTTTACGCTATCGCGATGAGTTTCATATTGAAAGCCTTGGAAAATGGCCGCGGGTTCATCGCGCCAATTTACAAAACCGGAGGAAGGTAGTGCAAATGTCCATCCCAAGCGCGGGTCTCTGTTTTCCCAAGGTTTGGCTGGATTGTACAAAGGGGACTTGTCGATAGGAAGCCCATCAATACATCCGTAAGAGTCAACAAGCTGATATGAAGGCACTTTATTAGCATGCCCCCCTCCATTCCTACAACCGAATAACCTGAATATAGGGTGTACCCTATACCCGTACAGGTATTGGATTGAAAAAATAATCTCTTTCGATTTTTGTCCCTCGTACGTGAATACGTTCGGGAAACTTGGGTCGATAGACACCTCTTTACCCTCATAATTCATCACATCTGAGGCAGCCTTAATCGCGACATCCCATTTCTGATTGTACAACGCGATCCTCGCTTTAAATGCAAGTGCCGCAAGCTTAGAGGCACGCCCTGACATTGGATTATTGGTTTCACTTAACGCGGCAGCAGCCTCATCAAAATCCTTAAAAATCTGATTCAGCACCTCTTCTTTGGAAGTTCTTGGCAGTTGTGCATCATCAAGCGTAAGGGTTTCCAGAATCAGGGGTACATCCCCGTACAAGTCAATCAGGTAAGAATAGTAGTACGCTCTAAGGAACTGAGCTTCAGCCTTTGCCTGAGAAACGATTTTAGCACTTACTCCTTCAACTTCGCTTAACCTGTTAATAACATAGTTGCATCTGCTAATCCCGCTATAGCAGGATCTCCACACTTGCCTTGCAAAGCTACTCGTGGCATCGTTCGCACCTTGAGACATTTTTTGAACATCGTTCGTGTTACGATCCCAACCGTTATCTGACAACGCCTCGAATGCCAAGAAAAAGGGCATTCCTTCCCAGACGGTGTAGAGTTCCGTATAACAACTAGTCACGGCCATCGCTATTTCCGTTTCATTTGCCAAAAAAGTCTTATCGGATGGTGAATCCAAGGGGTACTTTTCGAGAAAGTCGTTACACGATGCGAACAATACTATGCTTATTATAAAATAAATATACTTCTTCATAATATCAATCATCTTTAATTAAAACGTTAGATCAATCCCAATGGTGGTTGTACGCATAATGGGGTAAAAATTCCCGTATCCGCTTAAGACAGGGGCTTCCACGTCGAAATATTTCCAGAATTTGGAAAGTGTGAAGACGTTATCTGTGCTAACGTATAACCTTAAATTAGAAACACCAATTTTGGAAATAAGATTTTTGGGAATAGTATAACCGAGTTGAATGTTTTTCAAACGTAAATAAGAGGCATCTTTAACCCAGAAGGACGAATTCTGCTGGTTGTTGCTGTTATTAAAAGCCAATCGGGGGAAAAGAGCGTCTCTATTGTCCGGGGTCCAGTAATCTTTACCTATTTCCGGCATAGAACCACCTTCAAAGAACGAGGCAATTGAATGACCCCATACATACCCGTCAGCTTTCCCTACACCTTGAAATAACAAGTTAAGGTCAATGCCTTTGTATTCACCGTACAGATTTAATCCAAATGTATATCTCGGTACTGTACTTCCAATTACAACGCGGTCAGAAGTATTAATCACCCCATCCGCCTCATCCGGAATACCATCTCCATCCGTATCAATGGTAAGTTGATCCACATATTTAATATCACCTGGGCCAAAGTTCCCTATCTGAGTAGCTCCGGTATAATTCCCTTCCGTATCATAGTCTTCAGGTACTATATACCCGTCTGCCTGATATCCAAAGAGTGCTCCCATAGGGTATCCTTCCCTGTTGACCGTAAGCCCTGTCTCATTAATCCCCTTGATGTCAAGAACCTTATTCTTAACGTCCGAGAGGTTAAACGTTGCCCTGAATTTGAAATCACCAAAAGTGTCATTATAACTGGATGATAGCTCCCAACCCCGGTTTTCAACCTTCCCTGCATTTTGAGCGGGTGCGGATAGTCCAATGATTAACGGAATATCAAGGGTCAAAAGGATATCGTCGGTAACCCTGTAATAATACTCTGCCGTAAAGTCTAATTTGCTGAAAAGATTCAACTCCAGGGCAACATTACTCATTGTTGTGGTTTCCCAGCTTATTATCGAGTTGGCCATTTTGGTTATTGCCGCACCGGAGGTGATATTCTTATCAAACACGTAGTTCGGGCTTAAATCAACGGTAGATTGTGATGGATAATAACCATTCAGGGTATTCTGATTACCTAACTGCCCCCAAGAGGCTCTAAGCTTTAAGTTCGAAACAGTGTCTCTAATGTCATCCCAAAATGCCTCTTCGCTTATACGCCATCCCGCGGAGAATGAAGGGAAAACACCCCATCTATATCCTTCTGCGAAACGAGAAGAACCATCGTATCTAACATTTGCTTCCACCAAGTACTTCCCGTTAAAATCGTAGTTGAATCGACCAAAAAAGGCTTGTAGTGCATACTCTTCGGCCGAACCGTTTGATTTCTGATTTTCATTTCCTCCGGCATTTAAAACCGGGTAATCTGGAAATGGATACTCTTCACGATAACCGCTATGCCATTTTGTCCAGAATGTTTCTTGCTGATAGCCAGCCATTAATTTGACATTATGCTTATCAAGGAAAGATTTGTCATATGTTGCTCTACCAACCAACATATTGCGCAAGCTGCGACTTGTGGTTTCTGTAAGAGTGGATTTAGACTGACTCTGCGGATCTGGTGTGCCGTCATTGAGGTACAATTGCACGCGTTTGTTCCAGCTTGTATTATGCCCTTCCCAATAATTTAACGCGTATTGCCCCTGTATTTCAAGTTCCTCTATCGGGTTAAAAGAAGCTGTTAAATTCCAGATGCCGGAAGGTGCAACATCGGTGATGATCCCTCCATCCTTGTAATACGCGACTGGGTTGACACCCTGCCATCCAGGTCCGTATCGCCCGTCTGCCAAGTAGGCTGCTTGATTGGCAGGAATACGACCAACAAAGTTATAACCACGACCTAGCATGGTAGGTTCTTTCCTGTCCTCATAAGCAAGAGAAAGATCAGACTTAACGATAAGTTTTGGCAAAACATGGTAGTCATTGTTAGACCTTAAACTATACCTTTTGAAGTTCGTGTTTTCTGTGATACCGTTTTGCGAAACGTAACCTAACTGAGTCATTGACCTCAGCCGTTCATTCCCCAAGCTAACCGTGGCAAAATGATTGGTCATTAACGCGTTATTGGTTGCCGTGGCTTCAAACCAATCCACATCGGGATAGTTCGGGTCATTTCTGGCGACCCCCGCTTCATACTCTCTGATGTATTCCTCAGAATATTCCGGGGTCATACCCACTGCACGTTTGGCGATGGATATATATTTCATGAAATCTACTGCACCCACGTATTTAGGAACATGAGTTGGAACACCTTTGGCTAAGAAAGTTCTGTATGAAACGAAAGCTTTTCCGCTTTCTGCCCTTTTCGTGGTAACGAGGATTACTCCGTTTGCAGCACGGTTCCCGTAAATTGCAGAAGAGGCGGCATCCTTCAGAATTGAGATCGATTCAATGCTTTCGGGATTGATAGAGTTAAGGGTTGACTCCACTCCATCTATCAACACTAATGGATTATTATTGCCAATAGTAGTATTACCACGAACACGTATCGTTCCGCCATCACCGCCCGGTTTGCCGCTGCGTTGAGTTACCGTTAGACCAGGGACTAAACCTTGTAAAGCAGAGGAGGTTTGAGCCACCGTTCGTTTTACCAACTGACCTATTTCTACATTGGATACGGCACCCGTGAGATTGGCTTTTTTCTGCGTGCCGTAACCTACCACTATTAGTTCATCCAGCCTTTTAGTGTCTTCTAAAAGCACTATATCAAATCTTATTTTTCCTTCCGTATTGATATGTTGTTCAAGATAACCAATATATGAGATATGTATAACGGCATTATCTTCCACTCTTAGAGAGAATTTCCCGTCCACATCGGTAACGGTCCCGTTGGTGGTACCAACTTCCACGATATTCGCACCTATGATGGGTAAGCCAGCAGCATCAGCAACGGTTCCGGTGATGGTTCTTTTCTGTTGCTGAAACGCTTCAGTATCGGCTATCAACTGGCCGTACATCTCCTTTGGTGAAAGGATAATCTGCTTTCCTTTCACTTCGTATTCCACCTCGTTCGTGTCAAACAGTTGAGTCAACACCGAGGCGATCGATTCTTCGTTGGCGTGGATGTCGGTTTTCCTATCCACGTTTATCAACTTGCTGTTGTACAGGAAGTAGAATTCCGATTTCTCTTCTATGGATTGCAATATCTTTTCGATAGAACTGTCTTCCATATCGAGGGAAATTTTCGTGACCTGAGAATACGATTGCTCTGCTTGTACATGAAAAACGAGCAGAAACAAAAACAGGAGTGTCATTCTCATAGCGATAGGTATTTTATTACAAAAAGTACAAAAGAGACGTGCTTTTTGGTTGATTGATTTATTATTCATACTTTTACATTGTTATTAAATTCATTGAATGGATTTAGTAAATCAGTTGCTTTGCGGTGAGGTGAGATTTTCCGCGTTGCAATTGTAAATTGTGGCGGGGGAATGTTTTTCATTCTCCCGTTTTCTATTTTTCATTCATCGTTATCTTTCCATAGGCATTCCTCCCGTTTAGGTTATTCCATTGTTTTTTTCGTCACGGCTTGCTTATCATCGCATCCTATTCCATCAGGTACCGAATGTCACCGTGTTTTAATCGTAACGACCCGCCGCGAAAACGTGTCGTTATCCAGTTGCTCTCGCTTGGAAATGGTATAGGTAATCGGTGCTGACCTTTTCAAGAGCTCCAGGATATCTTCCAGTGTTTCATCGGTGAAGGTCGCCGTGTACACGTACTCTTTAAGCACGTTGCCATCAAGGTGAATGGTGACTCCAAACTTGCGGGAAAGTTTCTGCACGATGGTTTCGAGGTTCTCTCGCCTAAACACCATCTTACCGTCTTTCCACGCGGTGTCCACGTAGGTATCAGTTTCCATAATGCTCACTTGACCAGTTGAATGTGACAACACCGCCTTCTGCCCCACGATCAACTCTTTTTTAGCGGATCGCTCCGTACCCACTTCTACATGTCCCTTGGCCAATGTAACTTGGTGAGTTAATTCATCGGGGTAGGCATTGACATTGAACTCGGTTCCATAGGCACTCACGGTGATGCCCCCGGGTGTTACAACGTTAAAACGATTTTTGTGGTCAGCAACGACTTTAAAATAGGCTTCACCCGATAATTCGACCCGCCTCTCCTTGCCCGTGAAACGCGTGGGATAAATCAACTCGCTTTGAGCATTAAGCCACGCTTCACTACCATCGGGCAAAATGACTTTCGTAACCATACCCGGGGCGGAGGAGAGCGTGATGATCTCTGCCGGCGTTGTATCCAGCATGGGTTGAATAACGAATTGATGCAGCAAGAGCAGGGGTAACAGCACAGCCGCTGCCGTGCGGGTGAAATCCCAAGCCTTCTTTCGAAAAGATACGCGGGATATCTTACTCGATAGCTTCTCCCATGCCTTTTCCGTATCGACGGTCTTCTGCCTCCTCAAATTCTCCAATAAATCGTAAACGGTATTCATCCGCTTTACCTTTTTCATACTACTTGCACCTTTTTGCGCCCTTTCACATATACTTGGCTATATTAACTTGACGTTCGAGAATGCAAACACCCTATGTTAAACATGTTAAAAGTGATTTTTTCACGAAAGCGTAGCGCGTCAATTATGAATACCGCTCAAAGTTAACCAAGCAACAACTTACACGACAGGAGCAGTAGCGGGAGGTAATCCTTGAGTTCGGTTCTTAACGTGCTTAATGCCTTACTGATATACACCTCTACCGTTTTTGAAGAGATGTTCATCTTCTCGGCTATCTTGTTGTAGGTCATATGCTCGAGACGACTCAACTCAAACGCTTTTCGTACGTTGGGAGACAGTCTCTCCAGGGCCGCATGAAACATCTCTTCCAGTTCACCGATGGTGTAGATCTCTTCGGGCGTGTCCATCTCCTCATCGGCGGTTTTTCGTTTCGCGTAATTTTGACGAACGGACTGTTTACGCAGGTAATCGGTGCAGCTGTTTTTCACGCTAGTGATTAAATAATTACGAAAAGAGGAGGTCACCTCTATTTTTTTCCGGTTTTTCCATAGGTTGTAAAAGGTCTCTTGCACAATGTCTTCACAAACCTCTGGCGATGAAATGTAACGTTGGGCAAACACGCAGAGGGAAGGGTAAAAGTCGAAAAACAACTCTTTAAACGCCTCCCTGTCATCATTAAAGGCGATTTTCCTGAATAGGCTATGCAGCAAGGCGTTATCTTTCATCGGTCGTGAGATCGCTTACTTGATCTCTCTCGTGTAAATAGGGGTTTTCGCAAATTTAAAATAAAAAAATGAATTTGCACCTTAACTTAACGTTAACATTTGCGCATATTTTAACTTTCAACTTTACTTCACCTTGAACGATAGATAATACGCTCGAGTGGGTTTTTCAAAATCTCTGAAAATTAGTAGATAATCAAATAAATCTCCGTAACTTTGTTACCTGGAATCATAGCGGAGTTAGCCGGCAATTCATTATCATTCAGTATTGTAAAATCAATGGCTATGCCGTTACACTTCTAACTCATAAACAGTAATATTACATCAAGCCCACGTTAAACAATTATCGAAGATAAATTAATGGGTCAAAATTGAAATCACAATAATCATTTTATAAATAATCGTATGAAACCGACATGATTAAAATAATCGTTAAACATCCATGGAAATGATTATTTTAAACATCAAAGGTTCCATACACCGAAACAAAAAAAATAAAATAATCGTATGACAAATCTGGTTAAATGTACGTTCATCATTATCTGCATCTTTTTAAATTATAACAGCCTTATCGGGCAATCGCTTTACCTCGATGAAAAAGCACCCATACACGATCGTATTATCGACCTGCTTTCAATAATGACAGTAGAAGAAAAGATCAGTTTATTGAGGGAGACTGCCCCCGCCATTGAACGTTTAGGGATAGATAAATTTTATCACGGTAACGAAGCCCTCCACGGTGTTGTCAGACCGGGAAATTTCACCGTTTTCCCTCAAGCTATTGGCCTGGCGGCAATGTGGAACCCTGATTTGCATTTTCAAATTGCAACCGCTATTTCAGATGAAGCCAGGGGCAGATGGAACGAATTGGGACAAGGCAAGAATCAGGTAGAATTGTATAGCGACTTACTTGCTTTCTGGTCACCGACCGTTAACATGGCTAGAGACCCCCGTTGGGGGCGTACCCCGGAAACCTATGGTGAAGACCCTTTTCTTTCCGGGGTGTTAGGCACACAATTCGTGAAAGGACTCCAGGGTAATCATCCCAAGTATTTAAAAGTAATTGCAACACCCAAGCATTTTGCTGCCAACAATGAAGAGCACAACCGTTTTCATTGCAATGTAGAAGTAACGGAACGATTGTTGCGAGAATACTACTTTCCTGCATTTGAAGCATGTATTATTAAAGGAGAAGCCGCATCGATAATGGCAGCTTACCCTTCTATAAACGAGGTACCATGCATGGCTAATCCATGGTTATTACAGAAGGTCCTTCGCGATGACTGGGGGTTTAAGGGTTATGTAGTTGGAGACTGCGGAGGTGTAGCAAATTTAGTAACGGCACATAAATACGTGAAAACCGAGGAAGCCGCGGCAACGCTCGCGCTTAAAGCGGGACTCGATCTTGAATGCGGTAACAGGATTTATTTAAAGCCTTTACTGAACGCTTACAAGCAATACATGGTATCTGAAGCAGAGATAGACACGGCTGCATACCGTGTGCTACTCGGAAGAATGAGACTTGGTGTTTTCGACCATCCTGCTAACAACCCGTATAATAAAATTCCACCTTCTGTTATTGGCTCTCCAAAGCATCAGGAGTTGGCATTAGAAGCGGCACGTCAAAGTATTGTCCTATTAAAGAATGAGAAAAAGATTTTGCCAATTCAAAAAGGGAAAGTAAAAACCATTGCGGTAGTAGGCATGAACGCGGCAAATTGTGAGTTTGGCGATTATAGTGGTAAACCCATTAATGCTCCCGTTTCAATTTTAGATGGAATTAAAAAACACGCGGGTAAGAACTACAAAATACTCCATTCTCCCTGGATCGGAATAGATGGAACGCGGCTTATAGATAAAGCTCACTTCCCACAAGGATTAAAGGCAGAATATTTTTCTAATACAAGACTTGAGGGTACACCCAAGGTTAGAGTTGAGGAGTGGATTAATTATGAGCCAGCCAACCAACCCCCTGATCCATTTGTTCCACAATCTCCTTTGTCCATACGATGGTCGGGGAAATTACACACGAAAACTTCTGGTGAATATACATTCAAATTCACAGGCGATGACGGTTATCGTGTGTTTGTTAATGATAAGAAGATCATCGACAAGTGGCATAGTGGTGGATTGTCAACAGATTCAGCAAAATATTACCTGGATGCTGATAAATCTTATGAACTGAAAGTAGAATACTTTGATCACAGAGATCATGCGGAAGCCAAGTTGTCATGGAAAGCTCCCACGATGAATATCAAAAATCGTATGGATATGCACTCTGAAGCTTTTGAAGCTGCCCGTGAAAGTGATCTAGTTATCGCGGTCGTTGGTACCAATCGCAGTATTGAACGTGAAGGACAGGATCGAACAGAGATAAAATTAACCACAGATCAGGAGGAGTTCGTAAGAGAGATATACAGGGTTAACCCGAATACCGTGGTAGTTCTTGTCTCAGGTAGTCCTCTAGCGATAGACTGGATTGACAAAAACATACCCGCCATCTTGAATGCATGGTATCCCGGTGAACAAGGGGGAACGGCAGTGGCGGAAATACTTTTTGGAAACTATAACCCAGGTGGAAGATTACCCCTCACTTATCATAATAGCTTGGATGAAATACCCGCGTTCGATGATTATGATATCACAAAAGGGCGAACCTATCAATATTTCAAGGGGAAACCCCTTTATCCATTCGGATACGGGTTAAGTTATACCTCTTTTCGGTACCGAAACATCGAGGTTCAAGATATGGGATCTAAGGTATCCATCACATTTGACCTGAAAAACGTGGGGACACTAGCAGGTGATGAAGTTTCTCAACTATATGTCAAGCTACCTGAAATTCAAGACATCAAGCTGCCCATCAAGCAATTGAAAGGATTTAAAAGAATCCATTTGTCTAAAGGACAAGAAGAACGTATAGAGATTCAGGTAGAAAAAAGCGAACTCCGTTATTGGGATGAAAAACAATCAGCTTTCGTAACACCTAAGGGAGAATACCTGTTTATGGTAGGGGCATCGTCAGAAGATATTCGGCTAACAAAAGAAATTATATTATAGGAGTATTGACAAGGATGAGCAAGTTACAGGCATAGCCTGTAATCCTTGTAAAAGTATCACGCTACCATTTAAAACTTACATATTGATTGGGATAATGTATAACAATAACTAATAAATATAGATTACAATGAAAAAGATTCACATTTTACTTTTGTTTTTGCTTTTGCTTACATCCTGTATGGAATCACAAATGTCAAATAAAGATTCCACCCGCTTACGTCGAGATCAAAGTTTTTTAGGGATACATTTTGACTTTCATGCCGGAGCCGATTGTAATGAGATCGGTAAAAACACCACCCCCGAGATGATCCAGGCTATCATTGATATGGTGAAACCAGATTATATTCAGACAGATTGCAAAGGCCATGGGGGTTATAGTAGTTACCCGACAAACATCGGGAACCGGGCACCCGGTTACGTGGGTGATCCCTTGAAAATTTGGCGTGATGTAACTTCTCGTAACAATGTTGCATTATACCTGCATTACTCTGGTGTTTGGGATACAAGGGCCATTGAGCTTAACCCGGAATTTGCCGTAACGCTTGCTGATGGATCGCTTGACAAAGAAAAAACTTCAGTGTTCGGGAAATATGTCGACCAGTTGCTTGTACCTCAACTTAAAGAGCTTGCCGGAGAATACGGGGTAGACGGTGTTTGGGTGGATGGCGAATGCTGGGCAACAATCCCGGATTATAGTGAAAAAGCAATTAACCTTTTTCGTGAAACTACCGGAATAAATACAATACCCAAATCATCGTCTGATCCAAACTGGTTTGAATGGATGCAGTTCCATAGGGAAAGTTACCGGAAGTATTTACGCCATTATATCGCATCAGTTCGTTCGGAGTATCCCGATTTTCAAATTTGCAGTAATTGGGCGTATACACACCATATGCCTGAGCCAGTTTCCGCGGCAGTAGACTTCCTGTCAGGTGACTATTCGCCAAATAACAGTGTAAATTCGGCACGGTACGCGGGAAGGTTTTTGGCTCATCAAGGATTACCATGGGATTTGATGGCATGGAGCTTTTCTTATAATCCTTTTCCAAAAGAACAAAAGACTGCAGTACAATTGAAGCGTGAGGCAGCTATTACTTTAGCGTTGGGAGGCGGGTTTCAAGCTTATTTCACTCAAAATCGTGACGGATCCGTTCGTTTGGAAGAAATGGGGGTTATGGCAGAAGTGGCAAAATTTGCCCGTGAACGACAACCCTGGTGCCATCATTCAGTGCAGGTTCCACAGGTAGCGCTTCTGTTTTCAACGAGTGATTACCATCGTAACGCAAAATCATTGTTCCCACAATACAAAGGGCAATCACAGGGTGTGCTACAGTGCCTTCTGGAAAATCAGTACAGCGTTGATTTAATCAGCGAAGAGATACTAGCACGTGATATGAGCCGTTTCCCGATTATTGTAATTCCGGAATGGGAAAACATTTCTCCAGTATTTCGTATTGACCTGGTGGAATACACTAAAGGAGGTGGAAGTTTGCTGGTAATAGGTCAGGAAACCTCACGTCAGTTTGCCATGTTGACAGGTGAACAATTACAAAGCGATAAATTTGTATCCAAGGCGTTAGGCAAAGGGAAAATAGGGTTTCTGCCTTACGCGATTGGCAAGGAATACGAGGAAAGTGGAAGTGTAGCATTGCGTGAGCAACTAAATGAAGCCGTGCGAACGCTATTCCCAACACCCAAGATTGAGGTAACCGGGTCGCCTTGGATTGACGTGTCTGTCAGTAAGAAAGAAGGCAGGTTGTTGGTACATCTTGTAAACTCATCCGGAGACCACAAGAACGCGGGAATAATTCATGATATTGAGCCGGTAGGCCCACTAAACATATCAATTCAATGCGACAGTAAACCTTTAAAAATTACTTTACAGCCAGAGGGAAAAACATGCGATTTTCAATATAGTGACGGGAAAGCGCAACTTGTAGTTGACAAAGTAAACCTATATGAGATTTTGGTTATTGAATAAGCTGGTTGAACAGCTATAATTGATATTCACTCTCTTTGTGTTGTGTTAAACACCAATAACACAAAATATGAATATCCTGAATTTTGCAATAAAGTTTCCCGGTGAGGACACTTGCCGGGATACTGTCCCAAAATGTTTTTTATCAAATAGAAGACCAAAATGAAAAAGTTTCTTTTCACGCTTGCTTTAAGCGCGGTTTCTATAGTGCTGTTTTCACAAGAGACGCTCTACGAAACGGAAATAAACATTCCCTATTACCCTGAAAATATTCGTCAATCAAACGACTACATTTCAGAGAGATGCGTGTTAGACATTTACTACCCTACCAACAAAAAAGATTTCGCCACCATCGTTTGGTTTCACGGTGGGGGACTCACGGGTGGTTCAAAAGAGTTACCCGACATGTTGAAAAACAAGAACATTTGTATTATCGGGGTTAATTACCGTCTTTCGCCAAAAGTGAAAGCTCCTGCCTATATAGAAGATGCGGCCGCAGCTATAGCCTGGGCATTCAAAAACATCGAAAAATACGGTGGTAGCACCTCCAAAATATTTGTGTCGGGGCATTCCGCGGGTGGTTACCTCACGTTAATGACCGGCTTAGACAAACAATACCTGGCGGCACACGGTATCGATGCCAACATAATAGCAGGATTAATCCCCCTTAGCGGTCATACTATCACGCATTATGACATTCGCAAGCAGCGAGGGATAAAAAACACGCAACCCGTTGTGGATGAATTCGCCCCACTTTTTCATGTTCGTGCCGATGCGGCCCCACTCTTACTGATCACGGGCGATAGAGAGCTGGAAATGCTTGGGCGTTATGAAGAAAACGCCTATCTGGCCCGGATGATGAAGGTCGCGGGACATAAAGACACCCGATTATTGGAGTTACAAGGATATGGCCACGGAATGGTATACCCCGCCCTTCCGTTGGTCATTGAAGAAGTGGAGCGAATCACCAATCAATAAACGTATTATTTTTACATTACCACACCCTTTATCCCCAATACGGCAAGACATGTGGTTTTCTGTATTCATACCAATATAAACGATGTGCTTCTGCTTCTTTGTCATCAATGAATCTCAATGTTACCGGATCCCATTTTACCGGACGTCCAAGCTCGTAGGCAATATTGAGAATACAACAAAGGATATTTGTAGAACAGCCCACCTCAACAGGAGCGATAGGTTCCTTTCGTGACCTCACGCTATTAACAAAATCGGCCATATGTGGAGAGCTAATTTCGTATTCACCTTCAGCTATCTTTTGCTCAGATTTTTCGAGAAGTGATGGGTCGGAACATTCTATATATCCCCTGGCAACTTTAATCCATCCCTTATCTCCTATGAAGTGAATTCCTTTAGCCTCAGGGTTATCTTCAAGGAATGGCTGTTCTGTCATAACTTGTCCGTTGGCATATTTCATCGTGGCATACTCCGTGCCTTCATATCCTGCAGGAATAAATTCAACAGGTCCTAATCCATCCATACCTATTGCAGCTTGTGCTATATCAAAATGGTGTGCTCCCCAGTCGCCCGTGAAGCCATTACCGGTTTCTCTATAATAACGCCATGCTGCCCAGTCACCCCTCTCCCTCAAATCAGGATAGGAAATGGGTGGGCACATCTTGGAGTTGTAATGCACAACTGGACTATTCAACGGGCCCAACCATTGATCGAAATTCAAGTTGTCTGGAACAGGTTCTTCCGGTAAATTAAACGGCGCGGGAGGTTCACCTATCCTAACGTGTATTTTACCGACGTAACCGATACTGCCATTTCTTACCATCGAAATGGCTGTTTGGAATTCACGGTCGGACCGCTGTTGACTACCAACTTGCAAGACGCGTTTGTTTTGACGAACAGCTCTTACCATGGCCAAACTCTCGGAGATAGTATATGACAATGGTTTCTGACAATATACATCTTTGCCCGCGTCACAGGAATGAATCACGTTTAGCGCGTGCCAATGATCCGGGGTTGCAACAGCAATCGCATCGATATCTTTACGCTCCAGCATTTCTTCGTAGAATTCATACAGATCACATTTCTCCGACATATTGTTCTCTTTTTGCCAAGCGGTAACAACCTGTCTAAAGCGATCTCTTTTGATTGAATCCACATCACACCCCGCGATGACTTGTACCCCGGGACATCTTGTAAAGCTTCTAAAATCGTTGATGCCCTGTCGGCCAAGACCAATGAACCCGAAAGTTACACGGTCGCTAGGAGGTATCCGAATACCGTTTATCGTCCAACTTGGCAAAATAGTTAATCCTGTCAGTCCCAACGCGGACATGCCCAAGAATTCTCTTCTGGTTACTTTTTTTGATTGTTTTTCCATTAATTCAAACATTAATACTTGATAATTTTACATTTTCTCACATGCCTATTCTTCTCTACTTATTACATTGGTGAGCCAGGATCTCTACCCGGAACAGGTGCGACACCTTCGTGATAGTCCGGGAGTGCCCCTAATTCATATTTTTCCGGACCATACCTAAGGTCTGACGCCATAATTTCATCCCATGTGATGGCTTTGCCTGTATATGCAGATTCTCTTCCAAGAATAGCTACAAGTGTGGAATAAGCCAGATCTTCTGCCTGGTTTATTTTTTTGTCTAATCGTACAGACTCAACTAAGTGAATGTGTTCTTGTTGATAAGGATTCTTCACGGGTTTGTTTTCATAATCGTATTCCCACAATATATTCCCCGCGTAATCCACTATCCTCATCTCTCCCTGATCATTTAGCTGAGCGACACCCTTGGCGCCTAACACTTGTTCAGATACGTTGCCGTCACACCCGTCAATTTGACGTGCCGTGTGCAACATACGCTTGTTGTTGTTGTAATAATAATCAACACTGAAAAAATCGAAAATGTCACCGGTTAGTCGACGAGCACGGCCACCAAAACCAACGGCTTTAACAGGTCTTTCGCCCATGAACCAAGTAACTATGTCGATATTATGAATCCCCTGATCTAGAATATGGTCTCCACTGAGCCATTTTATATTGAACCAGTTACGGATACAATACTCCATGTCACTCCACTCTGGACGTTTTGCTTTGTTCCACCATGCTCCCTGATTCCAATGGGATGATGCCGACACTATCTCTCCAATTATCCCGTTTCGTACTTGAATGTAAGCCTCCCAATAATCGCGGCGATGTCTGCGTTGATTTCCTGTAATAACCGTCAAGCCTTTGGATGTAGCCACCTTGGCCGCTGCAATCACCGTGCGTATCCCCGTGGGATCTACTGCACATGGTTTTTCCATGAAGATATGCTTCCCCGCTTCAACCGAAGCCCTGAATGTTTCGGGACGAAAATGAGTGGGCGTACAAAGTAAGACAATATCTATATCAGGCCGTGCCAGTACTTCTTTATAAGCTTCGAACCCGATGTAACAACTGTTATCTTCAACCTTGTTGTCAAATCTTTCCAAAAGAACCTTTCTGCAATTTTCAAGTCTGTCAGTGAAAACGTCAGCCAACGCGATAATCGAAACACCGGGGCCTGACTCTAAGAAATTGACCGCTGCTCCAGTACCCCTGTCCCCACAACCTATAAGCGCTGCTTTTAAAGGTTCACCTTCCGGTGCTGTATCAACAAATGAAAACATGCCAAGCTCTTCCGGGGTAAAACTTTTGTTCGTGGATTTTTCACCATTATTTGAGCAGGAAGATAAGAACGTGGGGGTTGCCACACCTATAGGTATCCCTGCACCCAGTATAGCAGAATTTGCTAAGAATGATCGTCTTTTCATTTTTTTCATGTCGTTTTTCTATGATTTAAAATTCCAACAATTGACCTTTACTCTATCCATTTCAACCACTTCGGCCCATCGCTCCAGCCCGACTCAACTACTGTTTCAATGAACTGCATACCGCGAACGCCATCATACACGTTCGGGAAATCCAGCGTTTCGGCCGATGGTTCTTCACCTTTCATTTTAGCCATCACGGTGAGCGTGAAATTGCGGTAGATATTGGCAAAAGCTTCAATGAATCCTTCGGGATGACCTCCCGGGGTACGTATGTTCCACTGGGCCGTTTTACCCAGGTAGGGTTGATTCCCACCGACGTGGAGCACCTCTTTGGGGCTATTTGGTTTTTTCAGAAAAAGCTCATTTGGGTGCTCCTGAATCCACTGCATTCCACCCTTTTCACCGTAAACACGTATATTTATGTTGTTGGCTTCGCCCACCGCGACCTGACTGGCTGACAGCAATGCCTTGACTCCCTGTTCCATCCGCATCAGCGCGGCTCCATCATCATCGATTGGACGCCCGGGGACGAACGTGTTTAATTCGGCACAAAGCTCCTCCACCTTTAAGCCGGTAACGTACTCACACAAGTGCCAGGCGTGTGTTCCGATGTCACCCATGCAGCCGGCTTTCCCCGAGAATTTTGGATCGGTGCGCCACCACGCGTTGTTTCCATCTTGCAACTCAATGCGTTCGGCCAACCATCCCTGCGGATATTCTACATACACGCGGCGCAATTTACCCAGTTCGCCCGCGGCAATTCTCGCTTTCATCTCTTTTACCGCCGGATATCCGGTGTAAACGTGGGTTAAGGCAAGTACCAACCCGGTTTCTTCCACTTTTATCTGAAGTGCCCTGGCTTCTTCCAGGGAAAAAGTCATGGGTTTGTCCAGTACCACGTGAATACCTCTTTCCAGTGCCATCATGGCCGGTTCGAAATGGTATTTGTTGGGCGTTACAATTGCCACGAAATCCATTCTTTCATCTTCGGGAAGATCCATTTCCTTTTCGAACATCTCCTGATACGTGGCGTAAATACGGTTGTCTGGTAAGTAATATGCCCGTCCCGATTCTTTCGATGTTTCGGGATTCGAACTGAAGCAACCGCAGACCAGTTCCACCATGTTTTCCATTAAGGCGGCGCGCAGGTGAATAGCGCCGATAAAGCCGGTAATACCACCTCCGACCATTCCCATTTTTAATCGTCTTTTTTCCATTTGTTTGTTTTTTAGAACTAAGAGACAGGATATTAGGATCAAGACTCTTATGTTGAATTGTTTAAAATCCGAGGTTAAATAAAACGGATTCCATTAAAAAACTTCTCTCTTCCAGTCTCCAGTTTCGATTTTCCGACTTGATATATATTATTTCGCGAAAAATGCATCGAAAGCGTGTGCCGAAAGTTGAAAATCTATTCGTTTGGTGAATTCACACGATTCGCGGGCGCCGTGCTCACGATCCATGGCGCTGTCTTCCCATTCGATGGAGAGCGGGCCCTGGTACCCGATAGCGTTTAGTGCACGAATGATCTCCTCGAAATTCACTTTCCCCCGTCCCACGCTACGGAAGTTCCAATAACGGCGTGGATCGCCAAAGGGTACGTGCCCTCCGAATACGCCCACCTGTTTTGGTGTATCGCTCCAGTAAGCATCTTTCATGTGGACGTGGAAAATCCTGTCCGCGAACTCGTAGATAAAATCCACGTAATCTACCCCCTGATAACCTAAATGGCTGGGATCGTAATTGAACCCGAATGCAGGGTGATAATCCAACGCTTCCAAGGCCCGACGTGCAGAAAACGTGTCGAAAGCGATTTCAGTAGGATGCACTTCCAGTGCAAAACGAACGCCTAGCTTTTGATACTCATCCATAATAGGAATGAATCGGTTGGCGAAATCCTTGTATCCCTCTTCGATGGTAGACTCTGGGACAGGCGGGAAAGAATAGAGTAAATGCCATATCGGGCTTCCGGTGAAACCGACAACGGTATCCAAGCCCAAGGCTTTTGCTGCTTTGGCCGTACGAATCAACTCTTCAGCTGCTCGTTGACGAACCCCTTCAGGATCACCGTCTCCCCAAATGTAATCGGGTAAGATCCCTTTGTGCCGCTCATCGATTTTGTCGCACACGGCCTGCCCCACCAAATGGGTGGAAATGGTTCGCAACTGCAGCCCATACTTCCCCAACAAATCCTTGATGCCTTGATAGTATGCCGGGTCGGTTTGGCGTACGTCTAAATGATCGGGAAGTCCCAACTCAAGGCCGTCATAGCCGAACTCCTTCGCCTTAATACATACCTCTTCCAGTGATAAATCACCCCACTGCAGGGTGTAAAGTGTAACTAGTCGTGCCATATTGATAAAAAATAAAGTTTATTGTAAAGACATGGTTTAATAACTAAAAGTTCTAAACGAACATCATTGGCATTATCTTTAATTATTCCTATCTATTGAATACCGTACATTGATCATTGAAAACAATTAACCATTGACAGAACATCGAAAGGTAAGATATAAGGCAAAATTATTGATATTCCATCAATTATAACAGAAGACATCGTATGTTCTATAACATACTACATCCATTGCAACTGTTCTACTTATAGCCAAAACAGCAGACTAGTTCAGATGTTTCGCCAAGAAACCGAGCATTATAGAAGAGCATCTGGTTCTCTTCGTTGGTTCTCTTCGTTGTTTCTCAACCAAACCGTTTTAGAAACCCGATTAAAACATCTTGGCGATTCGTTCAATCCCTTCCGCCAATCGGTCGATCTCCTCCCGGGTGTTATAGAAAGCAAACGAGGCACGTACCGTACCGTCAATGCCTAGGGCACGCATCAGCGGTTCGGCGCAGTGGTGACCGGTACGAACGGCGATACCCATCCCGTCGAGCAAAGTCCCCAGATCATACGGGTGAATCCCCTCTATCAGGAACGAAATCACGCTGCTTTTTTCCTTGGCGGTACCCACGATACGTAGCCCCGGTATCGCGAGGAGACGTTCGGTAGCGTAATTCAACAGATCCTTCTCATACCGCTCAACCCGCTCGATCCCGATGGCGGTGAGGTAATCCAGGGCGGCAGCAAGGGCAGTGGTACCCACGAAATCGGGCGTTCCCGCCTCGAACTTAAAGGGCAGCCGGTTATAGGTGGTCTCCTCAAAAGTCACGCTCTCAATCATCTCCCCCCCACCTTGGTAGGGCGGGAGGAGGTTCAGCCACTCCTCTTTGGCGTAAAGGACGCCCACCCCGGTCGGCCCGTACACCTTGTGAGCGGAGAAGGTCAGAAAGTCGCAATCAAGCGCTTGCACATCCACTTGGATGTGGGGTACGCTCTGGGCCGCATCGATCAGTACCGGCACGCCATATTGCCGGGCTACCTTCACGATCTCCCCCACCGGGTTAACCGTTCCCAACACGTTAGAGAGATGCGTAACGGCTATCAGCTTGGTTTTACTCGAAATCAGCCTTTCGAACTCCTCCATGACCAGTTCGCCTGCCGGGGTAATAGGTGCCACTTTCAGTTGGATGCCCATCCGCTCACGTTGGAGCTGCCACGGGACGATATTGGAGTGGTGCTCCATCGCGGTGATCAATACCTCATCGTCGGCACGGCATTGGCTACTGCAGAACGACGAGGCGACCAGGTTGATCGCCTCTGTAGCTCCCTTGGTGAAAACGATCTCGTTGATCGAGGCCGCGTTGATGAACCGGCGCACCGTCTCGCGGGAGGACTCAAACTGGTTCGTCGCCGCTTGACTAAGGGAGTGGACCCCCCGATGCACATTACCGTTCGCCGTGGTGTAGACTTCCGTGATCTTCTCCAGTACCTGTCGAGGCTTCTGCGTGGTCGCGGCGTTATCAAGGTAGACCAAAGGATAGCCATGAACCTCCCGGGAAAGAATCGGGAAGTCGGCCCTTATTTTATGTACGTCAAAAAACATGAAGTGGTTATTTACATCCCCGTCCAATTACATACATATCTCGCAGTTACCGCAACGGGTAAACTCGCCCCGGAAGCGCTTGTCGATAAGGTGAACCAAACGCTCTTGCAGCGCCGGTATCCGAACCATATCCACCACGTCACGCGTGAAGGCCACCATCAACATCAACTGTGCCTCCTCGGCACTGATACCCCTTGCCTGCATGTAAAAGCGTGCCTCTTCGTCGAGGTGACCGGTGGTGAGCCCGTGCGAACACTTCACGTCATCGGCATAAATCTCCAGTTGCGGTTGCGCGAACATTCGTGCCTTGTCCGACATGACCAAGTTTCTGTTCACCTGGTACGCCAGCGTCTGCTGGGCATCTTTCTCCACCAATATCCTCCCGCGGAACACTCCGGTGGCCTCCTCCTGCAGGACCGTCTTGAACAGCTGGTTGCTGGTACCTCGCGGGACGGCATGATCCACGAACACGAAGTTGTCCACGTGTTGCTTCTTGTCGCAAATGGCCAACCCTCCAGCGTGCACGTCCGCGTGCTCGCCCAACAACTTAAAGCGGTAGTTGTTACGGGTGAACCCGTTATGAAGGGTAATGCCGGTAACGTGGACGACAGAGCGTTCTTTCTGCTCGCAAAAGAGGTTGTTCAAGCGGGTTACCTTCGTCGAGTTTTCCTCCAGCTCGTAGAGGTCCACCTGCGCCGAGGCCTCTGCCGCGATCTCGGTTACCTGTGTCACCACGAAGTGGACGTCGTCTACCGCGTGGTCGCACACCAGCAGCTTCACCCGCGCGTTCTCCTCGGCGATAATCAGGTTTCGCCGGTTCACGTTCAGGTCTACCCCCCCTCGCAAGATGTTTATCAGCTGGAGCGGCTTCTCGAGCGTCACGTTCTTAGGGACGTACACCACGAAACCATCTTGGGCGAACAGGGTATTATACGCCACCGTACCATTACCGGTGTAATCGGCTATCTTCCCGTAGTGCGCTTCAAACTGTTCCGGGTATTTTTCGGAAAAAAGACGCAAGCTCCCCACGAAGGCCCCTTCGGGAAGGGGCTCCTCCTGCTTTAACTTGCCGTAGTAGTCTGGTTTTATTTTGCTAAATTGCTCATGCTTGTGAAGTTCTCCTTGCTCCACCTTACCATAATAGCGGTCGTTAACCAGAAAGCAGAGGTGGGTATCGAGGTTGGGTACATTGCACTTGAACGCGTCGTACGGACTCACATTCACGGGAATATTCCGGAGGTTCAGTCCCAGGTCTGCGTCGAAGGTGTGTACGATATTCGAGTGGCGGTACTCCTCCTGTTTGGTGGTAGGGAAGCCTGTTCGTTTAAACGCCTCCAGAGCCGCATCGCGAAGCCTGTTCATCCCCTCCGCGGAGTACTTATCCACCTCTCCTCGGTATTGTTCAAATAACGCTATGTACTGTTCCTCAATCATCTTAAAATTAGGCTTAACGATCGGTGCACCAGTTACGAGTTCTGCAACCAAACGCACCCCATACACCCGGAGTAGAACTTGGTTCGTTCATCGCTTAAGGATTCACTATCCAGTCATACCCCCTGCGTTCCAGCTCCAGTGCCAATTCGGGATCTCCCGACTTCACGATCTTACCGTTGTACAGCACATGTACCCGATGGGGCTTGATATACTCCAGCAGGCGCTGGTAGTGCGTGATTAGGATGGTCGCGTTCTCCTTGGTATGCAGCCTGTTCACCCCTTCGGCCACCACCCGCAACGCATCGATATCAAGGCCCGAATCGGTCTCGTCCAGGATGGATAGCAGCGGGTTAAGCATCGCCATTTGGAATATCTCGTTTTTCTTCTTCTCCCCCCCGGAGAACCCCTCGTTGACCGAGCGGCTCACCAGCTGGCTGTCCATCCCCAGCAGTTCCCGTTTATCACGCATCATCTTCAGGAACTCGCTTGCCGAGATGGGGGCCTCCCCCCGGTATTTACGTTGCGCGTTGATGGAAGCCCGCGTGAAGTTCACCATGCTCACTCCGGGTATTTCCACCGGGTACTGGAAGCTAAGAAACAGCCCTTCGCATGCCCGTTCCTCCGGTGCCATCTCCAGCAGGTCCCTCCCTTTAAATATAATGTTTCCCCGTGTCACCTCGAACTTAGGATTCCCCGCCAGCACAGACGCCAGTGTACTTTTTCCGGAACCATTGGGCCCCATGATGGCATGAATCTCACCGGGAGCCACTTCAAGGTTTATCCCTTTTAAAATCTCCTGTCCCTCCACGATCGCGTGCAGGTTCTTTATCTTTAACATAGTTTGCTTGTATGATTTGGTGCGTACCGCCATTGAATAACAACTGGCTTCACCGAATTGTTTTATCACTTAGCTCCTGTCGTGGCATCTCGCTTCACCGCTTCCACCTTGTTTACTTTTTCCTCTCCCTCTTCCTTCTCCATCACCAAATCCTTCAGCAGCACATCGTGCTTACCTTCATACAGGCTGCCTCGCGACGCGATAAGGGCTTCCCAATGCGCGTGAAACTTTTTATCGGTATCGACCAGGAAATCCTCCGATCCCTTGGAGTCGAGTTTCGACAGGACATAACTCACCGAGATGAGGTTGATGTCCACCGCCGGCTGAAAGGCGACCACCCGCTCATCGCTTGCGGAGGGCGTGGGAGAGAGCACGTTCAACTCCACCAGTTCATCCAGGATGATATGGGTAAGACGGGCGGGTACCTGGCACCTCACCGAAAGCCGGTCGGCCGTAAGGGGTGGCAGCTCGTTGGCAAACCGTTGCACCACCTCCGACGCGATCATCAGCGTGAAGAAATCCCTGTACCTACGACTGATATTTTTCGTCTCCTTCTCGAAGGAGAAGTTTCTCACGTTCTGTGCGGCGTACGACAGTTCTGCGCCAATCAGGGTGATGAACCACGAGAGCTGAATCCAGAGGAGCATGAGGGGGATGGCCGCGAATGTCCCGTAAATCGCGTTGTAACGGGTAATCCATATCTGCCCGGAAAGGTAGAGCATTTGAACGAATTGAAAGGTGACCCCTGCCACGATTCCCGCGATGAACGCGTTTTGAAATTTCACCTTGGTGTTCGGTATAACCAGGTAGAGGGCGGTGAAGAGCAAGATGATCAGCACGAACGGGAGAATATCCAGCAACCTGGGGATAATGGGGTACATGATATAAATCGCCTTGAGCGTATCGTTCTGCGGATAGTTCAGGATATTGAGCGCGTTGATCAAGATAAAGAAGATGGGGACAAACAACACCATCGCCGAGTAGTCGGTCATCTTCCGGACAATGCTCCGCCCCCGGCTCACCTGCCATATCTTGTTGAAATTCGCCTCGATATCGTTAAACAGGAGCAGGATGGTGTATAGGAACAGGAGGATACCTATTCCGGCGAACACCCCCCCTCCCTTGGCCTCTTCCAACGAGTTGTTAATCGCCTCCAACAGGATGTCGAGGAACTCGTAGGTACGCTCACTGGCACTCGGCTCACCGGCCGTCGACTCGCTGGTCACCATTTCCGTCAGGTGCCTATTCCCCCCGGTCATCAGGTTAAAGAGGCCGCTCTGCATGATATTCTCTATCCCGAACCCGCGGGCGATGGCGAAAATAATGGCCAACAGCGGCACGATAGAGAGCAGGGTGCGGTAGGTTAACGACCGTGCGCTGGCGGCAATATTCAGCTCCTGCACGTTTCGCACGGTCAGCATCACCGTTTTTATCGCGTTGAAAAGGATGTTTTCCTTGTTCGACATCGACTCCGGGTTCAAGCGCCAGATATCGTACGTGAGAAACTGGATTACGCGGGTTACCCGGCTCCAAAGTCGCCCGATCCTGCCCTGCTCCTCCATTTCATCACAGCCCTTTTTCCTCGCGTTACTCACTATATCGCTTCTTGATGGTTCCTGAAAAAAGCAGCCGGTCTATAAGCCGGGTTCTGTATCCCGGTGAACCGGGTGTTTGTCATTTATCTGCGGAGCGATGTCGCCATCCCCCTGTAGCGGCCTACCCCTCGGCATCGGGCGAGCAACCCTACCTATCCGATATACATGGCCTTGCAACCCATAGCGCGTACGGCGTGCCACGTCACCATGGCACCCGGTGAGCCCTTACCTCACCTTTTCACCCTTACCCCGGCAGGGCCGTGGCGGTTGTTTTCTGTTACGCTAGCCTGCCCTCGCGAACGGCTTCCCGTTAGGAAGTATGGTGCTCTGCGTTGCCCGGACTTTCCTCCCTCCCACGTGGGGAGAGCGACAAACCGACCGGCTGCAAGTACAAAAGTAGCAATAAGAATTGACTTTAATCCTTTTCTAACCGTTTTTCGTCCCGTGAGGAATGGTGAAACCCTGAATGCATGCGTTTCACCTGTTTCCCTCACCTTTTCAGGGTTTGTCATCAGGGTCTCGGTGAGTGTTGAAAACAGAATGCAGTAAGGTTTAAAACTATGTAAGTTCAAATGGTAAATGCAACATCAACCGGTAAAGACGGGTAAAAAAATTTCTTTGCGTTGTTGTCATGTTTTTTGTATTTTTGACGCGAAATTATATCAGTTAACAATGCACAAGAGGATTTCTCTGGAATACAAGGATCAATTCAAAGAAGTATACATTTCCTATTACGCTCGAATGAAGCGCTTTGCCTGGCAGTACGTCGCCAGGGAAGAGGATGCGGAGAATATCGTGCAGGATATTTTCTTTGAGATTTGGGAAAAGCAATTGGAGTTCTCCTCTTTCGTTAACCTTAAAGGCTACCTGTTCTCCGTGTTGAAGAACCGTTGCATCGACTTTCTTCGTCGCGAAACCCTGATGCAAGAGGTGAATAAAACGATACGAGATGAACAACTACAGGAGTTGAAAATGAAGTTTGAATCGCTGGAAGCACTTGATAGCGCATTCTTAAACGAACCGGATATTGAGCACCTTATTCAAAATGCCATCGATAGCCTACCGGAAAAATGCAGGAAGATATTCGTGATGAATAAGCTCGAGGGGAAGAAACAAAAAGCCATCGCCCGTGAACTCAACATTTCCATTCACACCGTGCAGAGCCAAATGGTCATCGCTTACAAGAAACTAAAGGTATTCCTCAAGAAGCACATCCTCCCCTTTTTATTCTTTTTTATTTGATTTTTTTGAATTTTGTTTAGCGAATATTCGATTCCCATTCGTCATTATTAATAGAACATTGAAAATGGATAAACAACTTTTAAAATATTTTTCCGGTAAACTTTCGAGTTTCAATAAGTCGGAACTGTTTCACCGCATTGAAAAAGATAGCCCGTTAATGGTTGACTTTGTTCGATTGCAGAACCTGAGTGCCGTCTCAGGCCTATTACCACTTTCCGAGGATAGCGTTGAAGGTGAGGAAAGCTACGAGCGATTCTCGCGGCAGATCAAACATAAGGCCCACAGGAAGCTTGAGATCAATATTTTAAAGTACGCGGCTGCCGCGATTATTCTTATAACGTCAACCATTTGGGGTATGCTTTTCCTACAGAAAAGAGCGACTAATTCGGCGATAAACACCATTTATGTTCCAACCGGCCAACGTGCTCGGATCACGTTACAAGATGGGACGCAAGTTTGGCTGAACGCTCAATCGACCCTAACCTACCCGTCCCGTTTTTCCCGAAGTAGCAGAAACGTGGAACTAATGGGTGAAGCATTCTTTGATGTGGCTAAAGACAAAAAGCCATTTATCGTTTCCACCCAAGAGATCGACCTACAAGTCTTGGGAACACAGTTTAATGTTTGTGCGTACCCGAATACAGACTACATTCAAACGGAGTTAGTAGAAGGTTTATTAAAAATAGTCGAGAAAAGGGATAATGGATGTTCCGCGCTCTTGAAACCGAACGAACAGATGGTTTACAAACATCACAAGATGGCTATCTCGCCCATTTCGACCCCTAATTATACTTGGAAGGATGGAATCTACAGCTTTCAGGATAAGCGGCTAATTGATGTCATTGAAAAGTTACAGCTCTATTACGATGTGAAAATCATCGTTGATAATCCGGAAATATTCAACGTGAGGTACACGGGTAAATTCCGTCAAAGCGACGGGATCGGTGAGATTTTGCGCGTCATCCAAACAATACAGCCGTTTACAATAGAAAAAGACACCACTAGTAATATCATAACGCTGACAAAGTAAAAATTTGATGATCAACTATCTAAAATTAACTGCCTATGCATAATAAACTTGAAAAGCAAAGGCGACAAGTGCTCCAACACCTGCCGCCTGAATTAAAGCAACACTCAACCATCAATTAAGTATTCACTTTAAACATGCGAATATATGAAAAATAACATTACACGGTATCACTTTTCACCGAAAAGTGAGTTTAGGATTTTATTGAAGATCATGAAAACATGCCTCCTATTCCTTTTTGTTTTCACCTTGCACATGATGGCAATGGATACCAATGCACAGGATGCAGTGATTTCACTTAAAAATAATCCCGCAACGGTTAATCAATTGATCAATGAAATCGAAAAACAGACAGACTACCTGGTCATCTACAACAGTCGTGAAGTAGACACCGATCGAAAAATCGATTTTAAAAAAAATGCAAACAAAATTTCCAACTATCTTGAAGAAGCGTTTTCAGATACCGATATAGGTTATAAATTCAAGAACAAATATATCGTGCTCGCGAAGAAAACAGGAGAAAACGCGGCGAATATTGCTAAACTGGTTACAATACATCAACAGCGGGGTAAAACGATAACAGGTAGAGTAACCGATACCGATGGGGAACCGCTGGCAGGGGTTACCATTGTGATATCAGGTACCACGAGGGGGGTTATAACAGATATTGATGGAACGTTTTCAATTGATGTTAGCCCTACCGATAAGTTAGAGTTCTCTTTTGTCGGAATGGAAAAACAGGTTGTTGAAGTTGGTGACAAAACTGTTTTAGACATTGAGATGAGTGAGTTGGTCGACGAGCTTGATGAGGTGACGATCGTTGCATTTGGCAAACAGAAAAAAGAGAGCGTGATCTCTGCCATTCAGACGGTTAGAGTAAGCGAATTAAGGGTCCCCTCAAGTAACCTGACAACGGCATTTGCCGGGCGAATTGCCGGAATGATTTCTTATCAAACCTCCGGAGAACCGGGACAAGATGATGCGCAGTTCTTTATCCGTGGGATAACAACTTTTGGGAGCGGAAAGGTAGACCCCCTTATTCTTATAGATAACGTGGAAGTAACGAGCGGTGATCTTTCACGTTTACATCCGGATGATATTGAAAGCTTTTCGATTTTAAAAGATGCTACCGCAACCACCCTGTACGGTGCTAGGGGTGCAAACGGGGTTGTTTTAGTAACCACCAAACATGGGAAAGAGGGTAAAATCAACGTTAACGTAAGGCTTGAAAACACCTTTTCCGCTCCGACCAAAAAAATCAAACTAGCAGATCCTATCACCTACATGAAAATGGCTAATGAAGCAGTGAGAACTCGTAACCCGTTAGCCCCAAATCCATATTCACGTGAGAAAATTGAAATGACTTTACAGCCCGATACAGACCCCTATGCTTATCCGGCGACTGATTGGATGGAAATGCTTTTTGAAGATGTTACATCGAACCAAAGGGCGAATCTAAACATTTCAGGAGGGGGGGAAAGTGGCCCGGTATTATATTGCCGGTTCGGTATCACGTGACAATGGGATAATGAAACAATCTAACCTAAACGAGTTTAACAACAATATCGATTTAAGGAAATATACGGTAAGATCAAATATTGACATGAATCTTACTGAATCTACAAAAGCTGTTGTTAGGGTTAGCGGGGCGTTTGATGACTACACTGGTCCCATCCCGGGAGGTAGCGAGCTTTACTATAACACGCTAAGGGTAAGCCCGGTGAACTTTCCGGCGTACTACCTGCCAGACAAAACATATGCCAACTCCCAGCATATTTTATTCGGTAACATGGATCAAGGCCAATACCTGAATCCTTACGCTGAGATGGTTAGAGGCTATAGGGCATCTAACAGTTCAACCATGATGGCACAAATTGAGTTGGAACAGGATTTTAGTCAATGGGTTGATGGTTTAAAAGCCAGGTTTTTAGCCAATACGATCAGGTATTCAAATTTCAACCTTTCTCGATCCTTTGCCCCCTTTTATTACACCATGACGGGCTACAACCGCAAAACAGGTGAATACAGGTTAATGGAACTAAATCCTGAAGGTGGAAGAGAATACCTTAGTTATAACGAGGGTGGTAAAACGGTTAACACCTCGATATATTCAGAATCGTCACTGATGTACAATAAAATATTTGATGATAAGCATGACGTTTCTGGGATGTTGGTGTTTATGACCCGCAATGCATTAAATGGCAATGCGGGATCACTGTCAGCATCACTACCACAAAGAAATCTTGGGTTAGCCGGTCGATTTACCTATGGATTTGATTCGAGGTATTTTTCCGAATTCAATTTTGGATACAATGGTTCTGAAAAGTTTGATGCCAACCATCGCTGGGGATTTTTCCCATCATTCGGGCTTGGTTGGATATTATCCAACGAACAGTTTTGGGAGGGTCCTATCGCCAACCTGGTATCATTATTGAAAGTACGGGGAACATATGGCTTGGTAGGTAATGACCAGATTGGCGCGGAAAGGTTTTTTTATCTTTCTCGGGTACAAATCAACGCGGGCAACTCGTTTGGAACCGGTTATGATGTTCCTGGCAGAAGAAGGTCGGGAACCAGCATATCACACTACTCAAATCCATTAATTACTTGGGAGGTCTCCTACAAGCAAAATTTGGGTATAGAACTAGGACTTTTTGATGGCAAGGTAAATATTATCACCGATATATATAAAGAGCACAGAGAAAACATCCTTCAATACCGTGCGGATATTCCCAGTACAATGGGATTATGGGCAACACCGCAATCCAATATTGGAGAGGCTTATGGTCAGGGGATAGATATTTCATTAGATTATAACCAATGGTTCCAAAACGGCTTATGGTTTATTGGAAGAGGTAACTTCACCTATGCTAGATCAACGTTTAAAGTTTTCGAGGAACCTGACTTTGAAGCCGCGGGTGCACCATGGAGAAGTAGAATAGGTTATCCCATCTCACAAGGGTGGGGCTATATAGCCGAAAGGCTTTTTATAGATGAAAAAGATGTTGAAAACTCACCGCGTCAGGAATTTGGCGAATATGGTCCTGGTGACATCAAATATAAGGATATGAATGGTGATAACATTATTAATGAATTGGATTTAACGCCAATGGGACATCCCACAACACCCGAAATAAACTATGGATTTGGTCTTTCAACGGGATACAAAGGTTTTGATTTTTCATTTTTCTTTCAAGGTTCGGCAAGATCAACGTTTTGGGTGAACGCTTATGATTTATCCCCGTTTATTGAATATGACGTTAGTGGGGGAAGAGCACAAACCGGGTTAGCTCAATTTATTGCAGATGACTATTGGTCTGAGTTAAACCCCAATCCAGAAGCGAAATGGCCTAGGCTGTCGAATTATAGAATCGGCAATAACACCCAGAGAAACTCCATGTTTATGCGAGATGGTTCTTTCCTTCGCCTCAAAAGTGTTGAGTTTGGTTACACATTACCGGGGAGCATTACAAAGCACGTAGGTTTAGAGCAACTTAGACTTTATTTTAGCGGCACTAACCTAATGCTATGGAGCAAGTTCAAGCTTTGGGATGTCGAAATGGGAGGTAGTGGTCTTGGATATCCCATTCAAAAAACCATGAACTTAGGTTTAAGTATTTCATTCTGATTTATTTAATTAACTCAAGGAAACAATTATGAAAAAAAATAAAACGGCTCTTTTAGTAACGATAATTTCTGCAGCTTGTCTAATTACCGTTTCTTGTAAAGACTATTTAGACATTGTTCCAGATAATATACCAACTGTTGATCATGCTTTTAAAAATCGCCATGAGGCAGAGGGCTTTCTATATGGGATTTATGGCTTTATTCCCAATTTAAGTCATCTAAGCAATAACCCTGCGTTAGCCGGAGGCGATGAATGCTGGTTAATGGAAACTTCCCCGGGTTATTGGGATCCTATACTTTGGAGAATAGCCAAGGGAGAACAAAACACCCAAAGTCCTCTAGCCAACTATTGGTCAAGTAATCAAAGTGGCACTCCAAATGGGGCAACAAGAATGTGGACCGGATTGAGAGACGCCAATGTTTTCCTGGAAAACATTCATAAACCGTTTGACTTATACGACTATGAACGTGAACAGTGGATTGCGGAGGTAAAGTTTCTGAAAGCCTACTTCCATTATTTCCTGTTACGAATGTATGGCCCTATCCCGATTGTTAAGGAAAACACTCCCATGTATGCCTCTCCTGAAGAGGTCCAGGTATACAGGCAACCCGTGGACTCCGTGGCAAGCTATATAGTGCAATTGCTTGATGAAGCTATTCCCTCGCTACCCATGAATGTTAACGATATTTTCAGAGACTTGGGAAGGGCAACTAAACCCATGGCCCTGGCCTTAAAGGCAAAAGTATTAACCCTGATAGCAAGCCCGCTATTCAATGGGAATCCAGATTACGCCAATTTCGTTGATAATCGCAATATTAATTTATTCCCTAAAGAATACAAAGCCGAAAAATGGGAACAGGCAGCCAAGGCCTTAAAAGAGGCTATTACCGTGGCTCATGAAGCAGGTCATGAGTTGTATGATTACCACGAGGGTGCATTCTCTAAGAATTTGCACGACTCAACAATTTTAGCCATGAATGTGAGGGCAGCCGTAGTAGAACGATGGAACGATGAGATAATTTGGGGTGATGGACGTGGCGGAACCGTGCACTTGCAAAATCAAGCTTTCTTTGGGGTGTATAGCAAACTGGGCGTAAACATGATTTACGCGGTTCCCTTAAGGATTGTTGAACAATTTTACTCTAAAAATGGCGTGCCGATTGACGAGGATAAAGATTGGGTAGGGGTGGACTGGTATGGACTGAGAAAAGGCGATAGAGCCCACAGCCGTTTCGTTAGAGAAGGATTTACCACGATCAACCTACATTTCAACCGGGAATATCGTTTTTATGGTTCCATCAGTTTTGATGGTGGCTTATATTACGGTGCCGGGAAAATAAGTAAAGATAGGGATTTTCACCTCACCCCTTACAGGGCGCTAATGCAACCAGCCGGGTTTTATTCAACAAACCACTCGGTTACCGGGTATATGCCTTCAAAAGTGGTACATTACATGACAACACAAGTGCCAAATAGCAATGCCCAGTATTATGATTACTCGTGGCCAATCATTAGGTTAGCCGACCTCTACTTGATGTATGCCGAAGCACTGAACGAAACAAAAAGCAGACCCGATGCTGAAGTATACGAATATATTGATAAGGTGAGAAAACGCAGTGGGCTTGAAGGCGTACTTGACAGCTGGAGGCTCCATTCAACAAATCCGGATAAACCCTTGAACAAGGAAGGTATGAGGGAGATCATCCAGAATGAGCGTTTAAACGAACTGGCTTTCGAAGGTCATCGCTTTTGGGATTTACGAAGGTGGAAATTAGCCGAACACTACATGAATCAACCCATAAGAGGGTGGACTGCTAGAGGAACCGCTCCCGAAGAGTTTTACATAATGCGGGATATTTACAAATTGAAGTTTGATAAAAAGGATTATCTCTGGCCGATACAAACTTCTGAAATACTTAAAAACAAAAACTTGGTTCAAAACCCAGGGTGGTAAATTAATAAGTGAAAGAGTTATGAGAAAAAAAGTTTTTTTAATTATCGCATCATCATTGTTTTTCGTTTGGGCATGCAATGAAGTCCCAGACATGAGTGATCCGAAAGACAATGTTCCACCGGGTCCCATCACGAATCCAAAGGTTGAGAATATAAATGGAGGCGCCATAATAACGTACAACAGGCCGTCAGACAGTGATCTAATGGGAGTAAAAGCTGTTTATTCCCTAACAAGCGATGGCCAGGAAATGGAGATGTTTTCCTCTATATACGTTGACACCATACAGTTGAATGGGTTCCCTGATACAGAAGAGAGGAGCATCAAGTTAATTGCCGTAGATAAAAGTTTTAATGAATCGGTACCTGTTGATGTTAGGATAAAACCACTAACTCCCCCAATCCAGTTAATCCGGGAAACCATTGAGGCAAGTGCTACTTTTGGAGGTATATTCGTTAAATGGGTTAATGATTTTGATGAGAACATCGCTTTATCCCTTTTCTATGAAGACTCCATTGGGATAATGAGCTATGACGATACATACTACTCAGTAGAAGAGAACGGCGAATTTTCTTTTAGAGGATACGATGCTGTTGAAAGACGATTTAGAATTGAGGTTAGGGACAGGTGGGATAATTACGCGGAACCTATTGAGTTCACTACAACCCCATTATTTGAAACGGAAATATTGCCAAAAGACCCTAATACCGGGGATCCCATTTGGGATATAGCTTACGGCCTATATGATGGCACCAGGGTTTGGAGAGGAGATGCCATGAGAGCTGAAGGTGGCGGATGGGACCAGATTTGGAGTGGGGGTAGACACACTTGGGGTTTGATGGTAGATGGAGTTTATGACGACTGGAATTATTGGACTCACGTCAAGAAACCTATTCTAGACAACTATTTCCCAGATAACACGGAAGATCTCACCTACTTACTCCCAATGTACTTTATTTTTGACCTTAAAGAAGAGGTTAAATTAAGCAGGTTTAAATTTTGGGCATTCCCCTGGAATTCAGATGTATTCCCTGACGTAGTTGAAATTTGGGGAACGAACAAAACGCCAAAAGGAGGTCCGAGGGACTTTGACAACATAACGGAAAGCTTAAACTATTGGACAGAATGGAATGTGCCTCCCTATGTTGAAGGAAAGGATACATGGAAAAACGATTGGTCCAAGTTAGGAGATGTTCAGATTCGTCCAACACCATCGGGTGCATATTACGAGAGCGAATGGACCGCGGATGACCGTGATAGGCGTTGGGCTGGTTATGAACTAACCGTTGATCCAGAAGCTACCGCTATACCCGTTAGGTATATAAGGTTCGTTTTCATAAATACTGAACATGAGCAATGTTATATTCAGGAGGTAAAAATATGGGGACAATACGTAAACCCCAAATAAAGACGGCCTGGGGTGTTCATTAAACATCCTTATAGTTTTTTAGTTGAAATAGGGCAAACCACGTCGGCTTGCCCTATTTGACACATGTTCTCCCGTATATGCAATGGGTGGTAAAAGAGGTCACCTATCGGGTATTATAAAAACAAATTAAACGAATGAAAAACAGGGTTTTAGTTTTTTCATTTATCATCATTTTTTCGGGTTGTAAAGTACAGGATAGCCATCGAGATAATCCATATGATCTTATTATAGGAGATAGAAATCCACATGAGCTATTTTTGAACAGTTCACCCGGGAAAAAGATGATCCTAGATGTTGATATGTGCACCGATGTAGATGATGTATGCGCCGTGAGAATCGCGACGGCATTTGACGACGAGGGCATTATCGACCTAAGGGGAATTGCTTATTCTGTGACTGCCGAAAACAACTTGGAAGCGATGAGGGGGTTTCTACTTTACGAGGGGAAACCGGATGTTTTAATAGGCAGGAGCGCGGTTGACAACGCCCCTCACCACTCACCCTATTGGGAACTCATGTGCGAGTACAGCGATGGCAACGTAAACGCCTATGATGCAATAAGCATGTATAGGAAAATATTGGCTGAAAGCGACACACCGGTAGACATCATAACCACCGGGTATGTAACCAACATCGAGTATTTGCTGAAAAGCGGGCCCGATAAATATTCAGAGCTAACAGGCGTTGAGCTCGTGAAAAAGAAGGGTGGCCAATTATATATCGTGGGTGGTGTTTACCCGAAAGGGCGTGACAACAATTTTTGGTTTGCAAGGGCTTCTAAAAAGGCAATCGATTATGTACATAAGAACTGGCCCTACCCTATTTTATTCTTCACCAGTGAAATAGGCGGCAAACTGAATTGTGGGGCTCAGCTACAAGCGTTAGACAAAGAAAACAAAGATATCGTAACTCGCTCATTGGTTGCATTTGGTACAGAAAGCGGCAGGCATGCCTGGGATCCTTTCGGTGTGTGGGCTGGAGGACTAGCTTTAAGTGAAACCACCAAGTTAGGGGTCAAACGGGTAAACATGGAAATAAACATTGAAACAGGCGAAAATAGATTCACGAATGCGGATGATGGGAAACATTTCGTAATCTTCAGGCTATCTGACGATGATAACTATTACAATACCATGATGGATAGTTGGCTGATTAAAAAAGCGAAACTGTGACGCTATACCCATCATCGCCTCTATATTTAATATTTCATTACCTTCGTTGGAAGGTTTCGTTAGGGTCTCACCTAACGAACGGGTAAAAATTCAAACAATATGAGAAAAAAGAGCCTACTGTTTATCTTCATCGCGTTGTCGGTAGCGCTGAACGCCCAAGTCAAAAACGTGATTATTGACGCGGACACCGATAACGAACTGGATGACCTGTTGGCCATTACCGCAGCCCTGAAGTCGCCCGGCCTTGACGTCATAGGACTCACATCCGTGCAGTGGGACGGACGTAACCACACGGTACTGGAGGGACATGACCCCAATTGGAAAAGCAACACCGCCTACACGAGCTGGTTGGTGAACGTTATCCTCATGCAACTGCTAGATAGGGAAGATATCCCGGTGCTGCAGGGAAGTGAAAAGAAGATAGTGTACGAGAGGGGCAAAGAGGATAACAAGCCAAGGGAAAGCGAGTCAGCCGATTTCATTATTCAAGAAGCCCTCAAGCTACCCGAGAGCAAAAAACTCACCATCATCAGCACCGGAGCACTCACCAACGTGGCATCGGCCATCATGCTGCGGCCCGAAATAGCAAAAAAGATTTCACTCTACTGGCTGGGGCAAACGTACGATTTCGAAAAAGACCTTTGGGTTGGTGAAGGGGAATTTAATATCGCCAACGACCTGGATGCCTTTGACCTGCTTTGCGATACGCGTGACCTTGAGTTTCATATCATGCCCAACAACGTGAGCGTGTTGCTGAGTTTTCACAATGCCAGGTCCATCACCAAACTTGAGGGAGAAGATGGGGTCGGTGCCTTTATCCGGGAGAGGTGGAGAAAGTGGACGAAGGACGATCCCAACGGCTCACGGATCATGTGGGACGTCGCGCTTATATACGCGATAACAAACCCGGAGTGGGCCAAGGAGAAAATGGTCTATACACCCCCTGGAACCCTCAATAGAAAGGTATACATCTATACCGACATCAATGCGAATAAGATGAAAGAGGAGTTCTGGAACAGTTGCTTCAGTTCCGCTTCCCGCAATGAGGTAAAAAGCCTGCAGAACATCGTCGTGTACGAGGATCCGCGATTCTATTCCACCTTCCCCTCTATCGCGAAGAGCGATGACGGGTTTATCGTGGCATTTCGACGAGCCCCCAACAGGACAGTGTTCGGGGAAGGATACAACACGCATATAGACCCCAACAGCTACCTGGTGATGGTCCGTTCAAAGGATGGTATCCATTGGACGAAGGAGCCGGAGCTCATCTACGCGCACCCTTTCGGTGGATCGCAAGACCCCTGCTTATTGCGGTTGCGAGATGGCACCTTGCTCTGCACCAGTTACGGGTGGGCAGTGGTGAGACATGATGCCGTGGCAAACATGAAGCAGCCCGTTTTCAGTGAAAGCGGTAACGTGGCGCTTGGAGGCTACATATTACGTTCTTTCGATAACGGGAAAACATGGGAAGGCCCCATTTATCCCCCTCCTGTAAAAGGAACGATTTATCACGATGCGCTAGGGAACCTTATGCCCGCGTACAACAGGGGTGCCCTCTATGAAAGCGAGAGTGGACGAATCTTTTGGGTGGCAGCCCTTATGGATGATAACCCGCTTACCAAGACATCCAACCACCTGCTTTATTCCGATGACAAAGGTTCCACTTGGCACTACTCGGCGGTGGTTGCCCAGAGTGACTCCTTGGTATTTAACGAGGCGTCGGTCTATGAAACCCCTAAAGGCGACCTGGTGGCATTTATACGGACGGAGGCTACCGATTCCCAGGCCCACATAGCCCGTTCAACGGATGGGGGCAAGACCTTTACCTGCGAATCGATGGGCTTCTATGGGCATCCATTGGCCGCCGTGAGGCTTCCCGATAACCGGGTGTTCGTAACCTATGGCTACCGCAGGAATCCCTGTGGCATCCGTGCAAGAATACTGAATGCCGAGTGTACCGACTTTGCAACGGCCAAGGAGATCGTGCTTAGGGACGATAACGGACCGGGAACCGACGTGGGCTATTCATGGCCGGTTGTGCTCGATGATGGGAGGGTGCTGGTGGTTTACTACATCACGAGAGAAAACGGGATACGCTACATCGGCGGAACCATTGTCGAACTTTAGTCGTCACGAGGGGATGAGAAAAACCTTTGCACCCTTACTCTTCGTGGCACTTCTCGGGTGCAAGGCACCTGCAACTATCCCGGGATCAAAGTTCCACGTCGTATCAACCGCGAGAAACACGCGGGAGCTGTACCTAAACAGCACTCCAAGGAAAAAGATGATCCTGGATGTCGACATGTGTACGGACGTGGATGACGTGTGCGCGGTAAGGATTGCCACTGCCTTTGATGACGAGGGCATTATCGACTTACAGGGGGTGGCTTTCTCGGTAGTCGGTAAAAACAACTTGGAAGCGCTTCGTGGTTTCCTCCTTTATGAAGGGAAACCCGATGTGCTTATCGGGAAAAGCTCGGTAGATATACCGGACGAATCGCCCTACTGGGACCTGATGCAAGAGTACAGCGATGGTGAAGTGAACGCGTACGACGCGGTGAAAATGTATCGAAAGATATTAGCTGAAAGTGACACACCAGTAGACATCGTGACCACCGGGTATGTAACCAACTTGGAGATGCTGCTGAAAAGCGGGCCCGATAAATATTCAGAGCTAACCGGTGTTGAGCTCGTGAAAAAGAAAGGTGGCCAATTATATATCGTGGGTGGTTCGTACCCGGAGGGGAGGGACAACAACTTCTTTTTCGCCGAAGAGGCCAGAAAGGCCATCGATCACGTGAGCAAATACTGGCCCTACCCGATACTCTTCTTCACGAACGATGTCGGCGGGAAACTAAGGTGCGGCGCCCAACTGCAAGCCTTGGACAAAAGGAAAAGCGATATCGTTACCCGATCGTTAATCGCTTTCGGCACGGAAACTGGCCGCCACGCGTGGGACCCGTTCGGCGTATGGGCGGGAGGACTCGCCTTGAGTGAAACCACCAGGCTGGGAACCAAACGGATAAACGTGGAAATAAATCCCGAAACCGGCTACAACAAGTTCAGCGACAATCCCGACGGACAACATTTCATGGTCTACCGATTGTCCGACGATGATGAGTATTACAACACCATGATGGATAGTTGGCTGATTAAAAAGGCGAAGCTTTGAACAAGATGCTCACACCCAACCCCATCATTGCTGAAAAGCAGATTTAAGCCATTCCAAAATCACATTCCCAAACTATTTTTTATACCGTTTTAATGATCAATACTCTCCTCTTCCTTTAGATGGGCAATAGTTACTCCAACTTACTGGTAACAAACGTCCACGTGCCTTGTCCAACACTATACACAACGTATTCGTCCTTTTTCCTCAAGTATTCAGCGCCTTCGGGAACCGACAGCAACTCCCCTGACGGGGCAGGTACCCAGACCTCCGCCAACGTGTTGCCCGGAACGGTGACCGTAAGCGTGAAGTTATCGCCATGGTCCCAGGTAGATTCCACCAGCCCACGGGCCGTGTTTATGGAGGCGGTAACGCTCGTTAGGTTCGCTTGGGTGCCATCAAGGTCGCTATTCCCTTTATTGGTAGGCACGAACGGTTTAAACTGAATAGCTTCGTAACCGGGAGAGGCGGGTGTAATCCCGGCCAACCCCTGGTAGTACCACGTTAAAATGGAACTGTGGTAATGGTGATTCCCGTGAATCCCGCCCCACAGCTCCTGCAAGGTTGTTCCGCCCTGTAGGAGGATGTTCCCCCAACTTGGGCTCTCTAAGCCGGTAGCAATGGAATAGGCCAGGTTCTTATACCCATGTTCGTTTAACAAGGTGAACAGGTAGCGCAACCCGTAAATCCCCACCCCGATCCGTTTGTTATACCTTGTGAGGGAGTTGGCCACAACGGCCATGCAGCTCTCTATGTTCTGCTGCCTGGTGTTCGATGTTTGGCGCAAGTAAGCGGGGTGATCCGCGGGGAGGTCGTTCCCCGGAACCATGTTGTACGCCACGGCAAGCAGTTGCTCGGTTTGCAGGTTGCCACGTTCCCCTTTTTGGAACGATCCGGTTTTTTCATCCCAGTAAATATCAATGAACTCCTTCAAAACGTCATCGGCAAGGGCCTGGTATTCCCTCTCCTTGTCCTCTAAACCCAACAACGATGAGAACTTTGCCATGCAACTGGCCATCCGGAAATACAATTGATGGTTTATGTTGGGGATGCTCCCTGAACCCAACGTTCCGGTAGCGTACTCGCACAAGTAGATGTTGGTGTACGTGTACCTGTTCGCTTTTGTGAAGAAACGGGAGTAATACTTCATTAACTTATCCTGATTGGGGTAAATTTCTTTCAAGATAGCGAGGTCGCCGTAGTACCGGTAAAGCTCTAACGGGATTTCAAAAAAGGCATGATCCCATGCAGGAACAGGGCCATTCGCCGCGATCCATCCCGGGGTATTTTCATACCCGTAGGCCCGAGGACCCGGGACAACGACGTTTATTTCACCGTGCCGATTCATGCTCGCCGCCATATCCCGAACCCAAAGCCTGTAAAATTGGCTTACATCGAAATTTAGCATCCAGGTCTCTGAGTCTGCCCAACCGTCACCCGTCCACCCGTTCTTCTCGCGACTAGGCGTATCGGTTGGGTGGCCATGGGCATTGTTGAGTATAGTCCATTCGCACAAGGAATGAATACGGTTTAGCAAATCGTTGCTGGTACTCACGCTATTCGCGGGGAACCCCGATGATGCTACCTCGGCCGTGATCAGGTCAGCATCTTGCTCCATGTTTGGTGCGCGACCTAAGACATTGTACAGGCCATACACCTCGATGCCACCCTGCCCGTTGTAGTGAAAGCTCGGGGTCCAAACCTGCTCGGCATCGTCAGACAAAATGTAGTAATCAGCTTGAAGGATGCTGGCCACGAACAGTTTGCTATCAGACAAATAGTAAGGGTCATCCTTAGTGCCATTGCCATGGATGATGTTGTCCCCGCGGATGCGGATCGCTAAACCGGCCTTGTCGGGTGTTACGTTCTTTAAATGGAGCTTAGGCCAGCCGGAGTGCATCTGCTCAAATTTGAACAAGTAGACCTTTGAACCGGGATACGTCTCGAGTATCTCAACCGGCTTAAGGACCTCGCGTACAACGATCGGCTCATTCTCCATGGCTTTAAGCTTCGACTCGATAAAGCCGTCGGGGAGTGGTCCCGTCGGGGGCACAGGCCCTGAATGCTTCCCCGTTCCGTAGTAGCTGCCCATGGGGTTCATCACCGTAACGTTATTCCATTCACCGTCATCATACGCGACGCTTCTCCAGTCCCCTATCTTTTTGGCCTTCCCGGCATCGTACTTTTCCCCCGAGTAGACCGAATCAAAAAGCGTGGGCCCATCTATGGTTTTCCAGGTACCATCCGAGACGATCTCTTCGCGAGTCCCATTTTTATAGGTGATGACCAGCTTGGCTTTCGTTCGGGGAGAGCCGTGAGCAGGGATCATATTCCAATACCACTCGTTCGGGGTCGTCAACCCGGTCCATCCCCTGCCCAGTTCAACCGAAAGCACGTTTATCTTCCCGGAACGTATAAACCGGGTTACGTCAAAGGTGTTGTAAAGGATAAAGCATTCGCTCTGCCCGTCATCAGGCGTCAGGCGAGGAATAGTGAAACCGTCGTCATCAGGTAATTCACCGTCGATGGTAATAGGGATGCCGTTAACCGCCACCTTGGGATAGCCCCCTCCCGTGATGTAAAGCCTGGCAGATTTCACCGGGCTTTTCAAAGCCAGGAACTCTTTTCGAAGCAAGGGGGCAGGGTTAGCGATGGGCAACATAATGCCTACCCCGCTGGTCAGTAAAAGGCCATCCGTGGAGTCATCGCCATCTACACCCGTCCAAATTACATTCCCGTCTTCAAAAGGGTTGAACCCACCGTGGAAGTCAGAGAAAAAATCTTTTTTAGAACCATTCCCCGTCGGGTTGTCAGCCGCCTCCACTTTCACGCTCCGCACAATGGCATGCGAACCCGATGTAAACCCGATACTGCCATTTTTCCTAAGCCGGTCGCCCGATAACGTACGCTTATCGACCTCCGTTCCATTGATCCAGGTAGTGATGGTGTTACCCTCTGCCTTTACCTTGAGCTCATGGTCCTGGGTGGTTAGGTTATCCCAACTTATGCCCCCCAAAGTGTTGGCGGAAATGGTTGCTATCGGAACTTCCCGAATCCCGAATTCAATGGGGTTCGTCTCCGCCTGCGGGTCGAGGTAGTTTACACCCCAACGCACGGGCTCCTCACCTTCGTCGGGCTCAGGGACACCGGTATTGCCCACGTAGTGCTGGGTGCTTAACTCAAGTTGAATAGCCCCTTTCGCCTGTTTACCGGTACCTTCCGCGGCACAAATTTTCCAATTGTAGGACTCGCCCCACGTTTTCCCTATCGGCTCAGCGTGGAAAAGAAAGGTAATGCCCTGCCGCACGTCTGTAATCCTGAACGTGACGGTCGCCGTCATATCGGTCCAGTCATGATCCTGGGGTTCCCTTCCGCCTATCCACTGGGCAGGCTCCCAATCATTACCGTTTAGCAGCCCGGTTTCCCACCATGAGGGACTACTCACCAGCTCGTTGCCCTCCTCATCCCAGGTATGGACCCGCCAGTAATACCTCGTTGCCGGTTTCATGGTAGGTCCTTCATAGCTTACTTGAAAATCCCTGGAAGAGTTTACCACACCAGTATCCCAGACGTACTCCCCATTTTCGAGACCTTTCAACGATTCGGCGACAAGGATCTTGTAAGCCGTTTGTTTATTCACACAACTATTCCAGCTAAAATTTGGGTGGCTGTCAATCCCGAGGGGCGTTTCCCTCAGGTTTACCGTTAGCTTCAAAAAGGCAGGTGACCCGTCTTTCCTCACACACGAGTGCATGGGAAGCCCCATAAGTATCACCAGCAAAAGGGCAAAACCCGTGGTTGCCCGGTTGTAAAGTAATGTTCTTAATTTCATTTTAAGCTCCGCGTTATTTTTAAAACATATTGAAAACAGTTCGGGCTGGTTCCCACGTGAATAGGATTATGGCAGCTCGACTATTAGAGATTTCCCTTCTTTTATAGTATATCGGCTAACACGCTTAGCATCGTGCTGAATGGTGATTTTTAAATCTGCTCCTTCGCGTGTTATGCATATGTCAAAATTGCTATCAAACCCTTTAATACGCCGTAGCGACATGCTATCCCACTCTTTGGGAAGCCTTGGGGTTAAACTGAATTTTTTGAAACCGGTAGGGCGAATTCCAAATAACCCTTCAACGGCTATTCTGCAGTATAGCGCGCTTTCTCCCGACAAGTGGCGCTGATTTCCTTCAGGCCATGCCTCAATGGGGTACGGTACGTGATCTCCAAGCAGGCGCTTACCGGAATATTCCGCTAAGTAATGAATGGCTTTTTCCGTTTCACCGGCAACAAAAGCGGCCCTGAGTGCAGACAAGGTAGAACGATCCCAAAAGTCATTGCTCCCCGTTTGAGTCAACAGTCCGTTCTCCGTCCAAAGTTTTGAAAACAACGCTTCGGTGGTAGCCTCGGCCCTTTCCTGAATGCCGGCAAACAGGGGAGCACAAATCCAAGAGCGAAGTAAAGTATATCCTTTAAAGTAGCTGTAGGTTTCAAATCCTTCTACATTGGCCCCAAAATAATCATCGATAGACTTTCTTAGGTCTCTAGCCTGTTTCTTGTATCTGTTTATCTGCCTTATGGGTAGTCCCAACTCTTTAGCAAGAAATGACGCGGAGATTAGCGCATCGTAATATAGGGATGAGACCAAAATATTGGCATCACCAGAGGGGAATCTGTTTTCGAGCTCATCTGAGTCCGATTTCACCACTCCTCCCTCATTAAGGTTTCTATGGCAGTACTCTAAACACCACTCCATCAGTGGCCAGATATATGTTGCCTCGCCTTTATCGCCCCGCGCAAGCGCGTACCGTGTACCACCGTAAGCAAGCATCGCCGCGTCACCACAATCCCCGGCACCATGCCATATATCAATCCCCTCTGCAATAATTGAACTTGGAACCGGCTTGTAGTCATCATTCATGTATTTCATGTATAACCTGTAGGCATTAAGCGTAGCCTCATTGGCTTTGTCATACCCTAAAAAAGGGAAAAACGGCGCAACGTATTCAGACTCGTCATTGGCCCAAATGGCCGCGTAATAGGCCTCTCCGCCAGGACTGTGCATCAATCCCCCGGCCGTTCTATAAATACTCTCCGCCGCCCGTATTTTTGCAAATGCAAATGTTCTGTTGATCACGTTATCGGGGGTCTCAAGGATTAAGTTATTCCACATTTCAGATACGAAGTCAGCTCTCCGCTTCAGTTCATCTTGCAGGTTTAACGCTATTTCATACTCACCTTTATCCTCGGAATATGCCTGAATGGTATGATACAGCGTGACTTCACTGCCGGGAGGAACAACACGCGTACCGGAAAGATCCAATCGCGATAAAATAGTATAACTCCCGGTAACCCCTTTTGCCGGATCTGTCTGATACACGCTTCGATAATCAGGGATCATTATCTCCACGGGCTCGGAAGATATGTTTTTAACTTGATATAGCTCGCAAAGAACCGGTTTATCAACCGAAGGAAAGAACTTTCTGGAAATTTGGACTACAGGTTGCCTGTGTTTACTGTTTCGATCAACCCAATTCGTGGTAAAATCGCTTACTACCGTTAAACAACCATCCAGTGAAAAAGATGTTACTTGTTCACTTTTTAGCGATACCCCATTAACCGTTAGCAGGGATGGGATATCAACGGCTAACCTTGGTCTTAAGCTGGCATGGGTGTTATTGGGAATGGTACGAAGCATCGGCCAAATCACGGAGCGCTCAAGTCTAAATGAGCCATCAGGATTAACCCCATACCTTAATACGGCAGAAATCATTTCCCCGCTCATTTCAACATGATCGTAATGGGGAATATCATCTTTAACATTCCATGTGATAGACCCGTCAGGCTGCATTTCCCACCTGTTGTTTTGGGGATTTTGCGCACTTGCTGAAAAACAGATCAAAGCAGTTACTATAATGGCTCCTATTCCTTTCCTCATTCTCATTTAAAAGTAATTGATGGTGGATTAAATTTAGCGAATTGCATGAAATCCACCTTGTCGTTATTTTTCTTTTTCGATGGCCGCGGGGGCCTCAAATATGGCCTTGAGCCGTTTCGCGTTAAATTTCAATTTCCGGTCGTAAGTATAAAGACCATTTATCTCTTGCTCCACGTCCGTTAGTTGCGTGTAACTAAAGCCCGAGATATTGGGGTTATCCAGGAGCGTTTTTGTCAGGCTGGCTATATGCTCCTCCATCTCTTCTGCCGTTTTACCCTTGCCCCAATCTATCAGCCTGCCGCTGTTTATCGGCTGCATGAAGGGGTATTCCGTGCTCCAGAAGGCTCCCCCGTACTCATCCACTATATAGGGTTGGCCGCTGTAGGGTTGCGATGCTTCGGGATGACATATGAACGCGGTATTCTTTTCGGGTGACAAAGAATCATACCTTGCTATGAACGCGTTCAGGTCCTGATCGTAATCGTGAACGGTAAACAGATCGGTGTCCACGTGAATGTACCCGCTGGCATCGTTTACCGGTCGCGTGGGATCTAAGATCCTTGTCATGTCCACCGTTTCCTGAACCACCACCCGGTTCACTTCCGAAACATCCGTCCGCTCATTGTAAGGCACCCAGGCGATAATGGAGGGGTGGTTCACATCGCGATGCACCACTTCATACCACTCGCGTTTAATGTTGCTCATCCCGGCGTGGTTCTCAGCCGGTATTTCCCAGTCGTAAAACTCGCCCCACGTGAGGAACCCCATTTTATCCGCCCAGTAATGAAAACGCTTCTCAAACACTTTCTGATGCAGGCGCGCCCCGTTGAACCCGATGGCCATGGCCCGTTCTATATCGGCTTTATGCTCTTGGTCGTTCGGGGCCGTCCATATGCCATCCGGGTAATACCCCTGGTTAAGCACGAAGCGCAGAAACAGGGGCTTGTTGTTGAGGTATAGCTTGTTGCCCTCGATATGAATTTTTCGAAGCCCAGAGTAACTGGAGACGAGGTCTATGACATTATCTCCCTCCAGCAGTTCAAACTTCAGCTTGTAGAGGTAAGGATTGTCGGGACTCCATGGCGTGGCATCCTTTACATCCAGGATGGATGCTGCCCCGTTTACCGCGTTGCTTTTAGCGACGGCCACCTCTTCGCCATCGCTCGTCATCAGGGTCGCTTTGAAAACCAGTCCCTGCTTGTAGTTCTCGATCACGGGGGTGACGACGAAGCGGCTGTTATCGAGATCCGGGACTACCCGTACGGACTCCAGGTACCGGTGTGGCCGGGATTCAAGCCAAACAGTCTGCCATATCCCGGTAACACGGGTATAAAAAATACTGTACGATTCGGCTTTTTTACTCTGCTTGCCCGATGGCTGATCGCCCGACCGTATATCATCAACGGCACATACGACAATATCGTTTTCGCCCTCTTTCAAGGCCGAGGTTATCTCAAATTCGAACGACGCGTTACCCCCATGATGCCTTCCCACCAACTCTCCATTTATCCAGGCCCTGCAGTCGTACTCCACGGCGCCGAAATGCAAGAAAACCCTTGTCCCCGCCCAGCTGTCGGGAACCGTGAACTTCCTGTGATACCACACGGCCGGCATGAAGTTGGTATACCCTATCCCGGACAGTTCGCTTTCAGGACAAAAAGGAACGACTATCTCTTTTTCAAAACCGGACCCGTTTTCGTGCCACCCCTTTTCGACCCCCGAGAGGTCGAAATCGAATGAAAAACCCCAACGACCGTTCAAGTTCAACCAGTTTTCACGGTAGAACTGCGGATTCGGATGCTCGGGCTTCGGGCAATCTTCGTTACTTGAGAGCGATGGTGCGGAAGCTATCAGCACGTAACCCTGAAGCAGGAATGAAACGAGTATCAAGCCCGATAATTTGATCATGAAGTTCTCGCGTCTCATTTTTTATATAATTTACAAAGCGGGAATAACCCTGTATTTAAAAATCGTTTTGTTCTTGTGAACCATATTGACCAGCCCGTTGGAACCATTCACGGGTGCGTCTTCAACGGGTAGATCCTCCTCGTCCACCCCCTCTATGATAACGTTTAGGTTCTCAAGCCCGATCACGCCCTTGTTAAATGCAAAGCGTTCGAAATCGTCGGCGGGAATAATTTCCCAACCGAACCTATCCTTCTTGAAAAACAGTCGCCCTTGAGCCTCGAAGTCACCCGTTTTCACGTGGGCGCCATACGTGTCAAAATAATATTGACTGTCGCTTACCACAAGGTCTACCCTGTAATCATTTTCATCGGAGATAAAATGGTCACAACTGCCCGACAGGGCGTAGGTTTTCCCATCACCCGTGAACGCTAAAAACCCGTGGAGGGGCAGCGTGAATACTTTATCCATCGCCTTTACCCTCCATTTGCTGCTTGAAAAATTGACGTGTACCGTGAAACCGTTATCATATTCTATTTTTATTTTCGCTTGCTCGTTTAGTCCCTTTTTTATCGCCGACGAGGAGTCGTGCTCGTTACCTTGGTCATCAAAATAGCTGATCCGCTTGACCGGGATCATGACATAGTGGTCCTGTAACGTTTGCAGCACAGCGTAACGCTTAACCATCTCCGAGGTGCTGCCGGCCAGGATCCCGATATGCCCGTGAGCCAGCGTGTATGCCAAGTATTCCGCCCCCTCGGCGGGAAGGTTTCCCGCGTCCATTTGAAGCGGATGTATCTTGTAGAGTTGAAATTCCGGGAATAGAGGAATGGAATTTATCAGGGGAATGTAATTGGCGTAATTCCCATCCGTAAGCCCGGCCCACCACCAGTGGTTGTACCCTTCGGAAAAGACGGGGGCTTTGTAAGCGTTTCGTTCGTTAAGCAACAACAAGCCGAAGCACTCGAACGTGCGCCTAAAGGTAGCCGCACCGGGAACCCGGTGATCGTAATCAACCCGTGTCATGGGCGACTTGGAGGTATGCACGTCGCAATAACTGTGATTGGGACCAAGCGTTTTTTTAATCACGGGAGCGAGGATAGCCTGCTGCTCTAAGGCCACCATGGGCTTTGGGGCGTAACAGCGTGCCCAGGCCACTTGCCAGTTGCCATCCGGTTCACGCGTAACCCAATCCGGGTTCCATTTCTCGTTCACCGGGGCAAAGTCGGTGTAGTTCGAGTACAGGCCTACCCTCCAACCCAGGTTTTTCATCTCTTTTATAAACTCCTTGACGGCGTTGTTGCCCCCTCTTCCGGGAGCCGTTTGGGTTCTGAATGTAAAGCTCTCGCCTCCATCCCTCCAGTATTCCTCGTGATAACGAACGGTAACGTTCTCCAGTCCAAGCGCTTTAAGCCTCTTCGCCCGCTCTATATTTTTTTCGTAGTCCGAGCTACCGTCAATCATCCAAAGACGGTTCGCCTGATAGGATCTCATAGGGGAGGCGGGGTTATCTATCGTGGGCAACACCTCGAGTACGTCCTTAGAGACGTTGATGAACAGCTTCTCCCTTACCGGGTTGCGCTTACCATCGGTTTTGGGAACGTACTCAACCCCATTGTTGTAGTTGGCCCAGCCATCAGCAAGACTGTTGTTGGTCGTCAAGATAGAGCCGTCGGAATAATACCAGTCGAATTGCTTGAAGAAAAACAAGTCATCCCCGAACAGCAACTTGGGGTGTCTCCCGAAATCATAAGGTAAAAAGGGAACCGTGACCAACTTGCCACGCTTCAATGGCCCCGTTTCCCCCAACGTTATCTCCTTGACGTGTCCCACGGCCGACTTTTCATGGATTCCAATGACGAGCGACTTCTGGTTAATGGTGTACCAGCAGGAAAAATCGTGGGTTTGACCACCCGTGGAAGCGGTAAACTTCACGAAAAGCGTGTCGTTACGAATCGCCTCGTTTTCAACTGTCCAGTTGGCTTTCCGATCGGAGGTGAAAATAACCTCGGCGTTTTTGCACAGTTCATAAACGGCGTTATCCGCCTTAACCCGGATCCCATTTAATATGCCGGAATTAACATCAACGACATACGCCATGTCCATATCTCTTCCACGGTAGGAAAGGTAATACTGGTCGCCCTCTTTTTTTACCCGATTGCTGAAATCAGGATTCCGGTTAACGGGCAAAATTGTCTCCTCCCGCAGCGGGAAGGGCAGGGTTTCGGGATACTCCTGGAAGGTTAATTTCCCAAGCAACTCCTGGTACACGTAGATAGGACCAAAGAAAAGGGTGTGCCGATCCCCGGGAATGGTGTTGTCTCCTACCAGTTTAATCCCTATAAACTGTGCCGGCTTCTCGATCTCCTCGTTTACCTTGATGTGGTTTAAAAACCAGTACTTATGGATTAACCCGTTATGATCGCCCGACGAAAAGTTAAGTTCATGCACCTGCCCGTCGCTCCCTTTAATCAAGGCATAATGCTTCAGCGCGCTGTAGTGACGTCTTTCCCAAAGCCAGTGGTCACCGTACGTCCAAAAATCTATACAGTCCCAAGGCTCCGTTAACGCTATCGGTTCTTCGTAGATTAGCTTGATGGCGGCCTCCTTGTCTGTTGTGGTGTATACCAGTTTCCCACTGGTTGGTCTGAACAGCCTTTGCTCGGAAGAGAGGTAAAGGTCGGCCTCGCAATTCTCGGTTTCAACGATCCACTTTTCGCAATCATCAAACAGCACCAGTGGTGTTTTATCCTCCCTCCGGGTAGCCATCTCGTAAGGTTTTTTGCCCACCGCCTCTGAATCGGGATCGTAATTAACGCCTCGTTTTTGGCTAAAACCTGTTACGGGCAAAAACAAAAAAAGTATAAGTAATACGTTCTTCATATTGCATACCATGTAAAGAAAGGCAGCCCGGGTTTTACACGTACTACTGCCAGGGCAACGCTATGGAAGCCCCGGCAATAGCAAGACATGCCGGATTAGCGGGGCATATCCGGTAACTTCCACCCTTCGCGGTAAGGACGATTAATCAGCTCCTCGGCGAACTTTTTGGCGTTCACCGGCTCGGTATCCTTGTTGTTCCACGTGGGATGGCCGTTTTCAACGCTGAACTGGTTCTGGAGCCTGAACCTTAACTCCTCATTCTCGCCGATGTTGGTGAACCGCATGTTTTCACCGTCCCACAGCAGCTCTTTGCGAAGCCCCTGTAACCGGACGGCCAATACGCCCATCACCACCATCTCGTTTAACGGGCCGGCCAAGCTAAAATCCGAAGCCGTTTTCACCCTGTTCTCCGGTGACTCCTTACATGCCCGCACCCAATCTTTCTCATGGCTAACGGTTATTTCGCGCCGAATTTTAGGAACGTTGGGTACCCTACCCGATGCTAGCCAAGGATCCCCTCCGTGACTGTTGCATATCATCGTATCTTTGGTACCGTAGAAGATGGTGCAGTTGGTAAGGTCCCTTCCCTCTGCGCCGGCCGGGCGAGGTGGGGTAAAGCCACCATCGTACCAGGTCACCGTTACTTCCGGCAATTTCATTTTCCCCACCTTGCCCCGCTCGTGGAACGTGTAGATCACCTTTTCGGCGGTGGGGCAACTATCGGCCATAACAACGGTTGAAGTGCCTTGCACTTTGGTTGGGTACTTCAGCTGCAACCCTACGTACACCACGTTCAGGATATGGCAGGCCATATCACCCAACGCACCCGTTCCGTAGTCCCACCAGCCGCGCCAGTTCCACGGGTGGTAAATATTGTTGTACGGCCTCAGGGGTGCGGGACCGGTAAACAAATCCCAATCTAACGTGTCTGGAATCACATCCTCTTGCGCCGGTCGGTTCAACCCCTGCGGCCAGATGGGGCGGTCGCTGCACGCATCCACCCGCGTCACCTCGCCGATTTCACCGTTCCAGAGCAACTCCAGCGAGCGGTTGACCCCGATACTCGATGCCCCCTGGTTACCCATCTGCGTGGCAACCTGGTATTTTTCCGCCAGCTTCGTTAGTAGCCTCGATTCGTACACGCTATGCGTCAATGGCTTTTGAACGTAAACATGTTTTCCCAGCACCATGGCGTCGGCAGCGATAATGGCGTGCGTGTGGTCGGGGGTAGCTATCAGTACCGCGTCGATGCTTTTCCCCATCTCATCGTACATGCGTCGGTAATCCTTGTAGCGCCTGGCCCCGGGATAGCTGTTGAACGCGTTGGCCGCGTACGCCCAATCCACATCGCAAAAGGCCACCATGTTGTTTTCTCCTGCAAGGTCGTTGATGCTGCTGCGTCCCACGCCACCAACGCCAACAGCGGCAATATTCAACTTGTCACTGGGAGAATTTCGCTCTTTGTTTCCCGTGGCTTTACCCATGACTATGTTGGGTACGACGGTCAATCCAGCCAATCCCAATGCACTCGTTTTAAGGAACTCCCTTCTTGAATTATAATTTGTCATTTCCGTTGTTTTTTAAAAGATTACTTTGGTATTACAGGTAACGTATCTTACAGTTCTCTAATCCAAATGTTCCGGTAATTCACTTCGCAGCCGTGATCCTGAAGCGTAATGCCCCCTTTCAGTTTTTCTACCACCTTATCGCTGGCGGTGGCACCGTAGATAACAGCGTTATTATGGATCAGCACGCCGTTAAGCAAAACGGTGACTAGCGGGTTGGTTCGGTAGGTGCCGTTGGGGTTGAACGTTGGTGCCGTGAAAATCACATCAACGGCGTTCCACTTACCGGGCTCGCGGAGCGGGTTGACAAGGGGCGAATGCTGTTTATATATGGCCCCGGCTTGGCCGTTAACGTACGTCTTATTGTTGTTGTTATAATTATCCAGCACCTGGATTTCATAAAGATCGTGCAGGTAAATCCCACTATTACCCCGCATCTGATCCTCTCCCGTGATGTTGGCGGGATGCATCCACTCTATATGGAGCTGAAAATCCCCGAATTCTCTTTTCGTGGAAATATCCCCAGTACCCTCTTTTACCGTGACCATGCCATCATGAACCGTCCATTGGGGGGTTCCGTCTTTCCCTTTCCATTCTGATAGGTCCTTGCCATTGAAAAGGGGAATCGCATCCGACGGCGCTGACATGCCTCCGTCAGGGGACAAGGAACCTGGGGTTACAACCGCGGGAAGCGGGTTGTAGTAGGGGTCAAGCATGGGGATTTGACCCATACAGCATACGCTCAAAGAGAAGAGTACAAGTAAATTAATACATTTCATACGATTATTTTATTTTTTTGTTTCGGTGTATGGAACCTTTGATGTTCAAAATAATCATTTTCTGTTTAATGATTATTTTAATCATGTCGGTTTCATACGATTGATCTTTTGTTACATTACATTAAAGTGTATAAAACCTCTGATGTATAATGGTTATTTTTTCGAGGTGGTGAAAGCGTAAGTTCCGGAGGTCACCTCCAGTACAGCGTACTCATCCTCCACCCGGATTAATTTCACCCCCTGTGAGCGCGAAACGGGTAGCCCGTTTTCAAGCAAACTCCCGGGTTCATCCGTTGGAAGGTAAACCGTTGCCGTGCTGTTAGGGGGAACAGTCAAGTTTAGGTGAAAGCGTTCCGGCTCGATCCCCCAGTCACATTCAATCGTTCCGTAGATGCTTTCGTAACTCCCTTTCACCCAGGTTAACCCTTCGCTGAGC
>JAPXNA010000010.1:0-126280 GCA_033808735.1 Fermentimonas sp.
CAGCTTGGAACTTGAAGAAAATGATGGAAATGCTTAAAAAGGATTTCTTGAATTTTATTTTTCGATGGCTTTTACAGAGAGATAAAATATGTTCCTCGACATGATTTGAATTTATAAGGAGCGACTAATTAAAATTATAAGTTCGCCTTTTTATTGGAGGGCTGGTGAGAGATAGCTCATCCTCTTTCGTCAGCCCGTTTTAAAAAGGGTTTCGATTAATTATAGCGGTGAAGGTAAAAAATATTAACTTAAGAAACAAAAATAAAACGTTAAACGTCCGGTTTTTAACACAACCGTTTTTCGTGATGATCCCTTCACATTGTTTTATTCTCCTGACACATCTATAGATACATCAAGGTCTCCCTCTTCTTCATTCAATTTCACCCAGGCAGATCCCGGAGAGTTCTTCATTAACACCTTTACATTGTTAAAGGCGATATGACTCCCCTCGCCCAAGTAGATATCGTGCAACTTACCGTTGCTGCCGATAGATATCACACCGAAAAAACCGGAAAAGCAAAATTGCCTCCCTTTCACGGTCGCCCCTTCGTGATTACCCTGGAAAATAAATTGAGCGGAACCGTCGGCATGTTGAACGTGAAGCACGGTGTTCTCGTGATCGCAAAGCTCCGGTACCCTTTCAACGGCAACTATGGTACCCCCCTCTTTTCTCGTGGAAGGCTCGAATATAGAAATGAACGGTTCTGTCCACGCCTCTTTCTCAGAACGAACCGTGAATAGCGGCAATCGTCGGTTGGCGTATTGCTTGCCGGCCGTTTTCACTGCCGGTGACGTTGCTTTAAAGTAGGTTTTGTCTGAGGCGGGCAGGAAAACGTGCATGAATATTTCCTTCCCCTCCCTATCTCTGGCCTGAAAGGTGGCCTTAAGGCTTTTAGCCACATTTCCCACCTTTTCAACGTCGGAAAAGTACCTGAACCCCGGGTAGTCTTCACCCGTTAAGGGGTAATCGGCTGCTTCCATTCGGATCGGGTTACCTTCATAATCGGTAAAGGTAAGCGTATCGCCAATATTATGGTAGACGTAGTCGTTTGATACGGCGTTATCGGACCGGTAAATATCGATGTAATACCCGGTCGAGTCAGAAGTTCTGACGATACCCATCGTTCGTGCTTGTTGGGTTCCCGTGGAAATATCCAAGTACCGTGTATCAGTGAATGAGTAGAGCGGGGAAACGGCCTCATTTCCGGACATGGGTTCCATCGCGGCCAATTCGACCTGTCCCATATTTTTCCTCCCGGCACCACCACTGAAGGGAACGGAAGAAGAGCGTCCCGCGGCAACCACCGTGTTGTGTGCTGCCCACTGGCTGAAATAGTTTTGGTGCAAGGGGTGTTCGTAGTGCGGACCCGTACCCGCGTCAATGCCCATTACCTCACCGCACCCGTACAGTTCCATCGCCATACCGTTGCAGTGATTGTGGTTGTAGCTTGCCCCTTGTACCCCGTACATAAGGCCATTTTCTTCTCGCGTACCATTTCGTTGCAGGTAGAACCTCGCGAAATCCAGTGTAGCGCTTCGTGGCCACTCGTAAGCATTGCCTTCCATTTCAGGGAAATCGGGCAAGTACGCAAGCATTCCCAACATGTCGGCACCGCTTCGCTTGTAAATTCCTCGCTCGATAAGGGTGGTCATCGCGGCCATCATACCTGATATCTCCGGTCGATTGTATTTAGCTGCCAACACCAACCCGATCTCCAAGGTTTCCGGGCTCTGGTACGCTCTCCCCGTATCGCCAAACGCGGATGCGTAGAGGTTAGGGAACGAGTATTTCAGCATCGCGTAGGTAGCATCAAATAGCTCCGGGTACTCCTGGAATACCGGGTACCCGTTTTTCTCCAGGGCAAAGGCTGCTTTTACAAGGTTCGATACGGGGAAGTTATGGTACCCACCCGGTTCTTTCCAGTGTCCATCAGGGGTTAACCACTCCCTCACGGTAGTGGCAAAACTTAAACGGCCGCATGCTCCATTGATGGTGTCCCTTTCAAGCACGAACTGCAGGTAGTAGTCTTGTTTCTCCTTATCATCGAGGCAGAGTGCAGCATAAACCAGCGTGGCGGTAACGGCCGCGTACCAGTTGTTGTTCCAGTACCCCCTAAAGGTGAGCGTTGAAGCGAATTTCTCGAACACGTTTTGATACCAGCTCAACTCGTACCCCTCTTTTTTCAAAAAAGGGTATAAGAAATCGTATGCCAGAATCAATGCCTGGTACCGATTATCCCCAAGCGTCTGAATGTCTAAAAACCCCGTTCGACAGGCACCGATAACGGGTTCCTGGTAAAACGCGCCCCTCGCCCACTGGTTCAATATATCGGCAGCAAATCGCGCGTAACTTTCATCTCCCTTCAACCAGTAAATAATGGCAGCGCTCAAGGCCAACTCGTTAATTTCGCCATTGATGGACGACACGAATTGCTGCGGGTCAATGAAATCCTTCTCGTTGGTTTCGGTATTTAGTGCCCAGATAAACCTCGAGGTATCGTTGGGTACCAGCTCTTCTATGGATGGCCGGATGTAGGGGGCACCACTCTCGGTTACCGGATTTCTTTTGTGGGTGGAAACCCGTACCGTGGGAACCGGGGCGTCACCTGAAAATTTCACGAGGTAGTGGCCGGTACCGTCATCGTAAGCGTGGGTATAACGGTGTCCCTCCACCCTGTTCATCAGGTACCTGCTTAGAATCCACTCCGGATCGTGTTGATGGCGTTTCACGTACGGGGTAACCCTGTTGTAATATTTCGTATAGATGGATTTCGCCCACTCTTGCCCTTCAATCTTTTCAAGGATGTTGTCCTTTTCCGCGTTATGGATAATCACGCGGGGTCGTTCTTCTTGGCCTACTACATGGGCGTGAAAGAAGGGAACTTGAGTGAGAAAAAGAAATATTACTACGATTCTACTCATGATTGAATTTACTGGATTGGATCATTGCGAGTATATTGCTCCATCCTTAAAACGGGTCGAGGGGGCTACTCAACCGGGATAACGGGTAAATCGTTGGCCAGACGTTCCCTGCGAACAAGAGCCTCTATGAAATAGTAATCCGCGTAGGCGATAGGAACATCAACTTCTGAGCCCTTTGGAAAGTGTCCCGTGCTCGACACGGTGAGGAATCCCTGTTGTTCATGAAGGCCAGCCCGGTAATAACGCGCTACATTCTCGATAATAATATCTGCCATTTCCCGGTAATAAGCTCCTTGTTCAACCTCCATTTCGGAGATCTCGTACAGGGCGGAAGCCATGATCGTTGCCGCGGAAACATCGCGTGGGGCGTTTGGTATATCGGGAGCATCGAAGTCCCAGTAGGGTACTTTATCGTCCGGCAGGTTAGGATGATTCAAAAGAAAGCGGGCAATCGCTTCTGCCTGATCCAGGTACTTCCTGTCACCGGTTTCCCTGTAGCACATGGTATACCCGTACAGGCCCCATGCTTGTCCCCTTGCCCATGCCGATTCATGGGAGTACCCCTGATGCGTGTGAAATTGAATGGCACTTCCATCCCCTGCCGCATCGTAGTCAACCACGTGGAACGAGCTGTTGTCAGGCCGGAAATGATTCTCGAGGGTAGTGTTGGCATGCGTAATGGCTATATCCCGATACTTCGGGTTACCACTAACTTTTGATGCCCAAAAGAGAAATTCCAGATTCATCATGTTATCGATGATGACCGGGAACTGCCATTTATCCCTGTTATGATCCCACGACCTGATAGCACCCACCTTAGCGTTAAACCGTGATGCCAGCGACTCCGCCCCTTCAAGCAATATCTCCTCGTACCCCGGTATCCCGGCCAATCTCAGCCCATTCCCAAAGCTGTTAAACAGCATGAATCCCAGGTCATGCGTCTCCTTGCAGCTTTTCATCGATTCCAGGTATCCGGTATGTTTCATCGCACCCGTTTTCCAGAACTCATCCCCTGTCAGCTCGTACAGGTACCACAAGGTGCCCGGGAAAAAACCGGAAGTCCAATCCCTTGCCCTTACCATTCGCAGCGATCCATCCGGCTCGATGTTTCGCGGTGAAGGGAGCTCCTCGGGAGTACTGCCTTTCGCCTCGTGCGCGGCATTTATAGCTTCAAAAGCAAATCTAAGCTGTTGTTCAGCGAACTTAACATTTTCACGAACCAGGTCATCCTTTAGGCTTTTACGCGGAGATTGTAAGGTGCATCCCCCCAATACGACAGTTAACAACAACATAAAAATTATTCTTTTCATTTCTTTGTAATATCAAGTTTATTCTTTTTCGCGGGCTCAACGGTATTTCTCAGCCAATATTGTTGCATTTCGATGGCACAGGGCATGACCTGTGTACCTACACAAGCCATAACCCAGAGGTGTTTAATTTCATTAAAAATAACCATTAATCACCAAAGTAAATAAAAGTCACCCTTATGTTACATTCACATAACGCAAACAACAGCTCAATTATCGTAGAGCGAGAAGGTGAGCGAGGCGGCACCGATGGTTCCCGCCATGTTCCCCAATTGGGCAGGTACGATTTCCGTATTTACAGCACAGTCGCTCATGGCGTAGCGAAAAGCGGCCTTTCTCACTTTTTCAAAATAGAATTCGCCCGCTTCCGGCAAACCTCCCCCGATAACGACCCGTTGCGGGCTGAACACGTTGATAAAGCCGGCGATACCATGACCGAGGTAGTCGCAATGCTGGTTTAAGCATTTCACCGCCAAGGGATCTCCTTTCTTGTACCGCTCCACGATGATTTTCCCTGTTACTTCGTCTTCAGAGGTTTCCACGCCCTGCGCGGCTTGTTCTGCTACAAACGTTCGAATAAGGGCGGAAGTAGAGGCGTACGCTTCCAAACACCCTACGGAGCCACATGCGCAGTCTATCCCGTTCGCGATAAAGGGGACGTGCCCCAGCTCGGTACCTCTATTGGCGTACCCGTTAAAGAGTTTCCCATCAATGATTACCGCCCCGCCTATACCGGTTCCCACCGTGACGAAAACGAGGCATTGGTAATTCTTGCCGGCGCCAAACATGCTTTCGCCTAGCCCCATCACGTTAGCGTCGTTGGCCAGGATGGTGTTGAGCTTCGTTTCCGATTCAATGCGTTGGGCCAGGTGAACATTTTCCCACCCTACAATGTTTTCCGCTCCGCCCAGCACGATCCGGTTCGTTTCATCGATGATTCCCGGGGTGCCTATACCAATCCCTTTCAGCTCTACCTTTTTTTCTGAGTCTGCAAACGCCTTTACGTCGTTAATACACTCCAGCAGTTGATGAATTACAGCTTCGGCAGAGATATCTGCCGAGGAGGGGCGTGTACCCTGATACAATACTTCCCCCTGTCGGTTAACCAGGGCGTACTTTATAGCGGTTCCGCCCAAATCAAGTCCAATTGATGCTTCCATAATGATTGTTTTTTATGTTTTTTCTACCCAGATAGGCGAGCTCCATGCCCACTGCTGGTTTCTCTGCCTTACCCGCACGTAATAATAATCCACTTCCCGTTCGGCCACCAGGTCTTCCATGTAATGTGTTACTTGGAATGCACTCTCCGGTATAGCCCTGTTGAACGAGATCGCTTCGCTCAGCCACCCTATCATGAAGTGAGCCTTGGATCCCTGCAGCAACTCCCCGATCGTGTGCGAGAAGCTTTTTCCGTTGAAGTCGGCGGTCAGTATCCCATCTTTCGGGACGGTCATGTCGAGGATTACCCCTTGCATGGACGGCGTGGTCGTGTTGGGGTTTTTGCTGCTATACATGTCCAATGCAACCTCTTGATTCGAGGCCGATAGTACCCGGTTCACCCGGGTTTCGAACTTGGTTTCGCCCGGTTGAGGCGAAGTGAAAGCGGCACCCCTGAAGCAAGGGGTTACTTGGTTGATCGTTCCCTTATCAATCGACAATTTCCCGTTCCAATGAACGTATTCCTCTTCGCGGTTCCATCCAAACTCCACCTTTACCTTGCACCGGATCGTCTCCTCTTCAGGTATCTCGGGGATAAGGGGACCGTTCATCCGTGCGATACATTTCCCGTTTTTAATGATGTCCACGTAATCGATCAGGTTCTCGCCCTCTACATGTAGGTAGATTCGCCGGTTATTCCTCCGGGTAGTTTCGCCCATGATGGCGTCGTTGATCCTGAAGTCGATCTTTATGTTATCTCCCGTGGCGCATGCCACGTTCCGGTTCTTTAGCGCGTTCCACACGTGCTCGCGTGTGAGGGAGGGTGCCAGCACCATCACACGGCCGTCGCCGTAGCTTCCCGGGTATCCGGCGTGTTGGTCGGAGGATCCGATGATGCCGAATTTATGACCTTGTTCAAGGCCATGTAGCACAGTTCCTTCCCACTGCCTTGGCCCCATGTCGTGGAGGTAGTTGTAATCCCCGTCATCGCTCTCCGCCAACCCGTGGCGGGAGTACATTTCGACAAAGGGGGTCTGCTCGCCCTCTTCAAACGACCCCCAGTTGTAGCCGCGGTAACCCGTTTGGTATCCCATGTGATGGGGTGTTACAAACGCTTTCTCCCCTTTCAGTGCGGCTTTCAGCCCCATGGCGTTGGTCGGTTCCACCATCTCGGCTTCCAGGTCGTACAGTAACGCCACGTGGTCACCGTGCGCCATATCGTGGCATTCGTAACTCAGGAAGGCGAGGAACTCGTTCTCCTTGTTGTACTCGTTCGTCATCTTCACGTATTCATCCCATTTGCCTGCCCTCAGCTTCTTGAACGCTTTTGTATGGTAATCGATGACCCATTGCAGGCGAGGGTCATCCCTGCCGGGAATATCTTCCCACATCGCGTGGGGGGTGATGGAAACGAAGTCGAGTTGCTCCCTGGCTGCCTCGAAGGCACTTCTCATATCGCCGTGACCATACGTGAGGTTGCAGTGGTTGTGTAAATCACCCCAGAACATTTTTAGGTCACGAGGGGGAGGCAGTATCTCCAACCCTTTTCTCGAGTCCAGCGCTTTTCTCGGTTCCGGCTCTTTTTTCGAGTTCGTGTTGCAGCCTGGTAGCAGGCTACCTGTTGCGGCCAAACCGACGAACGTCCATCCGCTACGCTTTATAAACTTTCTTCTGTTCATCTTATGATCTGTTTTAGTTGGTTAATGCTATGCTTGTCATGGAGTGGGCTTTTTTGGTCGCCTACCCCGGTTTAGTTTCAGTCCCTGTTCGTATGACTCCTCACCGTATATATCGTCAACGCCAATGAGGCCTATATTTGCCAGTATTCCCTTGGCCATGAAGCCGCAATCCTCGTTTTCTATTGCAGGGAGCGAGTTGGCTTTGTCAACCAACTCATCCGCGTGCTCCCGTATCAAGGGGTGCATAGCCGGGTTCATCGAGAGGGATTCAAGTAGGGAATACCCTATTCTTCGTTCCTCTTCCCTTACCGGGAACAGGAGCCGGCGTATTCCCTCATCCGTCTCGTTCAAGTAGATGGCAGCATACGCGGCCTCACATGCCACGTAAGGATCGGGGTCCTTTATCAGCTGGATGAGTTCCCGTGGGGCGTGGCTTAAGCTGCCTGTCACAGCGGATTGCGCGCAAGCTACGGTGGCCCAGTAGCGCATGTTCGGGTCATCGCTCCGGAGCGCGTTTATCAATAGGGGCATATCATCCTCCCCGGCGGTTCCCACTAGTTCGGCCATCGCGTAGAGCTGTTCCAACGGGTAATTCATCTTCCTGACCTCCTCGTACAGATTGACTCCCTCCCTTGATGAGGGTATAAAGAAGCCCAAATCCCCTGTTTCCCGGATATGTTGCGAAACGGCCTCCCTAAATTCAACGAGCACTGCTGCATAGTGGGGGTTTTCCGCCAGGTTGTTCAGCTCAAAGGGATCCGTCTCTGTATCAAACAGCATTTCCGTTGGGTGAAGCGAGTAGGGTTGCAGCCAGGTGGGGTTAGCCATCTGCTTTTCCAACACCAGTTTATCCCATGATTTGTTGGAAGGCATACCCCACTGGTAGTAGTTCCGTAAAGCAAATTGCTTGTAAGGCACATAGCTCCGGATGTACTTGTACCGGCCGTTCGTTGCCGCACGCACGGGCATGAAATGGTGCAACTGGTTGCTCCCGAAAGCGAATTGTATATCTCTTTCGCGGTTAGTTGCCTGTTTCCCTACTATTGTTTTTCCCTGCATCTGTTCGGGGGGATTAATTCCCACGAGGCTCAATACAGTGGGGGCTAAATCTATAAAGCTTACCGGCGCGTGAATCTTCGTGCCGGGAGCTTCCGATATAAGGTGTTGCCACTTCTGGGGGATATGGATAATAAGGGGCACCTTGAGACCCGTTTCGTATAGATATCCCTTGCCGCGAGGCAAGCAGCCGCCGTTATCGCTAAAAATGAAGATCAAGGTGTTTTCGAGGAGGTCTTTCTCTTTCAGGTCGGAGATAAATAGGCCCACCCATTCATCCACATCCTGAATGGCTTCCAGGTGGGCAGCGTAATCCGAACGAACCTCGTAAGTATCGGGTACATGTGGTGGCAATGGTAATTGAGCCGGGAATAGTCCTTCCCGGGTATAATCGCGCCGACCGTCGAGGTGAAACGTGCGTACCCTGCCCATATGTGAGGTAACCGTGTTGAATACCGAGAAAAACGGTTGGTTGTCCCCCCGCTTATCGCTATTGTAGGAGGCGGTGTCGCTGCATTCATCCCAAAATAGGGTATTGTCCAGCGTGGTGTTGTAGTGGGTCTTACTGTTGTTTGTGCAGTAATAGCCATGCTCTCGCAGGAGCTCGGGAAAAAATATGGCGCACGGTGTTTCAACCGGTCGAGGGTGGATGTCCATCCCGTACGTGGTCGCGTAGCAGCCCGTGATTAGTGATGAGCGTGCGGGCGAGCTTTGAGGAGCAACTGACCACGCGTTCATGAACTGAATCCCATGGCTGGCCAGTGAATCGATGTGCGGTGTTTGAACGTGTTCATTCCCGTAGCAGCCCAGTTCATACCAGCTTGTATCTTCAAATGTTAGCCACAGGATATTCGGTTTTTCCTTGTGGCTTTCTTGGGCGTAAAGGTCACCCGTTCCCAGGAACAGCGGCAACATCGCCCCGCATAGAGAGGGTATTCGCTTGGTTTTCATGTTTAAAAACTATCGTCTTTTAAAAGCTATCGTCCATATATTTTGTTTGCGTATCCCTCATCAATCGCGTGAGTTCGTCTCGTTTTTCGCTATACTCGGGTCGATTGAAGAGGTTGTTCATCTCTTTCGGGTCGTTCCGAAGGTCGTACATCTCCCATTCATCGATGTCGTTGTAAAAATGAATCAGTTTGTACTCAGACGTGCGTATCCCGTAATGGCGTTTCACGGAGTGCTCGGCCGGGTACTCGTAATAGTGGTAGTAGACCGCTTCCCGCCAGTCGGTGGGTGTTGCTCCCGCGTTTACCAATACTGACTTAAGCGAGGTTCCCTGCATATCCTCCGGCACCTCGATCCCCGCCATATCCAGGAAAGTGGGGGCGAAATCCACGTTCATGGTGAGGGCTGTTGACACGCTACCCGCTTGTATTGATTTCGGGTAACGGATCACCAGGGGCATGCGTTGCGACTCCTCATACATGAAACGCTTATCGAACCAACCATGTTCACCCAGGAAGAAACCTTGGTCCGACGTGTAGACCACGATGGTGTTATCCAGTTCACCCTGTTCCTCCAAGTAATCCAGCACCCGTCCTATATTTTCATCTACCGCTAGCACGGTGGCCAGGTAATCCCTCATGTACTGTTGGTATTTCCACCGGACCAGTTCCCTTCCTCGCAGCCGGCCGCTTTTAAATTCGGCTATACGTCCAGCGTATGCCGAGTCCCACTTCTCTTGAACCTCCGGTAGCATGCGCTTGTAAACGCTGTAGAGCCTATTCGCGGTGTCGGCCAGCAGCTCTTGCCGCGTACGCAACTTTAAATCCCAATCTTCTCTAAGCGTCTGTTCAATCGACATGTCTTGTTCCCTGGCGGCGCGGCCTCGGGTGACGTAGTCATCGAACAGGTTGTCGGGCTCGGGGAAAACCACGTCGTTGAAAATCCCCAGGTGGCGCGGTGCCGGCATCCAGTTACGATGTGGTGCTTTCTGGTGGTACATGATGCAGAAGGGACGATCCTTTTCGCGTTTATCGATGAAGTCGATCACTTTATCCGTGATGATGTCGGTAACGTATCCCTCTTCTTGGATAGGTTGCCCGTTCTCTATAAAATCGGGACGGTAATAGTCACCCTGCTCATTCTGCCCGCTCAGAATACACCAGTGATCAAAGCCTTGAGGTTCGCTTACCAGGTGCCACTTGCCTATGATAGCCGTTTGGTATCCATGTTCACGCAAAATCTTCGGGAAGGTTTGCTGATCGCCGTCAAATTCGCTGGCATTGTCTCTGAACCCGTTCATGTGGCTGAACTTTCCCGTGAGGATGCAAGCCCTCGAGGGACCTGAAATGGCGTTCACGACGTAGCAGTTGTCGAACCTTACGCCTTCACCAGCGATCCGGTCGATATTGGGCGTTTCTATTAACCGGCTCCCGTAGCAGGATATCGCGTTGGTGGCATGGTCATCCGTCATGATGAAGAGGATGTTCGGCCGGGTATCCTTGACTTCCTCTTTTTTGGGAGCACAGGAGGTCATGGCCGCTGCCACGATCAACGAGGCACCCGCGTGTAGCGCTATCTTTCTTGAATCCATCATATTGAGTGGTTGGTGAGGTTTTACTTCAACTCCCTGATGAGCATTTTGTCGCCTATCCTCTTGGCGTGTTGCTTCATCTCCTCCTTCATCTCTTGGTAGATGAGCGCGTGTTCCGGATCATCCACCAAGTTGGTTGTCTCCCCCCTGTCTTTCGACAGGTCGAACAGCTGCTCCCGATTTTTAAAGAACCGGTAAAAGGCGTATTTGTAATCTCCTTTGATCACGCACCAGGCTCGTCCATTGATCGCATCGAGGTGCGTTTCGATGAAGATGCTCGGGTGGGGTTCAGCTGTTCCGTTGATGATACCTTTCAGGCTGATCCCGTGAAGCCCAGCGGGTATGGATGCGTTGCCGTAATCGCATAGGGTAGGGTAGAGGTCGATTCCGGTATTCACCAAGGCATCTACCTCCCTTTGTTTAGCCGGCACCTCTCCCTTCGGCGGTTTCACGATCAACGGTATCCGGGTTGTTTCTTCAAATAGGGCCCGTTTCTGATTCCACCGGTGGGCGGCGACCCCTTCGCCATGGTCGCTGGTAAAAATGATAACAGAGTTATCATACAGGTCCTTTTCTTCTAACAATTGGATCAATTCGGCGATATGGGCATCTACCCGTTCCACCAGCCTGTGGTAGGCGTACAGGTAGTTTCGCCAGTCCCGTTCCGTGTAATTCTCCGTGGGGTATAGCCTTGGCGACATCCTCTTATGGTGCATGAGTAGCTCCGGCAGTCCATCGGTCGCGTTAAAGTTCGCGGGCAGTTCAGGGAGGAGCGCGTCATCGGGGATGGTTACCTCGCCGTAAGGCAATGTTTGGGAACGGGCGTACTCGCAAATCTCATGCGGGTTCAGGTAGGAGGCGACCAGGAAAAAGGGTTTATCCCTCTCTTCTGATAGCACCCTGTCGATATGGAGTGCCATATCGGGGTCGTACATCCCGCATACTTTTCTGAACCCGAATTCGCCATCGGGCAACTCCACCGTGGGTATGTGCCATTTGCCGGCGTACAGGCAGTCGTAGCCGGCTGCTTGCATTGTGAAGCCGAGGGTTTTTGCAATCTCTTCATCGGGAAGCGGGTCGTTGTTTTCAAGGACCGACACTTGGTTGGGCATCTTGCCGGTCATGATGCTTGCCCGCGATGGGCCGCTGAGGGGGTATGCGCAGTAGGCTCTCGTAAACACGATGCCGTCAGCCGCCAGCCGATCCATGGCCGGCGTGTTCAGATGTTGGTTTCCCCGGTTGCTCATCGCATCGGCAGTTTGCTGGTCGGTCATGATAAGGATGATGTTTGGGCGTTCACGATCGACCTGACTTGACACCGCGGCTTGGCTCGCTACCGCACCATGTATGGGAAGGGCGGTTATCGTGGAGCAAGCGATCATTTTTCCTATACGTTTCATTTCGTTTTGCATCTTTTTGGGGTTAGCTATTGAATGGGCAGATATGTACTGTAACGCTTGAGTGATTCAAGGTAGTAGTAATCTGTGTAACTAATCGGCGTGTCTATTTCAGAATTTGCCGGGTGGTGTCCCACGGAATGGAGCAGTACGAAGCCGAAGTTTTCACCCTCTTTTGACAGGTAGGCATTGCTCGAAAGGTTTTTTAAGATCGTCTTCGCGTACTGGTAGTAGGCAGTCCGTTCGGGTATGTCGTAGGTACTTAGTTCCAGCAGTGCCGAGCAGGTAATCGCGGCGGCGGAGGCGTCCCTGGGGGCATCGGGTATATCCGGTGCCATGTAGTCCCAGTAAGGGACAAGGTCATCCGTATGCACGTTGCTCATGATAAAGCGGGCAATACTTTGTGCCGCCTCAAGGTATCGCTCATCTTTCGTATACCGGTAGCAGACGGTGTAGCCGTACAATCCCCATGCCTGTCCCCGTGCCCAGTGGCTTTCGTCGGAATAGCCCTGGAAGGTTCCTTTCGTAATGACCTCTCCGGTGATGGTGTCGTAGTCAACCACGTGGTACGACGACATATCGTCCCTGAAGTGATGCTCCAGGGTAGTGTTCGCATGTCTGACGGCCACGTCCCGGTACTTGGGGTCACCCGTCTGCTCGGTGGCCCAGAACAGCAGTTCCAGGTTCATCATGTTGTCGATGATCACGGGGAACTGCCATTCGCCGAAATCCCATGAGCGAATGGTTCCCGTTGCCTCGTTGAATCGGGAGATCAGGTTATCCGCGGTTTCAACCATAATTGGTAAAACGGTGCTGTCTTGGGTGAGACGCCATTGATTACCATAGCTGCAGTAAACCATGAAGCCAAGGTCGTGCGTTCCGGCATAGTACCTCAAGTCGTGCAGGTAGCCGGTGAATTTTTCCGCTTGATCCCTGAAGAAGGGGTCGTTGGTTAGCTCGTAGATACACCAGAGGCTGCCCGGGAAGAATCCGCTGGTCCAATCGTAAATGTTGTCCAGTCGTAGCGTGTCGGCCCTTATAGAACGTGGGAACCCTATAACATCGCCCATCTCCTCAACCTGCAAGGTCAATTGGGAGGCAGCTACTTTAACGGCGCGGTCGAGCCACGACTCCGTTTCGGACTTGCAAGAGGTGAAAAGCAGCAAACCGGTAATCAACAAAATGGGACAGATCTTTTTTTTCATTTTTAAAAGTTTTATACATCGTTATTTATTTACTTATCTCTTTTTTTAACAGCCATACGCCCGCGATATTTTCACGGTTGTTTGCCTTGCACCCTTTTCATGTAATCGGATGGAAGGTAACCGAAATATTTTTTAAAGCTCGTGGAAAAGTAGGAGAGCGAATTAAACCCAACCATGTAGCTGACTTCCGAGACGTTGTATCTCCCGGAAGAGAGTAGTTTTATGGCTTCGCTAAACCGGATTTTCCGGATGAAATCGATGGCCGACTTCCCGGTAATCGCCTTGAGCTTGAGGTGCAGGTTCGTTCTACTCATTCCCATCTCCTCGCACAGCATCTCGGTAGTAAAGGCGGTGTTATCGAGGTTGTCAAGCACTATATCCTTCGCCTTGTTAAGCAGTTCATTGTCGATCTGGTTCGTGGTGAGCTTCTCGGGCTCTACCTCCGTGGCGTTGGAGTAGTAGTTCAACATTCGCTCCCTGGAGGCGATCATGTTGTTTATCTTGGCTTTCAAGACACTGGTGGTAAATGGTTTAGTGACGTAGTCGTCCGCTCCCACCCCCAGGCCGGACAGTTGATCTTCTATAGTCGATTTGGCAGAGAGGAGGATAACGGGAATGTGGCACGTTTTAATGTTCTCCTTTACGCTTTTACACAACTCGATCCCGTCCATTGCTTCCATCATGATGTCTGAAACGATGATTTCAATGTCCCCGTTTTGGTTTACCATCTCCAGGGCTTCTTTACCGTTTCGGGCAGTTACGATGTGGTATAGTTCCGAGAGGTTATTCGCCATGTAGGTGAGTAGCTCCTCGTTATCTTCAACGATCAGGATTTTGGGGTGGCTGTAACTCGCGTCGAGGGACATGTTGCGCCACTCCACCTCTTCCAACAGCTCTTTGACCGGCAGGCTCACGATATCCTTTAACTCTTTTTCGCTGTAGAGGTTTTCACTTTGCGGGAAATAGACTGAAAAAGTGGAACCTTCACCCACTTTACTTTTCACCTCCACCTTGCCGTGGTGCAATTCAGCTAGCCGTTGGGTGATGGAGAGTCCTATGCCCATTCCAATATCGTTTTGATCTCCGTTGACCTTATGGAACCGGTTAAAGATAAGGCTTTGCTCTTCACCGGGGATGCCGCAACCTGTATCGTTTACTTCAAGGACCAGGTATTCCGGGTCCTCTATCAAGCTCACCGTTATCTTCCCGTTAGGTGGAGTGAACTTAAACGCGTTAGACAGCAGGTTGCTCAGTATTATATCGAGGTAGTTTTCGTCTATTATATACTCCTCTTCACTTGCGTAGTCTTCAAACGTGTATTCAACATTCATTCGTTTAGCCAGCTTATCGAACAGCGCCATTGTCTTCCCGATCACGATTTTCGGATTCACTTTCTTAACGGCCAATTCAAATACGCCCAGTTCCGCCCTTCTGTAATCAATCAGCTGGTTGGTCAAGGTCAGCAGCTTATCGGCATTGTTTTTAATAACCTCCAGTTGCTCTTTCTCCCACGGGTTCGACACTTTTTCCATCATCTCCTGCAGCGGTGATATGATTAACGTAAGTGGCGTTCTAAACTCGTGGGATATGTTGACGAAGAAATTCATCTTCGCCCTGTTTATCTCCTCGTTTTTCTCTTTAGCGAATCGCTCTTGGATAAGCTGTTTCTCGATCGCTTGGCGCTGGCGGAAGAATTGCCATAACGTGAAGATTGCCAACATGATGGCTGCGGCTAGCAACAACTTGAACCAGGCTGTTTGAAACCATAGCGGGGTAACGATAACCGCTAAGCGGGTTGTTTCGTTGCTCCAGTAGTCCTCGTTGTTGGCCGATTGCAGCTTAAACGTGTACCGTCCGTGCGGTATATTGGAGTAGGAAGCGAAGTGGTTTTCGGAGGTGATGATCCAATCGGTATCGTACCCCTCCAACATATATTTAAACGTGTTGTGTGTACCCGAGAGGTAATTGGCTACCGCAAGCCGGAGCGTGAAGGTGGCCTGGTTGGATTTCAACGTGATTTTCTCGGCGTTGATGATATTCTCTTCAAGGATGGTTCCATCCAGCGGGGTTACCGTCCTGTTTTGCACGCTTAACTCCGTGATAACGGGTCGTAAGGAATAAGGGTTGTTCTTTAGTTGTTCCGGGACAAACGTGATGATTCCCTCGATACCCCCGAAGTAGATTCTCCCGGAGCTGGTTTTGCAGAACGAGTAGTTGTTGAATTGTTGAAATTGCAGCCCGTCGGGTATAAGGTAGGTTCTAAATTTTGAATCTACCGGGTTAAAGCGGTTGATCCCGTTGCCGGTGCTTAGCCACAGGTTACCGTACGAGTCTTCCAGGATTCCGAACACGCTGTTATTCGACAGGCCATCTAGTTCGGAGTACTTTACGAATCGTTCCTCACCCAAGTATTTATACAGGCCATAATTGGTTCCAACCCAAATCTCTCTCTTTGAATCCTCCACGATGCAGTGCACCCTGATTTGTTGAAACGTATCCGAGAACTCCATCAATTTTCCCGTTTCGAGCGATAGGTACGCGAGCGATTTGTTCCCTCCAATCCACAACCTGCCTTTACTGTCTGCTTTCACGTAGAGCACTTGTGTTGAGGTGAGCGTGCCCGTATCAATCTGTTCCGCGTGGTTGTTTCTCTCGTTATACTTGAACAGGCCGGTCAATGCACCAACCCAGATGATGCCATCGTTATCGTACGACAACGAGTAGACGTCGTTCGCGGGAAACTTCATGTTGACCGTTTCGCCAGTCCCGTTATTCACCCTCACGAGACCTCCGCCGTGTGTACCAATAAACACGTGGCGGTTATCCTTCGACTGCAAGAGCGATTTAATGTTATTAGACAGCAAGGCACCGTTGCGTTCTTTCGTGATATAGGTAAATTGGTTACTCTCGGGGTCAAAGATGTTGATCCCGCCGTCGTTTGTCCCTATCCATAGCTTGCCGTTCGCATCCTCTATAATGCCACTCACAATTCTGTCGTTCAGCGAGTTGGCTCCAGCAGTTTGTTTCAAGTGATAGAACTGATTTTTCAGGGGGTGGTAGTAGTTGGCCCCCCCGTAATAGGTACCGAGCCAAACTCCCCCCTGTCTATCCTGTAGGATTGAGCGTATGGAGTTTTGAGAAAGGGATGTCTCGTCAAACGGGTCGGTATAGTAGCTGTAAAACACCTCCTTACCCTCATCCAGCAAGCTTAACCCGTGAAATGTACCGATCCACAGCCTCTCCTCGTCATCTATCAGCAACGTGCGGATGTAATTGGAGCAGATGCTTCCCGCATCGTTCGGGTTATGTTGGTAGTGATGTATCTCCTGCCTTGAATTCACCTCCACCAAAAAGAGTCCCCGACCTTCCGTGCCGACCCACACCTCGTTGTCCGTCCTTTGGGTTATTGCCTGTATTTTGACGTCATTGGTTTTTTCACTGAAGGGGCGCAAGGTATCTTTGTCGCGGGTGTAATATAGGCCCGTACTGGTCCCCACCAGCCATGTTTCCCCGACTTGTCGTATAGAAAAAACCTCCAGGTTTCGGGAAAAGCCAAATTGGGAGAGGTCAAACGTTTCGCTCTCCCTATCAAAAACGAATAGCCCGCGGTCGGTACCCAAGAGGAGCTCGTTCTCCTTGTAACCAGCGATGGCATTCACCGTAAGCTTGTTGTCGTTTAGGAACGGGGTGAAGTTCAGGAAGCGATTCATGCTTTCCTCGTACTTGGCTAGCCCGTTATCGGTTCCTACCCATAGGGTGTTGGCTTCATCAATGAACAGCGCCAGGGTCAGGTTGCTCACGAGTGAGTTGGGGTTACCCTCTTCGTGTCGAAACGTTTTGGCCCCGTAGCCATCGAAACGGTTTAACCCGTCAAACGTGGCGAACCAGATTAAGTTGTTGCCATCCTGGGCGATGTCCATGACCGTGCCATTGGGTAACCCATCGTCTAGCCCTATCCGTTGGAAAAAAAAGTGGCTGTTCCCCGCGTTGAGCCACGCGGGGAACAGGAGTAGAATAGCCATGAAAGCAATGCTTCGGTTCACTTTTACGCTTGCTGGTTAAAAATCCTACCAATCTCCATCGACTAACCCAACCGTGCTTTTTTGGGTTAGTATTGCGGATTGTTTTTTCCTTCCAGATGCCAGTTAACTTGTAATTCGTCTAGCGGGATGGGGAACAATTCATGCTTTCCTTTTATAAAGTTTACCCCTGCCGGGTAGTCCGGTTGTACCGCGGAGACGGTATTTTCATTGAATAATGCCAGAGCCTCTTTGATGATGCCCCATCGTATCAAATCAAATTTTCTTTGCCCTTCAAAGGCGAGCTCGAAAGCCCTTTCCCAGTAAAGGGCTGTTCTAAATTTACCTGCTTCGGTTGCATCATTGATAAACGGGAGGTCATAGACCTTAGGGGCTTTTAACAGGGTGGCATATGTCGCACTGGTGATTGCAGTGGCGTTTGCCCTATCACGTACCTGGTTGAGCAAGGACCATGCAGTTGAAGTCTGGTTCAACTCGTTATAAGCTTCAGCAGCCATTAACACCACGTCGGCGTACCGTAGATTACAGTAATTCACATCGGTGTTGTTCGGGTCTTTGTATCCCAAAGGCATCCACTCCCTGCGCCACTTCCCGGGGTACCAGTTTTTTTTGTTCGAGTTTTCACTTTTCACATGGGTGTTTTGTGCCCTGTTCCAATTGTATTGATAGGTGCAGACCATCACGTCTCGACGAACGTCGGAATCTTCAAAAAAATCTTTCCACTCGGGTACCACCCTAAAAAAGGCATTGGCCCGTCCCATATGGTTTAATGCCTCGGAGGGGGGGGACGTTGGGTAACGCTACCTGGGGACCGTTCCAGGTGCCCCAGTTGCCGGAGTCTTCCTTGGATCCATCCACGCTATAAAAGGCTATTTCAAACAAGCTCTCCTTAGAGTTCAAGATGCCAAACGAAAAACCTTTAAACAGTTCCAGATAGCCGTCATTGTAGAAGCCGTGGTATCCATTCTGCTGAAACGCTTCCCATTCTCTTATCACGGCATTAAAGTACTCTTGCCGTTTCATGTCGTCCGGGCGGGTAGAGGTGCCGTCCATCTTGAGACTGTAGCCGGCTCGTTGTAGCAAAACCCGCATTAATAGCGCTCTGGCGGCTCCTTGGGTTGCCCGTTCGGGGGAGGAACTGGCGGTAGCCCACTCGAGGTTCTCTTTAGCGAAATTCAAGTCGCTTACAATTTGATCATAAATGACCTCCCTGTCCACACGTGGACCGTAGGCTGCTTCGTAATCTGTTGAGTAGGCCGTTTTAAACGGAACATCCCCCCAATACTTGACTAGATCGAATGCCAGGAATGCGCGCAGGAACTTAGCCTCTGCCGCCAACTTCACCAGTTTTGGGTCTGGCGTCCCCGACAGGTACTCCTCCATCGATTCAATACCTGAGATGGTGAAATTGGCCCGGTTCAACCCTTCGTACTTGCATTCCCACACCTGTTCAACCCACTGATTAGTGGAGGTGAGCGTGTAGTGTGAAATATCTCTTCGGGTATTATCCGTTCCCGTTCCCCGGATATAGTAGGTGTCGTCTGAGCTGTGCATGGCCATTTCACGCTGACCATAGTGCTCTAATCGTGCGAAGACATCATATATACCTATAATGGACATCTCGGCATTGGCCGCGGATGTGAAGAAATTCTCTTTTTTATAGTATGATACCGGCTCCTCGATCAGCAAGTCATTGCATGATCCAAGCATGAGCAATATCAAAAGGGGTAAAAAACAGTGACTTGTTTTCATACGATTAAAATTATTATTTTCAAAGGTATCGTATGGAACTCGCTTTAATCATGTTCTTGTGTGAAAACAGTTTTCATGCTCGTTTCATACGATTAGTTTATTTTTATAAAGATAAGTTGATTCCAAATACAAAGGTACGGCTTCTTGGATAGGCTCCAAAATCGACCCCGGGGGTTAGCCCGCTACCTCTGGTTGATACTTCGGGATCATATCCCGAATACTTTGTCCACAGGAAAAGGTTATTTCCCGTAAGGTAAACCCTAAGGTTCTGCACGGACAGTTTACTCGTAATTTTTTTGGGTAACGTGTATCCTATAGATATATTGCTTAACCGTATATACGATCCATCCTCTATAGCCCATGAGTGCATGTATTTATCGCCCTCTTCGAGGTCATGCCATGCGGCTATACTTTTGCCCCTGTTTAGGGAGGCCAGTTCTGTAGGGTCTGTCACGATCTCTCCAGCTTCGTTAATCGTCATCCAGCGGTTTTCACTATTCACCACGTTCAACACGTTTTTGTTGGTTCTTCCGGCCAGCGTGTTTGTAAGCTTCGTGGCATTGAAGACGTCATTGCCGTAATTGAACGTGAAAAAGATACTTACATCAACGTTCTTGTACACGAACGTGTTATTGAGTCCACCATAGAACAGGGGGGTTGCCCTTCCGATGATGGTTTTATCGTTTTCATCGATCACGTCATTCGAATCATCCAGGTTTTTAAACTTCCACATTCCCGGTACCACGTTATTCCGATTCCCCTGATAGGCGATTTTATCTTTTAAACTATAGGTTTGGGTCTCCGCATCGTAATTGAAATCATCAACGCCGTAAACCCCATCGGTTATAAATCCGTAAAACAGGCCTAATGGCTCTCCCACCTTTATAATATGGGTCATTTGGTTATACCCGAAGCTGGCTTCATCTAAAAAGTAGTTCTCACCCGAAAGTGACCTGATCTTGTTTTGATTGTGCGAAATGTTGAAGTTTGTACTCCAGTTGAAATTATTGCTGCTCACATTCACCGAGTTTATGGTCAAATCGATCCCCCTGTTTTCGGTCTCACCGATATTCCGGATCATGTTGGTGAACCCGGAGGAGCGGGGAATCCTTGAGTTAAGCAACAGGTTGGAGCTTCTGTTTATGTAAAACTCCGGTGAAACGGTAAGCCGTTGATCCCATAGGCCGATATCAACCCCGGCATTGAAGGTTTTGTTGGACTCCCACATCAAATAGGGGTTGGGAATTTGCGTGGTCGCGTAGCCGGATGTTGTTGTATTTCCCTGCGGGTAGGTAACCGAGCCGAGTATTGGGAGCGACCCGTAACAGGGTATCCTGTTGTTACCGGCCATACCGTATCCTAACCGTAGCTTAAGGTCTGAAAACAGGTCCAGGTTTTTGATTACCTCCTCCTCCGATAGGCGCCATGCGCCCGAGATGGCAGGGAAAAATCCCCATTTTCTCTCTTCACCGAACTTAGATGATCCATCTGCGCGTATTGAGCCTGTTAGCAGGTACTTGTCGCCGTGGTTAAAGTTAACCCGGGTAAAGAACGACAACAACTTGTCGTCATAATTCGCGTAAGACTGAGGGATGCCTGGTGTTGCGCCCAGCGAAAGATCGTTAAGGCCAATATCGTCATTGGGGAAATTGCTCGAGCTCGCGTTAAAATAGCGATTCCATCGCTCAACATATTCTTGTCCCACCATCGCTTCATACCGGTTTTCCCCTTTTTTTGAGTTGTAGCTCAGCACGTTGGATGTTTGTACGCTACCCGTTTCCCGATTGGTGATTGATCCGTTTATACTTGATCTTTTACCGGTAACCGAGAGGGCTCCAAAGAATATTTCATCCCGGCGTGTTTGGTACCGGATGCCGGTATTGTTCCTGAAAGACCAGTTTTTTAAAAAATTATAGGTGAAACTTCCATTGGCTTGAATGGTTTTGTATTCTTTATTGTTCGTCTCTTCTCTAGCAGAAATCAATGGGTTTTGCATCACGTTCCCGCTATCGTCAACCAATAGGGGGTCTTCATCTTCCAGCAGTTGATGATCTTCTCCGACTATACCTATTGTTGGTCTGTATTGAAGGATATGCTGCATCTTGTTGAACCGATCCCCGTTCTCAGAGGTTCCCATCCCGTATACCTTCATTTGGTCAAAATTAACCCTACCGGTGATCGTGATTTTTTCATTAGCCTTGTGGTTGACATTCAGGGTGATGTTATTTTTGTCGTTCCCACTAAACACCATTGCCCCCTGATCTTTAAAAAACAGGTACGAAAGGTTGTACTGCAAACCCTTCATACCGCCATTCACGCCTAAGCGGTAGTTTTGGGTGTAGGTCGTTCTGCCCAAGGTCTCTTTTTGCCAGTTTACACCGGGGCGATTGGCGTAATTGCTTTTGATGTCTCTGAAGGGACCATAGAGCCTTTCAAACGCTTCAATGCCCGTATCACCGTTGGCACCATAGCTTCTTTCGTAATCCAGTAGCGCGTACTCTTTCGTGGAAAGTACCGGTAAATGGCTTGCCACGTTCTTGAATCCGACGTACGAGTCAAAAGATATGGTTAATTGGCGGTCGGTTTTTAATCCGCTTTTGGTGGTGATCAATACCACGCCGTTTGCACCGCGTGCCCCGTAAATTGCCGTGGATGATGCGTCTTTTAGGATGTCAACCGATTCGATGTCCGCGGGGTCTAGCGTTGCTAACCCATCCTCGTTAGGAAAGCCGTCAATGATGTAAAGCGGCTCGTTGCTTTGGGTGATAGAGATACCTCCGCGCACCCTTATTGAAATTGAGGCACCCGGGGTTCCTTCGTTTTGAAGTACTTGCACCCCGGCCATTCTCCCCGCCAGACTTTGCGTTACGTCCGCGGTGGGGACCTTTATCAACTCCGTGCTATTGACAGATGTAACCGATCCCGTTAAATCGCGCCGGCGAGTAGTTCCGTACCCGATGGCTACCACCTCGTCCAGCATAAACGCGCTGGCCTCGAACTCTACGTTGATCACGCTTTGTCCATTCACCGCTACCTCTTGCGTTTCCATTCCCACGTATGAGAAGACCAGCACGTCGGTTCGCGGGTTGGGAACCTCGATCCGGTACATCCCCTCCATATCGGTGATCACCCCGGTGGAGGTGCCCTGTATAACCACAGTGGCGCCAATGGCCTCCATACCCTGGTCGTCAATTATTTTCCCGGTAACAACGTGGGACTGGGCGAACACGTTGAGGCCAGGTATAAGGAGTAAAAGCAGAAGCGGTAAGATTTTAAAATAAAATTTCATTTCCATTTACTGTTTAAATTAATTGTTGATCCTTATCTCTCTCGTTTAAATCTCTTATTGAAATATATATTTCGAAAACAGGCGCCTTGATGTTAGACCTTGATACGCCGCAATCAGTCGACGTGTACGGGTTGTACGTTGTGAGGCGACCTATATTTCAAGCTCGGGGAGTTGATCCACGAGGGTGACGCTATGGCCGTTTTCTTTTATCACGGTGTTATCATCGTATATGAGCGTTATATTATCCCTATCGTTTGTAATGGTGAAACCTGCCTTCCCGTTTGCTGACAAGTTCAAGGTGATGGCCCACTCCCCGGCCACTATTTGGGTGTCCGATACCCGTTTGGGTATTACCCCGGTTTCTTGGTGGCCGCGGGTGCTGATGACCGTGGCGAACCGGTAGACCGGTTTGTCCGGGGCGGTTGCCGTGAGGTGCCAATGGTTTCGGTAGGGCTCGAAATAGCCCTTATCGTCTGCCCTTAGCCAGTTGACTGCTGGTACGAAGAACTGGTTGGTCATCTCTACCTCTAGCTCATCGTTTGCAAACAGGTAGGCATCTGAAACCCCTTTCTCGTTGGTTGCTCGGACGGTTAGTTCGTTTCCGTTTTGTTGAATGATCATCGGGTTTTCAACAGTGTGCAGCAGGTAGTTCCAATCGACCGGAGTGTCTGCCTCCATCTCGTCGTAGATAAACAGGAGGTCGGCTCCTCCTAGCTGCACGACATGCCTCCGGAAGAGGTTCAGGTGGTTTTCATCCCATCCCGTTGTTGGGTCAAAGCTCAATTCGGAATTGCGGGCTCGCTCCAACCATATGGGCGACACCACTTCACCGTAGGCGTTCGAGGCGTCTCCAACCAGGTAGCTGATTTTCTTTCCCGTGTAATGACGAGGTATCCACCCATACCCTTCCGTGCCAATTTTTTGCCCCATGCCGTTAACCAGTATGGTGTTGTGTGCCCGGCTACCGCGGTGGCAGTACAAGCTGTGGGCATCCACGAAGCTGGAGTGGTGGCCGCTGCTGTAGAACAGGGGTTTGCCCCCGTAGAACGTGTTAAAGGCGTTCTGGTTAGCCAAGGCGTGTGATGTGGAGCCGTACGGGCTTGACCGGAAGGTGCACATCGCATTTTGCTGCAGGTTGTGCCAGTCTGACATAAACGAGGCGAGTCCCGTTTGGGGGAAGACGTACGAGAGAGGCAACTCCGAAAGCGATGCGCCCGTTGGGAGGGGGGTATCGCAATGCAGCCTGAACCAGGAGAGGTCCCCCGGTTTGGAGCCGAACGCATCGTACAAGATATCGGGTTCGGCTTGTGAAATGACGTTTACGTAATCTGTTAAGTAGGCATTGCCGGTTAGCCGTGCGATAGCGTCGGCGTATCCCACCCGGGTGCCTCTAGGCCTTACCACGCTCTGGTGTTGACTCCCGTTCCCCCCGGACTTGGAGAAGGGGGGTTGCTGCGTTATCACGTACATGGCGGATCCTTTATACCATGGGTCGGTGAAAAAGTTGTAGCCGGTAACTTTACTGTAAAAGTAGGGAACTTCCACGAGTGTGCGGATATTGGTATGGAAGTATGAATCGCCGTTATGCCAGGCCCCGTCGGCATTAAGCCCGGGGAAGCGTGCCAACCAGAGGTTGTACGCGTAGTCGACCCACAACTTAGCTTCGGGTAGATCCCCGTACATGGCGAAAGCCGCCAGGGTAAAAATACGGAGGTTCATCTGCCAGATGTGGTTATCGGCAATATGGTTCTCCAGCCGGTTCGCGAAGTTCCGGAAGATGTTGCCGCCGGTCTCTTTAATCTCGCTTTTCAGCATCTCCTTTTGATTCTCCGTTAACAGGTGATAAAAGGAGTCGTAAGCCAGCGATGCGACCGATAAGACAGTGGCTTCGTTAAAGTCGCCAACCAGGTGCGGGCTTTTTTTCCACGAGATCATCTCTTCAATGCGCGCCATGGCATTCTCGAAGTAGGCTTTCTCTTTCGTCAAGAGGTAGGAACGGATGAGCACGTCGATATATCGTTCCTCCTTGTCCACGATCCTCCGGCTTTCCCGGGTAATCATCGCGGTTCTTTGGACTTGGTTCGTCAATCCCTCCATGTAGCTGGTATTGACGGCCTCGTCGAAATTAACCAGCTTTTCTTTAACGATTTTATTCGCGCTTTCAAGGAACCATGCACGCTCTTTTTTGTCCTTGCTTTTTTTGATGAAGTGGTTCCACTCCTTTTCAAAGATCAAAATGCGGGGATGTTGCATCGGTAATTTCCGCAGAACCGTTTTAAGCGGGGGAGGCGTGAATTTATCAGGGTTTTCTTTCACCTCGAACCGCAACAGTTCTGACCATTCCGTGTCGCGGCCGTTCACGTACCCGTATTGCCAATACCAAACTCCCGGTGAGAGCACCTGCTCGGGGTTGTAAAACGGCCAGCAGGTCTCCGCATTGAACACCTTTTTCTTGAATGCCGGGTCTTTTGAGAAACGTATGCGGTAATTTAGCGCATCCTCTTTGGGTTTGTCCAGTCTTATCCTACCTTCCGTGTAGTATAACATGTAATTGGCTAGCGGCCACATGAACGAAACGTTTTTGTCAATCACGGTGGCGTTGTTTAACGGTGAGGGCGTGGACCGCGTCTCGTGCATAAGGTTGCGTTGGCTGAGTTTCAGCGTGGCGTCCCCAAGCGCATACATGCATAGCGGCAGTATCAGGGCGATCAGTAACGTTTTAAATCTTGGTTTCATACGATTAGTTTATTCTTCTACATTTCGGTGTATGGAACCTTTGATGTTCAAAATAATCATTCACTAAAGTTAGACTATTTCTCGCCACGGCATAGTACAAGTGAACTTGTCCTCTGCTCGTTTGGCTTAACGAAATAGTTTCCAAGGGTGTTTAATGATTATTTTAATCATGTCGGTTTCATACGATTAGTTATTTATTGACGAAAGTTAAATTGTTAATTAATGGGCGTCTTTAGTGCGCAGGCAATCTGTCGATAAAAATAGCCCTTTAATTCCTAAGGCACGCCTCTAAACTAGGATTAAAATTTTAAAATATCCTCTTTTTCCTTTAACTTTTGTTCAGGTTAAGCGATGGGTTAGCCACGAAATAAAAGTAGGCAAAATAGTTACACACATAAAATACTTTTTTACTCGTCGTTTTATTTTCTTGAATTACCGTTTTGTATTTTTAATCACTATATTTGTGAGGGATTGGATGTTCTACTGTTTCAAAGAGTGAGGGGGCAGCAATGAATTTGATACAGCATGCTAAGAATGGTTTGGATAAAAAAGACTTGAGCGACAACGGCATGATGCACAAAAACTTGATTAACAATTGAATAAAACATCAAAAAATATGGAAGCGAACAACCCGTTTGGCCGCCACAAAATTACCCGACGGACAGCGTTAAAGTACATGGGCCTGGGTGCCGCGCTAATTCCGACGAGCTGGTACCTATGTGGGTGTATCGGGCGACAGAAGATGGATTGGGCGGATATAAAACCGGACATTGAAAACGTGCCGGTTGGCAAGATGACCTACACCACCATCTCTAAAACGGGGGATAGAATTTCCCTGCTCGGTTATGGGACGATGCGTTTTCCCACCGTGGAGCGCGAAACGCCGGAAGGGGTGAGGCGGTTTATCGACGAGGAGAAGACGGAGGAGCTAATTGATTTTGCCATGGCTCACGGGGTCAACTACTTCGATTCGGCGTGGGGATATCACCAAGGCGAGTCGGAAATCGTAACAGGCAAACTACTGAAAAAATACCCGAGGGAGAGTTTTTTCGTGGCGACGAAAATGCCGGGGAGCGTGAGGTCAAGGGAAGATGCCATCGCTACTTACCACAAGCAGTTAGAGAAGATGCAGGTCGATTATTTCGATTATTACCATTTGCACAGTTTGTCGAACGACGAAAGGTACGAACGTATCTACAAGGAGTGGGGTATACTTGATTTCCTTTTGAACGAGAAAAAGGAGGGACGTATCCGCAACCTGGGTTTTTCGTTTCACGGGAATCAGGCGCTTTTTGACAAGTTGCTCGCGGAACCGATCGAGTGGGATTTCGTGATGATCCAGATGAATTACCTCGATTGGAAACATGCACGCGTACCTGCCAGCTACATGTACAACGAGCTGGAAAAGAAAAATATCCCCGTTATGATCATGGAGCCGCTCTTAGGGGGTCGGTTGGCGAAAGTGAGCCGCAACGTGATGGAGATGATGGCGGAGGAGCGGCCGAACGATACACCTGCACGATGGGCGTTTCGCTTCGTTGGTTCTCAACCGCGGGTGATGGTCGTGTTAAGCGGTATGACGCTGTTAGACCACTTGAAAGAGAACATCAAAACCTATTCGCCCCTTGATCCGATGACGGAAAGGGAGAAAGAGATTCTTGAAGAAGCCGCTGATATTATCGCGACGTACCAAATTATTCCCTGTACCGATTGCAAGTATTGTGTACCTTGCCCGTACGGGGTAGATATTCCAGGGATATTTTTGTATTTCAATAAAGCCACGTACGACAGCAATGTCCCGAACCTCGATGGACCACGAGACGCGGAGTTCAAGAGGGCCTCCCGGGCGTTTTTGGTCGATTACGACCGTACTATTCCCGAGTTGGAACAGGCCAATCACTGCATCAATTGTGGCGAGTGCATACCAACGTGTCCTCAACGGATCAGGATTCCCTCGGAATTACTCAGAATAGACCATCTTGTTCAACAATTAAAAGCGCGGTAATATCATGTTAAAAAAAATAAGGGTCGCCCTTGCTGTTTTTTTCGGGCTGCTAATCACGATGCTGTTCCTCGATATTTCCGGGGTCTTGCATCATTACTTCGCCTTCGCGGCCAAACTGCAATTCGTTCCCGCCCTGCTTGCGCTGAACGCGGTGGTGCTTATCGTGCTGGTGGTTTTGACGCTTATTTTCGGGCGAGTCTACTGTTCCGTTATCTGTCCCACCGGGATTTACCAGGACGTGGTGGCTTTTTTCGCACGGCGGGTAAAGGTTAAAAAGAAACGGCGCTATCGCTACTCAAAGCCGAAAACCGTTTTGCGGTGGGTCGTGCTGGCCATCTTCATCATCGGGGTAATCGCCGGGATTGGCGTTATCCCCGCGTTACTGGATCCCTACTCTCTGTACGGTCGTATGGCTACCGAGTTATTAAGTCCCCTTTACAGCGGGTTGAACAACCTGCTCGTGAAAGCGTTGGGGGATGGGAGTTACACGTTCGTTGAAGCCGATATCTGGATGAAGAGCGGCATCAGTTTCGCGTTGGCTCTTTTAACACTGCTCGTTATAGGCTATTTGGCCTGGCGAAGTGGGCGCACCTATTGCAACACCATCTGCCCCGTGGGTACCCTTTTGGGCTATTTAAGCAAGCTCTCCTTCCTGAAAATTCAGATCAACCCTTCAAGCTGTATCCAATGTGGACGGTGCGTACGCGATTGCAAGGCATCGTGCATTGATATGAAACACCATGCCATTGACTATTCCCGTTGCGTCTCCTGCTTCAACTGCATCGACGCATGCAAGGAAAACAGCATTTCCTACACCGGGAGTTGGGCGAAGAAGCGAGGAACGAATCAAACAGTGGGTGAGTGGGTTGAAAAAGCAGAGAAAAAAACAGCCCGAAAAGTCGAGGGCAAAGCATCGGATCAAGGAGTTGAAAACGCACCGAACTCCAGAAGACAGTTTATAACCACGTCGCTGCTCATCGCGGGAATTGCCGCGGAATTGACGGCTCAGGAGAAAAAGCGCAGTATGATCAAGTACCCGGCGGTTAGGAAAGAGCGGTTTAACCGGATGAAGCCGATAACGCCTCCCGGCTCGGTTAGCCGCGAACACCTGAACGATAGGTGTACCGCTTGTTTGCTATGCGTTGAGAAATGCCCCGAGAAGATCATTCGCCCCTCAGTAAACGAGTACGGTTGGGAGTTTATCATGCAGCCTACCCTCTCTTTCGAGAAGGGGTATTGCCGGACCGATTGTACCATCTGCTCCGACGTGTGTCCAACCGATGCGATCCAAGAGCTCACGAGAGCGAACAAAATTAAAACGGCGATAGGACACGCGGTGCACATTCGCGAGAATTGCGTGGTGGTGAGGGATGACGTGAATTGCGATGCCTGTTGGCGCATTTGCCCTACTGGTGCCATCACCCGAGAGTATCGGGATGACGGTATTCCTTACGTTCCGCCGGCAGATAACCCGAACGCCAGCACGGTTGACCTACGCTTGGTTCCCGTGATCGACAAGGATAAGTGCATCGGCTGCGGGGCGTGTGAGTACATTTGCGCGGCCCGCCCGTTGGCGGCGATACACGTGGAGGGTTACACTACTCACCGGCTCCTTACCTGAAAATCAACAGACAAAATGTTGTTTGTAGGATTTTCAGTTTGCCTTGTCGATATTCTCCTGTTAAATAGCGAGTGCCTTGTTAATACCATCTCAGCGATGAGAGAAAAAAGGAACCACCTTTTTTGGGTGGCTCCTGAGATTATTAAAGAAAAAATATTTACTTAATAAAAGGTAAGCCAAAAGTTTGATGAGCTCTCCAATTGCGCCCATGTTCTGCTGTAATTCGTATTAGGATAATTACTATGATAGAGGTAGAAGTAATTGTTGGGGAACAGGCTTGGCGTATTGAGTAGTATGGTATAAGGATATCCGTACCATCCATCGCTGAAATATTGACCTTGATAAACTGTCATATAGCTCGTCAGTGTAAATCCTCCATCATAACCTAGTAGCCTTAAATAGCTAGGCGTGAGGGTTGTATTATAACCATAAGAGTCTCTTGCGATAATCCTTCCGGTAATCTCTATTTTTTGAGGATTTAGTTGTAGGGGATCGGCGCTGGTTGCCCATCCACCAATCGAATCAGTCAAGGATACTGTGTACTTTACGCGCCCGTAACTGGAGGGTTTAATTACCTCGGTGGTTACAGTGAAGTCCTCACCTCCGTTAGCCGTGATAAAGCTATTGGGTGCCTGCATCCTGAAGTAGCCGTCGGATCCTCCTGTGGAGAAAGTCATATTATGCGCTGCTAACAACTCTTCCGCTGTATAATTTACCCCATTAAATGTGAAGGTGAATACCGATGTCAACGGCACCATTGGACTGGCTCCATCCGGTCGTGCATACTTCAATATCAAATCAGTCGTTGTATATTGGATAGTCTCCGGAAGTAACGTTTGCTTATTGTAGAATCCCGAAGTGAGGTGGATCGGCTTGTCTATTATGCCGGTTGAAGTGTTCATCTTAAAGGGAATCTGCGCCTTTCCTGCTATATAATCTGCTTCGGTAACCGTATATTGGTAGTAGGTTTTACCATCTTTATAGACCAAAATCACCTTGTCCTCACCCGCGTTGACCGGTGTCATCTCCGATGCCTCGATCAAGACATTGAAAGGCACCAACGTAGAGGGTATGGCCTTTGGTACATCAAACTCCAAGGTGCGGATGGATTGACCCTTATTTGTTAAAACCGCGTTAAACTCAAACGGGGGGCGCAGGGTAAGGCGTACCTGTCTAAGGATTGGCGTGGTGGCACCTGAAAAACCATCCACGTAACTACCGCTAGTATGTCGCAACGCTGCCACTTCTACCTTGTAGTCCAATACCGCGTCGGGTGGGATTGCCTTTACCTCTACCGTGAACCCGTCGGGAGTCTCGGTCAGGGCACCCAAGTAGTTGTCAGTGGCAACGTCCCACGTGGGATAATACCTGAGATAATCTCTTAAATTATCATTCGTACCTGACGTGAAGCTGGTACTGAAAGAGTAGGTGCCCGGTTTTACCAAAATCTGCTGGATAGGTGAAACCACAAGGCTTCCCTCTCCGTCGGAAACATGTTCGAAGTCTTTCAGCTCAACCGATGAGAAGACATTATTCCCCGCGGGTGCTTGAATGGCTTCTGCTATGGTAGCGAAGCCATCGGAGTTGACGCTGGCTATATTTACCTGGTAGTGTCTGTTTCGGAGAATGGGAAAGTATGCACTAACAACCATTTCTGGGTGGGCAGGGTCTATTGGCTTTCGTGTAACCAAATCTACTTTGTAGTAGCGGGTACCTAGTGCTACACCGTCCTTGTTCGTACGTTGTCCTTTGATAAGGACAAACGCTATCTTGCCCTCGTTGGTACCCTTCTCAAAGAGATTAAAGGATTGAGTTGAAGGGATAAAAAAAGATTCTTGTATGGTATTGGCATCTATAATTTCGGTGTTGGCGGGAATAGTAGGTGTATTGGGTGGAAAATCGAAGTAAAAGAGATAATTCTCTGTCCGGAAAGGGACTACCGACCCCGTTCTCATCACATTACCCACGGCGAACCCTTCCAACACGAACGAACCTTGGTCCTGTTGTTGTGAACCCGCGTTATATGCCACCGATATTTTGGCGTAGTTGCGCAATAGTTTTACCACTTTCCCGTTAAACGTATTTTCGTTCAATGATGGCACTTCCACCATTGACCACATGGGGTTAAAAGCATCCACGGGATTGTTAGCATTTATACCCTCTATAGATGTAGTCAACAATGGATCGGTCATTAACTCTCCGGCTGATTTGCCCACCGCGAAATAGTCTTGCGTGAATCCACTCCAATCATGATTCGCCACAAAGTGGATATGCCTTTTCCTGCTGCTTTTGATAAGCGATACAGTGAACTGTTTTATCTCGGAAATGTTCCCTTTTTGGGCATCGGGCAGGTAGGATTCATCCGTTGTAGGCACATCGGTGGTTTTATCTCCTAGCACGGCATCTTCGCTATAGAGGAACTTCTGGTTTTCATCAAAAACCAAAAGCCTTAGTGAAGTAACGCCATCAACCGATTCCACACCGCCCGCACGAAGTTGTATCTTGTTTAAATCATCGGCTTGCAGCCCCATGGTGACTTTAAACCGTTCGCCTTCAGCAACCGGGGAAACCACCTCTTCTTCTATCCGATCGAAAATAGAGTCGTGAGCGCAGGAAGTGGCGAAAAGTCCCCACAATGCTGAGAGCAGGAGTAGAATTTGATATTTTATGGTGATAGTTGGTTTCATTCTCTTTTTCGCGATTTACTTGTCATCTAAATGGGCGGTATCGAAGATACAGCGGACAAATGAAGAGGATGAAGGTTTTTCTTGGTTGTTCTTAAAATCATAAGCAGTACCATCCTTTGCCGTCCAATAATTTTCACCGTACATCAGCCCCTTGGTCAGCGTATTGGCATCATCCTGTATCTGGTCAATTAGCTTTGCTTCCGCCAAGGTAGGGATCCGCCATCTCCCTTGGTACTTAAAGGTTTTATACACTGTTCTCGTTTGCCAATTGGTATATGCATCTCGATAATGCTCCGTATAATAGCCATCGGTACCATACTCCCCTTCAAAGTAGTTGTAGCAACGCTCCTCCGCATTCCTGTAGGCTTTATAATGGTTGCCGTAGTTTGAACCTGGATTGTTTTCACGATAGGGTATGGATGAGGGATATAGGTTTCTTGCGTAAGGACCATATCCGGTACCAAAGTTTGAAATTAATGCTTCTTGCGTCCCACCCGTCTTTTGGGGAATAGAATAGGACATCCCATATTGGGTGGCAATAATAAACTCCGGTGATACCACGTTGTTACTTGCAGCATCTGTTTTTGTCTTTTTGGTGTCCGGATCTACCGGGTCACCTATTAAGAACGCTTCGGTAGGTACTTTGGATGTTATTCGGTTAAAGACATCGTTTCTTTGAGCACTTTGAGTACCTTCTCCTTGATAGGTAGACATTACCCCTAAGCTGCTATGGTAGCGGAAATCGGCATAGGGGCGACCTGCTGCAATGTCCCCCTCAGTAGGTCGGAAGCCAATGGATTCTCGCCCCGTGATATAGATGGGCGGATACTGGGTTACAAACACCTCTTGGGTGAGGGGTCCTCCCACTTGTTCAACCCGGAACTTGATATAGAAAGGCTCGTAGTTAATTGGTATGGCATGTCCTACCATCAGCTTGCCATTTTGCAGATAGTTCGCAGAAGCGGTTACGGTTGAGCCATCGTAAGCAGCAAAACCTGTTTCGGTAGAAACCACGTTGTTATCTGCATCGTAAGTAATTTTCTTTCCATCGGCTGTAAACATTACCTTGAAGTAGTCTCCCCGCATATCGTAGTACTCGTAGTAGGCTTCATTAATAGTGATATTTACAGGTAGGTTGGAGATATAGTCTATTTCGCGAGTGGAATCGTTCGCCATTATCGGTTTAAGCTCTTTTACCACCAAATAGTGCGCCTCGTCCATGGTGCCATCTACCACATCAGCTGTAATCCAAGGCTCTATAGCTATGTGGGAAGTTACGTCCAAAGGTGTACCCTCATCTATGCTACCCAACTCGGCGATGGTAGACTCAATATCGTAGAGGTGATTTCGTTCTAAACGATTGATTTTTTCGGCTCCCACTCCGTCCATTGGCATTCGGTAATTTACCGGGAAGCGGTAGTAGTAATAAACACCGGGGTCATCGGTATTGGGAGTAGTTCCATCTTCTTGAAACTTAGGGCGAAGCCTGATTTGAGCCATCAGGTAGCTCTCTTTTTTCTTATCGGCTGACCAGTTGTTCTCGTAGGCGTAGAAGGGGAAGTGCATCAGGAATTGATTCGGATGGTCAGGGTTAGAATTGGTTTTACCAACCATCGCCTTCCAAGACATCGCCCTATATTCGGTATCTTTCCACGCGGTGGGTTCGTATGGAGTGCTGCTCGCTATCACGGTACTTTTTTCGGTATAGTGCAGTAACTTAACAGAAATATCCGGGGCACTCCCTGCTACGTTGCCAATCGGCACCACCTCATACTGCGTATTACCCCCATTGGAGTAATCCACCACATTTACCGATGTAATTCGCAACCGCACCTTAGCCAGCGCACGACGCAATTCCAATGTTTGAGCAACCGTGAAACGATCATCGGTTCCCCAATTAATGGTTACTGACGACAAGCTTCCATCCATTAAGAAGTGAGTTTGAGCGGTAATAATGTCTAATTCACTGGAGTTGTCTTGTATCTTTGCCTCTAAATCTGCCAGCTTGGTAACACCAGTAACCACATCTGCTTTGGCATTGATAACTCCAACGATATGGACGCTCTTTCCTTCCAGATTATTCATTTCACTTTGTGGTACCACTACCCGTACCTTGTAGTTATTGGCTTGCGTGGGGTCGGCATCGGGGGTAAGGCGTTGAACAGTCGTATTCCCAAAGCTTTTAATCAGGTTTTTAGTGGTGGCATTGAATAGGAACAGATCTATTTTGTCTATTTTGTTCTCATTTAGTGTAGTGTCATCATAGCTCTCCTTGTCGTGGTCTCCGGGTTCGGTACTTACTCCCCGGGTAGCTACCTGATCCTCGTTGCTGTTTCTTACTGCTAAACAGAGCTCAATTGCCTTAGCCCCTTCGGGAACAGGAAAATCGGCGTGCAGCTCCAGCTCGTCGCGCACACATCCCCCTATCATCATAAAGGCTACGATGAAACTTAAATATGTAATATGTTGTAACAATCTTATCATGTCTGTCTTGTTCAACTTTTTATAGCACGGCGGGTAAGCCCAGTTATATCCCCATGGTTTGCTTAAACTTCCATCTCGCCGTGGGACCGTCGCCTACATAGCGACAATCTGGGATCAAGGTGCCTGTGCCTGTACCGTCGTCCTTAAAACCTAAGAACAGTTCCTTCCCGTCCACTACAATATAGAACACCGTGTAGCGAGGAGCCTTGTCAAAAGGTTCACGGGGTGTGATGGTAAATGTGTACTCTGTACCGGTGCCGTCCACAATACCGTTGGTGGTGGTACCGGTCATTTCAAATTCCAACCCATTGGAGATGGAAGCTGTCCAAAGTGTACCGATGGGTGCCGTGATGCTAAACTTAATGGTTACCGAAGTGGGTTGATTTGTTGTAATGTCGTCTTTCAACTCCACCTCTGTAAAGATATCTTGCAATGATTCCGTTCCATCTCGTGAAACATGAATGGTGTACTCGGGGCGCACAAAATCGAGCTGTGACTCCACCAATGTCCAGGGTAGTACCTGTAGCGTGAGGTCTATCTCCTTACCATCGGCGGGCACGTTGATATTGAACAGGTAATGATGGTTACGAACAATATTGTAGTTGGCTTGACTTCCCCTTGCAAATGCCAGATACCCGGAGGCGGGTCCGTTGGAGACAACGGGTATTTTGTACACTTTACCGCCATTCATCGTAATTTGAATGTAATTGACGGCCCCTTCGGGAGTATCTGTAGTCGTGTTCCATCCCTTGGTTTCACCTGTGGCAAACAGCCGTTCAGGAACGTAGAGCTTGGTTGTAAAGTCTGTTGTAACAGGCTTGCTAAAATCGAATTCCAACGGGGTAGCCAGCAATGCTTGACTCGGTAAAGATGTTTCGGCCAATTGGGCAAACGTGTAGTTTTTCGCCGCGTTTACATATTCAATCTTATCAATATCGGCTTTCCCTTCACCAGTGATATTTAGTTCTATCTTGGTGTTGGCACGAATAAGGTTTACCCTATCCTGGGTAGCTACTCCTTGCCAGTCCTGACCATAAGAGCTAATAGGCTCTAACTGTGCTGCCGATCCCACATTGGGTTTAAAAGGCGTGGGGTTGGCGTACGTGCCTCCCTCCGCCACTGTTTGGTTACGATATACGCGTGCCATGGGGAAAAGCGGGTTAGGACTTTTCGCTCCCTGAAACGATTTAAACTCGGCAGCCGCTTGAAGGTAGGCATCTATCTCCGACTTGCTTTTCGCCTTGATGGCATCATTTGTATCGGTATAGTTGGCGATAAAGTAAAAATCGTAGGTTCCCGTCTTCAGCTTCATGATAAAGAAAGAGGCATTGGTATACTCTTCGGCTACCTTGGTGCCACCGTTGGCGTCAGTTTCAAATACCAGTACCGCCAGTTTATCCACGTAGTCCTCCCAGTCGTCACTATCGTTATTTATCGATGGGGTTGTTCCTTGCGCCCGGGTGGTTGGTTTATCGGAATTGAAGCTCACTTGGAAGGTCATATAGACATCGCCCTCCTCGTGCATGGGTTCATCTATATCGAACTGTTCCCTTATGCAAGAAGCCAGCAGAAGTAACCCACCAATAAGGGTTAGGCTGATGATATGTCTGAATAGAGCTTTCAACTTTGTGAGCTTTACATTTTACCTTTTAATTGTTTGAGGTGGAGCTTGAAAGTAACATACGTTTTTAATAACCTCCTCCCAATTCCGTTTCGTAACTATGAATTTGCCAATCGTTCACGTAGATCGCCCAGCAGATGTAAGTGCCGCAATTGAGGCACTTGTCCTTGATCACGAATTTCACGTTGAAATCGTTATCGCATGCCAGGTTCACGTTATCGTTCTTCAGTAGGACCGTTCCCAGCAAATCTCCTTGCCAGATGACTTCGTCGGTTACCACGTTCTTCACCGAGATCAGGTTGTTGTAACCTGTTTTCAAGTCCATCAGTGAGAAGGAGGCGGTGAGGCTGTTGTCGGTATAGGCGATAGTCGCAGGATAGGTCAGCGCCTCTTTGTTGAGTGGCATGGTGCCATCGATATTCATCGTACCGTTTGCCGAGGAAACCTCTATCACGAAGTCTTTGGGGTTCGTATCACCCAGTACCGAGTCGTGCAACTCCACTTCCACGTTTATACGGTTGGTTACCTCTTGCAGGTTCACGGCAGTGTATTTATACTGTGTTCCCACCTCTTTCGGGTCATCGAGGAACACCACCGGGCTTACCCCCTGCCACACCTTGTGGTCGCCCAAGGCAACCGCCTGGCTGTTTTGCGACTTGAGCGTGAGCATCACGTCTTTCTTCGTGGTCACCCCCTCGGTGAAGGACGACACGGTGAACTTGTCGTTCACCCCCGCCCACCCGATAAAGGAGAAGTAACCGTTGGTGAGTGGCACCAGCGTTTGGTTATTCCCGTCCAGGTTCACATTCTTTAGGGCGGTTATCGATACCAGCACATCCTTCTCGTTAAACGCGAAGAGGTGCAGGTCAGACACCTGCCCGATAAACGTTGAATCTACGTCACAAGGGGTCATCGAGTAAAATTTCACGTACACACCTTGGGGACAATCCGACAAGTCATCGTACACCAGGGAGTCGCACCCCCAGAGGATGGTTCCCAACGCGAGCAGCGTTATCCATATCTTGTTTTGTAAATTCATTGTTTCGTGTATTATTTTATGCGTTTATTAAAATTATTCGGAGGGAGAGGGATTTCTCCCTCCGAATAAATATTAACCAATAAACTGATTAGTAATAGTTTCCAAGCTCAACTGTATAGGAGTGAATTGTCCAGGGCAATACCTTCAACTGCACAGAGATATACGTTTTATCTGTCTGCAGCGGATCGTCCGGGTCAATTTCATCTTTATTGGCTACGCCAATTTCAGCAAATCCGGTGATGTGCGCATGATACACCTGGTTACGCACGGTGGGTGACATGGTTATCTTTTCTGCTCCTCCATAGGCTTTGTTTGGGTTTAGCCAGAGGTAGTAGTACATGGTTCCACCGGTGTACTCACGGACATCCTGTTTGTGGTTAACCGCAGTCCCTCCCGTAAAACTAGCATCCATCTCTTCTGCCTTAGCCTTTGTACTATAAAAGAGTCCGTCTTTCATTCCAAGATACACGGTTGCAGGAGTGTTGCCACCTACCCAAACTGCGCCATCCAGAGAGTCTGGAGTAAAAGTAGCCTTAATTTCAAACATGGTAGTGTTCCCTTTTTTGTAGTTGGCGTCCGCGTGTGTAACGGGTAGGACGAACTTGCTGTATTCCTCTTCACCTAAGGCGGCAATAACATTGGCGTTTGCGTTACTGGCTTTCGCGATAACGGGTTTCCAGCTTGTGGCATCGGTATAGAGCATGATGTTAGCTGGACTCGGATTTGTTGGAGGCCAAGTACTATTGTTACTTGTTGGAATGTAACCATATACATCAGTAGGAACCTGCCAGTTGGTTCTATCTTCAAGTACGTTGAACTGTAGTGCACTGCCGGTTACCTGATACTGTACATCTTGTATAGTGATAACAGATGTTGTAGTTCCTTCGTTGTTTTTCACGTTGACCGCTGTAGTGTAACCATCCTTAATGGTCACGATGCCACGAGCCGCTACGCGAGAAACTTCTACTTTCATCTGGTTGGTCGGACCGCTAATAGCCTGTGCTTCGGTGATGTTGGCTTGTACCGTCATATCGGTGGGCATCACCTTATTGGTCATGACCACGATATCTTTAGTATTAATACCGGTTCCTTCAGTAGTGGCTACATTAGTTACCGCTGTTACCTGTGCTACCGCTTCATCAAACTTCGTTGCAAAGTTGGCGGCGGTAACCGAGGCATCGTTAAGCAAGTCGGTTACTTTGTTGTTCACGTCGTTAATAACCACGTATGCCCTTACATTGTGTCCCGCAGTAGCTTCAACCGCCAATTTGGGGTTTAGCTCACCATCAGCAGTAATGCCGTGAAAAGCAGTTTGAGGGAATGAAGTCTTGTCAATAGCTCCTTCAGTAGTGTTCACAACATACACGGTAAGTCCTTTGATTACATCACGTCCCTGCCAAGTGCCATCCTGCTTATTGTAATCGTCAGGTAGTGCACGGGTGGTTGATGCCACCGGGAACTTGATGGTAAGTCCCACGTAGGTATCGCCTTTCCCTGTTTCGGGATTAGGCACATCCTCGTTGTTACACGCCGCGAAGCCCAGGGCGATGGCGGCGATCGTTAAATAACTGATTAATTTTCTCATGAATTTTTAATGAATTAAAAGTAAATAAATTATGTTTCGTTGTTCTGTTTTGTTTACAAACTATCGAGGTATTTCTGTAACTCCTGCAGGTTGGCTTCCGCATCGCTGTCGCCTTGATCGACCGCCTTTTGGAAGTACTCCATCGCCTTGGCTGTATCACCCAAGCGGACGTAAGCCACACCCAGGTTGTTCCACGCGCGGGGGTCGCCCTCTATCCGGTTCAACCGATCGATGGCCGCCCGGTTATTGCCCCCCTCGATATCGGCTGCCGCGCTGTTCAAGATGGCTATTGGCTCGTCAGGGTAGAGACGGGTGGCGATATCGAATACCTCTTTAAACTCGCTGCTCGCCGGGGCATAGGTCTGCGCCACCAGGAACATCTCGTTCAAGCTCAGCAGCCTGGGGTTGGTCCTGATAACCCCCTTGGCCTCCTCCACGCTGAAGGGACGCACGGTGTAGGCTATGGTGTAGTCCGTCCTGCGCAGTGGCGGGTAGAAGTTGTCCAGCAGCGTGCGATAGGTCTGCCCGCCGGAAAGCTTTTTCAACTCGGCATCACGGGCATCGGGATTTAATACGCTATTTATTATATGTATAATATCGTTTTTATCGGTCAGTGACGATTTCTCCACTGCTTTTTTCAGCCCGTCCCAGTCCTCGCCCAGGCCGGTGACCTTGAACCTGTTACGGGCAATCCCGTGTGTGCTGCTCAGGTAGTCGGCAAATGAGTTGGCACGGCGTTCGGAGAGGGTGCGATTGGATTCGTGGTTCCCCTCTGGGGAGGCGTGGCCGGTTACGGTGAACTCGGTTATTTCCAGGTCCTTGTTGCCCTTTACCTCGTTAATTACACGGTCTACCCGGTTGAGCTCCGCGGCATTGTTTTGGAAGTCGCGCACCAGTTCGTGCCTGCCCACCCGGTAGTTGAACGATGCCGAGTGGCGGTCGGAGCGGGCTTTTACCGGTTCCGCCTCCGGCACGATGTAGGTGAGCTTGTAGGAGGGCTGGTAGGGTTCGGCGATCACGCGTTCCACCAAGAGCACTTCGTCCACTCCCAGGTCGCATTCGGCACAGCCGTGCACCTCTTGACGCAGCTTCAGCGCTGCCCGGTTCATCCATTCCTGGCGGGGTAGCGTCACGCTGTAGGGCAACGACTGCTCCTTGCCGTTCTCTCGCCTGGTGATCTCTTTTGGTTCGTTATTAAAGCGGGGCTCGCCGTGCAGTTCCAGGCTCCGGGAAATTGCCTTGTGTCGTACCTTGCCGGTAATCACCACGGGAGCCAACGGCTGCTCGTAGTCACCGTCGAGCGACTGCAGCACTGGCGTCAGTACCATGAAGTGCTGCCGGTTCAACTCGAGGTTGCTTAGGTCTATATCCATGGAGAGGTTGAGCAGCGACTCCTGCTTCTGTACCGCTAGGTTCTTTACCTCCACCTGCCCGGCGTACCACTCCTGCGCCTGCAGCCCGAAGAGGGTACACAGGAGGGTGAAAAGTATCGTGTGTATATATTTGTTGTTCATATCGCTCTGTTATTTTATCACGTAAATTAAAGAAACAGCCGCCTTGGTCACGCCGAAGTAGTTGGTGTCGCCCTCATCGAGCAACTCACCGCACTGCACGCAGGGGTACTTCCTGTAGTGAATCCGGGCGTAGCCGCCGCCGAGGCTCATCTCGAGGTTCCAGCGGTTGCTCAGAATCCATTGATGTCCCCAACTCACACCTGCACCGTAGAGCCATCCCTCGTAGCGGTGGTCCTTGAAGATGTCGAGTCGCCCCAGGGGCACGTTCCAGCCCCCCACGTTGTATTGGGCGTAATGGGCGTGCAGCCCGAAGAAGTGGCCGTTGAACGGCTCGCAGGTCCAGTAGCGCAGCTCTGGCTGAACCAGCCAGTGCTTGCTCTTCTTGTTGTCGTTGAAATCCCAAAAGTTGAACCCTCCACCCAGCTCCAGGGTGGTTTTCTTGCCGGTGGCGAACTCGAACGCCGCATTGGGCGAGATACCCACGCCCCAGTAGGGGAGGTTGGTCTTGAGCGCCGCTTTTTGGCCATGAATGGATACCCCACAGAGGAGCATAACGGACAGTAGGATACCAAAAGATAAATAAAATTTACGCGTCATATCTATGTCACTTCTATTATTGCCTTTCCTTAAACGAGAGAGGGATGGTGTTTATCATACAACATCCAACCTAGCATGTTCTTTTTTATCAATACACAATAAGAGGGTGTGCAAAAATACCTTTTTTATTTAAATCAGCTCAATATAAAGGGCGGATTTTTAAAAAAATGTGGAAAAAATCCACAAAGTAATATCAATTTGCGAGAACATCCAAATTTTTTAGATTCAAGTATAGCTGGAAAGGACGATCATATATGTATATATAACGGAGTTAACGCTCTCAAAAAATTTTACAGAAATGAAATCAAACTCCATTTCTGCAAAGTGAGTTTATAGTTACAAGTCTGTATGTGTTAAAACTTACCCGAAATAAAAAACAGCAAGATTGATAAGTGGGGCACATAAAAGCCCACCTTTTTACTTATATGTCCAGCTCCCTATATTTTACTGGCCCCCTCTACTTACTTATTATCTCTTTTGGAACTGCTGGTTTTCTTTGGGGAGAACATGATGGACATTCGTTTCCCTTCCATGATGGGCATGTGTTCTACCTTAGCATACTCCTCCAAGTCGTTCGCGAAGCGTAAAAGCAGCACTTCGCCTTGTTCCTTGAACAGGATGGAACGTCCCCTGAAAAAGACGTAAGCTTTCACTTTAGATCCTTCGTTCAGGAAATTGATCGCGTGCCTCAATTTAAAGTTATAGTCGTGATCATCAGTCTGAGGGCCAAATCGAATCTCTTTCACGGTGACCTTGACCGCTTTGGCCCTTTGTTCTTTCTGTCTCTTCTTTTGTTGATAAACGAATTTCTGGTAGTCGATGATTCTACAGACGGGCGGCTTGGCCATCGGTGCGATTTCAACGAGGTCCAGTTCCTGTTCCTCGGCGATACGCTTCGCTTCACGGGTAGGGTAGATGCCTTCTTCCACGTTGTCGCCTACCAACCGGACTTCGGGTACCCGGATACGTTCGTTGATCCGGTGTTGTTCTCTTGAGTCTCTTGAGTTTCTTCTCATTCAGTTTTGTTTAATGTTTCTCTTTGTTATTCACTTAATCGTTGAATAGTTGGGGATTCATCATTTTCGTTACTTCACGGGTTACCTCGTCCACGAAAGCGCTCAGTTTCATGGAGCCTCTGTCTTCCCCGCCTTGTTTCCTAACCGATACCTCTTGGTTGCCCTCCTCTTTCTCACCCACGACGAGGAGGTAAGGGACACGCTTGAGTTCGTTATCCCGTATCTTGCGGCCCACTTTTTCGTTGCGGTCGTCCACCTCGGCACGGATATCCTGTTTCTTCAAGGTCTTCACCACGAAGTAGGCGTAGTCGTTGAATCGTTCGCTTACAGGGATGACCATGGCCTGGGTGGGGGCGAGCCACAGCGGGAACTTGCCGGCGGTGTGTTCGATGAGGACGGCCACGAACCGCTCCATGGAGCCAAACGGGGCACGGTGAATCATCACCGGGCGGTGCTTTTGGTTGTCAGCACCGGTGTATTCCAGCTCGAACCGGTCGGGCAGGCTGTAGTCTACCTGAATGGTTCCCAGTTGCCAGCGGCGCCCCAGCGCATCCCTCACCATGAAGTCAAGCTTAGGCCCGTAGAAGGCGGCCTCTCCCAGCTCCACCCCGGCTTTGAGCCCTTTTTCCTGACACGCCTCCACGATGGCGCGTTCCGCCTTTTCCCAATCCTCGTCGCTGCCGATGTACTTCTCCCTGTCCTCCGGGTCGCGAAGCGATATCTGTGCCTCGAAATCTTCAAATTCCAATGCCCGGAAGATGATGAAGATGATGTCCACTACCTTCAGGAACTCCTCTTTCACCTGGTCTGGCGTGCAGAAGATATGGGCATCGTCTTGCGTGAAGCCGCGCACCCGTGTAAGGCCGTGCAGTTCGCCGCTTTGCTCGTAACGGTAGACCGTCCCGAACTCGGCCATCCGGATGGGGAGATCCTTGTACGACCGTGGGAACGCTTTGTAGATCTCGCAATGGTGGGGGCAGTTCATCGGCTTGAGCAGGAACTCCTCCCCCTCCTCGGGGGTCTTGATGGGCTGGAACGAGTCCTTGCCGTACTTCTCGTAGTGGCCCGAGGTGACGTAGAGCTGCTTGTGGCCAATGTGCGGGGTAATGACCGGCTGGTAGTCGAAATCGAGTTGTATTTTTTTGAGAAACTCCTCGAGTTTTAACCGTAGCTGGGTGCCCTTAGGCAGCCAGAGGGGCAACCCTGCGCCTACTGTTTGGGAAAAGTGGAACAGTTGTAGCTCCTTGCCTATCTTGCGGTGGTCGCGCTTCTTGGCCTCTTCTATCAAGGTCAGGTAGTCGTCCAGCATCGTCTTCTTGGGGAAGGTGATCCCGTAGAGGCGGGTTAGCTGAGGGCGCTTCTCATCGCCTCGCCAGTATGCGCCAGCCGCCGACAACACCTTTACCGACTTGATGTAGGAGGTGTTGGGCAGGTGGGGACCTCGGCACAAGTCGGTAAAGCCCCCTTGCGTGTAGGTGGTGATGGTGCCCTCTTCCAACTCGTTAATCAGTTCCACCTTGTAATGCTCGCCGCGGCTGGAGAACATGTCGATAGCTTCTTCCTTGGTAACGTTTTGCCGTTTAATCTCCTGCTTGGCCGCGATTAGTTCCAGCATCTTCTTTTCGATGGCGGGGAAGTCGGCCTCCCGGATGGTGACACCCTCACCCGGGTCCACGTCGTAGTAAAAACCGTTCTCGATGGCCGGTCCGATACCAAACTTGATACCCGGGTAGAGCTCCTGTAATGCCTCGGCCATAAGGTGGGCGGACGAGTGCCAGTAGGCGTGCTTCCCCTCCTCATCGTCCCACGTGAGTAGCCTTACCTCTGCATCGTTCTCGATGGGCCTTGTGAGGTCCCACGTCTCACCGTCAACACACGCTGCCAATGCCTCTCGGGCTAAACGTTGACTAATGCCCCGGGCGATATCTAACCCGGTTACTCCCTTCTCGTATTCCCGAACGGTACCGTCGGGAAACGTAATATTCACCATATTTCGTTCCGTTTTCTTTTATTTACCTGTTGTATCCCCCTTCCCGCCATCATATGGAATGCAAATGTAATGATTTTGTGATTGATGGAAGAATATTTGACGGGAAAAATCATGAATCACCGTTATTGGACCGCTCGATAACATGAGGAAGAAATCGCTTGCCCGTTACTTGATTCTTTGATAACGACGTCATGAAACCTTCCGTTATTGCATTCGTTTGATGATGCTATACGACTGCACGATTCCCAACTCACCCGCCTTGCGCAGATCGTCCAGTCCATCGCGTGTTTCGCCGATCGACAGGCGGGAGATTCCTCGGTTGAAGTAAGCCTCAGCGAAACGAGGCTCCAGGTTAATCGCTTTCGTGTAATCGGTTATGGCTGCCCGGTAGTCCTTTTCAAGGATGTAAATTTCCGCCCGGTTATAGTAGGCGTAGATAAAATTGGACGCATCTTCTATGATCGCGTTGTACTCCTTGAGGATGGCATCATACTCGATTGACTCCAGTGAGAGTTCGGGCTTGCGCATGGTGCCGGGCAGTTCTTTCAGGATACCCAGTTCTCGTTCCAGTTCGTTATCGAACAGGGAGGGGTCGCTTGACAGCTGCGAGGTGTACTCCAACTGCTTGGTGCGGATAACCGCCTGTGCAAAACGGGCCATCACCATGCTTGGGTCCAGCTCCAACACACGCCCCATATCCTTCAACGCGTTTTCGTAATCCTGCACCAGTGCGAAGTCCATCCCCCGGCCAAAGTAGAGTCGAGCATCACCAGGCGAACGGTCTATACGGGCCGAGAACTGGTCGATGGATCGGAAGTGAGCCTCCACCTGCAGTTCGTTCAACGGAGCCTCGTGGTTGGTCACCTTCAGCACCCAAGATAGTCCCAGCTCGCTGTTAGCGCGGTCCAGCAGTGAACTGTAGTAGACCGGGCGCAGTACTTCGTACTCCTGCTCGTAGTAAGAGAGAATAAAACGCGGTTCCCGCTCCACCGGCACGTTCAGGTTCTGCACCCTGCCCCGGCTTTGGCGTTGGTACTTGCTTTTTGAGGAGGTGTCTTCGTTGGAGACCACCAGCAGGTTGAACTTTTCGATGTCTCTATCGGCTTGTTCACGGGTATCTTTACCCTCATTACGCTGGCTACCTGCTTGCCTATCTCCCTCTTGTCCGCCCTTATCAGGTTCTCTGGATGGTGTAAACGGTTCGGGATTTACTGTTGCTATCCGGCGTGCTTTCGCTTCTTCGGCGCGTGCCAACAGGTAATCCTGCTCTGCTCCTGGCAGGTCATCCAGTTCCCGTTTCAAGTAGGAGCGGGTGTAATAGCCCGAAAAGAAGTCGGGATGCGCTTCCAGCACTACGTTCAAGTCCTCGATCGCGCCGGTGTAGTTGCCAATTTCTTGGTTGAGCATGGCCCGGTTGAGGTAGGCGATGGTGTTGTCCGGCTCCAGCTCGATCACCTTATCGAAGTCGCGTATAGCCCGGTTGTTGTCGGCCACCTGTGCGCGGAGGAGTCCCCGGTTGAAGCGGGCGATCAGGTTATTCTCGTCCATCTCGATTACCCGGTCGTAATCCGCCATTGCCCCCCTGAGGTCGTTTAGGTGGTACTTCACCAGTCCCCGGTTGATATAGTTTGCCTGCTGGTAGGGATCAAGCCGTATCGCCTCGTCCAGGTCAGAAAGCGCCCGGTTGAATTCCTGTTGGTGAAAGTAAAGCAATCCCCGGGCTGAGAAAGATTGCGCCGTGTAGGGATCGTTCACGATAGCCGTATCGAGGTCGGCCATCGCCCGGGTGGTGTCTTCCATCTGCAGGTACATGTGAGAGCGGGCCAGGTAGCCGGGCGTGTAATCGGGGTAGCGACGTAGCAGGTACTCGAAGAATTTCTCGGCCACCTCATACTGCTCCAGCTCGATGTTAACGATGCCCATGTTAACCAGCGTGATCCGGTCTTCCGGGTAGTATTCCAGGCTCGTCTTGTAGTCGGTAGCAGCCAGTTCGAACTCCTCCAGGTTCTGCCACGCGGCCCCCCTTAGCTGGTAAGCAGCCAGGAAGTAGGGATTTCGCTCCAGGCAACGGGTCGCGTCTTCGCTTGCCCCCTTGAAGTCGTCGAGCATGAACTTCGCCATGGCTCGGTAATAGTATGGCTCGGCAAGGTAGGATTTGGCCGTGATTACCTGGTTGAAATATTGGATCGACAGCACGTAGTCCTCGAAGTATAGCGCATTCTTACCGATCATCATCACGCGTTCCGTGTTGACTTGCGGCGAGGCGGCCATCGAGGTGAGGGCTACTAAAAGGAGAAGGGCGTATCGTTTCATCTATTGCTGTATGGTTGTTTACCTATGTTTACTTTGTTAATCGTTAAGCTTCTTGTCATTTATCGTTCGTTATCTTGACAACCCGTTTGCTTTCCCGGTGTTTCCCGATTTATTTCCACAACACGGCTACCGTTGTCCCGTTCCCGGATCGTTACCTTGACCGACCGTTCCGGGAGGAGCGGTTCCACCAGCTCCGGCCACTCAATGAAGCAGAGGGCACCGCCGTGCACGTACTCTTCGAACCCGAGATCGAACAGCTCTTCAAGTTTCTCCACCCGATAGCAGTCGAAGTGGTAGACGGGCGCATCGTTAGGTAGCCGGTACTCGTTGACGATGGCGAAAGTGGGGCTCGTTACGGTCTCTTCCACACCCAACTCCTTACAGATGGCCTTGATGAGGGTGGTCTTACCTACCCCCATATCCCCGTAGAGCGCAAACACCGTGCCATCACTCATCGCTTGGACGAAAGTGCGGGCGGCCACTTCCACCTCTGTCGCATCGTGTATCTCGATATTGACGTGCACGTTTAATTTAGGTAGTAAAATTCACTCTTTTGCCTTTATTAAGCGGGTGCAAGTTACGTGAATTATTCTAGAAACTCAACTTTTGGTGAACAGAAATTCGGCTCGGATGCCCATTACTTCGCGGTAAGCGTGACCAGTGGAACCATCATCTCTTCTAGCGATATGCCCCCGTGTTGAAACGTGTTCTCGTAGAGTGAGGCGTAATGGCTGCCGCGGTTTGGATAGATCAGGAAGTCGTGGTTCATCGCGAAGATGTACCTTGTGCTAATATGGGGGGATGGTAATCCAATGTTCTCGGGCAGGGTGCAAGGGTAAACCCGCTTGGGGTCATACGCAAGGCTCTTCCCGCGTTTATAGCGGGGGTTGGAGCTCGTCTCCTTATCACCCACTACCGTAACCCCGTTTTTCACCCTCACGGTGCCGTGGTCGCTGGTGATGATCGCCTTGTAGCTATGGCTTGCGACTTCCCGGAGGATTCCCTCCAGGGGCGAGCCTAGGAGCCATGAGCGGGTGAGCGACCGGTAGTCCGCCTCGTCTCGAACGAGTTCGCGGATCATCTTCGAGTCAGCCTGCGCATGAGAGAGTGCATCGATGAAGTTGAACACGATGACGTTCAGGTCGTTGCTCTTTAGCGACGAGAAGCGGGAAAGCAGCCGGTCCCCCTCCTGGTGGCTGTTCACCTTGTGGTATGAGAACGAGCATTCCCGACCGGTTCGCCGCAATTGCTCCCGGATTAGCTGCTCCTCATACTCGTTCTTGCCTTCGGGCTCCGACTCGTCGACCCACAACCCGGGGTAGTGCTTGGCTATCTCCGCGGGCATCAGACCGGCAAAGAGACTGTTACGGGCATACTGCGTGGCGGTGGGGAGGATGCTGAAATAGAGCGCCTCTTCGCAGGAGAAAAACTCGCTTACTATGTCTCTTATGGTAGCCCACTGGTCGTAGCGGAAGTTATCGATCAGGATCAGGAAGAGCTTCTCACCGGCATCGATCTGGGGAAATGCAGCCCGCTCCATCAGGTCGGGACTCAGTAACGGGCGGTCGCTATCCTCACGTTGCTTCCTTTTAAGGATCCATCGTTCGTAACGTTCCCGCACGAACCGACCGAAGAGGAGGTTGGCCTCTGCTTTTTGTGAGGCAACCATCTCACACATGGGGTGGTTGGTAGGCTCCAGTTCCAGCTCCCAGTAAATCAGCTCACGGTACACCGCCTCCCAGTCGCTCGTTTCGCGGCACGACCGGATGGCTTCGTCAAGGCGAACCCTCGACTCCAGGTAGCGGGTAGCCGCATTCTCGGCCACCAACTCTTTCTTATCGAGTAGCTTCTTGATCGTCGACAATACTTGATGAGGGTTTACCGGCTTGATCAGGTAATCGGCGATCTTTTTCCCGATAGCCTGGTTCATGATACCTTCATCTTCGCTTTTGGTGACCATCACCACGGGGAGGTGTGGGGCAAGGCGGTGCAAACGGACAAGGGTTTCAAGTCCCGATAACCCGGGCATTTGCTCGTCGAGGAAAACGATGTCGTATGCTTTGGCGCGGCACATCTCGAGGGCATCGTGCCCATTCCCGGCACACTCCGTGGCGTACCCCTTCTCTTCAAGGAATAGCACGTAGGGCTTCAGGAGATCCATCTCGTCGTCTACCCAGAGGAAATGTGCTTTGCCTGCCGCTCTATTTATCACTTTGCCCGTTGTTTTGCTCATCGTTACGCGAATGTAACCCATTTCAGCCTTTTTTCGAAGGCATTCCCCGGGATATTTAGAGCGATTCGTTTTTTAATCCGATGAAAACCCCTATTTTTGTAACGACGTGAGCCGGATGCTGGTAGTAGAGAAGCGAACTAGCTTGAAAGCAACCCTCACGCGATTACGAAAGATAAATAGGGATCATTTAACAATAAAACAAAACAAGATGAAACAAGCAATTTTTTCTACAGTTTTCGTCCTTCTGCTGCTCTCCACCACGGGGTGTACGCAAAAAGATGAAGGGGCAATTTTTAACGGCAAGGATTTGTCGAATTGGGAGTTCGTTGTGAAGGACAACGCGGTACCCGCGGAGCAGGTGTACCTAGTTGAAAATGGCGTTATCCGGGTGATGGGAGAACCGTTTGGGTACATGTACACACGGGAGAAGTACCGCAACTTCGAGCTGGAACTTGAGTACCGATGGGCCGATGGTGAGAGCAACAGCGGCGTGTTCGTGCTGATCGAGGAGCCGCTGAATCCGTTTCCGAAAGCGATCGAGTGCCAACTGCAGGCGGGCAGGGCGGGTGACTTCATCCTGCTGGGAGGTTCGAACTTGAACGAGTACGTGCTGCCTGAAGGGGTCACAGAGCGACCACGGTTCCCGGTGGTTGACAAGCAACACCCGTCTAACGAGAAACCAGCGGGCGAGTGGAACAAGATGCGCGTCTCGGTTAATGAGGGGGTCATAGAGGTACACGTGAACGGGCTGCTGCAGAACCGGGGTACAAGCGAGGTCAAAGAGGGACACATCGGGCTGCAGAGCGAAGGGAAAGAGATTCAGTTTAAAAATCTTATCCTTCGTAAGTCATAAAGTATAGCGATAGTTATACCTGAAAGCGCTGGCCGAGATAGAAGGATGAGACAGGAGCGATCCCCTTGTCGACCGACCAGTGCACCATTGAAGCGCATAGTGGGTTCGGCTCGCTGTGTGCTGATGGGGATATTTCACTAATCAATTAACCATTTATAAACAATTAACTATGTCATTTAGATCAGAGCTGAAAGAGTTTTTAATGCGCGGCAGCGTGGTAGATATGGCCGTGGGTATCGTGATTGGCGGAGCTTTCGGGAAGATCGTCACCTCGTTCGTGAACGACATCCTGATGCCTCCTATCGCGTTGGTATCGAACCAGGGGCAGTTTACCGACCTCAAGGTGACGTTGAGGCAGGCAGTGATCGATGGGGCGGAAGTAATTACACCCGCTGTCACCTGGAACTACGGCGCATTCATCCAAGCGATTGTCGACTTCCTAATTATCGGGACTGCCATCTTTATGGTGATCAAGGCGATGAACTCCCTGAAGCGCAAGAAAGAGGAGGCACCTGCTCCGAAGGCACCGGCCGAACCGACCAAGGATCAGCAGTTACTGACCGAGATAAGGGACCTGCTGAAGAAGTAAGCATTTTTTGTAACCAAACCTGTTCGGGGGTAGTCCTATTCATGCAAACGGAATCATAAACGGTAAAAAATTTCAACATTATGGAAAATTTAATTCCCTTACTGGCTATTATTTGCGTGATTGGATTGCCCGTCGTAACGGGTTTGGTGCTAGGTATTCAATGGATTCAAGCTCGAAACAAAGAGCGGATGGGACTCATAAATCAAGGCATTATCCCTCCGGATAGCCCGAAGAGGAGGAGACGCACCCCCAACCGGTTGGTATCGCTCCGGAACGGGATCGTGCTTATCGCACTGGGTATTGGCATCATCGTGGGGCTCCTCTGCTCGGAGCACCTGGTTATTGGGCAGGATAATACGTTTTGGGTGGTCGGGGCGAGCGTGGTTTTCTTTTTGGGGGTGGGCTACTTGACCTACTTCCTTGTTGTTCAAAAAATGCCGATTCCTGAGCAACGGGAATTAGAAGAGGTTGGAGAGGAAGAAGAGATAGAGGAAGCGGAACAAGAGTAACCGATCAGGCTGAATGAGTGAAAAGGAACGGGTGAAACGGGTTCTCTCGGGCGACACCTCCGCATTTGCTTATTTCGTGGATAGCTACCAGGACATGGCGTTTACCATCGCCTACCGGGTCTGCTGCAACGAGCAGGACGCGGAGGATGTCGTTCAGGAAAGCTACGTGAAAGCGTATCGGAATCTACATGGCTTTCGCTCCGAGAGCAAATTCTCGACCTGGCTCTACCGTATTGTCTATAATACCGCCATCACCCACTCCAAGAGGCGACTTTGGGAGGTTAATAGAGAGGGTGAGCCTGACGATGCCTTGCAAGTTACAGAGGAGACGCTGCAAGAGGAGATCGAGGTGATAGATCGCAAGGCGGTGGTGAACGATATCCTCGGGCGAATGCCGACAGGCGAGGCACTGTTGCTCACGCTCTATTACATGGAGGATCACCCTGTGAAGGAGATCGTGAAGATTACCGGGCTCAACGAGTCCAACGTGAAGGTGAGGCTTTTTCGGGCAAGGAAGTCGTTCAAGGAGTTGATGCAGCGCTGTTACCGGATCAGCGAAATACTATGAAACGGGAAGAATCTTTACCATATCTGGCGACACTTCGATGGATATGAATTAACGAAAGAATATGACTGGGAGGAATGCGATGAAAAAGAGGGATGTATCGAGCGAAGAGGAGGCGATGCGAATACTGATGCAGGGTGCCAAGATGAAAGCACCTGAACGACTCAAGTACCGTGTTATGCACCAGCTGGAAGCGGAGAAAGCGGTCGCTCCCCGTGCCAAGAAGAAGGGGACTGAGGAATCGGGCAACGTTTTGCGGGACCTGGGAACCATCTTTGGAACCATGTATGCCCTGTTGGTGGGAATGGCGGTTGTTGCCTATATCCTCTATGGGAAACTTTTCCTGCTCTCAACGGAGTTTGTTGGGGCAGCCCTGCTCGTGGTGTTCGTCTTCAGCATGCTTTGGCTAATCGCGCAACTGGATCGCCGAGTGCAGGCGAAAAGGTTCTGGAAGAATTCCCCAAACAGTTAATCTATGCAGCGTAAAACCCGAAAGCAATTATTCCCGCAGAAGGGTTTCCCGTGCCTTTTGCAGCAACTCAGGCGATTCCGCTGGCGGGTAATGCAGGTCAAGCGACCTGAACAGATCCAGGATGATGTCACCGACAGCCACCCGGGCGAAAAACTTCTTGTCGGCCGGGATCACGAACCATGGGGCGTATGGCTTGGAGGTCTTCTCGAGCATCTCTTCAAAGGCAGCCTCATACGCATCCCACTGGGAGCGTGCATGTAGGTCCGCCGAGCTGAACTTCCAGTTTTTGTCTGGATTATCAATGCGCGAGAGGAACCGTCTCTTCTGCTCCTCTTTCGACACGTGCAAGAAAAATTTGAGGATGCGCATGCCGTTATGGTAGAGGTGCTTCTCGATGTTGTTGATGCTCTCGTAGCGTTCTTCCCAGAACGATGCATCCATTTTCTCTACGGAGTCGTAACCGGGAATGCGCTCGTTCAGTACCCAGGCGGGGTTCACCTTGGTGGCCAGCACATTTTCGTAATGCGATCGATTGAAGATCTCGATCATCCCCCGTTGCGGCAACGCGCGGTAGTGCCTCCAAAAGTAGTCGTGTTCCAACTCGTTCTTGGTCGGCGTCTTGAAGCTATGCACCCGACACCCCTGGGGATTGATGCCCGACATCACGTGGCGGATCACGCCATCCTTCCCCGCGGCATCACGGGCTTGCAGCACGATCAGCAAGGAGTAGCGGTCGTCGGCGTAAAACATCTCCTGATATTTCCTCAGCTCCTGGATGTTTTGAAAGATCTCATCTTTTGCCGTCTGCTTGGTGTACCCGCCGTCCTCATTTGTCCTGAAGGTGGATAACTTGACCGGCCTTCCCTCTTCTATCCGAAATCGTTTGTAGTTATAATCCATAAGGCGTTATTATTGGTGTTGTTTTCCCCTGTGTTTTTGATTGTTTCATTTCACACGTGGCGCAAGCCCTGCGCAGTTTCTTTTCCCTTATTCGCAACACATTACCCGTTTTCCTCAGTGCTTGCCGTTTCATTTGCGCTCCCCACGTTGCTCCCAATCCCCATGAGCAGTCCCTCGTAGCGGCTATCGTCAGTGATAACGCGCAAACCCTCCTGGAAGATGTCGTTCTCCTCGTTGATGATGCGGTAGAAGGCCGACGAGTCGTAGAGATCACGGGCGATTAACGCTTTTAGTTGCAAGGCTATCAGTAAACGAGAGCGTTCGAACTCCTCGTCGTTCCACTCGATTTTCTCCTCTGCCGCAAGGCCCTTCAGCCTTTTCACCATGGTGTCAGACAGCTCGTAACCCTTCTTGAATGCGACCGCATCCGGGTACTTCTTAAGCAGCGAGTGACGGTTGATATCTACCTCGGCGTTTGCTACCCGGGAGATAACACCCCGGGCGTAAAGCCTGGTATGGAGTACCGTACCCGAAGTGGTGTCCATAGGCACGAAGTAGTCGGGCATGATGCCCCCACCCCCGTAGACGGTTCGCCTATTTACCAGGGAGGTGTATTTCAACGAATCGGGGAAGTGGATGCTATCGGCTTCGAACAGCTCCCCGTGTTGGAAACGATCGATGAAGTCCTGATTGTACGCGTCGAGGTTCCCCTCTTGATAGGGGCGTTGGATGCTGCGGCCGGTTGGCGTATAGTAGCGCGCCACGGTCAGGCGTATCATGGTGCCATCGGGCAGCGGCAGTTGCCGTTGCACCAACCCTTTCCCGAAGGTTCGGCGACCGACCACCACGCCCCTATCCCAGTCTTGTACAGCCCCGGCGAGAATTTCGCTGGCGGAGGCCGACGAGCCGTTTACCAAGATCACTAGTTTACCCCCTTTCAACTCATCGCCGCCCGTGGCATTCATCGTGAAGCGGGGCTGGTTTTTCCCTTCGGTATAAACGATGAGTCGGTCTTCACCCAAGAACTCGTCGGCAATCTCGTTGGCCACCTGCAAGATGCCGCCCCCGTTATCGGTCAGGTCCAGTATCAGGTGCTTCATGCCCTGAGCCTTGAGCTCGCTTCCCGCTTTCTTGAATTCCTCGCCCGAAGTGACGCCGAAGCGACTTAACCGGATGTAGCCCACCTCCTCCGCTACCATGTACGCGGCATCAATGCTGGTGATGGGTATCTTATCGCGGACGATTCGGAACTCCATCATCTCCGGTACCCCTCGGCGGAGTACCGACACGTTGACGGCGGTTCCTTTCGGTCCCCGCAGCATCTTCACCACATCCTGACTATTCATATCTACCCCGGCGATTACCGTATCGTTCACCTTGATGATCTTATCGCCAGGCATTAACCCTACCTTTTGCGAAGGTCCACCCGAAATTACCTCCAGCACGTAGAGGGTGTCAGTGAGCATGTTGAACTGGATGCCGATGCCGTCGAAATTACCTTGCAGAGGCTCATTCATTGCGCGCACCTCCTCCTCAGTGAGGTAGGTAGAGTGGGGGTCCAACTCCTCCAGCATTCCCCGGATGGCCGCCTCGGTAAGCTTTTTGCTATCGGCATCGTCCACGTAGAGGCTATTGATGAGCTGAAGGGTGCGTTCGAACTTAACGCCTTCCGGCGTGGGGCGGTACTGCCCGTAGACACACCCCGTAAGGGATAGGAACAGGCAGCCTAAAACGGCCGCGATGACTTCTCTTTGCATGATAATAGGGTGATATGTGTGTTGAATTTTTGTCCTTTTATGTCAGGGTTGGAGAGAGGTTGGCTTGATGTTCTCTATGAATATCTGCATTAAATCTTCATCTTCTCCGGTATGAAGGAGCTCACGTCACGACCGTAACGCATCAACTCACGCACGAGTGATGAGCTGATATGGGCATGCGTGGGTTCGGTGAATAGCAGGATTGTTTCGATTCCCGAGAGGGTTCGGTTCATGTGGGCAATGGTTTTCTCGTATTCGAAATCGGCCACTGTACGAATGCCCCTGAGTATAAAGTCTGCACCCACCTCCCGGGCAAAGTCAACGGTAAGCGTATTGTAACTCTCCACCCGCACCCGGGGTTCGGGTTGGTAGAGGTCACGAATCATTTGTAGCCGTTTATCGAGTGGGAAATAGGACTGTTTGTTATCGTTCACGCCGATCGCGATTACCATCTCGTCCACCAGGGTGAGGCCGCGCCGCACCAGCGACTCGTGTCCCACCGTAAAGGGATCGAACGTGCCCGGGAATAGGGCGATTCGTTTAGGCGACTTCATCCTCTTCTACCACTAGGTTATCGATGATAAACGTCTGCCGCTCCGGCGTGTTCTTACCCATGTAGAACTCTAGGAGCTCTTTCAGCAGGTCCTCCTTCCGCATGGTGACCCTATCGAGGCGGATATCCTCCCCGATAAAGTGGCGGAACTCGTCGGGCGAGATCTCCCCCAGCCCCTTGAAGCGGGTAATCTCCGGGTTGGGTCCCAGCTCCTGGATGGCGCTGATTCGCTCCTCCTCGGTGTAGCAGTAGACTGTCTTCTTTTTGTTGCGTACCCGAAACAGCGGGGTCTGGAAGATGTAGACGTGCCCCTTCTTGATCAGGTCGGGGAAGAACTGCAGGAAGAAGGTGAGCAACAGCAGGCGAATGTGCATCCCGTCCGTGTCGGCGTCGGTTGCGATAATCACCTTGTTGTAGCGTAGCCCGTCCATCCCCTCTTCGATGTTGAGGGCCGCCTGCAGCAGGTTGAACTCCTCGTTTTCGTAGACGATCTTCTTGGTGAGGCCGTAGCTGTTCAGCGGTTTCCCCCGCAAGCTGAACACTGCCTGCGTATTGGGGTCACGGCTCTTGGTGATGGACCCGCTCGCGGAGTCCCCCTCCGTGATGAAGATGGCGGTCTTCTCTCGGTCGTCCCCCTTGGGGTCGTTGTAATGTATCCGGCAGTCGCGCAGCTTCTTGTTGTGCAGGCTGGCCTTCTTGGCACGCTCTCTCGCCTTCTTGGTCACGCCCGCGATAGCTTTGCGCTCCTTCTCGGAGTCGAGAATCTTCTTCTGCAGCACATCTACCGTCTCCGGGTGTTTGTGTAGGTAATTATCCAGTTCTTTCTTCAGGAAGTCGTTGATATGCTTGTTCACCGAGACCCCGTCGGGGCTCATCTCCTTGGAACCAAGCTTGGTTTTGGTTTGCGATTCAAATATCGGCTCCTCCACCTTGATGCTGATGGCCGCCACGATGCCGTTCCGTATATCGGAGTACTCGAAGTTCCGGTTGTAGAACTCCTTGATAACGCGGGCGGTCGCCTCACGAAAAGCGGTCTGGTGCGTTCCCCCCTGCGTGGTGTGTTGCCCGTTAACGAACGAGTAGTACTCCTCGCCGTACTGGTTGGTATGGGTGATGGCTACCTCTATGTCATCACCGTGAAGGTGAATAATGGGGTAGAGTTCCTCGGAGGTGAGGTTCTCGTTGAGCAGGTCTTCAAGCCCGTTCTTGGAGTTGAACTTCTTGCCATTGAAGGTGATGGTAAGCCCGGTGTTCAGGAAGACGTAGTTCTTGAGCAGCGGCTCGATATGCTCGTCCCTGTATTGATAATCGCCAAAGATAGCGCTGTCGGGGGTAAAGCCGACCAGCGTGCCATTGCCGTTGCCCGAAGGTTTGACCTCATCCTCTTGCGCTAATAGCCCTTGGCTGAACTCCACCCTTTTCGACTCTCCGTCACGCGAACTCTCCATGTAGAACTGTGAGGAAAGGGCGTTTACCGCTTTGATACCTACTCCGTTGAGGCCGACCGACTTCTTGAAGGCCTTGGAGTCGTACTTGGCCCCGGTGTTCATTTTGGAGCAGACATCCCTGACCTTTCCCAGCGGGACACCTCGCCCGTGGTCTCGCACGGTGACACTTTCGTTCTCGATGGTCACCTCGATGTTTTTACCAAACCCCATCATATACTCGTCGATGGAGTTATCCAGCACCTCCTTCAACAGCACGTAGATGCCATCGTCGGAGGACGACCCATCGCCCAGCTTGCCGATGTACATGCCGGGGCGATGGCGGATATGTTCCTGCCACTCTAAGGTGACGATATTTTCTTCTTGGTAGTTGCTTTCCAGTAACTGTAAATCAGTTTGACTCACTCTGTTTCCTCTCTTTGTTTAAAGTTTTTTCAATCGTTTCCAGCAACGGTTACAGATCCTTAATAAAGGCTCTTCTTCTCTTGTGCTGCTCGTACTCGAAGTCCTCCCACAGGGCATGTACCTTATTGTTGGTCTCGAGCTCGAGGTTGGTCTCGGCCTCCGTCAGGTTAAATTTTTTGGCCGACTTGATGAACTCGCTAATCATGAGTGCGTTAAGTCCCTTCCCTTGATATTCGGGGTCAACAGCGATCATCATCAGGTCGAGTACGTTGGTAGTGTTTCCTATCCCCTTCAGCGCTTTGTACAGGTGTATCCATCCGGTGGGGAGGAACTTCCCCTTTGCTTTGCGGAGCGCTTCGGACATGCTGGGCAAGCCGATCCCGACACCCACCACCTTGTTGTCTTGCTGGCGCAGGATCAGCGACAGGAATTCAAGTCGCAACAAGGGGATGTACATATCCACGTAGTAGTCGATCTGTTTTTCCGATAACTCGACGTAGCCAAATAGGTCTTTGTATGCCTCATTGAAAAGGTAGAAGATATCCCTCGCGTAGGGGAAAACGTCTTTTTTGCGCTCGAACCGCTTCACGGTCAACCCGAAGCGGCGCTTCACCACGTCGAACATACGGGTGTACCGTTCCGGCACCTCATCCGGTATCTGGATGCGGAACTCCAGCCAATCCTGATCTTTAACGTACCCCATCCGCTCCATGTGTTCCGGGTAGTAAGGGTAGTTATAAATGGTGTTCATGGTGCTCATCCGATCAAACCCCTCAATTAGCATCCCCTCGTGATCCAAATCGGTGAACCCCAGGGGGCCATGTATCTTCTCCATCCCACGGGATCGTGCCCAGCTCTCAGCTATACTGAAGAGGGCATCCGTCACTTCCGCATCGTCAATGAAATCCACGAAGCTAAACCGGGCGTTTTTCTGTTCCCATATCTCGTTGGCCTTGTGGTTGATGATGACCCCGATCCGGCCCACGATCTCTTCACCGCGATACGCGAGGAAGTATGCGGCGTCACAGTGTTCAAAGGCCGGGTTCTTGCTCATGTTGAGCGTAGCCATTTCATCGTAAATAAGGGGGGGCACATAGTAGTCGTTCCCCTCGTACAGATCGATTCCGAATTGGATGAACTTCTTGATCTCATCCCTTGTGGTGACTTTTTTGATTGCTACTGACATACGCGTGTATCTATTTCTTGTTGCTTGTTCTTAGTTGCCACAAAGATAGTGAATTTTTTATTTATCGATGGCTCACCCGGTTAATCTTTCCTATTCACGCAAATATATTGCTCCTCCCGACTTGTCCACTTATTCGCTCCCGTGGATGACCTGTCATACCATCAAAACGTGAAAAGTGTGGAATAAAGCCACTACCAGAGGGCGATATTAATATCTATTATACCATTGAGGTCTGATTATTCCGGAAATATCACCGTAAACTTACTCCCTTTTTTATCTGAATTTACCACGATTTTGCCTTTATGACGCAGGGCAATTTGCCTGCAAAGAGTTAGGCCGATGCCCGAACCATCTGTTTTGGTGGAGTAAAACGGGATGAAAATCTTCTCGATGGCTTCGGGAGAGATGCCATGACCGTTATCCGAAACCGAGATATGGATTTCATCACCTATTTTTTCCGCTTTCACCTCGATTCTTGGTTCAGATGATGCCGCTGAAGCTTCATGGGCGTTTTTCAACAAATTAAGCAACAACTGCTCCACCATCGTTTTATCGGCTTTCAAGATAAGCTGCGCGGGGTAGACCTCGTAATCGAATGTAACCCCACCGGAAGCCATCAACTGTCGCAGTGATTGAAGCATGGGCTGGATGGCGATAGGTTGGATGGTGGGTTGTGGCAATCGGGTGAGTTTCCGGTAGTTCTCCACGAAAGAGAGCAGCCCTTTGCCGCGCCGGTGAATGGTATCCATGGCACGTTTCATAATGCGGTAATTTTCCACGTCCACCTCGTTGGACAACTCCTGTTCGCTCAACGTTTCGGAGAGCGAGATGATGGGCGTTATGCTGTTCATGATCTCGTGCGTGAGTACGCTAATCAGCTTTTGCCACGCTTGCGTTTCGGCTTCATCCCTCATAGCGTCGTGCGCGTGGGATCGAAAAGCATCCAGTGCTTCGTTCATCTCTTGGGAAAGACGGCTGAGCTCGTCGCCGGAGCCATGATGGACAAAGTGCGACGAGAAATCGGCATGTCTAATGCTCGCGATCATTTGCTCCATGCGGCCAATCATCTTTTTCCGGTCATAGTAAAGCGACACGGCAAGAGCCACGATGAGGAGTAACAGCAACATCGATGAAAAGAGCAGCTGTTTCAAGAAAAGCCAGGCTCCCACCAGCGATAACAGCATGATGGCTGTTATTTTCAAGAAAAATATATGACGGGCTTGCAGTTTCATCTTTTTAGTTCCATGCTTAGGGTTTCACGCTTTGAGTTCCCTGCTTTGAACTTCTTGTTCATCTTGCTACTCCTCGTTTTCGCTTTGCATCTTCTCTATTTTCCGGTATAATGAGAACCTGGAGATACCCAACAGGTCGGCCGCTTGGTTCAAGTTGCCATCCGTTTGGCTAAGCGCCTTTTCGATGGCCGCCTGCTCTAACTCTTTCAAGTTCAGGTTTTCCTGCTTCACTTTTCGCGAAACAGGCTTTAGCAAAAAATCATCGCTCGAAAGGGTGTAACCCGATGCCAAAATCACGGCACGTTCCAGTGCGTGTTGCAGCTCGCGCACGTTGCCTGGCCAGTGGTAGCTGTTGAGTTTTCGCATGGCCGAGGGTGAGATGCCGCGAATATCTTTTTTGTATTTTTTCGTGAAACGCTCCAGGAAGTGTTGCGTGAGCAGTTCGATGTCGCTGCCACGTTCACGAAGTGGTGGGATATGCAGCTCGATGGTGTTGATGCGATACAGGAGATCCTGCCGGAACTCCCCCGCGGCTACCATCTCGTGGATATCGGCGTTGGTGGCGCACAGCAGGCGCACGTTGATATGGATGGGCGTGGTTCCGCCCAAACGGGTTATCTGTCGCTTTTCAATGGCCGTGAGCAGTTTCATCTGCATGGCGGGCGACAGGTTGGCAATCTCGTCTAAGAAGAGCGTGCCTCCCGACGCGATTTCAAACCGGCCGCTCTTCTCTTTTTTGGCATCGGTAAACGCCCCTTTTTCGTACCCGAAAAGCTCACTTTCGAACAGTGTTTCGGGGATGGTTCCCAGGTCGATATGCACGAAGGGTTTATCGGCCCGCGAGGAGGTGTGATACAGCAGGTGGGCGACCAGATCTTTCCCCGTGCCGTTCTCACCCAATATCAAGATATTGGCATTGGTATCTTTCAGCTTTTCGATGGTCTCAAAAAGGGCGAGCATCGGTGCACTCTCCCCGATGATTTCGGGGAACGATTGGTGGCTCTGCAATGCCGCCACCTGTTTTTTTAGTCGTGACACCTCCGTGCGGCTGCAGCGCAACTGCACGGCAGATGCCACCGTGGCCAACAGTTTGTCCTTGGCCCAAGGCTTAGGGATAAAATCGGTGGCACCTGCTTTAATAGCTTGCACCGCTTTCTCCGTGTCGGAATAGGCGGTAATGAAGATCACCACGGCATCGGGATCGATCTCTTTTATCTTTTTCAACCATAGAAAACCCTCCTGCCCGCTATCGGCATCTTGCGTGAAGTTCATATCCAGCAAGATCACGTCCGGCTCAAACGTCTCCATGAAATGAGCCACCCGTTCAGGCTGCGTGGTAACCTTCACCTTCTCCACGTGCGGTTTCAGCAGCAGGTTGAGGGCGAAGAGAATATCCTCGTTATCGTCGATGATCAGTATTTTTCCTTGTTTTTGCATATTGCTATCTATATATCCACTTCACTCCAAGGCACCACTTGCGCCACGCTTCGCTCCTGGCGCTCTTCGCCTCCATAGACCAACGTCTTGGTCAGCTTCACCTCCGTTTCAAGGGCGGCGTAATAATTCAAACCCTTGAACAGATCGGGCATAACGGTTCGCGTGGCTTTTATCTCCACGATTTCGGTTTCACGCGGCTTCTCGATAAGCAAATCCACTTCATTGCCGTGAGAGTCACGCCAAAACCACAAGTCTGTTTGCCTCTCATTTTCATGGTATCTCTTTTTCACATACTCCGAAATAACCATATTTTCGAATAATGCTCCCTTGACGGCTTGGTTATTCATTTGAGACACATCGTTTATTCTAAGTAAATGGCATAACAATCCCGTGTCGTGAAAATAGAGCTTAGGGGATTTAATAATCCGTTTACTGAAGTTCTTATAATAGGGTTGCAGTAGAAAGATAACATAGCTGTTTTCCAAAGCCGACAACCATGCTCTCACCGTTGGTGCAGAAATACCCCCTTCCTTTGCTAAACTGCTCATATTCAGGATTTGTCCGGCCCTGGTGGCGCATAACGCTAAAAATTTTCGAAACAAACTCATGTCTTGAATAGCAAGCAACTCACTAACATCTCGTTGAATATAAGTTTCCATGTAATTGGGGTAGAAATCCGCTGGTTTAATGTCTCGGTCGTAGATTGCCGGGTAAAATCCTTTAAGCAGGTGTGCTGTATAGTCATTTTGAAGCCATCCGGCACTTTTTAATTCTTGGAAATCGAACGGGAACAATCTAAAAATGGCAACCCTACCCGCCAGACTTTGGGTGATGCTTTGCATCAGGTGAAAGTTTTGCGAACCCGAAAAAATATACTGCCCCATTATCCCGCTGTCATCTACAATAGATTGCACGTATGAGAACAGGTGTGGCACTCGTTGCACCTCATCGAAAATAACCTGCTTATCGTATTGTTTCAAAAAGCTGCGGGGATCATTTTCCGCGAAACTCCGCATGTCAGGATCTTCAAGGCTCACGTACCTGTAATCAGAAAACATCCCTCTTAGCAAGGTTGTTTTACCCGACTGCCTTGGTCCCGTGAGAACAATGACAGGGTACTTATCAACCATCTGTCTCATTGCGGCCACTATTTCTCGGTGAACTAACATGGTTATTCTTTGAATTCGTTCGCGGTGCAAATATAGTGGATATTTTATTATTACACAAGAAATATTTTAAGTTTACACAAGTATAATTTTAAATATGCACGAACAATATTTTATATTTACACAGTTCGGATTTTATATTTACACAAGTCAAACTTTAAATTTACAGGAAATGAATTTTAAAATTGCAGTGATATGAATTTGTCCGACAGTGTCAGACCTATTTTATCTCCACAACTATCCAATATGCCCGATGATCCTGTAAGTTCTATGGATGATGTGTTTTCGAGCATTCCAAATTCGTCCAATGAACTTAACGTGCCTTCACTCCACAAATGTACATATAATTCCTTTACAAATAGTGTGCGAAATCGAACTTATTTTATGCGAAGACGCACATTTAACGAACAGGAAAAACAATGTATTTGTCTATGTGTAAGCAAGTTGTGCGTTTGGCACATCTTTTGTTTCATAGTTTTCATTATGAGATACACTTGTTTCATTCTGCTTGTCTTTCTCTCTTTGGGACAACTCAAAGCCCAAGACACGCTTCGTCTGACGTTGAACGAAGCGGTGGCCCTCGCCCGAAAACAGTCGCCACAAGCGGTAGCGGCGCGGCACCAGTACCGGGCGGCGTACTGGAACTGGCGCTCGTTCAAGGCCGATTACTTGCCGAGCCTCACCTTTTCATCCAATTCGCAACTCAACCGCGCCATCAGTCCCATTACCTTACCCGACGGCACGGATAATTTCGTGCAGCGAAACCAACTGCTCAACGATGATGCATTGACCATCAACCAAAACATCGCCCTGCTGGGCGGGAGCGTTTTCGTGCAAAGCGGGCTGCAGCGACTGGATATTTTCTCCGAAAAGCAGAAGTCGTTCAAATCAACCCCCGTGGTAATCGGCTACGCGCAAAACCTGTCCGGTTACAACTACCTGAAGTGGAACAAACGGATTGAACCCGTGCGGTATGAAGCAGCCAAAAAGCAGTATGTAGAGACGCTGGAGCTCACGGCTTCGGCAGCGGCGATGAAGTTTTTCCAGCTGGCCACGGCGCAAAGCAACTTTCGTTCGGCAAGCTACAATTACGCCAATGTCGACACGCTGTTTCACTACGCGAAAGGACGGTACGAGATTGGCACGATAAGCGAGAACGAGATGTTGCAGCTCGAGATAAATTACCTCTTGGAGCAGACGAACCGGCTGAATGCTCGCATAGAAATGGACGATCGCATTCAAGATTTACGCAGTTTCCTGGGAATTACCGAGAACGTGGAGATCGTGGTGGATGTGAACGAGTCGGTCCCCGACTTCACGGTTCCCGTGAACGATGCGCTGCAGCTCGCCCTGCAAAATAGCCCCGATATAGAACAGCTTGCCTTGCAAAAACTGCAAAGTGAAAGCGCGGTGGCCTACGCCAAATCCTCGCGGGGATTTAAAGCCGATCTCTACATGCAGTTTGGATTGTCGCAAACCGACTATATCCGTGAATTGCAAAACTATTGGGGTCTCTATTACGGGTTGCGAAGTATCACGGGGTGGGACTTTGAAAATAACCGCCCGATTGTGAGTGAAGTCGTTGATTAAGTAGTAGGACAAAGGTGCCAACCGTTAAAAGTTGAAAGTAAACGGCAAACGGTTAACAGCCAACGGCCAAAACTAAAATAAAAACAACAGGTACGGCAAAGCGTTGCCCTACTTTAAAAAATTGACATATTGACGTAAGCGAAAAATCTTTCCGGTCAAAAGAGATCGCCGTCCCATAGCATCGAGAGGAATTGCAGGGCAGGATAGACTTCCACGTTGTTCATTAGTCGGGCATATTTATCCAACGAAACAAGGATGAGTCGACAATTGGGAAACTCTTCTGAAAACGCCTTTAATCCTTTCGTGTGATGCGATTGCACTTCATCGGACGATTTAATCTCGATGGCAACTTCGGCATTCCCGATAATGGCATCCACCTCGTAACCCGATGATGTGCGCCAATAAGACAAGTTTTGTAGCGGTCTGAAATACCCGATGTAAGCGATGATCTCCTGCAGGATAAAATGTTCGAAAGCGTGTCCGAATTCGGGTGAACCCGGCTTTATCGCGGTTCTCCTGAGGAGGAAATTGGCAATGCCTACATCAAAGTAGTAAAACTTGGGCGATTGGATAACACGCCGTTTCACGTTTCGGGTAAAAGCCGGGATGGTGTAGCCGATAAGCGTTTCTTCCAAGATGGAAAAATACTCTTTCACGGTCGGTGCGCTCACGCCACACTCCGAAGCGATGTTTTTGTAGTTCAAAATTTCGCCATTGCTCAAAGCCGCGATCTCCATGAACCGGGAAAAAGTATTCAGGTTTCGGGTGAGCGCTTCGGCTTTTATCTCTTGTTGCAGGTAATCACCCACGTAAGCGTGAAGCCGGTTGGTGGCATTTTCCACTAAATAGTGGCGGGGAAGCGTCCCGTTATTGCAGGCTTTTATCAGGTCGAATCCGGGAATTTCGGCGCTAACAAACGGGTACAGGTGTTTCCGGATGGCCCTGCCGCCAAGCAAGTTCACGCCACTTCGGCGTAACTTGCGCGCGCTGGACCCGCTCAGGATAAAGCGAAGATGATGATTGCTGATCAGCCAATGCACCTCGTCGAGCAAAGCCGGGATTTTCTGAATTTCATCGATAATGACCAATTCGTTCTCGGGCAGCAAGCTCAACTCTTCGCGCAAGAGTGCCGGACGACGGTTATAACGCTCAAATTCATCGGATTTAAGTAAATCGATGTAACGAGTGTCGGGAAACAACATTTTCAGTAGCGTACTTTTGCCGGTTTGACGAGCACCCCAAAGAAATAGGCTGTCGTTTTCGGCATCTTGGAGGTTGATTTTTCGCGATAACATATGAATTTGTGATGAATTTTGTGATTACGTAGAAACAAAGATACAACATTTTTCGTGTAAAAGTAAAGTTCAACTTTATTTTTACATGTATTTTTAAAGTACAACTTTCGATTTGCATGATTTTAAACATAAAAAAACAGCCATCAGGCTTTTTAATGAATAAAAAAATATGCTTTTGCATTACTTGAAAATAGCTTGGCGAAACATCGTCAAATACAAAGTTCAAAGTGTTACCAGCATTTAAAGTTGAAAATGAATAACTCTTTCCACGAATCCCGCGATTCCACTATGGACAAGAAACTGCCCAAAAAATCGTTCATCCAGAAATATAAAATTCATTTATCGATAGGCGTAGTTTTCTTGGCCTTTCTTGTTTACGTGCTTTTCAGCGTGTCGGGCGGTCGGAAGCTGCGCGTTGACAACGAGAAAATTTCCATAGCCGATGTGGCGGAAGACAAGTTTCTGGATTACGTGGATACCGAGGGTATCGTGCAACCCATTCTGACCATCAAGCTCAACGTCATGGAGGCGGGGATGGTGCGGCAAATCGTTGCCGAAGAGGGGGCGATGCTCAACCAAGGCGACACGGTGCTGGTGCTGAAAAACCCCGACCTGGAACGGGTTATTGAAGAGCAACAAGACGAATGGGAAAAACAGCGCGTTCTCTATGAAGAGAAAAAGGTGGAAATGGAGCAAAAATCGATCCTTCTACGTCAGCAAACTTTGCAAGCCCGCTACGAGTTGAGCCGATTGGAGAAAGATTTCGAGTTGGGACAGGAAGAGTTCGCCATGGGCGTGAAAAGTAAGGCGCAGCTCGATGTACAGCAGGAGGAGTATAACTATAAAACCAACCGTACCGCCTTGCAGCTGGAGGGACTTCGCCACGACAGCGCCGCCACCCTGTTGCGTCGCGAACTGATGGATAGAGACCTGGAGCGTGCCCGGAAAAACACCGCTCACGTCCGGGGACGAATGGACAACCTGGTGGTTCGTGCGCCCATTTCCGGGCAACTCAGTTTTTTGAAAGCTACATTGGGGCAACGTGTCGGTCAATCCGAAAGCATCGGCGAGATAAAAGTGATGGACAACTTCAAGTTGAACACCCGGTTAAATGAATATTACATCGACAGGATCACGGTCGGTTTGCCCGCTTCGGTAACCTATCAAGGCGAAAAATACCCGCTCAAGGTGTCGAAGGTGGTTCCCGAGGTAAAGGATCGGCAGTTTGAGGTGGAGTTGGTTTTCGTCGGCGAACAACCCGACAACGTGCGCATCGGGAAAAGTTACCGCGTGCAGGTGGAACTGGGACAGCCCGAAACGGCTATCGTGATACCGAGGGGCGATTTTTTCCAAACAACGGGCGGACAGTGGATTTACAAACTGAACAGGTCGGGCGACCGTGCCGTACGTGTTCCGATAACTATCGGGCGACAAAACCCCACGCGATACGAAGTGCTTTCTGGACTCGCTCCCGGCGATAAAGTCGTGGTAAGCGGGTACGCTCATTTCGGCGAGGTGGAGGAGCTGCTTATTAAATAGTTTTGAGTTAAAACTTTCCACTCGCTGGTTGATTGCAAACTAACAACATGATGTTTAAAACGGCATTAAAACTCATTTTCCGGAACTGGTGGCGAAATAAAACGTTCACGCTTATTACCCTCATCAGCCTTACCGTGGGTATCGCCTGTACGGCGTTGCTGATTTCGTTCGTCAGCTATGAACGGGGAATCGAGAAAAGCAATCCCAACCGCGATAAACTGGTATGGGTAATGCAAGACATGCCGTCAAATCCCGGGGAAAAGGTGCCATATATGAGCAGCAATGTTCCCAAACAGTTGAAAGAAAAATATCCCGAGGTGGAAAATTTCCTGCGACTGAGCATCTTGAGCATGAAATATATCGAAGTGAACAACCAACAGTTCGATCCGATAAAACTTATCAACGTGGACAGCTCATTTCCCGACTTTTTCCCGTTCGAATTGCTGTACGGCTCGTGGGAGCTGTTTAATAACCCGCTATCAGTCGTTATTAGCGAACAAACGGCACAACGGTTTTTCGGCAATGAAAATGCGCTGGGAAAACAGATTGCAATAGGCTCCGAAGGGTTTGATTCGGAAGTAATAAATGTTTATACAGTGGGTGCGGTAACCAAATACCGTCCCCAATCGGCTGTCCTTTTTGATGCACTGATTCGCGACCCTGAAAACAATTGGGGAGGTCCCACGCTATTCATGATGCCTGAAAACACCGACCTCGTGCGATTTGAAGAAAAGGTAAAGCAAGATCGGATACCGACATTGGCAGGCGGACAATATTATTTCTACACGTTCGATCAAGCCATCTCATCCACCTACAATCAGCAAGAACTCTCTTTTTGGCACCACCGCGAAGATAATTTATTGTCGCTGGGGTTGATTTCGGCCATACTGGTGTTTTTCATCGCCATTTTCAACTACGTGAACATGAGTTTTTCACGGGTATTGCAACAGGCAAAAAGCCTTCACGCGCAAAAACTGATGGGTGCGAAACCGAAAGATGTCCGGTTACAGATTTTTTTAGATACCGTTCTCACGGTCTTCATCTCGTTTGTGCTGGCAATGTTGCTTATACACGACCTGTTGCCTGTTTTCAATCAGGTTGTATCCGTTGATTTCTCATCGACCTATTTTTACAGCAAGGATTTCTTCCCGTTACTTCTCTTGCTGATTTTCCTGCTGACGATCATTCCCGCGTGGATAATGAGCCGGAAGATAAGCCGCCTGTCAGGAAGCGACTACCGGATGTTTTTCGTGACCAAGAAAAACCGGTGGATTGGCTCGTTGGTTACCGTGCAGTTTGTTATTGCCTTGGCACTTGTCATCGCCACCGTTACGGTTAACCGGCAAGTTCACTTGGTAAAAATGAAAGGTGAACGTTTCCGCCACGTGATCGAGATTGGCAATCCGGGCGAAAACCTTGACCTGCGGCCTTTAAAATCGAAGATTAAGCCTATTCCCGGCGTTTCGGATGTTTTGCTGGGGAATATGTCGCTGATGAGGGCATGGATTGCTCACGGGAGCTTACGCCGCGATAATGGCGAGGAGATTCAAACTACCATTCTGTGTTTAGTTGGCGATGAAGCGTTGACGCGGGTTTTGCAACTTCATCAAACCCTTGGCGATTCGTGGGAAGTGCTTCCCGAAAAGTACAGAGATGCCGTGTTTGTCAATCAATCGTTTGGCAATGTATTGGGAAAATCGGGTAAAGAGTTAGTCGGTGAACCCTTGATCAAGTATTTTAATTTGAGAGATACGCTTGCCGTCATTGCCGGAATAGTGGATGATTTTCACTTTCACTCGTTGGAAGAAAAAGTGATGCCCGTGGTGCTAAAACGGGTGATTGACACGGAAGAACCGAGGTCAACCATGATCATACGGCTCGACAAGGAGAAGGCACCCGAAACCATTGCCGCCATTAAAACGGCGTGGCAACAAACTTTTCCCGATAATTATTTCACTTATACCAATACGTACGCGGTTTTTAAACGGCGTAACAGCAAGATTTTCGACATGTCGCGCCTGTTGAAAATGTACTCCCTTATCAGCCTATTGCTCACCTGCTTCGGGTTGTTCGGTATCACTTTTTATGCCGTGAAGCAACGCACCAAAGAGATCGGTATCCGGAAAATAAACGGTGCGAAAGTGCCAAAATTGTTGTGGTTGATGATGAAACCGATGTTCGTGTGGATGGCAATAGGATTCGCGGTAGCCGCACCGTTGGCAAGGTGGCTGATAGAAAAATGGTTGCAACAGTTCGTTTACCGGGTGGATGTGTCGGTCGGTTCATTTTCGCTCGCGCTGCTGTTGGTCGTTGTTATCACGTTGATAACCGTTGGTTGGCACGTGTGGCACACGGCGAAAACCAACCCGGTAAAGAGTTTAAAAGCGGAATAAAGGGGAGGCAGCGTTTATGGCATCGTCAAAAGAGCAGACAGTTAAAGGCATTAAGTCCCGAGGAAAGTATAAAGTGAATGATGTAAACAACTAATCGTTTAGAACATGTTTCAACATTACCTGAAAATAGCGTGGCGAAACCTGCGCAAGTACAAGACCCAAACCGTTGTCAGCGTATTGGGCTTGGCCATCGGCTTCACGGCGTTCGCGTTCACCCTGTCGTGGATCCGGTACGAGATGGGGTACGACAGCCATAATCCCGACAGGGACAGGATTTATATGGTTGCCAAAGTAAATAAAAAGGCAGAAGGAGGTTTGTCTATAAGAGTACCGGATGCTTTAGCGGAATACCTGAAAAATAGTTTTCCTGAAGTGGAAGCAGCCACCATGGTGGGAGTATATAACAATATGATGATTAATGACTCTTCGGTTTCCTTGCATTCGATTCACACGGACACCGCATTTTTCAACGTTTTTTACCCCGATATGGCTGTCCAAATCCCGGAGCCATTGCCTGAAAATGGCATTACTCTCGTTACCTCATCCGGGTACCGGATATTGAAGCAAAGTGGCTTACCTGACAGCTTACTGATGAATCGCGAAACGATTTCACAAAAAAATTTTCACAGCAATGTTCCCTACGATCAAATAACTGTTCGCCCTTACAAACTGCCTGACGAAAGATATTCACCGTGGATGTATTATTCAAAATCGGCATTTATCCGTGTTTATCCCGGAATAAATATTGATGTGCTGCAACAGAAACTCGACAGCATTGAAGTAGAAAAATCAATGCAGGGGGTAATGTCCTACAAACTCATTCCCCTGAAAGAGGTGCATTACACTATCCCTGATGCTGATACCAACATTAAGTTTAACCATTTGCGGATATTCGTCGCCGTAGCTCTATTGGTTATTTTATGTGCACTATTCAATTATATGATGCTGTTTATTAACAGGATAAAGATTAGAAGCCGAGAACTGGCTTTGCGGAAAGTGACGGGAAGCGGAACCATGCAGTTATTGGTTTTGCTGCTTTGCGAGTTCGTGATAATCCTGCTTTTATCGCTGTTCATCGGTGGTCTGCTTACCGAATTGCTTTTCCCCGCTTTCACGAAACTGTCACAAATTGAAGCTTCGAGAAGCTATTTCGTACAAGAAATGCTGCTATATGCGATTGGACTTATCATCCTTTCGGGAATTTTCGCTTTCGTTCCCGTCCATTATATTATGAAACGGAGCATTTCCGAAAATATTCAACCCGAAACGAGACGACGTTTCGGTTTCAAAAACAGTTTCACGCTCATAAGTATCGGCTTACAACTTATTATTGGCATTTTACTTATTTTCTCAACATCGGTTTTTTTCTATCAGATGCGGTTATTAAATCGTGGCGAAATCGGCTTTAACAGGCAAAATATCAATCAAGTAAACATGTGGTCATCGCGCGATCTCGTCCTGTTGGAAGAGGTAAAAAGTGTTCCGGGGGTGGAAGATGCCATCTATTTTCCACAGGCTTTTTTACCAAGCAGAGGCAGTGCATCTACCCGAATTATGTTAGATCAAGGAACACCTTCGGAACGCATGCAAGATTTCGAGTTATTTAATGTCAATTCACCCCATTTTTTCGAATTCTTTGATATCCAATTGCTTCAAGGACGTGTAATGGATGAAAACGAAACAGGTGTATGCATAATAAATGAAACCGCGAAAAAACTGATTGGAAAAGAAAATCCCCTTGGCAAAAAGTTGAACGATTACTGGACGATTGTCGGCATAATTCCCGATTTGCATGTTCAATCTCCCTTATTGCCCATTCAGCCTACCATATATCGAACGCAAAAAGATGGCGGTGGTGCCAATATGATCGGAAGCACCATTGCCTATAAATACGCGAAAGATTTTCGCACAAAAACGGAACAAGCCATAGAAGAAATTGCAAGGAAAAAAGATAATATGCCCTACAACAGGGTGCATTTTGAGAATATGGAAGAGGTTTACTCCGAATATACTAAATCGGAGCGTTGGCTGCTTATCTTGTTGGGTGTCATGACCGGTGTGGCCATCTTGATCGCCGTTTTCGGCATCTACTCGATGATCACGCTGGCGTGCAACCAGCGGCGCATGGAGATGGCCATCCGCAAGGTGAACGGCGCGAAGGCAAAGGAGATTTTAGCGCTGTTTTTCTGTCAATATTTCGCGGTGACGGTAGCGGCTTGCGCGGTGGCGTTCCCCGTCGGCGTGCAGGTAATGCAGTGCTGGCTGGTGCAGTACATCCGCCGGGTATCGATGGAGTGGTGGCTTTTCGCGGGCGTGTTCGCATTGGTAGTCACCATCGTTTTTATCAGCATGGCTTTCAGGGTATGGAAGGCGGCCAACGAAAACCCGGCGGAGGTGGTGAAGGCGGAATAAACTTTAATAAAAGCGCTCTTTTATAACTATAACAACAAAATGTTTCTGGGAAAAGTGACAAAAACAGGGGATTATTTCGTTCTATGCAAGGAAAAGCACGTTCTTTTTGTCCGATAATTGAAATATGTATTAATATTTATAAACCCAAAGCCTTGACGTTTGAAGTCTTAGCTCTAAAATTTAAAAAATGATTAGAACAGAAAAGCTACAAAAAATCTTCCGCACGGAAGAGGTGGAAACATGGGCGTTGTCCGACGTTAGCATCGAAATTAAAGAGGGTGAATTTGTCGCCATCATGGGACCATCGGGCTGCGGGAAAACCACGCTGCTCAATATCTTGGGCTTGTTAGACAATCCCACTTCGGGGCAGTATTACCTCAACGGTACCGATGTTTCCAAGTTTTCCGAAAACAAACGAACCGACTTGCGCAAAGGGGTTATCGGGTTCGTGTTCCAGAGCTTCAACCTCATCGAGGAGTTGAATGTTTACGAAAACATCGAGCTGCCGCTATTGTATATGCGGATCCCGGCCGCGGAGCGCAAACGGCGCGTGAAAGAGGCGATGAACCGGATGGCTATATCGCACCGCGAGAAGCACTTCCCGCAACAGCTATCGGGCGGGCAGCAACAACGCGTGGCCATAGCCCGTGCCGTGGTGGCTAACCCGAAGCTTATTCTTGCTGACGAACCCACGGGAAATCTCGACAGCAGTAACGGTGCCGAGGTAATGGGTTTATTATCGGAACTGCACAAAGAAGGAAGTACCATCGTGATGGTTACGCACAGCCAGCATGATGCCGGGTATGCCGACAGGATCATCAACCTGTTCGACGGTAAAGTGGTGCCGGAGGTGGTGCTGTAATCGTATCTCGCGAAGCTTCTACTCCTTTACCTTTTCCTTGTAGACGTTCCAGCGGTTGATCACGTCGAGTACGTAGCGTACTGTCTCGTCGCCACGGAAGTAGCCGCTCTTGCTGACCGGGTCGGTATAGTACTGCTCCAGGCGCTTTAACTGAATGTACTTCTCCACGTGGCCTTCCCATAGCGAATCGTCTCCCCCGTACTTCCGGGCTAGCGCCCGGGCGTCTAAGACGTGGCCTATCCCGGCGTTGTAGGCGGCCAATGCCATTTTTAGCCGTTCCTCACGGGATTCGATGGAGCGAAAGTTATTGAGCAGCTTGCGGAGATACTCTGCCCCTGCGCGGATATTTTCTTTCGGGTCGGTCAGCGCATCGGTCTCCAACCCCAGTGAGGCGGCGGTGCCGGGCATCAGCCCCATCAGTCCAGCCGCTCCCGCCCACGAGAGTCCTTCCGGGTTGAAGTGCGACTCCTGGTAGGAGACCGAGGCCAACAGACGCCAATCGATGTTGAATTGCTCGCCACATTGCTTGAAGTAGATGTCGTAAGGGGAGATAACCCCCGGTGCCAGGAGCGAGTGAAAGGGTACCCGATCGGTGGGATCGTACCCTTTCGTTTCTTCGAAATAGCGTTTCATCACGCTCACGAAAACGGGTTTGGTTGTGGTGTCCTGAAACCAGAGGTCGAGTGAGTCGGCCAGTTGGGGAGCGTCTCTCCTTACCGCCCACGACGAACGCTGGTCGAAACTAAGTTGCAGGTGGACATCCAGGTTTCGGAAGTAGGTTTGGTTGAGTCGTGCCAGGTCGTCGTCGGCCACGGTATACTCGATGCTCCCTTCCGAGACCAGTCGAATCAGGTCCTCCACCGCGGTGGTATCGTTCTCGATGGCCTCGATCAAGATGCCCCCACCTAGCTCCCTGTTTAGGTTGGTGAGTCGCTCGTGATAGTGGGAGCCGGCGAGGAGGGTCACCCGCTGGCCGATGAGCTGGGTGACGTCGGTTACCATTGATTCGGTTGGTTTCACCCGTTGGACGAGCACTTGGTGGGCCACCTGCTTTAATCCACAGTAGATCAACGAGCCTTTGAGGGTGTTCGTCACCAGGAGGCCGTAAGCGATCACATCGCCCTCTCCCTCATGCAACATGCGAAGCATCGCGGGAACGTTATTAGCTGCTTCCACGTGTGGTACCAACCCGTGGTGATGGCAGAAGTCCCGTATCATATCGTAGTGGTACCCCATGGGTTGGTCGCGGTAGATAAAGTAGGAAGTGGAGCTGTTGAGGGTGATGACCCGCAACGTGTCGCCTTGGAGTATCTCCGGGAAATCGTGATCTCGCCCTATTCCGGAACAGCCACTGGCAAGGCAGGCGACAAGTAGGAGAAACAAGCCCGCTATTCTTTTCATGTCAATCAGCTGTTTAATCCGCGTAAAGGTAGTAAAAAAGCAAATACATCACGCTATATTCTTGGCTGTTGATTTGCGTAATTTAAATAAAATGAGTATTTTGTGTACGGATTGCCGTTGAAGTGTGTCGTCGGGTTTACCCTTGTCTTTTGCTGTTAACTGTTACCATTGTTTTGCGCTTACGTGCTGCCGTTACGTTTTAGCATTACGTTTTGTCCTTAAGTTTGACCGTTTTAGTTTACCATAAAATTTGATGAAGCGATACCTGTTCCCGTTCTTGGTCATTTTTCTCTGTATATTCCCCGTTGCTTTGCAAGCGCAGGAGAGGGAGTGGCGGGTGCTGGTGGAGCAGATGGCCGAAGAGGAAGGGGCACGTGCCGATGCCATCGAGAACCTGTACGAAGAGCTTCTCTACCTGGAGCGCCACCCGATAGATCTTAACCGCGTGAATCGCGACCAACTGGAACGCTTTCCCTTGCTATCGTTGGAGCAGGTGCTCTCCCTGATAGAGTTTCTGGAAGAAAACCGACCCCTGTACACCGTCTACGAATTGCGGAATGTGCCACGGCTTGATCACCGCACCATGGAACTCATCCTCCCCTTTTTCCGGGTTGATGGGGTGGAAGAGGTATGGGTTCAGGATAGGGCATGGGTTCGGGAGCAAGATCGGGCTTGGGAGAAACCGCTCGATTTCCTGAAAAGGGCTCGTCACGAGGTACAGGGTCGTTTCGATAAGACGTTCACGGAACGGGCAGGTTACCGGGCGTTACCCGATAGTCTCCTCGAGCGATACCCCAACCGCAATTACCTGGGAGAGGATTTTTACACTTCCCTCCGTTACTCGTTGAGTTATTACAACAAGCTCCAGGTTGGTTTCACGGCTGAGAAAGATGCCGGTGAGCCATTCTTCGTGAAGGGTTACCCAAAGGGGTATGACCACCATGGCGTGCACCTCGTGCTACGAGATGTGGGAAAGCTGAGAACGGTGGTGTTGGGGGACTACCGCCTCTCCTTTGGGCAGGGACTGGTGCTGAACAACGACTTCATGGGGAGCAAGGCGTGGGGCACCGACAATATTGCACGTCGTACGCAACAGCCCAAGCGCCACTTCTCCACGGCCGAGAGCGGGTACTTCCGTGGGGCGGCAGTCGCCGCGCAGTTCGGGGACGTTTCTCTCACCGCTTTCTACTCCAGCCAGTGGATCGACGCCAACCTGAACGACCAGGGGGAGATTACTTCTTTGAAGGAAGATGGTCTTCACCGCACCCCGCTGGAGATGGAGAAGCGGAAGAATACACATGAGCAGGTGGGTGGCGCAAATATCACCTACCGTCACGGCCGTTTTCAAGCGGGGGCGAGTGGCGTTTACTACCGCTATAACAGGGCGTTCAATCCCGTGTCGCGAACCTACAACCAATACTACTTGAGGGGTTCGGATAATTGGAACGCGGGAATCGACTACTCCTACCAGCTCCCCGGCTTTATCTTCGCGGGTGAAACGGCCATCGCCAGTAACGGATCGGTTGCCACGATCAACATGGTGCAGTACCGCCCCTCGGGGATCCTTAACCTGTCGCTACTGCATCGCCATTACCCCATCTCCTACAACGCGTTGCACGCACAAGTCTTCTCCGAGGGGAGCCGGGTGCAAAACGAGCGGGGACTCTACGTGGGGGTGGGGAGTCAGCCCCTCCCCAAGTTCAACGTCACCGCCTATATCGACCTGATCCGCTTCCCGTGGGTGCTTTACGGGGTGGATACCCCCTCGAATGCGGTCGACTTTTACTTGCTGGGGAGTTATACCTTTTCTCGGGGCAAATTCCTGGAAGCCCGCTACAAGCTGAAGCGAAAGGAGAAGAACCGGGCCGTATCCGATTTAGACGCTCGATTGGTAATCCCCTACACCACCAATAAGCTCAGACTGCGTTATTCACATGACCAGGGCGGGGGCTGGAGCTTCCGCACCACGGTCGATATGGCGGCCTACACCGAGAAAAACCTGACCGCAAAACCCTCCACCGAGAACGGCTTTTCAGAGAAGTTTTCTCCCGAGGAACATACGACGCCGAACGGCCTACTTGCGCAAGGTTCACCCACGAAACGCTCCTCCGCGGAGTTCGGTTACATGATCTCCCAAAGCGTTTCCTACCGCGGGAAAGCACCGTTGACGGGCGACGCCTACCTCGCCTGGTTCGATGCCGACAGCTATAACGCCCGTCTCTATTCGTACGAACGCAACCTGCTGAGCACGTTTTACCTGCCCTCCTTTTATGGGAAAGGGATTCGTCTCGCGCTCTCCGCGAAGTACCAACTGCTACCGGGACTCGCCCTCTCGGTGAAATTAGGGCACACGCGCTACTTCAACCGCGATACCATCGGCAGCGGAACGGAGTTGATTGACGGCAACCGCCGGACGGACCTCTTCACCTACCTCGTCTGGAAGTTTTAGAATACATCCCCTAATTCAACAATGCAACCTTCTTGTGTTGTATTATTTTATTTTCATGCTTGACTTACGTTAATTTTGCGACCCATCAGCTGCTTGTTTGCTAAAAGAAAAGAACTCTGCTTCGCTTCGAACAGCTTTTCTTTTATAACGCAAACGGCGCTGGATGTGTCCCCGCAAAATTAACGAGGTCTTCGCATTGAAAATAAAATAAGTGTAATGGCGAAAGCCGAGTTTTAGGCCCGTATCGATAGTTTTTTGTACTTTTGAGCTTCCAAACAGGTTAAACCAACCGCTATGGCTACCCCAATATTGCAAATCGATAAGCTGACGAAGAGTTTCGGCGACCTGCTGCTCTTCCGGGAGAGCTCGTTCGGTATCGCCGAGGGGGAGAAGGTGGGACTGATCGCCCGGAATGGGGCGGGCAAAACCACCCTGCTGAACATCTTGGCGGGTAAAGAGCCGTATGACGATGGGCGGGTGGTCTTTCGCAACGATACCCGGGTGGCCTACCTGGAACAGTCGCCTACATTCGACCCCGACCTCACGGTGATGGAGGCCTGCTTTAGCTCGGATAGCGAGGTGGTACGGCTGATTGCCCGCTACGAGGAGGTGATCGCCTCTGGCGACACGTCGAACCTGGAGAAGGTGCTGACCCAGATGGACTTTCACAATGCGTGGGAACGGGAGTTGCAGGTGAAGCAGGTGCTGACATGGCTGAACATTACCGACTTCAAGCAGAAGATGGGCGAGCTCTCCGGGGGCAGGTGAAACGGGTCGCCTTGGGCAACGTGTTGATTAGCGAACCGGATCTGCTGATCATGGATGAGCCGACCAACCACCTGGACCTGGAGATGGTGGAGTGGCTGGAGGAGCGACTGACCCGCGGTTCCGTCACCCTGCTGATGGTGACGCACGACCGTTACTTCTTGGATCGGGTCTGTACACGCCTCCTGGAGATAGACGACCAGCAGATCTACTCGTACAAGGGGAATTACTCCTACTACCTGGAGAAGAGGGAGGAGCGGGTGATGGCGCAACAGGCGGAAGTGGAACGGGCGAGGAACCTGCTACGGAAGGAACTGGAGTGGATGCGTCGGCAACCCCAGGCACGGGGTACCAAGGCGAAGTACAGGATCGACGCGTTTTACGACCTGGCTGAGAAGGCACGGGGAGAGTCGGCCGAGCAGAGCATCCGTTTCGCCGCAAAGGGTGCCTACATCGGGAAGAAGATATTCGAAGCCAAGAACGTGAGCAAACGATTCGGAGACATCCGGATTACCGAGTCGTTCAACTACACCTTTACCCGCTACGAGAAGATGGGTATCGTGGGGAAGAATGGTACCGGGAAATCGACCTTCGTGAGGATGTTGCTGGGAGAGGAGAAGCCGGACAGCGGCTACTTTGAAATCGGGGAGACGGTACGCTTCGGTTATTACAGCCAGGAGGGTATGGAGTTCGACGAGCAGCTAAAGGTGTTGGAGGCGGTGCAAAAAATCGCCGAGGTTATCGACTTAGGGGAGGGGTACCGGCTAACCGCTTCGCAGTTCCTACAGCATTTCCTCTTCCCCCCCGAGAAGCAACACGATTACGTCTACAAGCTGAGCGGGGGCGAGAAGCGACGGCTCTACCTCTGCACGGTGCTGCTCAAGAATCCCAACTTCCTGGTGCTGGACGAGCCGACCAACGACCTGGATATCCTCACCTTGAACGTGCTGGAGGAGTACCTCGCTGGCTTCAAGGGGTGCCTGATCGTGGTGTCGCATGACCGCTATTTCATGGATAAGGTGGTGGACCACTTGCTGGTGTTTCACGGCGACGCCAAGATTCAGGGCTTCCCGGGCAACTACTCCCTGTACCGGGAGTGGAAAGCGGAGAAGGATAGAAGGGAGGCTGCAGAAGGGAAGGCCGAGGCTGCCAAAATTGAAGCCGCGAAAGCCGAAGCCGCGGAATCCGGCAAGGTATATAAACTTGGCGTTGGTAGTAGCGGGAAAACCGATTCTGAAACTGCCGACCTGGCGGCTCATGGAAACAAAAAAGAGGAAAAAAAGCGGCTCAGCTATAAGGAGCGACAAGAGTACGAGTCGCTGGAAGGCGAGATAGAGCGACTGGAAAAAGAGAAGGAGGCGATTAGCGAGCTGCTCTCATCGGGCGACCTCCCCGCGGAAGAGCTTATCAGCCAGTCGGAACGATTATCGCTCCTGCTGGAGCAGATCGATGAGAAGATGACGCGTTGGCTGGAACTGAGCGAAAGGGCCTAGTTGTTACTTATGCGGAATTTAACTTTTGCAGCTTGAATTAAGGTTGTTTCATGCTTTCAAGCTTGACAGAATCTCGTTTCATACAATAGATATTTGCTACGTTCGGCAAAGTCAAAGCAAGCTTTGCATTTGCTCTCACTCATCGCAAATATTTACGACCCATCAGCTGCTTGTTCACTAAAAGAAAAGAACTTGCCACTAAAGTCGCTCAAACAGCTTTTCTTTTTTAACGCGAACTTCACAGGATGTGTCCCCATAAAACGAGCTAAGGTCTTCGCTTGAAAGCAAAAAGGAGTAAAAGCGAGAGGGCTGAATAACGAAATGAATAAGGTGATAGAGTACGATGAGCTGTTTTCCCGCTCTGAACTGCTGATGGGGCGTGAGGCGATGCAGCGGCTGGACGCGAAGAAGGTGATTCTCTTTGGCGTGGGGGGCGTGGGTAGCTGGTGCGCCGAAGGATTAATCCGCTCTGGGGTGATGCACCTGACGATGGTCGATCCTGATCGTGTGGCCGTTTCCAATATCAACCGCCAGCTGCCGGCCACGACCCAGACCGTCGGGCAGTTGAAGGTGGAGGTGCTGAAGCGACGACTGGAAGAGATTAACCCGCTGGCTACCATCGTCGCCATTCCTGAGCTGTACAGCGGGGAGACATCCGAATCGTTTTACCTCGAAGGGTATGATTATATCGTGGACGCGATTGACTCCCTCGTGCACAAGCAGCACCTGTTGGTGACCGCCTCCAAGACGGGGGCGACCATCTTTTCTTCCATGGGGGCAGCCCTGAAGATGGATCCCCTAAACATTCGGGTGGCCGAGTTCTGGGAGGTCAAAGGGTGTAAGCTGGCACAAGCGTTGCGGACACGGATGCGCAAAAGCGGGGAGAAGCCGCTGAAACCCATCCTCTGCGTCTATAGCGAGGAGAGGTTACCAAATAAGGGGGAAAAGATAGAAGTTGGAGTAGGATTGGGAATGGGAGCGGAAGTGGGAGCAAAAACCAGGGCAGGAGCAGGAACCGAGGAAGAGGCGCTAGAGTTGCCCATTGAAAACAGCAACTCCCGAAAAGTTCAGATCAACGGCAGCATGGTCCAGGTAACCGCCACGTTCGGGTTTACCCTATCGGGACTCGTTATTCAAGATATCGTGGAACAGACTTCATAACAGGTATAATTTTCACCCGCACCTTTTCCCACGGAGAGTGGCCATTAAAGTATCTGAGGGCGTATCGGTTTTTTCACCCGCACCCTTTTCCATAGGCGTTCTCGTTTTCTGTAATACACCGAAAACTTCATTGCTTCGATAAGCTGCTTCAGTCATGTACCCTTCACGTCATTTACACCTGCCGATGTCGTGTTAAAGAATATATTTATCCCTCAAGCCCTTGCAAACGTTGTGATTAAAATGATTTCCATCTGAAAACGTGACTAATTGAACGAAAACGTTTTGCTTCTTATACCTAATAGTTTGATGATGACCTCGAAGGTAAATTCAAATCCGTTGACTCGAAAATTCTTTATAATAGATTTAATATCAACTATTTCAAATATCAAGTGAGATTTTTTAGTGGACACGAATAACCTTTGAGAAATATTTTTCAAAAAATCAATTTTAGATGTAATGTTTTTCGATTTGATTCGTCAGTAAAGTAAATGAGCTCGGAACGATTTAAACAAATAATACTGCCGTTGCGTCAACAGCTTTTCCGCTTGTCGTTGAAAATGCTTGGAGATGAACAGGATGCGGAGGATGCCGTGCAGGAGTCGCTGCTCAAGCTGTGGCATGTACGCGATACGCTGGCCTCTTACGACAACCCGGGTGCTTTTGCCACAACGGTAACAAAAAACATCTGCTTGGATAAAATCAGGCTCAGGAAGCAGACTAAAACAATTGACAACTATTTTACACTAAGCGATAGTGATAATCCGCAATTGCAGTTGGAAAGACAGGACACGAACAAGCTTATACGGATGATTATTCAGCGCTTACCGTCGCTTCAACAACAGATTATCACGATGAAAGATGTAGATGAGTACGAGACGGAGGAGATAGCCGAGATAACAGGAACGACGATTGAGGCTGTGAGAACAAATCTGTCGAGAGCAAGAAAGAAGGTGCGAGAGGAATATGTAAGGATAGTAAGGAATTTTGAATAGAATGTTCTGAGTTTTAAGTGTGGGTAAATATTTAAGAGTATGGCTCAAATGAAAATAGTAAAACGAAATAATCTCTCATTGCAGGAAGCTGAAAAGCTGATTGAAAAGTACTACGAAGGTAAAACTTCGGTAGCGGAAGAGAAGGTACTTCGCGCCTATCTTTCTGGAAAAAATGTGCCGCCTCAGTTTGAAGCTGAAAAAGCAATTTTAGGCTATTTCGCAAGTGAAAAAAAGAAGAAAACCACGCACCTTGTCCCTAATGCCCTGAAATGGGTGGCATCAGCCGCGGCAGTGGCAGCTATATTTTTGGGCATTTTGTTCACCCATCAGCCTTCTGCGACGAGTTACGCTTACGTGAACGGAAAGAAAATTACCGATAAAGATAAAATTATTGCCTTGGCACAAACAACCGTCGGCAATTTACTGTCCGAAACGGATGAAGTAGAAAAAGGATTGAAAAACATACAGTCCGATCAAATAATAGAGAGTCAACTGGATGTTTTTGCAGGAGTGGAATTTTAACAAGAAAACGAAATAGAGATGAAGAATATGAGTAAACATTTAATCCTCACGTTGCTTGCAGCCATTGGATGTATATCCACTGTAAACGCTCAGAGCGATTTGGAAATCGATAAGGTTTTCGAGCAGTATGGCAGACAAAAAGGTTCGGTACTCGTGGAAATGAGCAGAGAGATGCTGGAAGGATACGACTTTACCTACTATAAAAGCATTGTAACCACCGACAACAAGGAAGCCGCTGATTTAGCCCGCCGCTGCTTGGAAATCGACCAAAAAGACGCGAAAAAAGTAAAGCGGGTGGTTTCAAACGGCGTCCTTAGTTCAATTTATCTTCAATTACCCAAAAAAGGGGAATATTTCCGACTGGTTTTATTCAATGAGACCACAAAGCCCGAGCGGAAAATGACATTAATCTATATCGAATCGGAGAAAGACTCGGAAGAGATATTAAAAATAATTCTGAAAAGGAGATAGGTGAAAATGAATAAAGTATTGAAAAACAAAAAGATACAAGACTGAATATTAAATTAAACGTAAATACAAACATGGAATTAAAAATGCAAACAATGAGAAAACTAACATTCGTTACATTTGCCCTTGTACTGATTTCGGCTAATGTATTTGCACAAGAGGTTTCAGACACGACCTTTCATTATCGGGATAAAGCCATTCAAGTGAAAGACAGTCTTGACGAGGTGAGGGTAAAAGTGTCCAAAAATGATTCAATTGGCTATGTGCCTGTCTATGAGGGTATATTTACTCCTGAGAAAAGCGTGGAGACCTATACGGTTGGAACGGATTTTAATATTAACACACCGTTTGGTCCCTTGTTGGGTAAAGATGGGGAAAGACCGAGGATGCGAACCCACTGGCAGGGAGTTGGAGCCGGATTTTCCTTTCTAATGAATAGCGATGTAGATTATAGACCCTTTATGTCTGGTGAAATCATGCTAAATCCATTGGAAATATCCACGACCTTTTTAGACCAGTTTGCCCTTGTCACAGGCGTGGGAGTTGTCTATCGCGACTATGCATTACCGAAAAATCTGGAGTTTCAAAAAGATAACGGCGTGGTTAGTTTTCAAAAAATGGGGACAGGCAGGTATGCTATTAATAGTCTGAGACAGTTCGAATTCGTGGCTTCTTTCCTGTTTGAATGGCAGCCTAAATTAAACTTGAAACACAAGTTATTCCTATCGGGGGGTATCATTTGTAGCGATATCGGGGATAGGGCAGGAATGCTTGTTACAAAAGAAAAAGGTGGAGAGTATGTGATAAAGGCGCTGGACGTGAGACAAAATAATATTGATATTTTCGGGCAAATCGGTTACAAAGATTTGGCTTTATACGTGAAATACACGCCAAAGAGCATTTTCCAACCGCAAAAAGGACCCGACTTCAGTCAATTATCAGTAGGGGTAATGGTATATTATTAATAATACATTCAATGGGTCACTCTCCCTAAAAGGTGATATTCCCTAAAATAGTGTAAATGGAAAACTACAGGAAGTGACATCTTGTAGTTTTTTTCTTTTCAAATCCCGCGTTTACTTGTGCGATTGGTACAACATGTGTTATTTACATTTCACTCGCAAAACATAATATTTTGTGGTTATATCCTCTAAATATTATGTTTTTTTGCGGTTATATCCCGAATTTGTTATGTTTCTGCCCCAGAGAACTACGTGCCATTTATCGCGTCGCGAGAATAGTATGGATTGAGCCCACATTTTTTGTGCCCTTGCAATCGCCATTCCGTTGATGTCCACGGCTACGTCCACGGATTGAGCCCCACCTTTTGTATGTCTTGGCGCCATAAACCTCCCCATTTTATCATTAGTCCTTGTGAAAAGCCTTTTTTTCATCTATTTTTGTGCTTTCAATTCAGAGTTGTTGCCCCTTGCAATTTGCCTTTCATCAATGGCAGAAGCGTAAAGGGAGCCAATAAAGCTCCATTCAACTTAAGTTATGAATATCGAACAAACCCTTCAGGAGGTGATTCTGAGAGCCATCAAGGCGCTTTACGGTGCCGACGTGGAGGCATCGAGCATCACGCTGCAAAAAACGAAAAGAGAGTTCACGGGGCACTACACACTCGTCACCTTTCCCCTGTTGCGCGTTTCAAAGAAGAAGCCGGAAGAGACGGGACAAGATATTGGTACCTACCTGGTGGAGAACAGCGAGGCGGTAACCCAGTTTAACGTGATAAAGGGATTCCTGAACCTCACGATCGCACCGGCGGTTTGGGTGCGCCTGCTTGAGGATATCAACCGGAAGCCCGACTACGGCTTCGTGCCGATGGCTGATGACGCACCGTTCTATATGGTGGAGTACTCCTCGCCCAACACCAACAAGCCGCTGCACCTGGGTCACGTGCGAAACAACTTGCTGGGGCATGCGCTTAGCGAGGTGCTGAAAGCTAACGGCAAGCGGGTGGTGAAGACCAACCTGGTGAACGACCGCGGTATCCATATCTGCAAGTCGATGCTCGCCTGGAAGCTCTGGGGTAACGGTGAGACGCCGGCATCGTCCGGCAAGAAGGGCGACCACCTGGTGGGCGATTACTATGTGCTGTTCGACCAGAAATACAAGGAGGAGCAGTCGGCCCTGCGAGGCAAAGGCCTTTCTGAGGAGGAGGCCGAAGCCGTATCGCCCTTGATGAAGCAGACCCGCGAGATGCTGCGCGATTGGGAGGCGGGCGACCGGGAGACGGTCGCCCTCTGGGAGAAGATGAACGGCTGGGTTTACGAGGGGTTCGACGAGACCTACCGGCAGTTGGGCGTTTCGTTCGACAAGATTTACCATGAGTCGGACACCTACCTCCCCGGTAAGGAGGAGGTAATGCGGGGACTGCGGGAGGGGCTCTTCTACCAGAAGGAGGATGGTTCGGTATGGGCCGACCTCTCATCAGATGGCCTGGATCATAAGCTGCTGTTGCGATCCGACGGCACCTCGGTCTACATGACGCAGGATATCGGCACCGCCAAGTTGCGGTTCGACGATTACCCGATCGACACGATGATCTACGTGGTGGGGAACGAGCAGAACTACCATTTCCAGGTGCTTTCCATTCTGTTGGATAGGCTCGGCTTCGAGTTCGGCAAGGGGTTGGTCCACTTCTCTTACGGGATGGTGGAGCTTCCCGACGGGAAGATGAAGTCGCGCGAAGGCACCGTGGTGGACGCGGACGACCTGATGGCGGAGATGGTCGAGACGGCCCGGGAGACCTCGGCCGAGCTGGGCAAGCTGGACGATGCTACCCCCGAGGAGGTGGAAGCGATTGCCCGGATGGTCGGGCTGGGTGCGCTCAAGTATTTTATCCTGAAGGTGGACCCGAAGAAGAATATGACCTTCAACCCCCAGGAATCCATCGACTTCAATGGTAACACGGGTCCTTTTATTCAGTATACCCACGCCCGGGTACGGTCGATTCTCCGCAAGGCGGAAGAGCAGGGTATTGCCCTACCGGATAGCTTGGAGCACACCGTACCCTTGTCTGTGAAGGAGGAGGGGCTGGTGCAGCTGCTTTCGGAGTTCGGTGCCGTCGTGGCTCAGGCCGGTAGTGAGTACAACGTATCCCTTATCGGCAATTACGTGTACGAGCTGGCCAAGGAGTTCAACCAGTATTACCACGAATACCCTATCCTGCGTGAGGAGAACACCCCGCTCCGCGATTTCCGCCTGCTGCTTTGTCGGAACGTCGCAAGTACCATCAAGAGGGGTATGAAGCTGTTCGGCATCGACGTGCCGGAGCGGATGTAGGTTTGGTGATGCCCTGTCGAAATAGGCGCGGCAAGGTTCTGTTTACTTGATGTCGAATACCCCTACCACCTCGTCGCTACCCTTATAACCGTACCTTACGGCTTTTATACGAACGGTATGCTTACCTCTTGGTAAATGCAGTGGCCCGCTATACAGTTTCCACTGAGGATTGTCTCCATTATCGGTTGAGTAAACGATGGATGACCCATGCGTTGGACAGTAAAAAGCTAACGTCATGGGAAAGGAATAACTTCCACCTGTTTGGTAGTTTTTCGCCCCCCTCTCCTCTTCAGCATTGATGATGAAATAAGGCTTATCCGTTACCGGTTGTATCCCTCCTGGCCACATCCGTTCAATCAACTCCTCCTCACTCATATGTCCCAAATCACCGGTTTCAATCGTCCATTTTTCATGTTGAGCACGCATCTCTTCCAAAATATTTTCATACTCCGGGTTTTCGGCTAAGTTGTTCAGTTGAAACGGATCCGCCTTTACATCGTATAGTTCTTCCGGGGGGCGCTGGTATGACATCCATTTTTTTTGATAGACGTTCAGCCTGTTTTCCGCGTCAAGACGCATAACCTCCTGCATGATGGGCATTCGATTTGAGGTGGGTACCCAAATATTGTAAGGTTCGTTCGGGTAAAAATTTCGGATATACAAGAACTCCTTGTCGCGAACAGATCGAACCATATCGTATGACTCATCGACCCTATCTCTAGCGGCAAAAACATATTGACGAGGAGTAGCCGCCTGTGATCCCAGGAAGGGTTGACCGTGCATATGAACCGGGACCCTCACCCCTGCCAGGGAGAGCACCGTTGGTCCAAAGTCAATTGAGCTGATCATATCATCATTTACCGTTCCGGGTTGCAATTGTTTTGGCCAACGGATAATCAGTGGGATATGAAGACCCGAATCGTACAACCAACGCTTCGCCCTGGGAAGTCCATCACCGTGATCACTCCAGAAAAACACGATCGTGTTTTCGGCCACTCCCTCTTTTTCCAGCTCGTCTAATAAAACAGCAACCACCGAGTCTAACCGGGTGACATTGTCATACACTTTCGCGAGATTCCTTCGCACGATTTCCGTATCGGGATAATATGGCGGGACCTCTACGGTTGAGGGATCTGTTTCCACGTTACTTATATCCCAATTCCGACTCTCATGTGTTCCCGTGTAATTGAAAACAGCGAAGAAGGGTTGATTTTTGTCCGGCCTGTTTTTGTAATGCGCGGTATTGCTACACTCATCCCAAATACTTTCAGGAACCTTATCCCTCGCGAACTGGTAGTCGGTTTTGCTGTTGTTCGTGCAGTAGTAACCCGCTACCCTCAAGTACTCTGTAAAGGCTTTAACGTAATGTGGCGGAACTCCAAGATAAGCCATTGGATTTTCAGCCGAACGGCGATAGGTAGTGGTACGCATGTGCATACACCCGATAGAGGTTTGGTACATACCGGTAATAATTCCGGCACGGCATGGAGAACTAATCGCGGCGGTTGTAAACACATTGGTGTAACGTGTCCCTTCTGAAGCCAATTTATCGATATTAGGGGTTCGCGCGATTGCATCACCGTAACAACCCATGTGTGGGCTAAGATCTTCGGTTGATATCCAAAGTATATTTGGCCGCTCTTTAGGAGGCTCGTTTTGGACAATTTTTGCTGAAGATGGCAAAATTGAGATACATGTTACGGGGATTAAACTTGCAAGTAATTTTGACTGTACTGCCATAGGGTGTGATTTTAATAAAATTAGGTGCAATGTTCAAAAGTAATGATTTTTCACTTTAAAAACGCGTTAATGTGCAAAAGAAATAATGGCTTTCTTCTGAAGAGTCGATTTAAAAATAGCGCTTCAAGATAGAGGCAACCGAGACGTAGTACCCGCTGCCGAAAAGGTTCAGGTGAACTAACAGGAAGTAGAGTTGATACAGGTCGATCTGGGCATCGTGGTTGTCAGACCGCGGAATCTGTTCGTGATACGCTTCGTAAAAGGGGGTGCCGAAGCCGCCGAAGAGGTAGCTCATCGCGATGTCCACCATCGAGTGGCCGTAGTAGGTGGCCGGGTCGATCAGGTAAGGCGTGCCATCGCTCGCGATCAGGTAGTTGCCACCCCAGAGGTCGCCGTGAAGCAATACTGGTTTCACCTCGCCGAAAACCCGGGAGAACAGGCTGATCGCCTTCGCTTCGGCGGGGAGCGCTTTTTCGGGGAGTAGCCCATTCCGCCGTGCCATCTCCAGCTGAGGCAGGATCCGCTCCTGCCAGTAGAATTCCGACCAATCGGCGTGGTTTCGGTTGCTTTGCGGCAGGCTGCCGATGAAGTTATCGCCCGTGAAGCCGAACCGTTCGCCCGCGGTTTGGTGCAGTCGGGCCAGGTGTACACCCAGTCGTCGGTAGTCCGACCCGTCAGGGCGCTTGCTTTCCACATGGTCCATCATCAAGAAGGCCTGTCCACCGAGCGAACCGACCAGATGTACATGTGGCACGGAGATGGTGCCGCTCTCTTCCAGCGCGTGCAACCCCTCCTTCTCCGCTTGGAACATGGTTAACGCGGTCGGCTTCCGGTTCACCTTCAGGAAGTAGATCCTTGCCCCGGTCTCCAGACGATAAGCCGAAGAGATGCTGCCACCCGAAACCGGTTTGAATGTTACGACCGGTTCATCGATGCACTCCGAGATATAGGAGACCAGCCGGTTCATCGCGTCAGGTTACTGATGCTCTCTTTAAGTCGCACGATCTTGCTCTCCGCATCTGCCTGCTTCTTGCGTTCATTTTCCACAATTTCAGGTTTCGCGTTCTGCACGAACCGCTCGTTGCCCAGCTTTTTCAGTACCGATTGCAGGAAGCCCTCGGTGTAAGTCAGCTCTGCACGAAGTTTCTCCAACTCCGCCTCTACGTCCACCTTCTCCTCCAGCGGCACGCTGTACTCGGTAGTCCCGACGAAGAACCCGGCTGCGCTGGGTTGTTTCTCCTGTACTGTCGTGATGTTGGAGAGGCGGCACAGTTTGGCGATCACACTGTTGAACCGGTCGTTGTGTCCCCCTGTTACGTGCAGCTCCAGCTCCTCCCTGTTAGGGATATTTTTCTCCGTCCGGATGGCACGAACACCCGAGACCACCTCTTTCAATACCTCGAAGTCGGCCAACAGTCCTTTGTCGGTCTCTCCCCCTTTCGGTTGAAGTGCGGTCATGATGCTCTCGCCCTTATTCCGGGGGTAAAGCGCCTGCCACAGATCTTCGGTGATAAACGGCATGAAGGGGTGCAGCAAGCGGGTCAGCGCGTCGAAAAAACGCAACGTGGCCTCGTACGTCCGGGCGTCGATGGGTTGTTGGTAATCCGGCTTCACGATTTCCAGGTACCACGCCGAGAAGTCGTCCCAGAAAAACTTGTAAAGCGCCATGAGCGCCTCCGAGAGGCGGTACTTCGAGAAGAGGTCGTCCACCTCCGCGATGGTCTCGAACAGCTTGTTTTGGAACCACTCCACCGCGATAGCCGCTGTCTCGGGTTGGGGAATGGTATTATCCACCTCCCACCCCTCGATCAGTCGGAATGCATTCCATATCTTGTTATTGAAGTTGCGCCCCTGCTCGCACATCAGCTCATCAAAGGGGAGGTCGTTCCCCGCGGGGGAGGTGAGCAGCATGCCCATCCGTACACCATCGGCCCCATATTGGTTCATCAGTTCGATCGGGTCGGGCGAGTTGCCGAGTGACTTCGACATCTTCCGCCCCAGCTTATCGCGCACGATCCCCGTGAAGTAGACGTTCCGGAAGCAAGGTTCGTTCCGGTACTCGTAGCCCGACATAATCATCCGCGCCACCCAAAAGAAGATGATCTCGGGTGCCGTTACCAGGTCGTCCGTGGGGTAGTAGTAATTGATATCATCGTTATCGGGGCGGTTGATGCCGTCGAACACCGAGATGGGCCAGAGCCACGAGGAGAACCAGGTGTCCAGCACATCCTCATCCTGCTTCAGGTCGTCTATCGTGAGCGGGTAGTCCACCTGTGCCATTGCTTTCTCGAGTGCCTCCTCGGGGGTCATCGCCACCACGTATCCCCCTCCGGGCAGGAAGTAGGCCGGGATCCGGTGCCCCCACCAGAGCTGGCGGCTGATGCACCAGTCCTTGATGTTCTCCATCCAGTGGCGGTACATGTTCTTGTACTTCTCCGGGTGAAAGCGGATGGTGTCGTTCTCCACTGCCTCGGTGGCCGGCTTGGCCAGTTGCTCCATCTTCAGGAACCACTGCATGGAGAGCTTCGGCTCGATAACGGCATCGGTGCGTTCCGAGAACCCCACCTTGTGGGTGTACGGTTCTATCTTTTCGATAAGTCCAGCCTCCTCCAGGTCTTTCTCGATCTGTTTCCTCGTCTCGAACCGATCCATCCCCTTGTAGTGGATGCCATGCTCGTTGAGGGTGCCGTCGTCGTTGAATATATCGATAGAGGGGAGGTTGTGCTTCTCGCCCAGGAGGTAGTCGTTCACGTCGTGCGCCGGCGTTACCTTCAGGCAGCCGGTACCGAACTCGATATCGACGTACTCGTCCTCGATCACGGGGATAGCCCGGTTGACGAGCGGGATGATCACCCTCTTCCCCTTCAGGTGGGCGTTCTTCGGGTCGTCAGGGTGGATACACATCGCGGTATCCCCCATGATGGTCTCCGGGCGGGTAGTGGCGACCAAGGCGTAGGCCCCGTTCGGGTCACCTTCTACCATGTATTTCAAGTAGTAGAGTTTGGCGTTTACCTCTTTGTGGATTACTTCCTCGTCGGACAGTGCCGTGAGCGCCTGTGGATCCCAGTTCACCATCCGCACGCCCCGGTAAATGAGCCCCTTCTCGTATAGGTCGCAAAACACCTTAAGCACGCTTTCGGAACGGAGGTCGTCCATGGTGAACGCGGTGCGCTCCCAATCGCAGGAGGCGCCAAGCTTCTTGAGCTGCTCAAGGATAATGCCCCCGTGTTCCCGCGTCCACTCCCACGCGTGCTCGAGGAACTCCTCCCGTGTGAGATCGCTCTTCTTGATGCCTCGTGATGCCAGTCGCTCCACCACCTTCGCTTCGGTGGCGATGGAGGCGTGGTCAGTGCCGGGTACCCAGCAGGCGTTCTTCCCCTGCATGCGGGCCCGCCGCACCAGCACATCCTGGATGGTGTTGTTGAGCATGTGGCCCATATGCAGCACGCCGGTAACGTTGGGCGGCGGGATGACCACGGTGAACGGTTCACGGTCGTCCGGTTCGGAGTGAAACAACCGGTACTCCATCCAATACTGATACCACTTCTTCTCTACCTCAGCGGGATTGTACTTGCTTGCAATTTTCATTTGTTGTTGTCGTTCCTGTTCAGGTCGCAAAGGTATAAATTATTTGCGACTTTGGTTTTAGTATGCTTGTTAACTTTGGAATACAGCCTTGATGCTTTATTTGCTTTCAAAGGCAAGTTCGTTTTATTCTTCATAAAGCAAGTAGGGTCTCCGTTGTTGCTTGAACCGCTCAACATCGTCCGCCCACTTGGTCTTGATGACATCGGCCGATTTGCCTGCCATGATATCTTCGCGGATGTAGTCCACGCCGACCAGCTTTTCGAAGAAAGGGGTGAAGAATTTCTCGCCGATACCCAGGTTATGGTAGGCATCGATGATGTAGGAGAGATCGAACCCCTTTTCCCGGATCTCCTCGTGCGGTACGTTCCTTAGGTTGACCCCGAAACATTTTTTGTTTAACAGGGGCGGGTTCTTGGCACCGGGCACGCTGCGGGGGGTGAACGTGAAGTCCGACCCCTTGTAATCCGGGTGGCCGTACGCCTCGAAGGGGAACGAGGTGCCGCGTCCCAGGCTCATGACCGTTCCCTCGAACAGACAGGTGGAGGGGTAGAGGTAGATCGACCGGATGGTAGGCAGGTTGGGCGAGGGGGCGATGGGGGGCTCGTATAGTGTTTGGCGCATGTAGTTTTCGCACGGCACCACGGTGAGGTCACACACCCGTCCCTCCGGCAGCCACTTCTCGCCGTTGATCATTAGCGCCAACTCCCCTAAGGTCATCCCGTGTACCACCGGGATGGGGAGCCAGCCTACGCCCGACTTATGCTTCATGTTGAGGAGGGGTCCATCCACGTAAAAACCGTTGGGGTTGGGTCGGTCCAGCATGATCATCTTCTTTCCGTGCTCTGCACACGCGTCCATTAGCCGTGCCATGCTGATGTAATAGGTGTAGAAGCGTAGTCCCACGTCTTGCATGTCGAAGAGCAGCACGTCAAGCTCCGCCATCCTCTCCGCCGATGGCTTGCCGCCCCCGTCCCCGTAGAGCGACCAGATGGGGATGCCGGTCTTCTCATCAACCGAGCTGCTTACCCGCTCACCCGCGTCGGCGGTTCCCCGAAAACCATGTTCGGGCGAGAAAATCGCCACCACCTTGACACCCCACTCAACGAGCGCATCCACCAGGTGAACGTCTCCCACCATGCCGGTCTGGTTGCTCATCACGGCCACTCGACGGCCTTCCAGCGACGGTAGGTATTGATCGAATCGCTCGGCACCCACTGTTACCGGTGTTTCATCGCGGGTAGATACGTCTCCCTCGGGTGTCACCGATAGCCTCGCACGGTTCATCGAGGCCTCCTTTTGAGTGAACGGGCAGGCCATAAGCAAAACTGGCAAAATAAGTAAAGAGAACAGGGGGAGAAGCACTTTTCTCATACCATTGTTTGTCTTTATAAGTCTCACTACGGCTATTATCTACGGGTCGGTTTCATTACTCTACTCTTCGGTCTTGGTGGAGGAATATTTTTGTAGCTCGTGTAACTGATTGAACTCTCCTTGCATAAGCAGCAGTTCTCTCTTTAGCTCCCTGAGGCGTGCCACAGCCTCGGCCCGCCTTGTCTCCTCGTCCTTTTTTGTTTGTAGAGTTTGGCGGGCTCCCTCGAGCGTCATCCCTTTCTCCTTGACCAGGTGGTAAACCATTTCTACCTGCAGGATATCTTCACGGGTATATTGACGGGTGCCGCCAGCCGTCTTTTTGGGGCGGATGTTGTCGAACTCTTTCTCCCAATAACGCAGCAGCGAGACGTTGACTGCGAAATGGTCGGCCACCTCCTGTATCGAATAGAAGAGGCGCTGCTTGCTGAACTGAATCGGTTTCTTTCTCTTGCCCATAATGTTAGGTAACGTGTAAGGGAAATGATAAGGTGACGTATAAAGAATGTGATTTTGTTAAGGGGTTTTCCCGCTTGACTTGCTCGATTTTTGCACGATGAAAACGATGGAGCTGCCATGTTCAACGTTGCGGCACGAGCGGATAAGGCTTTTCAATCCGACAAGCAAGGGCCGAGCGTAACGTACCAGCAGGTTGCTCTTCGCATACTTTTCGCTCAACAACGAGATGTATAACGGGTCGAAGGGCAATGCATGCCTGCCCGTGACGACCAGCCCGTGCCGTGCCAGTAACCGTTCGAGGGTGACGGGGGTGAAGTGCCACAGGTGTCTGGGTATATCGTACGCCGCCCAGTGCTCCTTGTAAAAGTGAGCGTCATACGAGAGATGGTTAGGAACAGCGATAACTACGACTCCCTCATCCGTCAGCACCTCCTTGATTTTCTCTATGCTTTCATTTAACTTCTCCAAGTGCTCCAGCACGTGCCATAGGGTGACCACGTGGTACGACTCTCGCTTAATGTTCCAAAAGTCCTCTTCTCCCTGAACATCTAACCCGAACTTGGTGATGGCGTGTTCCCTGGCCCCCTGTTCCTTCTCGATACCCGAAACGGTGAACCCACGCTTTTTTGCCGCGTGCAGGAAGTAGCCGGTACCACACCCCATATCGAGGAGGCGAACCGTCTCGTTCAAAATGTTAGCCCGCCCCCCTGCCGAACCCGGTCTGTTCGGTTCACTCACCTTGTTCGTGACATTTAATCCACCCACCACTCCCTGAATGGCCGTTGTTACCAGGCGAACCTTCCTTTTCACCATAACCTTTCGGGCGGCATGGTACAGCTTATTAACCAGTCCCCGGTGGGTATCTGAGTGGGCGATGTATCCCGGTGAGTCGTAATATTTCCCTATCGTCTTTTCAGATGGAAAGCAGTTCGTGAAACGAAACCCGCACCGGAGGCAATCAAAGAGGGGAAAGAGCTCCCCACTTGAGAAGTAGTCCACCACTTCGAGCACTTTCTGTATATCATCACTGCCGCAAACCGGGCAGCTTGTTAATGCGATCAGGGGTCTATCATTCATACTTTGCTTTTTACCATCCATACGGTGGCTCAAAAATAACACTATTCGGTGGGAAGGGCAAATTTATTATTCTCCCTTTCCTCCAATCTGCTCTTACCCGTTTTCGCCCGTACACTTTGGGAAACGAAGTTTTTCATGTAATTTTGTAGCCTGTTTCATACGATTAATTAAAACATGTCGGTTTCACACGATTATTATTTCACGTCGGTTTTACGCGGTTTCATACGATTAAAACTATTATTTTCATTAACATTAGACTATTTCTCGCCATGGCCTTGTCCAAGTGAACTTGTCCAATGCTCATTTGGCTTAACGAAATAGTTCAAATGTATCGTATGGAACTCGCTTTAATCATGTTCTTGTGTGAAAACAGTTTTCATGCTCGTTTCATAAATATTACTTGTAATGATGACTTCCAAAGAGATTCGCCAGTCGTTTAAAGACTTTTTTCAATCGAAAGGGCACCGGATTGTACCATCAGCCCCGATGGTGATTAAAGATGATCCCACCTTGATGTTCACCAACGCTGGGATGAACCAGTTTAAAGATATTATATTGGGTAACGCCCCCGTGGAGCACCCGCGGGTGGCCGACTCCCAGAAGTGCTTAAGGGTGAGTGGGAAACATAACGACCTGGAGGAGGTTGGCCACGATACCTACCACCACACCATGTTCGAGATGCTGGGAAACTGGTCCTTTGGTGACTACTTCAAGGAGGAGGCGATCGATTGGGCGTGGGAGTACCTCACGGAGGTGCTCAAGCTCGATAAGGATAGACTGTACGCCTCTATCTTCGAGGGATCGCCCGAAGAGAACCTCGAACGGGACGATGAGGCGACCGAACATTGGAAAAAGTACCTGCCTCAGGAGCGCATCATCAACGGGAGCAAGCATGATAACTTCTGGGAGATGGGCGATACGGGCCCCTGTGGCCCCTGCTCGGAAATCCACATCGACTTGCGACCGGAGGAGGAGCGGGTTAAGGTGGATGGGGTAGCCCTTGTGAATCAAGATCACCCGCTCGTGATCGAGGTGTGGAACCTGGTGTTCATGCAATACAACCGCAAGGCTGACGGCTCACTCGAACCGCTGCCCGCGAAGGTGATCGATACCGGGATGGGACTTGAAAGGCTCTGCATGGCGGTACAAGGGAAGTTTTCGAACTATGATACCGACCTGTTCCAGCCCCTTATCCAGGAGATAGCGGAGATAACCGGTTGCCCGTACGGCAAAGACGACAAGCAAGACGTGGCTATGCGGGTAGTGGCTGATCACGTACGTACCATCGCCTTCTCGATTACCGATGGGCAGCTCCCATCGAACGCGAAAGCGGGTTACGTGATCCGGCGCATCTTGCGTCGGGCGGTGCGGTACGGTTACACCTTCCTGGGAATGCACGAGTCGTTTATCTACCGGTTGGTGTCCACGCTGGTGAAAGTGATGGGTGAGGCGTACCCGGAACTGCTAGCACAGCAATCGCTTATCGAGAAGGTGATCAAAGAGGAGGAGGAGGCGTTCCTGCGGACGCTCGAAAACGGGATCAGGCTGTTGGAGAGGAACCTGCCCGAAGAGGAGGGTGGAGTACTGAAAGGAGAGGTGGCTTTCCAGCTCTACGACACCTTCGGCTTCCCGCTTGACCTGACCGAGTTGATCCTCCGTGAACAGGGGATGACAGTGGATGTCGAGGGATTCAACACCGAGATGCAGAAGCAGCGGGAGCGGGCACGTAACGCGGCAGCCATGGAGACGAGCGATTGGGTCGTGCTGCGGCAGGGCGAACCGGAATTCGTAGGGTACGATGAAACGGAAAGCAAAACGACCATCCTGCGCTATCGGGAGGTGAAGCGCAAGAACAAGAATTATTACCAGTTGGTACTCTCCCGCTCACCTTTCTACGCGGAGATGGGGGGTCAAGTGGGCGATAGCGGCTGGCTGATAGACCAAGAGAATCGCATCGAGGTGTTCGACACCATAAGGGAGAATAACCTGGCCATGCACCTCACCAGTAAATTGCCGGATGACCTTGAAGGAGAGTTTATCGCGCGGATCGATAGAGAGAAGCGAACGGCCACCGAGTGCAACCACTCGGCTACCCACCTGATGCATGAGGCGATGCGCGAAGTGCTGGGCAGGCACGTGGAACAGAAAGGATCGTACGTCTCCCCGGAAATGTTGAGGTTCGATTTCTCGCACTTCCAAAAGATGACCCTAGAGGAGATTCGGGAGGTAGAGAAGCTAGTGACCGCTAAGATACGGGCAAACCTGCCGATCGAGGAGCAACGGCAGCTACCAATAGAGGAGGCGAAAGCGCAAGGTGCGATAGCACTCTTCGGTGAGAAGTACGGTGATAAGGTACGTACCGTCCGCTTCGGCTCTTCTATCGAGTTGTGCGGGGGTACCCACACCTCCTCCACGGGGCAAATTGGGACCTTCCGCATCATTAGTGAACGGGCCATCTCCGCGGGCGTGCGGCGCGTGGAGGCTGTAACGGCCAAGGGGTGTGAAGAGTACCTCTACCTGCAGGAGGACCTTTTGAGGGAGATCAAGGGGATATTCGATAATGTGCCCGATGTGATGCAGGCGATCCAAAAGGTGGTTATCGAAAACGAAGAGATGAAGAAGCAGCTTCAAGAGTACCTGAAGGAGCGGGTAGAGCAGCTCAAGCAGCAGGTGATCGATAAGCGTAAGGAGGTGAACGGGGTAACCCTCTTTAAGTTGCTGTTACCTGTTGGAAACCCCGAAGCGGTCAAAGAGATCGCCTACCAGCTTAGGGGTGAGTTCCCGGAAAAGATGATGTTCGTGGCCGGAACGCTGGTCAACGGTAAGCCGAGCCTCACCGTTATGTTGAGTGACGACCTGGTAGCCAAGGGGTTCCATGCTGGTAACATGGTGCGTGAGGCGGCCAAGGAGATACAGGGCGGCGGCGGTGGGCAACCTTACTACGCGACCGCGGGAGGAAAAAATACGGATGGGCTGACCGCGGCCTTGGAGGTAATCGTTAAGAAGCTCTCTGAGGTTTAGCCTTTTACCGCGAACGTCTTTTTTTCTCGTCATTCATATTCAAGTGCCTTCGCCTTAAAGCTTGAATGACGAAAGTCATTTGTGCCCTATCAGCTGCTGGCGATGTTGCTTAGAAACTACGATTGCGCGTACGTGGAAATAGTACAATGGGAAAATGGTAAATATTAACTTTTAAAGCATATAACATGAATTTTCACCATAAAAAATTAATTGAGCTCCTGTTCTCAGTTTGCCGGCTAAAAAGAATCCCTGTCTACTTTATGCTAACAGGTACAATTATTTTGTCGTCAATACCAGCCACACGTGCTCAATCCTTGGATCTCTTTAACAAGGATGCAAGATATGGCTGGCTTCAATCCTCACGGGTTTTTTTGCTCGACGCGTATCAGCCTCCATTCGCCCCTGAACTTGAATATGATGTTGAATCTTGGGTTGAAACCATGGTTGACATGAACGTGAATGTACTCCGATTTCCCACCATGGGAAAATATGCAACTATCCAGGGTGTACGTTTTTCACGACATGCTGATCAGGGAGAACGTGATTTGTTATTGGAGACCATTGAGGCATGTAAACCCAAGGGCATAAAGGTGATTCCATATATCTCAACCGGCCACAAGCTGGCATGGTCCATGGTAACGGAAGATTTCCCGGGATACGGGCAGAAAACATCCCCGGGAGGAAAGCCTGCCAGGGATCACATGTACGTGGGCGAAGATCATGGTACTGTTTGCTGGATGGGCCCCTACCGGGAAGCGTACCTGGATTACGTGGAGCATGTTGTCCGGGATTATGATATTGACGGAATATATTTTGATGCCTGGAGACCTTTCTATTTTTGGCCCGGTAAAAAGCTTTGCTATTGCGATGGATGCCAAACAGGTTTTCGAAAAGCTACCGGCTTGGCGATTCCTTACCGTGAGAATGATGGTGATTACACGAGGGAAGAACTGAACACGATAGACAAATATCATCGCTGGTATGAAGAAACTTACATGACGGAAGTTGTCGGGAAAGTGCGAGAAATTGTAAAATCGCATAAGGACATTCCTCTCATATCGAATATCAATGATCCCAGATTGATGGCTAGCCAGGATCCGCGGATCCTTAAGAGCATGGATGCATTTCTTTACGAGCGCGGGCATTCCATGCTGGAACGAGCAGAAGGAGTGGGTGTCCCTCGGTCGGTTGGGTTTCATGTGTGGCCTTACGTGGGCGTTTATCACAATTGGCCGCGTCTGGCATTTCAAGGGATCAATTATCAGCAGGAGATATTCACCAACCTGATGTTCGGGGGAGGATCCATTATTGCTCAACCTACCGGGTATGTTGAGCATCCTGAAAACAGGGAATACGTGAGATTCCCTTTTGGAATAATCAAAAAGCATGAAAAGATATTTGAAGGGCTGGAGAGTGTACCCTACGTCGGTGTGGTGTTTGCCTACGATAGCCCAAAGGATCATGTACAAAGCGGGTGGCTTACGGGAACAACAGATGCACGGACATCGACCCGGGGTGCGTTTTCCGCTTGTTTGTACAACCACGTGCAGGTAGGGTCAATCAGCGAGTTCATCTTGGACGATCCTGAAAAGCTAAAAAAATACCCGATACTGTACCTTGCAAACATACCCTATCTTTCAAATGAGCGCATAAAAAACATCATTGATTATGTTGCAAACGGTGGACAATTGATAGCCAGCTATGCTACCTCCCTATATGATGCCAAAGGCAAAAAACAGTCCCGTTTTGGACTTGAGGAACTGTTCAGGGTAAGGCCCATTGACCCGGAAGGAGAGTTAACTGATATTATTAAGAGTTACCGGGCAATGGTTGGTGGACCCAATGACCTGTATTTGCTGGCAAGAAATGATACCAGGTTATTCCCCTCATGGTACTATGAGCCGGTTGAGGTGCTGGATGGCGGTGAAGTGTTGATGGATATTGTTACAGGGCATGATCGACGGCGCATTCTTCCTGGTTTAGTGATTTCGGACCATGGCAAGGGGAAGGTTATATATTGTTCAAATGCTTTAGAGTCACTTTACGATTACGAGGGAACTGTTATTGTCGGGGAATTAATGCAAAAAATGGTAGAGACAGTGTCGGCAAACGAACCACCCTATAGACTGGATGCCCCTGCAGGATTGTTTGCAAATTTAACGGAAAAAGAGAACCTGATGGTTTTACACCTTACAAACTGGACCGGGAACAAGTTTGAGAAACCCTGGATAAACGAGTACTACCTTGCTCCTGTTGAGAATGTACGGGTGATCATCCAGATTCCGGAGCATAAAAGCATAAAGAGTGTCTCGCTACTTATAGAAGCCGATTACGAGAAAAGGATTACGTGCAGGGAACTGGAAATATTATTACCGAGAGTAGATGCCTACCAGGCGATAGCGGTTGAGATGGAATAAACAGGAAGAATAAAAACAGTGGTGGCAGGATTGTCGAATAAATTTGCGATGCATAATGCCTTTTAAGGCTAATAGATGGTCATTAAATTAAAATGTTGGCTATTTCGTTAATAAAGATTGAATTTCTATTTTTTTTATTACTTTTGAGCTACAATAGTTAAAACAGTATCTTGTGCAAAATAGACCCGAATATAAAGCTCAATTTAAAGAAGCGTATATTACTTACTATTCGCGGATGAAACGTTTTGCTCAAGAATATGTTATTCGGGAAGAGGATGCGGAGAATATTGTACACGATATTTTCACTGAGCTTTGGGAAAAGAAACAGGAGTTTATTTCGCACATTAACTTGAACGGGTATCTTTTCGTTATACTGAAAAACCGGTGTATCGATTTCCTTCGTCACAAGACCACGGAGCAGCGTGCTATAAATAAGATGCAGGAGGAATACTTCCGAACATTAAAACTGCAACTCGAATCACTGGAAATGCTTGATAATAAATTACTTTGTGAGCCTGATATTGAAACTGTCATCCAAAACGCCATAGATAACCTACCAGAAAAATGCCGTCAAATATTCGTAATGAATAAAATAGAAGGCAAAAAACAGAAACAGATAGCCAGAGAACTCAATATTTCTGTCAATACCGTGGAGAGCCAGATGGCGATTGCCTACAAGAAACTAAAAGTAGCATTGAAAGATTACGTTCTGTTGTTGATTTTCTTTTTTATTTGATTTATTTCATTTCCTTTAGCGGATTTTTATCGTAAGCTCGTTTTATAATTAAAGGGCATCGGAATGAACGATAAAATATTACGATATTTCCAAAAGAAACTCTCCGCGAACGAACGTGTAGAATTGCTTAAATTAATTGAAAATGAAGATGTTCTTAAGCAGGAATATATTCATTTTCGAAATTTACTTGCGATTACCCACCTCTCAACTCAATCTATCAACAGAGGTGAAGGCGAACAAAACTTCTATTCATTCTTTCATCAAATAAAGCGTAAAGCCCAACGGAAAATTCTTTCGAGTATATTTAAGTACGCGGCTGTGGTGGTTATTCTTATTGCCTCTACCGTTTGGGCTACGCTTTATTTTTCAGGAAGTAAAACTGAAACCAGTTTTAACACGCTTTATGCGCCTGCCGGACAACGTGCTCGACTAACCCTGCAAGACGGGACACAAGTTTGGCTGAATGCGCAGTCAACATTAAAATACCCGTCGAATTTCTCAAAGGAAAGCCGTGAGGTGGAAATTATCGGCGAAGCCTTTTTTGATGTAAAGGAGGATGCAAAACGTCCGTTTATCGTTTCCACGCAGTATATCGATATGCAAGTGCTGGGGACACAATTTAATGTGTATAGTTATCCCGAAACCGGGTATATTCAGACCGATTTGGTGGAAGGCTCCCTGATGGTTTACGGCAAACAAACGCCGCAAGCAAGCGTAACGTTAAAGTCTAATGAACAAGTAACTGTGAAAGATGGGAAAATGTTTGTCGGGGAAATCGATAATCCCGATTACTTCCTATGGAAAGAGGGGATTTACACGTTCGAAAATGAACGGTTGTTGGACATTATCGAGAAATTGCAACTCTATTACGACGTGAAAATAATCGTGAAAGACCCTGAAATATTTAATGTACCATACACCGGAAAATTTCGTCAGCGTGACGGAATTGACGAAATATTAAGGATAATACAGAAAATACAGAGATTCAATATCCAAAAAGACATTGAGGGCAACATCATCACCCTTACAAAATAATATGGATTAAACTTATAAAACTTACCTGCCTATGAGAATAAACGTGAAATAAAAAAAGGCGATAAGTGCGCCAACACTTATCGCCGGTAGAAAAGCAAACACCTAGTTCAATTTAGTATTCACTTAACAATGCAAATGTATGAAAATAATACCTCTAATATCAAACAAATTTGTAAAAAATAATACCCTTAAGGAATTGTTTAGAGTAATGAGAATCACTTTAATTCTTCTATTCGTATTATCGTTTCAGTTGCTTGCCGAAAATGTTAATGGCCAAGATGCTATCGTGAAATTGGAAACCAACGAAGTTTCCGTAAAGCAACTGATCAATGAAATTGAAAATCAAACCGATTATCTGGTGGTGTTCAGCAATCGAGAAGTAAACACCTCGCGCATAGTAAATCTTAAAAGCAATGCGGGGAAAGTTTCGGAATACCTCAACGAAGCTTTTGAAGATACCGATATCGGTTATGATTTCGAGAATAATTATATTATTCTGGCAAAGAAAGATTCTGAACATAAAGCTTTGGAAATCTTAAGTGCAAAAGAAGTTCATCAGACTGGAAAAACCGTAACCGGGAAAGTTGTTGATGCAAATGGAAATCCTGTTATTGGTGCCACTATAGTTGTGCAAGGTGATGCGACTAAAGGCACGGTAACAGATGTTGACGGGAATTATGTACTTACGAATATACCCGAAAATGCTATACTCGATATAACATATGTGGGAATGCAACATCAAAGCATTTCAACAAGTGGACGAACTTCTGTAAATATAACCTTATTGGAAGATATGGAGTTGTTGGATGAAGTGGTAGTTGTGGGATATGGAACTCAAAGAAAAAGTGATGTTACAGGATCATTGAGTGTTGTAAAGGCGGATGATCTTCTTTCAGGATCAAATTTTAATGCTCTTCAAGGTTTAAAAGGAAAAGCCGCTGGAGTTAATGTATTTACCAGCACCGGCAATCCATTAGGAATCAATGAGTCTTCGCAACGCATAATGATCAGGGGGATGAATTCAATAAACACAAATACAAACCCTCTTTTTGTTATTGATGGAGTTCAAACGGATAACATACAATTTATAAATCCAAATGATATCGAACGTATAGAAGTATTAAAGGACGCCTCTTCAACTGCAGTATATGGGGCAAGGGGTGCAAATGGTGTTATACTTGTAACAACAAAGCGAGGCGCTACTGGACCAAACGATGTCATTGTTTCTTATGAAGGGTGGGTTAGTTTGGGAACTATTTCAAAGTACATTCCAGTTATGGATGCCTATGAATTTTTGGAAATGCAAGATCGCGCTTTTAAGAATATTAGTAAATATCAACAAGGGCGAGCTTATCTTGCCAAACAAGGAGTATCTGAGTTGTTTGTAGATAGAAGTGACCCTTTATTATTTGACAATAATGGAAATCCTCTCTACAATACAAATTGGCAAAAGGAGGCGACTCGTAGTGCATTGTCTCATAATCATCAATTAAATGTCCAGCAACAAGGGAAAAAATCTTCATCAGGTGTATTTTTAAATTATTCAGATCAACAAGGTATTTTGTTGAATAATTATGCAAAACGTTTAAGTGCAAGGTTCACTCTCGACTCTAATCCTATGCAATGGTTTAGTATTAATTCGAGTGCCATGGCGACACATATGTGGGGAAATGGAATAGATGATAGTGGTGGAGGATTGACAGCTCGTCGTACAATTTGGGAAATGCTTCCCATTCTACCTGTAAAATTTCCCGATGGAACTTGGTCTACTTCTCAGTACAAAGGTAGTAGATTAAATTTTGCACCAGAGGCAATGACAAATCCTGTTCATGAACTTACTGAAAGGATAAGAGGGAGATACCGCACCAAAATATTTGGGAATCTGGCTTTTATTTTTCATATAACAGATGCATTAGATATTCGTACACAAATTGGAGTAGACGCAAATATTAATACAAACAAAGATTACGTCCCAAATAACATGATCAACATCTCTACTCGGGGAAGTGCAAACATTACTGACTGGAAAAATTATTATTGGCAGGAAGAAACTTATATGAATTACAATAAGCTTATCAATGATAGACACAGAATTAATGCTATGCTCGGAATGAGTTGGTCGAAATCATATTCAATGACGTCAAGTACCGGAACAGTGCAAGATTTTGATTCTAACTTTTTCGGAGTTGATAATTTAGGCGCAGGGAAAACACCATCAGCACCCTCTTCATCTATTAGCGAGTGGAGTATGAATTCTTATTTTGGAAGAGGTAGCTATTCATTTAATGATAAATATCTTGCGACTCTAACACTTCGAATAGATGGATCTTCACGTTTCGGAGAAAATAATAAATATGCTTTTTTCCCATCATTTGGATTGGGCTGGGTGTTGACATCGGAAGATTTTTTAAAAAACACATCCTCGTGGCTTAGTTTTTTGAAACTTAGGACAAGTTATGGAAGGACAGGGAATTCGGAAATCACCCCTTACTCGTCATTGGCTACTATTTCAAGTGGAACGTACTTACTTGATGGGAATCGAGTCGCTACCAATCAAATGTCAAGAATGCCGAACCCAGATTTACAGTGGGAAAAAACAGACCAATTTGACGTAGGATTTGATGCTATATTCTTTAAAGATCGTCTAAATCTTGAAATGGACTATTATTATAAAAAGACACACGACTTGTTATTGGCGAGACCACTTCCTTTTACAACAGGTTTTGGTACAGTTATGGATAATATAGGTCGTGTAGATAACTCAGGTATAGATTTATTGATTACTTCTACTAATATTGAAAATGATCATTTTCGATGGGAGACTACTTTTAACATGAATTATAATAAAAATGTAATCAAAAAATTAGGCGAAAATGATGAAGATATCTTGACAAGCCCCTCATTCGTAGGCGGTAATGTAATTCTTCGTGTCGGAGAATCAATGGGCTCTTTCTATGGTTACAAACGTTTAGGAACATGGTCAACTGATGAAGCTGAGGAAGCTGCTAAACTTGGATTTGTTCCAGGAGAAGCAAAACGCTCGAAAGACCGTACAATAATTGGAAAAGGAATGCCTGATTTTACAGGATCATTTATTAATCGCTTTTATTATGATAATTGGGATCTACTTGTAGATTTACAGTATGTTCTAGGAGTAGAAACTTGGCAACTTCATTATCATACATCAGAAGATCGAACAGGTTACATTAACGGTTTAAAAACTATCTTGTACGACAGTTGGACAGAAAACAATCAAAATACAATGGTTCAACAGATCCGTCACAGAGTGTTTGCGGGACATAATACAACCGCTGATTCAAGGTGGGTTGCAGACGGATCTTACTTGAGGGGAAATGTTATTCAAATTGGTTATTCTCTTGGCAAGAAAGCATTAGATAAACTACACCTAAAAGGTCTCAGGTTGAATTTAAGTGTAAACAATGCATTTGTTATACATTCTAAGAGTTTTACTGGCTATGATCCTGAAGGATCTTCAAATACAGACCGTTTTGGTCAGAACATTTTCTTTTATCAGTATCCCACAGCACGCACATATTCGTTTGGTGCCAAGTTTAATTTCTAATAATGTATATGTATGAAAAATCTATATTTACTATTTCTGCTTGTATTTGTATTCATTACTTGTGACGATTTTCTTAAAGAAAATCCAAAAAGCCAGATAATGACAGATACTTTTTTTAAAAATTCAGCCGATGCTTATAGCGCTGTTAACATCCTTTACAGAAAAGGAGTTCCTTCTTTTTATTCTGCAGCTGTAAACGGAGCATCTAATCATATGTGGGGCGGCTTTCTTGCTGGTCTTTTTGACAACCAATATAAGGGAGAAGATATTAATCGTGCTCATAATGTAAATGTTGATGCTAATCTTGACAATTCAAAATTGCAAGGTTTATGGCAGAGCTGTTATGAAGTAATTGTTCGTAACGCTAATTTTGCAATTAAATATATTCCAGACTGCCCAGGCCTTTCTGAAAACGAACGCAATCAGTTGTTGGCTGAAGCAAAATTTTTCAGAGCTCTCAATTATTTTTATCTTGTTAAAATGTTTGGACCTGTTCCAGTAATAACTGAACCTTATCAGTCTTTGAAAGACATCTATGTTAGAAGATCATCAGAAAGTGCAGTTTATGAATTGATAGTTAGTGATCTCACAGAAGCTATTGATAAAGGCAAACTCCCTGATAAACCAATGCCGTCTAACGGATTTAGGGTTTCTAAAGGAAGCCTAATGGCTTTATTGGCTGATGTCTACTTAAATATGGCTGGTTATCCACTTGAGGATAATTCTAAATATCAAAGTGCTGCTCAAGTTGCAAGATCGGTAATAAATAATCCAAATTATGAATTAATACAGCATATTGACATGGCTGAAAATAGCGCATTTAATATTCTTCGCAGATCTGATAATGAAAAGGAATATCTTTATACTGTTGAATACGATAACATTATCTCACCTGGAGGAGGATATCCCATGTATTGCTTTTCTCAGGATGCATCTTCATGGGGTGAATTCAGATATGGAATGTGTAATTTAGCATATGATCCTGTAGATTTACTTCATTCTTTATATGACGTTAATGATGATCTTCGTTATCAAGACAATCAGTACTTTCATCGACAATACACGCAAGTTAAAGGAACTAATAAAGGGGTTGTTAGGCGATTTGCACGGCCATTCCCATTCTTTTGGTTTGAAGAAGAGGCTGCTTTAGAAACTGGAGTTTCCACTAAGGATAAAGTCCATTACAGATTAACAGAACTATATTTTATTGCTGCAGAATCAATAGCAAGAACAGAAGGAGTTACTCAAGAAGCTGCAGGATATTTAGCTAGTATTCAAGCAAGAGCATCTATTTCACGTAGTTTTAATCAAATTAGAACAGACCTAATGTCCCTTACGGTAGATGAATTTGTTCAAGAAGTGTGGAGAGAAAAGATTAGAGAAATGATATTTGAGTGTAAAATATGGAATGACATAACAAGAACAAGGATGTATCCAGCTACCGGAGAAGGAATAAAATTATCTTTTGTTCCACTAATTGGAGCAACTAACCCTTTCGGTGGAACTTATACAGCTGATAAGATTTACATGCCAATTTGTTCACAAGAACTTCAACGGAACCCTGAATTAAGCAAGGAACCATTGTAGACTATCATTATTTCTACCATATCCTTGTCTACTCAATACTTTTGATATTTTTTGTTCAATTAATTATTGATAATCAATGAATGAGTCCACTCCGAAAAGTCCAAAATAATAAAAATCCATGATTTTTATTATTGTATCTAAAAAAACAATTATTGTATAATAATCAGATACAAAATATGTGTTTTGCGCAACTTTGTGTTTTGTGTCTTAGTGGCATAAAGCAACTTTTCGGGGTAGACTCATATATTTTATGTATTTTGGGATCACTAGACTAATAACAACACACGTTTAATATGAAAGCATATTTGTTACTACCGTTTTGTTGCCTGTTCTTCATGGGTTGTTCTAGTAAGCATAACAATCATGATCAACCTTTAATTATATATGATTCATCAACGACGACTAATACCATAGTGGGGATTTCCGATTTAAATGTTAAGCCTACTCGTGTACTTCACATCACAGATTCTCATATCACATTTGCAGGACCTGAAGATGAGGCATATGCTGAATATTCTTCTCGTATGGCTGCTGCTTACGAAAAAGGGAATCATTATAAATCTGGTGAACTAATAAGCCGAACTGAAGCTTTTTCTGATATTATTCAAGAAGCAAAACAATTAAATATCGATTTGATATTGCTTACCGGTGACATTCTTAACTATCCTTCGAAACGAGCTGTTGAGTATTTGTTGGACGAATTAACCTTTTGCGGTATTCCATTTCTCTACACTGCCGGTAATCATGATTGGCATTTGGAAGGACTGCCAGGGTCAAGCCATAGCTTGAGAGAACAGTGGCGTGAAAAAATACTTTTGCCTCTTTATCAAGGAGAAAATCCCTCTCACTACGCACGGCAGATTAATGGTGTTAATTTCCTGATGATAGATAACTCGACCTATCAAATCACTTCTGAACAAGTAAATTTTCTCAAACGACAAAGTGCATTGGGATTACCAATGGTTATTGGTATGCACATTCCGGTCAGTATTGACGGTCAATCTCAAGGCATTGGAAGTCGTGAATGGGGAGCCTCTGTTGACAAGGGATTTGAGCTTGAACGTCGTGAACGTTGGCCTGAAGAAGGCCATAACAAGGAAACCTATGATTTTGTGGAAGAATTATTCAAAGCTCCTGTATCGATTGTGTTGTGTGGACATATACATATATCTAAAGCCGATCGGAAAGGAGGTTTTTTACAGTTTGTTACCCCTATGGGACGCTACGGACACTACCGTATACTGGAAATAATACCCGTGAAAAATGACAGATAACGTGAATACAATAAAGAAAAATTCATTGGGCTTGATCTTTACTTTATCAATACCGTTAGTAACAACTGCCCAAGTTACACAAAAGCCCAATATAATTATCATTTATACTGATGATCAAGGTACGCTAGATGCGGGATGCTATGGAGCTAGAGATTTGCTTACTCCCAATATAGATCGTCTTGCTGCTGAAGGTATTCGCTTCACCCGTTTCTATGGAGCACCGGTTAGTTCTGTTTCACGAGCATCATTGATGACTGGACAGTTCTCTCTTCGTAATAAAGTTATCAGTAATGTAGGAGGCAATAATTACATGCGTTCTGAAGTAACAACCCTTCCCGAAGTTTTAAAGGAAAATGGATACAATACCGCCTTAATAGGGAAATGGCATTTAGGATCGGTTGATGGTGCAAGGCCTAATCAACAGGGATTTGACTATTTCTTCGGTCATCTCGACGGATGTATTGACAACTATTCACACTTTTTTTATTGGGGAGGACCAAATCGTCACGATTTGTGGAGAAACGAAACACAAGTTTACAACGACGGACAATATTTTCCTGATCAGTTGATAAGGGAACTAAAAAACTATATCAATCAGAATCGTTCTGAACCATTTTTTATATATTGGGCTTCAAACATGCCTCACTACCCATTGCAACCAAGGGAGAGATGGTTGGAGCATTATAATGCTAAGAAAACACCCTATCCCCGTAATCTCTACAATGCTTTTCTTAGTACATTCGATGAGATAGTTGGAGAGTTACTCGATTTCCTTGAAAATGAGGAACTCAGAGAGAACACTATCATTGTATTTCAATCTGACAACGGTCATAGTGTAGAAGAACGCAATCACTTTGGGGGAGGTTATTCTGGACCTTATCGCGCTGCAAAATTTTCTCTTTTCGAAGGTGGAATTCGTGTGCCAGCTATTATCAGTTATCCAAAGGAATTGCCTCAAGAAGAGGTACGAGATCAAATGGTAATGAATATTGACTGGTTTCCTACCTTATTAGAGCTTTGTGGAGTTTCATACAACCAAGAGGAAATTGACGGTAAAAGTTTACTCCCACTTATTCAAGAGTCTACAAGCCAATCGTCTCATAACGTCCTGTTTTTTGATAGTGGTAATCAGTGGGCGGTGATGCAAGATGAATGGAAGTTAATATACAAGCCGCAAGACCCAACACTAAATGAGCAGATTATTGATACGCTATACCTAACAAACATTAAGGAAGATATCGGAGAGGTCGTTAATTATGCCGAAAAAAGTAAAGATAAAGTAAATGAATTACTTCAATTGAGACGTGAATTTGAAGCAAAAAATAGGAGATAAAATTAACGCACAACCTTTATACTAACGTGAGTTCAATGTAAGAAAATCACTTAATGTAAACGGTAACTGAGAATACAGCAATTTCGGTAAACACGAGTGCAGCACTTTCTGTAACAATCGTGCAACAGTTAAAAAGTTAGTTTTTCTTGTTTACATACCATCAACTTGTCCATTAAAAATGGTTTTCCTGTTTTGCATCCTGTAGCTCTTGCCCGATAGTTGAATCAACTCGCACTTGTAGAGCAACCTGTCCAACAGGGTCGTTGGCAGGACCTCGTCGTCGAGCGACCGTGCCCATTGCGCGGTGGACTTGTTGGAGGTGATGATGAACGAGGTTGACTCGTAGACGCTTTTCACGAAGGCGAAGAGCAAGTTACCCTCCTCCCTGTTCACGGCGATGTTCATCAAGTCGTCTATCACGATCAGCTGGGTAGTGTTACATTTATGTGTCTCTAGTCTAAATCCTCTATTAGGCTGCTAAAAATTATTCATTTTTTCTTTTTCACCTCATCATTGACTTGTGTTTTTAATTCCGATACCTGAACAAGGACGAGCAAGGAAAGGGGAATTAAAGACATTTGTCAAGGATGAGTGAAACATCGTTGTAGTTGGGCCGTCGGGTAAACGACCGACAGGGCAGTGTCCAAGCCCGCGAGACCATCGCTCACTATCAAGCCGACATGTCCCATCCCCCGGTCAAAGAGGTCTCGAAAGATCCCTTTCCAGCCCGTGGCGCTCTCCACGGGATGGTTGTAAATGCCGAGCACTTCCCGTTTCTTGTCCTCTTTGACACCGAGAACCACGTGAAAGGCTTCCGTGGCAACCGAGCGCTTCCGCTAGATCTTGACGTGGACGGCATCCACGAAAACGATCGGGTAATAGCTTTCCAGGGAGCGATTCAACCACTTCTCAACGTCCGAGCGCGGGTACTCGATCATCCGGGAGATGCTGGCCTTGCTGTAATGGCTCCCGTAAACCTCCTCGAAGACGTCGCCAACTTGGCTCTGGGTTAGCCCCTTGCAGTAAAGGATGCCGGCCAGGCGTTCGCGCTCCATCTCCTGGTCGCGGAGCAACGCCAGGATCTTGGGGTGAAAGTTGCCGTAGCGGTCGCGGGGAATCCTGAACTCCAGAACACGACCTTGACCGAAAGCGCAGCCATGGCGGAACCCGTTACCCTTGTTGCCTTCGGCGTGATCCAAGAACTCGCGCCGCTCTGCTAACATCATGCTTTCGGTCATGATCCCCATTAAATCGTGTAGGCCATTTTCACGCTCTGAATGTTTGGCCATTACAGAAGAAAGTTGTTCCTTTTATAGTAACATAGTCTTTGAATTTTACGGTTTTATTTTTGGTGAAATACAAAACTAATAAAATTTTTAGACTATGTTTTTTACTTACCTAGACACACTTTTTGGAACAGTATTTCCAAAGTCATTTATGACAGGAATAGATAATAGAAAAAAGAGGGGGTGTTTTCATCCCCTCGGCCATTTCAGCTAGTCGTGTTATTGATGATATGTCTCTTCCCAGCAGAATCTGTTTCAAATAACTTCTTGTAGTGGTAAAAAGTATCGCGACTGTAATCTAAATACTTGCAGGCTCGAGAAACGTTGCCTAATTCTTCTGCTAATTTTAGCAAATCTAACTTGTTTTTGTTTATTTTTGTTTCTGTATTCATTTCTGATAGTTTTTAAGGGTGAAACTTATTTGGTTTGTGCAATTTATAATTTGAGTCCTCTACCCTTAACTGTCAGATTTAATCAGAGCTAATTCAGTTTGTGACTATCTTGGCAGAAAGTGGCTAACTCATAATAGAACCCTTTATGTTGTACTTGTACGCTTATTGGGATAGTATTCGCTAAAAACTCTTTAATATAGTGTAATATGATAACATTCGTTGTTTCCTTATTCATCTTAGTTGCCGGGTACGCTTTTTATTCGAGGCGTTTGGAACGAATCATGGGAGTTGATCCTAACAGGCCAACACCGGCAATGACCATGACCGATGGAGTCGATTTTGTCCCGATGCCTTGGTGGCGTGTTCTTCTCATCCAGTTTCTTAACATTGCCGGCTTAGGTCCGATATTCGGTGCGATCGCGGGGGCTATGTGGGGACCTGTTGCATTTGTATGGATAGTTTTAGGAACCGTATTTGCAGGAGCAGTGCACGATTATTTTTCCGGCATGTTGTCGGTCAGACATAACGGATTGAGTATAACTGAAATTATCGGGATATATTTGGGGAATGGTGCAAAACAGGTGATGAGAATCTTCACTATAGTGCTCTTGGTACTTGTGGGCGTTGTTTTTATTTCAGGTCCGGCGGGTCTTCTCGCCGATTTAACACCCACTACATTGGATTTCACATTTTGGGTTTGGGTTATATTTATTTACTATATCCTTGCTACACTCCTGCCCATCGATAAAATCATTGGCAAGATTTATCCCGTTTTCGGTTTCGCATTGCTTTTCATGGCTGTTAGCCTGATAATTGCCTTAATAATAAAGGGATACAGTATTCCCGAATTGAGTTCCGGGAATTGGCAGAATTTTCATTACGATAAGGGGAAATTCCCCATCTTTCCCATGTTATTTATAACCATTGCTTGTGGTGCGATATCCGGTTTTCATGCCACTCAATCGCCTCTAATGGCTCGTTGCATTAAAAATGAAAAAGAAGGACGAAGGGTCTTTTACGGGGCCATGGTTATTGAAGGAATCGTTGCCCTTATTTGGGCGGCAATAAGCATGAGCTTTTTTGGTGGTATTAGGGAACTAGGAGATGTTATGATAGCTCAAAAAGGGAACGCGGCATGGGTAGTGAATGAAATATCCCATTCGCTACTGGGAAAATTTGGAGCCATACTTGCTATATTAGGGGTTGTTGCCGCTCCTATTACATCCGGTGACACCGCTTTTCGAAGCGCGAGGCTAACCGTGGGTGACTTGTTAAAGTTCAATCAAAAGCCGATAAAAAACAGGCTGATGATAACGATTCCGTTATTCACCGTAGGCTTTATCCTGACAAAAATAAACTTTGATGTTATATGGCGCTACTTCGCATGGTCGAACCAAACCTTGGCAACGGTGGTTCTTTGGACGATCACGGTATATCTTTCCCAAAAAGGGAAAGCTTATTGGATAACGTTAATCCCCGCCCTGTTCATGACATCCGTGGTTACCACCTATATTATGCTCGCTCCTGAAGGATTCGCCCTTTCTAAGCCGATTTCGTATGGAGTTGGATTTACGGTAACCATCATACTTTTTGCCTTCTTCTTGTTTTATTTGAGAAAAAGAACAAACAAAATAATCGTATGAAACCGACATGATTAAAATAATCGTATGAAAAAAACACTTGTATGCATAATAATAAATTTCCTTTCTTTTGTAAGTATAGCTCAGGAGTGGCATCCCCAATCATGGCCTGTTCTTAAAAGCTATGATCAGGATCACCTTTATCAAATTGCTTTGCCATTGGGAGGAATAGGAACAGGTACAATTTCCTTAGGAGGACGCGGTGAATTACGCGATTGGGAGATAATGAACGTTCCGGGAAAAAAGTATAGCACGATAACCACAGGTAACAATGCGCCTTTTTTCGCGATCTACATCAAACCTCAAGACCAGCAGGCAACGACAACACTCCTAGCCGGACCTCTATATCCATACGAGTATTTGCATTACGAAGGACGCCCGGTAAATCACCATGGTATGCCACGATTTGCCCATGCTTCTTTTGAAGCAGCTTATCCTTTCGGTCAAGTAAATCTTAGCGATGAGAAATTACCTGTAAAAGTAAAGGTAAAAGGGTTCAATCCATTGGTTCCAGGTGACGCTGAAGCCAGTGGACTCCCCATCGCGGTTCTTTCTTATGAAGTTACCAATCTATCCTCATCTCCGATAGAAGTCTCCGTTTCTGGTTCAATCCGCAACTTTATAGGAAAAGATGGGAGTAAATTTGTCACTGATTGGAAAGGGGATTATGTACCAACAGGGGCTAAGAACAATATAAATGAATACCGTAAGACGAGTGGTTTACAAGGAATTTACTTCTATTCCGACGATGTAGACAAGCAGGATTCTGGCTGGGGCACGATGGCATTAACGACTCAGACCATGGATGGAGTAACTTTCCGCACCTCTTCAAAACAGGATAGCTGGAATAATGGGATCCTTAATTTTTGGGATGACTTTAGTGACGATGGAACTTTAACGGAGCGTGAAAAGTTAGAGGACCATGATCCCATGGCGTCTTTAGCTATAAAGAAAGTAATTCCACCCAACGGGAAAAAAACATTTACCTTTTTTCTTACATGGAATTTCCCTAACCGTAAAGCGTGGTCGGATGAGATTGTCGGAAATTATTACAGCCTGTTATACCCTGATGCCTGGGATGCAGCAGAGAAAATAATACCTCAAATACCTGAATTAGAAAAAGAGACGCTAAAATTTGTAAATGCTTTTTTAAAGAGTTCTTATCCTGAGGTGGTGAAAGAAGCGGCCCTGTTTAATCTAGCCACATTGCGTTCTCAAACTGTATTCCGGCTGCCTAGCGGACATATGATGGGTTGGGAAGGTGTTATGGATCGTTTCGGGTCGTGTGCCGGTTCATGTACTCATGTATGGAATTACGAGGTTGCCACTCCCTTTCTTTTTGGAGATTTGGCGAAAACAATGAGAGACGTGGAATTCAATTATGCGACTAAGGAAAATGGATTAATGAATTTCCGTGCAGCATTACCTCTGGCAAAGGCAAAAAAAGGTAATTCACCGGCAGCAGATGGTCAAATGGGTACTGTAATGAAAATGTATAGAGAGTGGCAGCTATCTGGTGATAATGATTTTTTGGGAAAAAACTGGGAGCAGGTAAAACGGGTACTCTCTTATGCATGGATAGAGGGAGGATGGGACGGTGATCAAGATGGTGTTATGGAAGGGTCTCAGCACAATACCATGGATGTAAATTATTTTGGACCAAATCCGCAAATGGGTTTTTGGTACATGGGTGCGTTACGTGCAGCTGAAGAGATGGCATTGGCGATGAAAGATAAAATATTCGCGAAGAAATGTCAACTTCTTTTCAAAAAAGGAAGCGCTTGGATGGATGAAAATCTCTTTAATGGAGAGTACTACGAACATAAAATAACAGACCCCCAATCTTTTGAGTTTTTGGATATGAATGACCCTAATACACGGATTCCTCCATTTCAGTTAGGAAGGGGATGCCTTGTTGATCAGCTAGTTGGACAATACATGGCACATATTTGTGGTTTAGGATATTTGGGTAATAAACAAAACATTCGAACGACGCTCAAAAGCATAATGAAGTATAATTTTGTAGATGATTTCAGTAATCATTTTAATAATATGCGTTCCTATGTAATGGGTAACGAGTCCGGCTTGTTAATGGCATCTTGGCCAAAGGGTAGATTAGAGGTTCCTTTCCCATATTTTGCTGAAGTCATGACAGGTTTTGAATATTGTGCCGCAGTGGGAATGATTTATGAAGGTATGGAGGAAGAAGCTTTAAAATGCATCAAGGCAATTCGTGATCGTCATGATGGGGCTAAAAGAAATCCGTTTAGCGAGCCTGAATGTGGACATCATTACGCGCGCTCAATGGCAAGTTGGTCTTCTATTATTGCACTAAGTAAGTTTCAATATTCAGGAACATCTAAAACGATCTCTATAACTTCCCAACCTGGAACATATTTTTGGAGCAATGGTTATTCATGGGGCAATTTCGAAGTTTCTGCTGACGAAGTCGTTGTTGAAGTGCTAAAAGGCTCTTTATCACTAGATAAAATTATGGTAGGTAGTGAAAGAGAGGTACGTCTAAAAAAGTTTGTAATGGAAGAAGGAGATAAGCGCGTAATTAAATTTTGAAATATTGTGCTAATACGATAAAACGCACGGGCAGTAAACCGTTATTTGATAAATGCAATAACATCGTTACAATTAAAGGATATGCCATCCCCGAGTTGAGTTCTGGAAAAGGTTAAAGGCGAATCAGCTTCAACAGCCGTTCCCACTCCTTGGGGAAATAGTTCGCGAAGCGGTGTACCTTTTGATCTCTACGAGCGATTTTCCACCACTTTTGCCAACGGATGGCGAAGTAGAAGGTGAGCGGCATCACGAATAGGTAACCCAGTGCCAGGAGCCAGTTGCCGGTGATACCTCCCAGCAAGAGCGATTGCAACAGGGCGAAAATAGGCACGAAAAAGAGGCCCGAAACGTATCGTACCGAGGGGATGAACTGCTTGTCTTTGAACAACCCTTTGAGCTTTTTGTTAATCAATAGCGGGAAGAGCCCGTTCACGAAGCCGAACAGCGCGATGGGGGCGGTAAGGAGAAGTACCGAAAAACGGGCGAAGAGGTTCCATTTGGAGGGTCGTTTCCATACCCGATCTTTGGAGGTGAACCCGTTTTCCTGTAACAACTGTTTCGCCTCCCTCAGCTCCCCTATTTTCTTGTTGAACTGTTCGGGTTCATGTTCGAAAAGGTGATCCAACTCCCTCACGATATGGAGTGACGCCTGAAGGAAATCGTCTTTTCGACCATGGAATTGTTCCTTTGCAACACGGTCCCCGTTCCAGTCGATGGCCAAGCAATATTCGTTGTAATAGTCGTCATTCCAGATATCCACCACCATCGATTTTAATCGTACCTCCAGGTCTTTGCGTAACTGATTGGTAGCCAAGTTGGGACTCTCGCTGTACAGCGTCTTGTACTCCGATACTTCGATGGGTTGGCCAAACGTCACGTAGACATCCGACGGGAAGTCGTTCACGTCTCGGTAGTAGATGGCTACCGGTACGATTTGGCTTTGCAGCTCGAAGTCGAGAGACGCTTCAGTGGGCAGCACGATGCGCGGCACCGCCTTCTGAATGGGGAGGAGCGACTGCTTGGGATTGTGCCTCCCCTCGGGGAAGAGGGCGATGGGGTTGTTTTTTTTTAGTACGCGTGCCGCGGTTTTAAAGACCTCGTTGTTTCTCTCCAGGTTGTCCTTCCCGTCACGAAGCCGAAAGACCGGGATGATGCGCAACCCCTTGAGCAGCCAGGCGACAAACTTCTGCTTGAAGATGTCGGCCCTGGCCAGGAAGACGACCTGTTTACGGTGGTAACTGGAGTAGACCAGCATCAGGGCGTCCAACAACGCGTTGCGGTGGTTTGCCGCGAAGATGATCGGCTTTTTCCTGGATACGTTCTCTTTCCTGCCGATAAACACCAGCTTCCTGAAGTTCAGTCGCAACGTGGTCTTTACCGGCAACTTAGCCAGTGCATAACGAATATCGTATTGGTAAATCATAACGGTAGGTTTTGTTAGAGTGGAGTGACGATCCGTGTAAACACGTTATTTTTCAACTCGTTGTACGGGGCGAGACGCCCCGTGTTAACTCGTTCCTTTAGCTCGTTGGCAAAGGCGAAACGGCTCGCCTCCTCCAGTAAAACGCGAGGAGTAAACCGGCGATGATATGCCATATGCCCCACCACGCGGCGATAAAGGCCATTCCACCCAGTTCCAGCTCGGGGGGGAAGATTCTCGGGTTGAAGATGAGCGCGAGGCCCAACCCCGAGTTCTGGATACCCGTCTCGATGGAGATGGTCCTACAGTTTATTTCGTTTACCTTGAGTGATTTTGGGAAGTAGTACCCGCTCATGTAGGCCAACCCGTTATGGATAAGCACGAGGACGAAGATCAGGTGGATGTACCGAAGGAACAGGCTGAAGTTGCCCGCCAGGGCGCCCACGATGAAAGCGATGAAAAAGAGGATGGAGACGGTCTGTACCGTCTTGTCAATCTTCTTCGTGAACTTTGGGAATTTCATGCCGACGAACATCCCGAGGATCACGGGAATCCCAAGGATCAGGAAGACCGTGCGGAACATCTCTACCGGATCGATCGTGATAGGCACCAGCAGGGGGGAGTGCTTCGCGTAGAGGCTACCCCAGAATGCGAAATTAAAGGGCGTCATAAAGAGGCTCATCACGGTGGTGAGGGCAGTGAGGCTAACCGAGAGCGTGACGTTTGACTTGGAAATGGAGGAGATCAGGTTGGAGACGTTACCCCCCGGGCAAGCGGCGACCAGGATCATTCCCAACGCTACGGCCGTAGAAGGGCGTATAATCATAACCAACAAAAAGGTGAGGGCGGGTAGGAGCACGTACTGGGAGATTACCCCCAGGATAACCGGTTTGGGATTCAAAGCGAGCGTTTTGAAGTGTTGGGGCTTGATGCTTAGTGCCACGCCAAACATGATAAACGCGATGGCAACGTTCATGATATTGACGCTCCCTTGATTGAAGTTCAACTGAACCGCATCGAGTTGTTCAAGGTTCCCAAAAAGCGATAATAGCGGGGTAATCTGCATTGGACTTTTTGATTTTGAGGCACAAGGTACGAAAAAATATATTCCCCACCGTTATATTTCACATTGTTTGTTCTTTCGCATGATGAATTAGACATGTGCTTCAGACTGACACGTTACGCAACATGTGCATTTATTCGTTTTATTAAATATCCATATAGCAATGCTTGATCAAGAAGTGGAATGTGAAAAATAGATTATCGTATCTTATAAACCGATAATAAAACAACGTGTAAAAGTTGCGTTAAATTCATTACCTTTGTCGATATAAAAAGAAACGGCTTAACAAGAAACCCTATGAGCGCACCCCTCGCCGAGCGGATGAGGCCGCGTACCCTCGATGAGTATATCGGACAGACGCACCTGGTCGGTAAGGGAGCCGTATTGCGCAGAATGATCGACTCCGGCCGCGTACCTTCCCTGATTTTCTGGGGGCCTCCCGGCGTGGGGAAGACCACGCTCGCTTACATTATCGCCAGTACCATCGAGGCACCCTTTTATAAGCTGAGCGCAGTGAACTCGGGAGTCAAGGACGTACGTGATGCGATTGAGAAAGCGAAAAGCAATCGTTTTTTTGATAGCGCTGCCCCCATCCTCTTTATCGATGAGATTCACCGATTCAGTAAATCGCAGCAGGACTCCCTGCTGGGCGCGGTGGAGACCGGTACGATTACCCTGATCGGGGCGACCACCGAGAACCCTTCTTTTGAGGTTATCCGGCCGCTGCTTTCCCGCTGTCAGGTGTACGTCCTTAAGCCAATGGGAAAGCAGGACCTGGAGACGTTGTTGGAACGTGCCCTTACTGAAGATCACCTCCTGAGGGAGCGGGAAATCGAGGTGAAGGAGAGCGATGCGCTGTTCCGTTTCGCGGGTGGTGATGCCCGCAAGCTGTTGAATATCCTGGAGCTTACGGTTGCCTCCGAAGGGGGCGATAAAGTGGTAATCACTGACAAGCTGGTGACGGAGCGGCTGCAGGAGAACCCGGCAGCGTACGATAAGGGGGGTGAGTTGCATTACGACATCATCTCGGCCTTTATCAAGTCGATCCGGGGGAGTGACCCCGACGCGGCCATTTATTGGCTGGCGCGGATGGTGGCAGGGGGTGAAGACCCCAAGTTCATCGCCCGGCGATTAGTTATCTCTGCTGCTGAAGACATTGGCCTGGCTAATCCCAACGCGTTGTTGCTGGCCAACGCTTGCTTCGATACGTTGCAAAAAATCGGGTGGCCCGAGGGACGCATCGTCCTGGCCGAGACCACCGTCTACCTGGCTACTTCACCCAAGAGCAACTCCGCTTACCTGGCTATCGATAAGGCTATCGCGAACGTGGAGCGGACGGGTAACCTGCCGGTGCCGCTGCACCTGCGCAACGCGCCCACGTCGCTGATGAAAGAGCTCGAATACGGGAAGGAGTACAAGTACGCGCACGATTACGATAACCACTTCGTGCGGCAGGAGTACCTGCCCAAGGAGCTCAAGGGAACCCTTTTTTGGGAGGCGCAACCCAATCCCGCTGAGCGGAAGCTGGCGGAGCATATGAGGAAACTGTGGGGTGAAGAGCGGGAAAATCCCGAAAAGAACCCATGATACCCGCGATAGGGAGCGGGTGAACAATCAATACCAATCCATACCCCGGTCGTACGGTGAACTTCGTTGATCATACTTCAGGTCTTGAAGCATTGACGAGTTAGCCCGGATGCTGAAGTTGTACGATTTGTAGGGACCAATCGGTATAAAACTGGCTGACATGCTCCAACAGTGCAGGTTACGCGTAAGCGTGCAGTTGATGTTCGTGAATTTCTTCTGTTCGAAATTGTAATCGGTATTGAACGTGAAGTTCCAGTTCTTGGTCGGCTGAATCGAGCCGCTCAATCCGAAGTTATGGGTGAGCTTCCCCTTGTACTCCATCCTCTCCATATCAAAATCCCCGTACCCGTATCGCAGCGAGTAGTTGAACGAGACGTTCCAGTTGAGGTTATTTTTGAGGTACCCGTTCTCGTCGAACTCACCCATCGAATCGTCACTGTTATCGAACATACCACCACGTGCCTCCTCCTCGTAAGGGTTACGGCCTATCGTGCCATCGTCCGGCAACGGGGTGGTTGAATCGTCATCGTCTTTCCCCCCGTCTTCCTTCTTTTTACGGTCAAACAACTTCTTAAACGTCTCTTGGTTAAGTGAGTAGGAGAAAGAGGTCCCGGTACTCATCAGTTTCCCGAAGCCCTTGCCGTTAATTACCCGGAGTTTGTCGACCCGCTTTGGGCTACTGTTTTGGTCCAGCTCGTAGAGGTAGGGATCCCACACGGCATTCAGGCTAAGGGTATAGGATTTGGAGAGTTTCAAACGGATGTTCGTGTTGATGTTGCTCCACTTCATGGAGTCGGCCATCATGTTGTAGTTGAAGTTGATCCCCAGGTCGTCAATCAAGCTGATCTTGCGGGTGCCGGTAGTATCTGCATCGCTTCGTATCTTCATCTCCACGTTGTTCTTGAAGTCGAACCCGATGCTCCCGCTTTGCCCTTTGGAGGCGGTGCCGAACATCATGGAGGAGTAAGGCGAATAGGTGTATTCCACGTCCTCACCGTATTCGTTTTTGTAGTTGTAGGTCTCGTAAAAGCCGAACCTGGGATCCCCGAAGTCGGGCCGCCAGTTGAGGCTGATGCTGGGGGAGAAGACGTGGCGGATGGCCTGTACCTTGTCGCCAAATATCTTCCAGGGGGTGTACATACCGTATAGTTTGGTCTGCGCGCTGAGCGATGTACTGTAGTCGTATACCCGTTTGAAGCCATGGATGGTGTCCACCGGCACGTGCCGTTTGGCGATGGGGTCCCACGCTTGCTTATGCGCCCCGGTGTACCAGCGTTCGGTGTAGTTGAACGATGGGGATACCTGGATGAATTCGAGGATGGTGAAGGTGGCGCTTACCGGGATACTGTGTTTCATTCCGTTACTCCAGTCGCGGATGAGGCTCGACTTAAGGAACAGGTCCTCCTTCGTGGAAATCGAGTTGCGAAACTCGCCCGAGTAGCTCATCGATATTTTTTCATACCATCGCTCTTTGCCCACCGCGTTCTTCCGTTTAAAGGGGTTGATACGGCTCATGTTGACGGAGATATTGGGGAGCGTGGCGGCGATGGTGGAGTCGCGCGATACCTGGTTGATACTCATCGTGGCAGAAAGGCTCCAGGGTGAATCGGGGAACCGCTGCGTGAGGTTCACGCTGGAGCTCTTGGTGTTGCTTGATGCGTCACGAGAGTAGAGGCGACTAAGGTCTCGGTGGTTGTTCTTGCTCGTGGAGAAGTTCACGCTGGCCGACAGGGTACGGTAGAGGTTGGCTTTTGGGTCCTGCGAGTGGGTCCAGTTGATGCGAAGGTCTTTCGCCACGGAGTAGGCCGCGGGTACCACCTCCTTCAGCTCTTTTTCGCCGGTGGCCGTGCTCAGGTGATAGATGTTGAAGTTACCCGAGTACTTGTACCGTTTGCGGTAGTTGGAGCGGGTTCCAATGCCCCACGACCCTTTGGTGTAGATCTCACCCGTGACCGCCAGGTCGATGTAATCGCTTAGCGCGAAGTAGTACCCCCCGTTCTGGAGGTAGAACCCGCGGGTCATCTCGTCACCGTAGCTGGGCATGATGATCCCCGAGGAGTAGCTCTTGGTGAAGGGGAAGAACGCGAATGGCAACACGATGGGAAATAAGGGTACTTCGGCCACCACGAGCCAGGCGGGTCCCGTTACCACATCTTCGTTGGTTACCTTCGCTTTCGACAGGTTCAGGTAAAAGTGGGGATTTTCATCGTTTTCGCAGGTGGAGTACTTCGCATCACGCATGTAGAACGATTTATCGGGGTTCATCTTCGCGACTTTGGCCACGATATTCCCCTCGCCCTGCTTCGTGATCACGCCGTGAATAAATGCTTTTTCCGTTTCGAAGTTGTACCGCACCTTTTTCATCTCGTATTCGTCTTGCCCCTCCGTGAAGACGGGGTAACCGAACTCCTTGCCCAGGGTGTCGACACCAAACGTGGAGGAGATCATGCTGCTGTCCATGTCCACGGTGATGTACTCTCCCTTGATAGCTAACTCGCCGTACTTGATGTCGGCTTCACCGTAGAGGAAGGCCATATTTTCGGCGGTGAAGACGACCGAGTCTTGTGCCGTGTAGTGAACCGTGAACTCGAGTTTCTCTTTCGGGATGTCGATTTTGATGCTGTCGCCCGCGGCGTCAAGCGATAGCGTGGTATCTGTTGGAGCTACCGCGAGAGAATCAGGTACAAGGGAATCGGCTGCCAGTAGGGTGTCGGTCACCAGGCTGTCCGTTTCAAGCGAACGAAGTAAAGAGTCAGAGAGTTGTACCGGATCGGGATGTTGTATCGTATCGGTAATCTGCAACGAGTCGGGGAGTCGTTCTGCCATCCGCGTAACCTCTCCCACCGTATCGGGAGCTTGCACCTCCGATACAGTCGGTAGGCTTTCCCGGCTCGTCGCCACACCGGTCTTTCTCACGGACGAACATTGGACAAAGACCCACAGGACGGTAAGCAGGTATATGAAACGTACAAATTGCCTCATGCGGAAAATGCAGGTCACGTATGGTTTTCACACGCAAAACTACTGATAAATGCGCTAATATGCGGCAAAAATAATAAAAAGAAACTTAAGAGCGGGCGATTAGCAGCTTTTTCAGTTCATGGAGGTCGTTAGGAATCGGTAACGACCGTTTTTCACGCGACATGAAGGCCTTTAACCTATCAGGAACCTTGATCGCGGTGCCGATACTAGCTTCCACGGTCTCTTGAAATTTGGCCGGATGCGCGGTCGCCAGGAACACCCCCGTTTCGCCATCCCGTATCCCTTCTTTCAGGGCCATGTAGCCGCATGCCCCGTGGGGGTCGAGTAAGTAGCCGGTTCGTCTGTACACCTCGCAGACGGCCGCTTTAATCGCTTCGTCGTTATACGTGAACCCGTTAATCGCTTGTTGGATAGAGGTGTGCGATGAGCCGTACAGGTCGAGTATGCGGGCGAAGTTGCTGGGTGCACCCACGTCCATGGCGTTGGCTACCGTCTGTATTGATGGGGCAGGGCGGTACTTACCCGTTTTGAGGTACTGGTAAAAGACATCGTTGCGGTTGTTCGCGGCGATGAATCGCTTGACCGGTAGACCCGTTTGCTTCGCGAATAGTCCCGCGGTGAGGTTGCCCAGGTTACCGCTTGGTACGGCGATGACTACCTGGTCGGCTGACGAGTGGTTTGCCAGTTGGACATAGGCCCAGTAGTAGTAAAATGATTGGGGCAGGAAGCGCGCCACGTTGATGGAGTTGGCCGAGGTGAGGTGCAAGCGGTCGTTCAGCTCACTGTCCATGAAGGCCGCCTTCACGAGTGCCTGGCAGTCATCGAACGTGCCATCCACCTCCAGGGCGGTAATGTTTTGCCCCAGGGTGGTGAATTGTGCCTCCTGCATCGCGCTCACCTTACCGGAAGGGTAGAGAACGAACACCCGTATCCCCTTCACCCCCAAGAAGCCGTTGGCCACCGCGCTTCCGGTATCGCCCGAGGTGGCGACAAGCACCGACACCTCCCCTTGTTGCCTTTCCCGGGCAAAATAGGAGAGCATTCGGGCCATAAAACGTGCGCCCACATCTTTGAAGGCGAAAGTAGGTCCGTGGAACAGCTCCAGCGCGTAGATATCCTCCTCTACCTCCACGAGGGGGATATCAAAATCAAGGGTTTCTTCGACGATCCCGTGCAGGGCCTCTTTCGGGATATCCTCCCCAAAGAAGAGGTCGGCCGCCTCCCTGGCGATTTCCGTCAAGCCTTTCTCCCCGATGCGGTTAAAAAACGGGTCGGGGAACCGCCCGATACGCTCAGGCATGTAGAGACCCTTGTCGGGGGCGAGCCCTTTCACCACTGCCTCTTGCAGGGAGGCGAGGGGAGCTTTCCCATTCGTACTGTAATAGCGCATATTCTTGTTTAGTTGTTGTCCTAACTTTCGCTTTCAGGCTCGACTGGCATAAATCCTGCGACTCATCTTCTGCTTGCTTGCTAAAAGAAAAGAACTCACGTTGTTCAAACAGCTTTTCTTTTTTAACGCAATCTTCGCAGGATGTGTCTGCGCAGGAATTTATGAGGTCTTCGCTCTGAAAGCAGAAACGTAAATAACATGTGAAAAATAAGTTGTTGATTAATCGAGGAGGGCTTTCATGAACCCGTCGCCGTGTAACAACCCATAGCTTCCCCCCTTTGCTGAGAACTCGTCGTAAGTAAGCACCCCATCCGCTTTCATATCACGGCGGTAGATGAGAAAGGGGACGGGCTGGTTCGTATGCGTACGGGTGTTACAGGGGGTTGGGTGATCGGGTAGCACCGCGATGGTCACCGGTTCTTGCCACGTGGCTGTCTCCTCGTAGATTGTCTTCACGATACGGGTGTCCAGGTACTCGATGGTTTTCACCTTGAGGGACACGTCACCCTCGTGTCCTGCTTCATCACTGGCTTCAACGTGCAGGTAAACGAAATCGTGCTCTTTTAGCGCCGCGAGAGCTGCCGCCGCTTTCCCCTCGTAGTTGGTGTCGTGGAGGCCGGTGGCACCCTCCACCCTTATCACCTCCAGTCCCGCGTATACGCCGATGCCCCGGATAAGGTCCACGGCAGAGATGACCGCCCCGCTCCCAACGGGGAACAGTTCCGCTAAAGGTTTCATGATGGGACGAAAGCCGGGTGACCAGGGCCATATGGCATTGGCAGGGTCTTGCCCCTCGGTCTTCCTTCGCTGGTTGACAGGATGATTTTCCAATAGCTCCCGCGACTTCACGATCAGGCGATTCAGAAGCTCCGCTGTCGCTTTGGCATCGTCGTTCTCGGGATGTATCAGGTGGGGAACAAACGGTTGCCCAGGGATATCATGAGGAGGGGTACAACGTAGCATCTTACTTCCCCCACGGATTTTCAACACGTGTCGGTAAGAGACACCCGGGTGAAAACTAATAGACTCATTCCCCAGCTTCTCATCAAGGAAGTGAATTAGTTTGGTAGCTTCATGTGTGGAAATATGTCCTGCCGAGTGGTTCTTCAACCGATCACCCTCCAGGTTCACCAGGTTGCATCGCATGCATAGCTCGCCGGGAAGCACCTCTACCCCCATGCTCGCAGCTTCCAGCACACCGCGACCTTCATACACCGTGGGGAGGTCGTATCCCAGTATGGAGAGGTTGGCTATCTCGCTACCGGGTGAAAAGCCGTGAGGGATCGTTTTTAACAATCCGTTTCTCCCCTTGAGGGCGAGCAGGTCCATGTAGGGAGTATGGGCTACCTGCATAGGTGTTTTGCCTCCTAACGCCTCGACAGGCTCATCGGCCATACCGTCACCCAAGATAACAATCCGTTTCATTGCTTTAAAAATGGTCTTACCGTATGTTCGCGATCGAGATGATATCCGAGAAGACACCGGCGGCTGTCACGCTGGCGCCGGCCCCATACCCCTTGATGACCATGGGGTACTCGTTGTACCGCTCGGTAGTGATCATGATGATATTGTTGCTCCCCTCCAGGTCGTAGAACGGGTGACCCTGTTCCACCTCCCTCAACCCTACTTCGCATTGCCCGTGGTCGTATGAAGCCACGAACCGCAGCCGTTTTCCCTCTTTCGCCAGTTTTTCCCGCCGTTCCTCAAATGACGGGTCCATCTCGGGAATGGCCTGCCAGAACTCCTCGAGGCTTCCGTGGAAATATTTTTGGGGGACGAAGAGGGTTTTCTTCACCTCTTCCTGGTTTACTATCGCTCCAGCCTCGCGGGAGAGAATGACCAGCTTCCGTATCACGTCCAACCCGCTCAGGTCGACCCTGGGATCGGGCTCGGCGAATTTCGCATCCACCGCCATGCGTATGGCCTGGCTGAACGGGATATCCTTGCTCAGCGTGTTGAAGATGAAGTTCAGCGTACCGGAGAGTACCGCTTCCAGTTTCACGATCTTATCGCCCGAGTTGGTCAACGAGTTCATCGTGTTGATGATGGGTAGCCCGGCACCCACGTTCGTCTCGAAGAGGAACTTCACCCCCGCTTTCCGGGCGGTCTCTTTCAACAGGCGGTAGTTGTCGTAGTCCGACGAGGCGGCGATCTTGTTGGCGGTGACCACGGAGATGTTTTTCCCCATCAGCTCACCATACAGCTTCGCGATATCAGGGCTCGCGGTGCAATCTACGAATACCGAGTTGAAAATGTTCATCTTCACTGTCTCGTCGCGTATCCGCTCTGGGGAGCTCTTGTAGCCGTTGGTCATCAGGTTGTCAAAATACCCCTCCAGCGGGATACCTTCGCGGGCAAATAGGGCTCTCCTGCCGTTGGCGATACCTACCACGTTGATGCGGAGCTTGTTCTGCTCCTTCAGGGTCTGCTGCTGTTGTTGTATCTGCTCAAGCAGCTTGCCCCCCACCGTGCCGGTGCCCACCACGAACAGGTTCAGCTCTTGATAGGGTGACAAGAAGAAGGAGTCGTGTATCACGTTGAGCGACTTCCTAAGGTCCGTCTTGGCGATGACACAGGAGATGTTCGTCTCGCCGGCACCTTGAGCAAGGGCCACGATGTTGATCCCGTTGCGTCCCAGTGCGCCAAAGAACTTCGCGGCGATGCCCGGCACGTGCCTCATGTTTTGTCCCACGATGGCAATCGTTGCCAGGTCATACTCTACCATGATCTCGTTGATGCTCCCCATCGCGATCTCGTGGGCGAACTCATTCGACAGCACTTTTTGAGAGAGCGGGGCATCTTGTGTTCGCACACCAATGGAGGTGCTGTTCTCGGAGGAGGCTTGCGAGACGAGGAAGACGCTGATACTGTTATCGGCCAATGCCGAGAAGATGCGCTTGTTCACCCCGATCACGCCGACCATCCCCAGTCCCTGTATGGTGATCAGGGCGGTATCGCTGATGGAGGATATTCCCTTGATAATCTTCCCGTCACCCGTAGGTTGAATGTTTCGTATCCATGTTCCCTCCCTCTCGGGATGGAACGTGTTCTTCAGGTGGATGGGGATATTCTTGTGGTAGACGGGGAAGATGGTGGGTGGGTAGATCACCTTGGCGCCGAAGTTGCTCAGCTCGATCGCCTCGGTGAACGACAACTCTTCGATCAGGTAGGCTGAGTTGATGATCTTCGGGTCGGCCGTCATAAAGCCATCCACGTCGGTCCATATCTCCAGTACCGAGGCGTTCATAGCTGCCGCGATGATGGCTGCCGTGTAGTCCGATCCCCCCCTTCCCAGGTTGGTAATGTCGTTGGTGTCGTGGCTCGACGAGATGAATCCCGGTACGATGGCTACCTGAGGGGGTGGCATCTTGGCGAATGTTTCGCGTATCAGCTCGTTGGATCGTTTCAGGTCGGGGATATGGCTGTTATACTGTTGGTTGGTCTTGATGAATGTGGTTGCATCGTATAACGCTGCTCCATCGATAAGCTCGCTGATGATGAGCGACGAAAGCCGTTCACCGTAACTCACGATCTTGTCGGAGGTCTTTTGCGACAGGTCACCGATCAGGAATACCCCTCGAAGGATATTTTGCAGTTCATCGAATAGTTGGTATACCTTCGGTTCAAGTTCACGCTTGGTATCAGGGTTCAAAACCATCTTCTCGATAATCACCTCGTGACGGGAAATAACCTCATCGAGTAGGCCCTTGTACCCGGCGTTGCCCTTCAGTGCGAAGTCGGCCGTCAGGAGGAGACGGTCTGTCACCCCATCCAGCGCCGATACCACCACGATAACGGGCTCTTTTTGGTTCTCGATGATCTGCTTGACCCGTTGTAAACTTTCGGGACTTCCCACCGATGTCCCCCCAAACTTCATCAGTTTCATACGATTAGTATATTTCATCTTTTATTTTCAGTTTATACAGCTTTTACCATGGAGAGAGAAAGCAACGCGTTGAAGCGAAGGGAGCCTCTCTGCTGCCTTTGGTGTAACCCATTCTCCTGAAAAGATGGGTTGTTGTGAACATGTGTTGATGTTAAAAAGCGCACACCGGACGGTGGCGAGAAAAGCAGCGAATGCTTGCGGATGTGAAAATTTACATAACCCCCCAAGGGGTCATGGTCATTGTAGCGGTTGCACCGAGGTGCTTGAAATAGGATCCTTGCATAGCTGTCGTGTGAATTTGTTGCAAAGATAGGGCAATAATTGATAACGTGAAATAAAAAACGAAAGAAATGGTCAATAAAGTTTGAAAACGGATTAGAGATGATATAATCGATTTATACAATGAATCAACGTTTGCTTAGGTCGTGTCCCATTAGTTTAATGAATCTCGTGAATTTTACTTAGTGATGGCTGATGAGGTTTTTTATGTCATGAAATTCACTTAACTTAGTGTTGCAAAACATTGAATTTGGCAAATGCGTTAGTTACAAAAGAGAGATTATATTTCATATGAAAGGTTGCATATTTAATATTCAGCATTTCTGCACGCATGATGGACCGGGAGTACGAACCACGGTGTTTTTAAAAGGATGCTCTCTGAGCTGTTCGTGGTGTCACAATCCGGAATCGAAGAGCTTCTCCCCGGAAGTACTGTTCAATCCACAGCTGTGTATCAGCTGTGGATTGTGTGACCAATCATGTCCGGAAAATGCTTGCCACGCGATATTGTCTGATGCCCGGAAGCGTATAATGTATTGCGAGGATTGCTTCAATTGCCAGGAGGTATGTCCGTCAGGAGCACTCGAGTTGGCTGGAAAAATGATTTCTGTCGAGGAAATCCTTTCCGAAGTTGTCAAGGATAAAGAGTATTATTTGAATTCAGGCGGGGGTATCACGGTATCGGGGGGAGAACCACTTTGTCAGCCCGACTTTCTGATTGAATTACTCCAGCGTTCCAAAGAGGCCGAAATAGGTACGGTAGTAGAGACATCAGGGAATGGCAGCCAGAAGGATTATTCCAGGATTCTTCCCTACGTGGATGAATTTCTCTGGGACGTGAAGATTATGGAACCCGAACTGTATAGGTGCTACACCGGGGGTAGCCTCAACAAGATGCTTGACAATCTCTCCTACGTGGCCCAATCAGGTGCGAGGATAAGACTAAGGCTTCTTTTCCTGACTTCGTCAATGCGTACCCCAAAAATTCTCATCAAATAATTTAGCTATTTTTTTATGCCTGTGCATAATCATAGTTTTTCTTACAGTTTTCTTGTTCTTTGGCAGTCTTATCTCTATTG
>JAPXNA010000011.1:0-121481 GCA_033808735.1 Fermentimonas sp.
AATTTTCCTAACATTATTTGCAGTGTTTTAGCACGTGAAGATACGAAATCCTGCAATAACAGACAACCTTTTTCGATGATATTTTATTGAATATCAAGAAAGTAAATGTCTTTTAAGGAGCGACTAAATAATATAATTTTGTTATTTGAGGAAAAGAAAGTGAAAATCTCTTTTTTGATAGATGAAGAGAAATGGAGTGAGTTATATTGTGAAATGCCTGAAACACCTAAAACACCTAAAATACCAAAAGGATCTATTACGAATCAAAGTAATTCAGAAACAATAGATGAAAATCTTTTTTTTAAAGAACTTTCCTTTTTTCGTAAAAAATTAGAAATAGCTTTGGGTTTGAGGAAAAGTATCCCCACAGAAATTGAAGATTTAATTAAAAATGATATTGCTGAAGTTTTTGATACAAGACCTTTACAAACATTAAAAGGACGCAAACAATTAGGTCTTTTGCATTGTGTGAAAAGTCAATGGAGTGATGTAAAGCATACAAGATATGAGCACTCTATGGGTGTTGCAGCAAAGTGTATTGTAGTTTGCGACTACCTTAATTCTAAAAATGAAGTAAAGTTTGAACCAAAAGAAGTTAAAGAGTTAGCATTGGCTGCAGCATTACATGATTGTGGCCATTTGCCTATATCGCATGCTGTTGAACGTTCTTTTTTAAGTTCAAAGTTCAACAAATCAGACGTTACTCACGAAGCTAGAATAATACCTCTATTATTACGTCCTAACCCATATTTTGAAGATTTGCAAGAATTAATTAAAAAGTGGGTTGAAGACGGTAAAGATTTTGATAGAGATTCTTTATATAGAGTTGCAGCAATAATAAGTCCTGAAAAAGCAAAAGTGTATATAAAAGGAAGAGCAAATTTATATCCAAAAAGAGCTATTTCTCAGTTATTATCTTCGGATATTGATCTAGATAGGTTAGATTACATAATTCGAGATGCAGAAGCCTTAAGATATGCTCCTGTCCAGCTAATATCAGATGAGATATTGAAATATATTGGATATCTGACATTAGAAAAAACCCAAACTTTACATAAAGGATTTGAAAGTGATCTTGAGTTGTGTGTAAAAATTGACGAAGAGAAAGATCTTCAATACTTATTTTACTTATTAGTATCTAGAGTACTTTTGTACAAATATTGTTATTTTTCACCAAAAGTAAGAAGTTTTGAAGCTGTTCTTACATATTTAATAAGTGAGTTTTTAGAACGTGACATTGCTATTTGGCCATTAAAACTAATTGCAATGTCAGATAAACGGTTTATTGGAGACGAGGTTGATAATATAAAAGGATATATAGAAGAACTTTTAAAATATATTCCAAATGAAAAAGATAGATTACATTTTCAAAACAAATATGTGAATGTGCTGAAAAAGGACAAAACAGAAAGATTTAAATTTTGGGATTCTATTAATACTAATGAAATAGGGAATCCTAGATTAGCAAAAGAATTGGAAGAGAATCTTAACCAACACTCTTATATTGATATTGTTAAAAAAACAATTATCGAAGAATCTGAAAAAGAACGTAAGGCAGATAAAACAAAAGATGTTATTGAAAGAGAGGATTTGTTATTTGACGTGTTTTCTTTAAAAACAGGAGGCGGAGATTTATTAGTGTCAGAAAAAGGAAATCTGCAAACCTTGAATAAATATATGAATGGTAGTAATATGCACCGTCTCTGTACTGAAACAAGATTGGATATTTATCATAAATCCGATATTGGAGATAAGAAAAAAGAATATATTAAATCTTTAATTGATAGATACTATGGGAAAGCAAATTGATTTATATGACGAAAAAGACTATTCTGATTATTTTGAGCTGTTTCAGAAACAAACTGATTTTAGCGACAATATACTTGAAAAAGCAGAAAAGATAAAGGATAATATCCAAGAAATTTATAAAAACGTAAGTTTCCAAACAGCAGATAGTGATTTTAAGGCTTGGGTTTTTGACTTTGATGTTATTTTAAAACAGGCATCAGAGCATCCTGAGCCTAGTGCATCAAAACTATTCACTCGAAAATATACGCCAATTGTAAATGTATATAAAAATGGCTCTATTATTGCCACTAAAACCTTTAAGGACGAAGCAAAATTTATTCATAAATATATAAATGAGTTATTTGTAGGAGACAGTATTTCACAAGAATACTTTTTCGATTTGGCACAACAGTATTTTTTACTTGATTTTCTATATAATCAGATGGAAAATGGAACATTCTCAACAGATTTCTTTTCAAAAATAAATGAATCTATAAAAATAGATGAGGGAATACATAAAGACGATCTGATTGTTATCTCTGTTAATTGCAAATTACGAGGACGTAATATGCCCAAAGATATTCATCCTAATCTAAAATCCGTAATCAGTCATATTAAAACTTTATGGGAATCTTTGTCTAGCCGCCAAACATCTTACTGTATTATGGGTAATTATAAGAATTACCTAAATGAAAACGAGTTTATTATACAATTAAATGATGAAGACACAGGACTTATTTCTGAAAGAATCTTAAAGTATTTTCAGAATGATTTTCAGCTTTTAAATAACATGGAATTCATGAGTGAAAAACCATATACAGTTGATTGGAATGATCGTATTTTTGCTCCTATACTAATTGAAAAGAATTCAGATAATTATAATTTGAAAAACATTGATTTTATAAAAAGCAATAAAGATCAGATTTTTTTATTTCAAAAGACAAAAGATGATGGACTGTTTTATAAATCGGAACTATTTATTCCAGAGAAAGATATGACACAGGAAAATTTTGAAAGAATTGTGTCATTATCTATGAAGTTGCTAAAGTCAAAAGAACGTGAGGAAAAATGATGTTATGAATAACAATAGTAAATTTATAGGAGTTGTTACTGATGTGGTTAATGAACATAGTTTTATTTTTCGTTCAGATAATAATGTAAAATGTCAGATAGGGCAAATTGTTGGTTTGTATATTTCTGATGATCTTTATATTTTAGCAACTATAGAGAAAATTGAGATAGACTATTTTTTGACAAATTCTCGTGACTATTTTACATCTCTAGCCTCAGATAATAAGTTAATTGAATTAGTGAATGCCACACGTTCACCCAAATACTCGCAATACATAAAAGCTAGTTATATTGGTATTTATGAGTATAATCATAAATATAATCATTTTACAGAATCGATTTTATCTATAAATTCATTTACTCCATATGTTTTTCAAGAAGTTAAGAGTTTTAATTTCGAATGTGTTGAAACAGTTTATGGATTAAGATATAACATTCAAAATTATTTTAAATTAGGAACATTCTTATACCCTAATTATTTTGAAAATAACATCCCCCCTGATGTAAATATTTCTACAGACACTTTTAATAGTCATACTTTAATATCAGGAGTAACCGGATCAGGCAAATCAAGGCTTACTGCACTTATTGCAAATCAATTATCTGTAAATGGTGGACATATTACAATTATTGATCCTCATAACGAATATGTAAAATTTTTGAATACTGACAAAGCAAAAGTTGCTTTTTATTCGAAAAAAACTCCAATACTCAAAGACTATAAAAATATCGTTAAAAGATGTTTAAATTTCACAAGCGACTATCTAACTCTACCTGTTTTAGATAAACTTCTACCAAATCTATCGGATCAGCAATACGAATATCTTTCTAAGGTTTTTGAAGAACTTAGTGACTCCAATAGTAAAAGTATATCATTAAAAAATATTTTGGACATTACTATCCAAAAATTTAATCACGATTATATAGAAGAAGGGCATAATTATGACATTTTATCTAATGCTCAAAGTTATGCAAAAGAGGATGTATTTTATCCGCAATTTATCAAAAGATTTGTTTGGTACATAAATAAAGAGTGGTCCACAAGTAAAAATAGACCTGGAAAAGCAGAAGTAGCATTTTCTTTGTTGAGAAGATTAGTAGATGTTTTTAATGAAGATATTTTTTCTAATAATCCGAATATTCCTTCACCACAATGGTTAGATTTCAATATAAGAAATTCTATTAATATAATGAATGTTGTTTATGATTCAAATATGAATAATAGACGATTTGTTAATACAATTATCCAATGTTTTTTTACTCAACAAAATCAACATAGAACTCTAGTTGTTGATGAAGCACATTTATTATTAAATGAAAAATCAGAAAAATTGGGAACTTCTTCTTTATTGAGTAGATTATTAAGAGAGTCTAGAAAATTCAACTTATCAATAATATTTATTACTCAAAATGAGATAGATGTTCCAGAAGAGATTAAAAGTCAATTTCAAAATAGATTCAGATTTAGAGAGGAGGATGACCAAGCTTTAAGGTATTTAAATAATCAGACTTGTATTTGTTCAATTTATAAGGGTAAGTTGTCTTTCCCTATGAGAGTAGACAATGTTGATGTGTTTAAATGATAATGTGTATTTTATATTTACACACTTTTTGGGAAAGTATCCCGCTTAGCCAATAATTTCTCGATTTCCCTATCGTTTAACACCTTCACGTTGGTGAAGAGGTATTTGGTGTCCAGGAAATTCCCGTACTGGTTACACTCGTTTACGGCGGCGTCGAGGATCGATTTGGGATCTTTGTCGAAGGCAAAAAGCAGTTGTATGGTGAAGTAGTTTTCCTTGGTGTCGAATTTCTCGATGGTCACGTCGGCTTGTTCCAGCTGAAAGGTGAACTCTCGGGTCACGATTTCCCGCTGTAGGTCGGTAAAGGGTTGTCGCTCGTTTGTAGTAAACACGGCGAAAAAGCGGAGTTTCTTGCCATGGCCGCCTAAGCCGGACGATATGTAGACCTGTTGCTGTCCGGAAAGGTAGGAGCTCAAGATGATACGGCTGCTCACCAAGGCCATGGACGACCAGTGGGCAAGCTCGGGCTCAAGTGGGCTGCTGTGGTACGTTTCGATGGAGCGGTACGCGCTCACGTCGGGGATGGAGGCCAGCAGGGTGAGGCTCCGCTTTTTTCGCTCAATGGTCGCATCGGGGGAGAAGAGCAGGGAGACCTCCTCGTCGCGCATGAAAGGCTCATTCTCGCGGCGCAACCGTTCGAAATAGCGGAAGTACTCCATCTGAACCTCGACCGGCACGAGGTCCTCCAGGATATGGAACGAGTCAATCCCCTGCTGTTCCAACGTTTCCCGCAACTTCGCCAACAAATCGTCTTGTCCACCCATATACGCGAAGATAAGTTTTTTCCCGTTCAAATAAAACCGCTCCCCGTGAATTAACCGCCGTTGGGGGCAATCTTCGACGGCGTATCCGTGGGGCATCCTGATTTTCGTCCTGTGAATTGGTTGTTGTTGCGGAAAACTCGAAGTTGAACAGGGGCAACAGATCGTCAACGAACCTGTCCAGTGCGAATTTGGCTTCGTTAGCGGGGCGTTGGCGACTTAATTTTCCTGAATTCGACTGTTAATTCCCCGAAAATGTATACATTCGCACGGTTAAAGGGTTGGGACTTGGGTGATATGGGCGGTTTCGTGTGCAAGGGCGAGAATGCAAGGGTGAGAATGCAAAGGCGAACGTGTGAAGGTAGGTGTGTGAAGGCGTGCGTGCGAAAGTGAATTCCTAATCAACGCGAGTTCCACTCGTTTTTGGTGGAATGTGAAGGTTGTGAGGTTTGCGATAAGCGAAAGCAAGGACAAGATTTACCCTGACTATGTAATGAAGCAACTATTCGCTAAATGATCCTTAAGCAGAAATGTCAAAGTTGAGAAAGTTGAGTAAAGAGGAGAGACTTAAAATGAAAATTAAAATAGTAAACAAATCCCGACACCCCCTGCCCGAGTACGCGACGTTGTTCGCCGCGGGTATGGACCTGCGGGCCAACCTGGAGGAGCCCATCACGTTGAAGCCGCTGGAGCGGTCGCTCGTGCCGACCGGCCTTTACATCCAGCTGCCCGAAGGGTACGAGGCTCAAATACGGCCCCGTAGCGGTTTGGCCATCAAGCACGGGATCAGTATCGTGAATGCCCCGGGGACGATCGATGCCGACTACCGCGGCGAGATAGGGGTGATCCTGGTGAACCTGTCGAACCAAGATTTCACCGTGAATGACGGGGAACGCATCTGCCAAATGGTGATCGCCCAACACGCGCGGGTGGAGTGGGAGCCAGTGGATGCCCTGGATGAAACCGAACGTGGCGCCGGCGGGTTTGGCCATACCGGGAAGCAGTAAATGGAGTCGTTATTGATGCGTTACGTGAAAACCATACGGAGGAGCTTCTGGCTCGTCACCTTGCTTGCCATGTTGGGAGTGTTTCCAACGCCGGCGAAGGGTTGGCAAAAGCCGTTGTCAACTGGCGCTGTAACGGTTGTGGAACACCCCGGTCCGGTTTCAAATGCGGTTACTGAACGGTACACCTCGGCTTCAACCGAGGTTGTGACGGCGATGATATATCCGGAACCGGTTTCACCCGAGGCGACGGTGGTTGTGGCACAACAAGGCACACCCCCTGAAGATGTCATTCAAAGCAACGAGCAGCGGAAGTTCGATTACTACTTCTATGCGGCGCTGAACGCCAAGGCGTTGGGCAAGTACGACGAGGCGTTGGACCTCCTGTTGCATTGCCACGCGCTGGACTCGACCAACGCGAACGTCCTCGTCGAGCTGGGCACGTTTTACAACGTGTTGCAGGAGAAAAACAGGGCGCTCGATTTTTTCAGGAAGGCGGTGCAGTACGACGAGACCAACTACTACTACAACATGATGCTGGCCGCCTTGAGCAAGGAGCTGGGCCTAAAGCAGGAGGTGGTGGATATCTATGAGCCTATGCTGGCGCTGTATCCCGATAAGCAGGAGCTCCACTTCGAGATGGCTAACGCGTACGCGGATAACGGGGAGTTAGAGAAGGCGGTGGCCTCGTTGAACGAGCTGGAGAAACGGACGGGTATCACGGAGGTGCTGACCCTGAACAAGTTCCGGCTCTACAGCATGATGGATAAGAAGGAGGAGGCTTACGGTGAAATCCGGCAGATTATCGATAAGAACCCGACTGACCCCAAGTACCTGGTACTGATGGCCGAGCTCTACATGGAGGATAACCGGAATGATGACGCCATCCGTTACCTGGATCGGGCACGGGAGATTGACCCCGACTTCCCCCCGCTGACCATCGCCCTGGTCAACTATTACGAGCGAACCAACAACCGGGTCGAGGCGCAAGCCGTGCTGACGAAGGCTATCACCTCCCCATCGATGGAGCTGGACGCTAAGCTGCAGCTGCTTACCCGCTACTTAGCCATCCTACAGCAGACGGAGCAAGAGCTCACCCAGGCCAATCCCCTTTTTGAATCGCTTTTCGAGCAACACCCCAATGCCTCCCGGCTAAATTTGATCTACGGGAGCGTTCTCCTGCTGCAGGAGAACCCGGAAGGGGCCATGGAGCAGTTCGAGATCTTCGCATGCGAGAACCCCGAAGACCCCGCGGGATATGATCAGATGCTGCGTATCGTTGTCCCCAACGAGGATTTAGACAAGGTGGTGGAGATCACCACGGAGGCGTTGAAGCACCTACCCGGGGAGCCTCAGTTCTACTTTTACTTAGGCGGAGCCTATTTCCAGCAGGAGAAGTACGAGGAGGCGCTGTGTGTTTTCGAGGAGGGACTGGAGAAGGCCAACTTCCCTAATTCCATCGTGGAGTCGAACTTCCATGGGCAGATCGGTGACCTGCATCACCATCTGGGGGATACCGTCACGGCGTTCGAGAGTTACGAGCAGGCGTTGAAGCTCGATCCTCAGAACCTGCACGTGCTCAACAACTATAGCTACTTCCTCTCCCTGCAAAAGAGGGAGCTCGATAAGGCGGAACAGATGAGCGGGATTACCGTCAAGCTGGAGCCGACGAATCCCACCTTCCTGGATACCTATGGATGGGTGCTGTTCGAGCAGGGGGCCTACGTGATGGCGAAAATATATTTAGAGAAGGCGATCGAGTACAGCAAAGATGATCCCTCGGCCGTGCTACATGAGCATTACGGCGACGTGCTGTACAAGACGGGCGACCCGGAAGGGGCAGCCAGGGAGTGGTTGAAGGCGAAAGAGTTAGGGGGTGACTCGGAGGCATTGGATAAGAAAATCAAGACAGGAGAATTATGAAATACAGGTTTATTATATTCCTTTTAATGGCATTGACCCTGGCAGGGTGCAAGGCGAAGAGACGGGTTGTCGACTTCACGACACCCGTGGCAGAGAAGAGGGACGACGCGCTCTTCAAAGATATCCTCGCGGAGAGCTTTCCTTACGAGACGCTGTCGGCGCGGATGGATCTGAAACTGACGAACGGTACCCGTGCGCGCAGCTCGAAAGCCCAGATCCGCATCGTGAAAGATAATGCGCTGCAAATCTCTATCCAGCCCCTCTTCGGGGTGGAACTGTTTCGCCTGTATGTCGATCCTGACACGATCGCGCTGCTCGACCGGATGGAGAAGCGGTACGTCAAGGAGGCGATCACCACGCTCAAGGGGCACTACCCGGTGGGGTTCGACTTCTACACCTTGCAGTCGCTTTTCACCAACACGCTGTTCGTGGCCAATAAGGCGGAAGTAACGCCGGCCGACTTCCGGCGCTTCTCCTACACCCGTACCCCCGACAGCAACTACTACCTCACGGCCAAAGACCCGAAGTCGGAGATCGAGTACTCCTTCTCGGTAAACGGCGACAACCGCGTGACCTACACGCACTTGAAACAATCGGAAGAGGAGAGCTCCCTGCAATGGAGCTATAGCCACTTCATCGTTCTAAACCAAAGTGCCTTCCCGCATACGATGAGGGCGTCCATCACCTCGGGCGATCGGGTATTCAACACGGAGTTCCTCTTTTCGGATGTTGTGACCAACGATGGCACACAACTCTCCCTACAGATACCCGCTTCGTATACGCGGACATCCCTGGATGATATCCTAAAAATAATCGCGGATAGCCGATGAAGCGGGTGGTTACCATATTGCTCTTTACAGTGATCGCGCTGCATGCTGTCGCTCAGACCGCCGAAATCGAGGCGCTGCAGAAGCAGCGGCAAGCGCTGCAAGAGGATATCAGCAATACCAACCGCCTCTACCTGGACGTGAAGAAGCACACCACCACCATCTTAGACCGCATTAAGCTAATCAACAAGCAGATTGCTTCACGTAAAGAGTTGATCAACGTGCAACGAAGGGAGATCGAGGCTTTGCGACAAGAGGAGCGTCGATTAGAGGGGGAGATTGAGCGTTTGAACCGGGAGTTGAAGCAGAAGCAGGAAAACTATGCCAACGCGATCCGGGGGATGTTGAACCAGAAGTACAGCCAAAATAAACTGCTGTTTATCTTATCCGGGCAGTCGATTGGCGAATCGCTCCGGAGGATGCAGTACTTGCGGGAGTACTCGAAATGGCAGAAGGAACAGGCGGCGGAGATCAAGCGCCAAAACGAGGAGATTACCAAGAAGAGGGAGGCGCTAATCCAAGCCAAGCTGGATAAAGAGAAGGCGCTGGCCTCGCTGCAAACGGAACAGGCCAAGCTGCAGGGCGAGGAGAAGGCACGTCAATCGGAGGTGAAGGAGGCGCAGGGACAAGAGCGACAGCTACAGCGGACGTTGCGGGAGAAGCAGCAGCAAGCCAGCCAGCTGAACGCGCAGATCGAGCGGTTGATCGCCGAGGAGGTGGCCCGTCAGGAGCGGGAGGCCGAGGCTCGTCGCCGTGCCGCTAAGGGTGAGGAGCTCGCGGAAGCAGATACCCGCATGAAGGAGGAGACAGCTACGGATCGGGCGGAGCCTGGCCCGCGGATCGAGGCAGGTGCCAGTACGGCATCGGACGAGTCGTTCAACCTCTCCAAGAACTTCGCGGCGAACAAGGGGCGCTTGCCCATGCCGGTTACTGGTACCGCGACTATCGTGGGGAACTTCGGCGTGAAGCGGCACGACGAGTGGAATATCACCACCAACAGCAACGGGGTGGATATCCAGGCGCAGCAGGGGGCCAGTATCCGCTCGGTGTTCGATGGGGAGGTCTCGAAGGTGTTCTCTTTCCCCGGCTCCAACACCTGCGTGATCGTGCGGCATGGCGACTATTACACCTTTTATGCCAATATTTACGACCTGTTCGTGAAGCAGGGGGATAAGGTGAAAACGGGACAGTCGTTGGGAAGCATCTACACCGACCCCGATACGGGGATCGCTTCCATGCACTTCCAGTTGTGGCAAAAGACGACCAAGCTCAACCCGGCACCCTGGTTGCAACGGTAGCGTGTAATAATTCAATAATCAAAAAAAACGTAAAACCCAACATAATCATGTCCATAAAGCTTCGCCTTATCGTGATGAATTTCCTCCAGTTCGCCGTCTGGGGGGCGTACCTCACCTCCATGTCCCGCTTCCTGGGGCCTGCCGGCATGGGGGGGCATATTGGCCTCTTCTACTCGGTTCAGGGAATCGTCTCGATCTTTATGCCCGCGTTGATCGGGATTATCGCCGACCGCTGGATTCCCGCCCAAAGGTTATTAGGCATCTGCCACCTCATTGCTGCGGCGTTCATGATGACGGCCGGGCTGTACGGGTTGAACGCGACGGGGGGCGTCTCGTTCTCCATCTTCTTCACCCTCTACACCTTCTCGGTGGCCTTTTACATGCCCACGCTGGCCCTCTCCAACTCGGTCGCGTACAGCATCCTCGAGCGGGGTGGCATGGACACGGTGAAAGCTTTTCCGCCCATCCGCGTGTTCGGTACGGTGGGTTTTATCTGCACCATGTGGGTTGTTGATATTTTAGGTTTCCAGACCTCCGCGAGGCAGTTCATCGTCAGCGCATCCATCGGTATCGCTCTGGGGTTATACGCGTTTACGCTGCCCAACTGCCCCGTCAGTCCCCGCGGCGAAAGCAAGAGTTTGTCGCAAGCCCTGGGCCTGGACGCGTTCAAGCTGTTCAAGGATCGCACGATGGCGCTCTTCTTTATCTTCTCCATGTTGTTAGGTGTCTCCCTGCAGATCACCAACGGTTTCGCCAACCCGTTTATAGCCAGTTTCGAGGCGGCTCCTCAGTACGCCAATACGTTCGGGGTGCAACACTCCAACATCCTTATCTCCCTGTCGCAAATCTCCGAGGCGCTCTGTATCCTGCTGATCCCGTTCTTCCTGAAACGGTACGGCATCAAGAGGGTAATCCTTATCGCGATGACTGCCTGGGTGCTGCGGTTTGGCCTCTTTGGCCTGGGCAACCCCGGTAGTGGGCTCTGGCTGCTGATCCTCTCCATGCTGGTCTACGGCGTGGCCTTCGACTTCTTTAACGTCTCCGGCTCCCTCTTCGTGGATAAGGAGACACCCCACCACCTGCGATCCAGTGCGCAGGGGCTCTTCATGCTGATGACCAACGGTATTGGCGCCACCATAGGCACGCTGGGCGCGCAGTGGGTGGTGAACCAGTTCACGCGTTGGCAAGAGGTGATGGTGAACGGCCAACCCAAGTCGCTCATGATTGGCGACTGGCAGTCGGTATGGTTCATCTTCGCGGGTTACGCGTTGCTGGTGACCATTATGTTCGCGATCCTTTTCAAGTACAAGCACGTGCCGGAAAACGGGTTGCAACGAGAGCCAAGCTAAGCACAAAAAAAAGAGCCATCTCGTTTTGAGACAGCTTCTTGTGCTGCCACCCAAAAAGGTAGAGGTTAGAACCTCCCTTAGAACTTCCCTATAATGGTATCAAACTCCTCTTGAGACAACAATTGGGGGTTGTAGTCGACGCCCCGGGCACGCAGGTTCTTGACAAACGCTTGCAAATGGAAGCCTGACGCACGCTTGAGGTTTGAAAACACACGCTGGATATGCTCATTTTCAGTTTCGTCCATCGCTTTTTGCAAGTCTACAATATCGTGCTCCTCTATCAATGCACTCGCGAGTAGGGCATCCTGCAACGTTTTGGATTCAGTGGTTAGCTTGGTGTAAAGCTCTTGCAGTTCCGCGTGGTAAAACTCACCGGCAGGTTTCGGCTCCGGAACATCAACCTCAAACAGGTTCAGGAGATAGACAACGGCCTTTTGATGAACCGCCTCGCTTTTTGATATGTTTTGAAACACCCTTCTGTTGAACTTCTCGTTAAAGTAGACGTAGACATTGTTGGCCAGTTTCTCTTCATCAAGCATATAGAGAAGGTTGGCAATATCTGCCTCTGTCACCTCTCCGGGTGCGGACGGATTGACCTTGCAGGTGTTACATGGGGTTGAAGCCGGATTAGCAGCTATTGACTGATCGATTGATGCTATGGCAGCCAACGATGCCTCTATTGCTTCTGCTTCACTCTTCAATTCAGGGTTGAGGTTGTTTTCTGTTGTCGCGTCACAGCTTGCAAGCGAAAAAATGGATAACACGCCTGCTAGTAAGAAATTGCTAATTTTTTTCATACGATTTTTGAATATTAAAGTTTTGGTGTATATGTTTGATAGCTATTTTGTTGCATTCGAAAATCCGGGAGCTCTGCCTTGACCTCTTCCGTATCCTGCGCCTCTACCTCTTCCCGGACGATTGCCGCTTTGGAAATTATCGCGAATACTGTTGTCGTTGTTGTCCACGAAGTTGCCGAATCTACCTTGTCCTCTGCCGTATCCCGCTCCCCCGTCATTTCCAAAACCCCTGCCTCTTCCCAGACGATTACCGCTTTGGAAATAGTCGCATATCCCGTCGTTATCCGCGTCCACGAAGTTTCTGCCCCTGGCATTTCGCCCCTGACCAAGACCCGGGCGCGTTCCGTTTTCAAAGTTGTCACAAATCCCATTGTTGTTGTCATCCACGAACAAGGGACCCCTTCGAACTTGAGTTCGTGTCCCGGTTTGCACTTCATCAGTAGCTTTTGCTTGTTGATTGTCTTGACCGAAAGCTACCGCGGTCATCATTGCCAATGCAATGGTTAGTACGATTGTCTTCATAATTGTTATCTTTTATTGTTGATTTTATCTTTTAATCTTGGTCCTGCCCGTACCCTCTGCCGTAGCCCCTCCCATTGCCTCTGCCATAACCCCTGCCGTAGCCTCTCCCCTGGAGAGCACTGTTTTCTTGATAAAAGAGCGGCTCAAAAGCGGTTTGCAGTTTTTCAACCTGATTGCTGTCTGATATCTCTTTTAGTTTCAAGTAGTAGGTGCATGTCTCATCTTTTAGCTCCGCGTGCAACTCCCCAAACCTCGAGTTTAGCTGTTGTAGCCTCGCTGAATCTACCTGCTGTTTGTTTAACTCTTCAAAAATCACCCATTTAAGGCTATCCATTTGCCAAATGATCTGATTGGTCTTGGGCTTGAATTCTCGGTTTACTTGCCGGAAACACTCTATCTGCTCCTGGTCAAATCCCAGCTCTTGCATAAAAAACCTCCCGCTCAGCGGATTTTGTTCTTCACCAATAGAAATCACGGTTTCGGCCGTTTTTTTATCTTTCTGTAGATGGTGAAAAATAGAAATGATGGTCGTCAAGTTGAGTATTGCCAGTAAGACGATAATCCAAACCAGTATTTTATTTTTTTCACTCATAGCCGATTAGTGTGTATAGGTTGAGATTTTCCAGTTGTGCATCGTTGATATTGATGGAAATATACTCCTTTTCTTCTTTTACCATGCTTCCCAGTCCAAAACCTGCTGCCATCACTAGAACGATACTTGCGGCAACTATTGCCTTCTTCCATATCGGAATACTTTTCCCGTAAACTGTAGTTTCGTTGTGTTCCTCCAGCTTCGCCATCACACGTGTGGCAAGGTAGGGATTCACTTGTACCTCTTTTTCCTTACGAATAAAATCATCTATATATCTGTCCAGCTTCATTTCTTTTACCTTTTATACTATTAGACAATCATTTTTTTAATTTCCTACGAGGTGAGCCAACTTTTTTTGCAACTGTTTTTTCGCACGCACCAGCAGTTGCTCCACTGCCCCTTCGGTGGTTTGCATGATGGCAGCGATTTCTCGTTGCGGTAGCTCCTCGTACTTGCTTAGTATAAATGCTTCGCGTTGTTTACCCGGAAGCCCATCGATCGCTTTTCGTATGGCTTCTTCTTTTTCGGTGGCTTCAAGTTGTTGGTGGGCACTTCTCTCTTCACCACTTCGGTTGAACAGATTGATCAGGCCATCACCGGTATTCGTCAGGAGATTCCGCCTTTTGTTTTTCTTTACGTAGTTGATAGAGCAGTTCAACGTGATCCGGTAGAGCCACGTGGAAAAAAGCGATTGTTCTTTGAATGAACCCAACGAACGAAACACCCGGATAAACACCTCTTGTGTGATGTCCTCTGCATCTTGCCGCGAATGGACAAAACCCATGGCCACGTGAAACACCTGTTGTTGGTATTTCTCCATCAACAGGCGAAATGCTGCCTTATCACCGGAAAGGATTTTATTTATCAACTGCTCATCAGACATCTGTTCACATTCGGTTGTTTAATAGCTTTGACAAAGAAACTGCTTTTTTCCTACGTTTTGTATGAAAATATTTTGTTGCCCTATTTCATCTGGCAAGAAAGGGCGGCAAAACCACATGTGTGATTTTACCGCCCTTAACGTGAAATCGCATACAGAACCAAGCTTGCTTGGGTTATGCTATTTTATTCCACCTCCGGTACCATGATTACCGTCTTCACGTTACCTTGATCGAGCAACTTCTCTGTGAACGCTTGGACATCCTGTGGCGTGATGGCGTTGACTGTTTCAAGGTAGTTGCTATGGTTATCCTCACCGTAAAAATACTTGGTGCTCAGGATGCCTAGCCAATAGCTGTTCTCCTTCAGGTTCTCGTCATAACTCTTGTTGAGGTACTCCTTCACCTTCGTGAAGTCGCTTTCCCGCGGTCCGTTGACCGCTATCTCCTTCAGCTCGTTGAGGATGATCCCGTTGAGGTGCTCCATCCTTTCGGTGTCGGGGTCGGTATCGAACATGATCTGAAGGAGGGTTTGTCCTTCCGGGTAGCGGGCAATGGAGCCACCAGTGCCCACGCCATAGGTGCCTCCCTCCTCTTCCCTTACCTTCTCGGTGTAGATGATATCCAGTATCTGATCCAGAATGCTCATAAGTAGCTGGTTTTTCTGGGTGCGCTCCATGTTGCCGCAGACCACGTTGAAGACCGACGATTTCGGGTTCTGCATAGCGCGGGCGAAGAGGTGCTTTTCGCTACCCTCGCGCAGGTCGAGGGGTACCTTCACGAAGTCCCTTTTGTCTGCGCTGCCCGGTAACGAAGCCAGGTATTGCTCGATAACCGGCTGAACCGCCTCCTCTTCTATGTTACCCACGAAGGTAAAGACGAAACTGCCGGGGTTACTGAACAGCTCTTGGTATATCTCCATGGCGCGGTTGTAATCGATCCTCTTCAGGTCCTCCGTTTTCACCCGGTTAGCCAGCGGGTTGTCACCGTAAATCGCGTAGTTGACAGAGTCGCTGAACGCCACCATCGGCTCGGCATCCTGGTTCTTGAGCTGCGTTTCCATCCGTTGCATGAACGACTGGAAGGCGTCCTGGTCTTTCCTGGGGGAGGTGAAGTAGAGGTACACCAACTGGAGCATCGTTTCAAAGTCCTTGATGGAGGATGAGCCGCTGAACCCCTGCGTGATTAGGCTTACCGTGGGACGGGCCGATGCCGTCTTCCCGGCCAACACCTTGGGCAGATCGGTGCTGCTGAAGTTGCCCACACCGCCCAGCGTGATCAGGGAACCCATCATCCGGCTGTTGATCGGGTTTTCTTGGGCGAACAGTGAGTACCCGCCGCTGCTCGTTGCCGACATCAGGATCTGGTCGTCCTTGAAGTCGGTTTTCTTCAGGATCACCTGCATACCGTTTTCCAAGGTCCATACGGAGGCATCCATCGCCTCATCCCGCTCTTTCTTTATCACCTGTCCCGGGGTGGGTGGGGTCGCCACCAGAGGCTCATCGATCGCCTCACCGGCGTATGGCTCGATCTTTTCGGCCCTTGTCGCGGCCAGAACTCCCAGTAGTGCCTCTTCGCTTGGGTAGGTCAATTCCTCTTTCTCGGGGCCGGTTACCGCGATCACGATGTTTTGCTCACCGATGAGTTGTGCAACGGTTTGGTTGATCACCTCAACCGGTATATTGGGTGCTATCGCTTGTATGAACTGGTACTCGAAATCGATGCCCGGGAAGGGTTCACCATCGGTGAAAGCTCTGACGTACTCCTGCGTGTAGGCGGAGTTGCGTTGCTTATCGCGGTTGTTATACGCATCTTCGTAGCTTTTGATGATGTTGGTGCGGGCCACCTCGTACTCTGCCGCGGTAAAGCCGTGTCGCTTTACCCGCTCCGTCTCGCGTACCATGGCCGCCAACGCTTGCTCGATCTTATCCTCGGCACTGCTGGCCACTACCGTCCACGCATCCTTGGTTTTCGACACGAAGTAATCACCGTCGTACGCGTAGGCGGAGGTGAACGGCGCATCGGGCTTCTGGATGATCTCAGAGAAGCGAAGGTTCATCATAGAGGAAGCCGCGTTGAGAAGATAATTGGTAATGTAGCCCAACTGCGTGTTCTTCATCTCATCGGGTATGGGGTCGTGCTTGTAGAACAGGAGCAACTGGGTGCCACGGGCCTCCTTGTCGGTAGCGAGGGCCACGATGGACTCCTCGTTGTCGGGCACCGGGTAGTAGACACGTTCCGCCCGCTCCTCATCGAGGGGTATGGCAGAGAAGAGTTCTACCACTTTTTGCTCCATCGCGTCGGGGTCAAAATCGCCGACGATAATGATGCCCTGCAGGTCGGGCCGATACCACTTGTGGTAGTAGGCCCGGATCTCCTCTGGTTTGAAATTGTTGATTACATCAATGCTTCCGATGGGCATGCGGTTGGCGTACTTGCTGTCGGGGTACATCTTGGGAAGCAGTTGGTCCCAGAGGCGTTGCTGCGCTCCCCCACGGGTGCGCCACTCTTCCCGTATCACGCCTCGTTCGTTCTCCAGTTCCTCCTCTTCGAGCGCGATGGCACATGACCAGTCGTGTAGCACGAGGAGTGCCGAATCCATCAGGTTCTGGTTGGTAGTGGGGATGTTGCTGATGTAGTACACCGTTTCGTCAAACGACGTGTAGGCGTTGATGTTGGTTCCAAATTTGATACCGTTGTCTTGTAGGTAGTTGAGCATTGTTTTGCCAGGGAAGTTCTTTGTCCCGTTAAACGCCATGTGCTCCAGGAAGTGCGCCAGCCCCGCCTGGTTGTCCTCCTCCTGCATCGATCCCACTTTCTGGGCGATGTAGAAGTCGGCCCTATTCTCGGGTAAGCTGTTTTGACGAATGTAGTAAGTGAGTCCGTTTTCAAGTTTTCCCGTTTTGACCTTCGGGTCTATCGGCAGGGGCGGATTTTGTTGCGCATGGGCAACCAGACCGGTTGCGAGTAACAGGAGTACAATGAATTTTTTCATGTAAATATGTTTTTAAAATGTTATATTCTATCCAGGACGATTTCGAGTAGCTCTTCCGTTGAGCCCCGGTAATCGGCGTTCGAGTCGAGGGCAACCCGGTTAGCGATGATGGCGCAAACCGTCATCGCTTTGTGGCCCATCATCTTGGCCAATCCCGCGATCGCGGAGCTCTCCATCTCGTAGTTGGTGATGAGATGCTCCCCAAACCGGAACGACTCGATCTTGGCGTTCAGCTCGGGGTCGGACAAGGGGAGCCGCACGTGCCTCCCTTGCGGTCCGTAAAAACCGATGGCGGAGATGGTGACCCCGCGAATCATGCCGTGGCCCACGCGGTTCACCAGCTCGCTGTCGGAGCTTATCACGTAGGGCGAGCAGTGAAGGGGCGACCAGTTGACATGGCGCTTGAAGGCCTCTTCGAACTCCACCTCACGTACTTTTTCGGAACCCGCGTAGTAGTGTAGCAGCCCGTCGAACCCGAGTGACTTTTCGGAAACCACGTAAGAGCCGACCGGGCAGTGCGGCTGCATGCCGCCAGACGTGCCCACGCGGACCATGGTGAGCTGTGTGAAATCTTTCTTTACCTCGCGGGTATTGAAGTCGATGTTGGCGAGTGCATCAAGCTCGGTCAGCACTATGTCGATGTTATCGGTGCCGATCCCGTGGGAAAGGGCGGTGACCCGTTTTCCCTTGTAGGTGCCGGTTACCGTGTGGAACTCGCGGCTGCGGACGTCTACCTCGATCTCGTCGAACAGGGACGCGGCCACCGTTACGCGGTCGGGGTCGCCCATCATCACGATCTTGGGCGATAGATTCTCCGGTTTCACGTGCAGGTGAAACGCACTCCCGTCGGAGTTAATGATGAACTCCGATTCGGGTATGATTCGTCTACTCATAGGTGTGGTTTTGTTGGTTGGCCGCTATTTCTTGTTATCCTTGCCTCCCCCTTGTGGCCGGGCGATGGCGTCACGCATATCGGTATCGGCTTTTATATTCTCCATCCGGTAGTAGTCCATGATCCCGAGGTTCCCGTTGCGGAACGCCTCGGCCATGGCAATGGGTACTTCTGCCTCAGCTTCGATTACCTTGGCGCGGGCTTCTTGCGCCTTGGCCTTCATCTCTTGTTCCAAGGCGATAGCCATGGCACGCCGCTCTTCGGCCCTTGCCTGTGCAATGTTCTTATCGGCCTGCGCCTGGTCCATCTGTAGCACGGCACCGATGTTTTTACCTATGTCGATATCGGCTATGTCGATGGAGAGAATCTCGAATGCGGTACCTGCGTCGAGTCCCTTCCTCAGTACCACTTTCGAGATGGAGTCAGGGTTCTCGAGTACCGACTTGTGGGAGGCGGATGACCCGATGGACGACACGATGCCTTCCCCTACCCGGGCGAGGATGGTCTCTTCTCCCGCGCCCCCCACGAGGCGTTTGATGTTGGCCCGTACCGTGACCCGTGCCTTCGCGATTAGTTGGATACCATCGATCGCTACCGCCGAGACAGGAGGCGTGTCAATTACCTTCGGGTTCACTGACATGCGTACTGCCTCGAGGACATCACGTCCCGCAAGGTCGATCGCGGTGGCCATCTGGAAAGTCAGTTCTATATTCGCTTTCGATGCCGATACCAGGGCGTGTACCACGTTCTCCACATGTCCCCCGGCGAGGTAGTGTGCCTCCAGGTTATCGCGCGTTACGTTCTTTAGCCCGGCCTTGTGCGCCTCAATCATCGCGTAGACGATGGTGTGGGGCGGTACCCGACGGAGGCGCATCAGAAAGAGCTGTACCAGCGAGATGCGTACTCCGGCCGAGAGCGCGTTGATCCACAAGAAAAACGGCACGTAATGGAAAAAGATCAGTAGGAAGATGATGATCACGGCAACCGTGATGATCAAAGGAAAAGATAATGCCATAATGCTTTTTTTAAAAATGTTATATAGTTAATGGTTAGCTTTTTACTTTTGATTGGTTTTTGAACATCCAGCAGGTCAGATAGTTATGCTGTTTGCTCAATGGGTCTCTTTTCGCTTCACGAGGATGTTGTAGCTTTTCACTTTCACCACTTCTACCTCGGTCTCCTCATCGATGAATTCGCCATCGTACGATTTTCCTTCTACCTCCACGTCGTTCACCAGCACCTGACCGATGGGGTTGAGTCGAGAGAGCGCTATGCCGATATCACCCACCTCGATCTCCTTGAGGTGGCTATTGTCCACGCTATCTTCGATATTGGTCTCCAGGGCGATTCTTCGGAGCGAGTTCGATTTGACAAGCCAGACGAAAGCTCCCCCCAGTAGCAGGGCAGAGCCGGCCAGCGTGATGTTTCCTGCCGTACTGCCCAAAAACATGTAGGAATAAACGATTCCACCGATAAGAAGGAGGGCGCCCGCGATCCCCGCGATGCTGACACCGGGAAGCAAGAATATCTCGATAAGTATGAAGATGATTCCCAGTGCTATGAGCCCGATTACAACGATTAGGTTAAGTGTCATACTGTTAGTCCCTTTCGTTTTAGTGTTTAATTGAAAATACTGCGTATCTCTTGGTTTCTCGCTTGAATCTCCAAGCGTTCTATCTCTTTGTACAGGGTGGATGTCTCTCTCTCCATGCGAAGGATCTCGTTGCGCAAGGAGCCGCTGTCGCTGCCCCCGGCGGCGTACCGCTCCCTCTGCCCGGCGAGCTCATTGTTCAGCTCCCACAGCTGGTTTGATAGCCCGCGCGCTTGGGAATAGATGGAGCGTGCCTGGCTATCCTTAAAGTCGGACAGTGAATGGTAGGTCACCCGGTCGTTGATCACGAAGACAAACTCGCCTGTCGTACCCTGTTCCACGGCTGCTTTTTCTTGTGCCGATGCCCTCAGCGCGGAGTAGTCGGCATTCTCCCGCCACGAATCCCGGATAGATGAAATCGCGGCACGGCGTGCCATGTAGGCCTCCTCCTCTCCTTCAATCAGGGTGACCCGCTCGTTGGGGATAAATGTATAGACGCAAACCCGTCCTTCCGGTTGGAAGCGGTCTGACGCGAACCACCCGATACCTTTCTGCTCGTCGATAGCCATCATGTAGTCGTTGAAGGGCGAGTTGAATGGCATGTTCAACTGGTTGGGTACCAGGTAGCTGTCCGTTGCCAGGTTGTATCGGGTCACGTACAGGTCATACCCCCCAAAGGATTGATGGTCGGTAGAGGCGAAGTAGATCGTGAGGCCGTCGCTCATCACGAATGGGTAGGCCTGGCGGCCGGTGGTGTTGATCGTTTGGGGCAGGGCCTTCTCGTTGCCAAACTCATCGAGTAGCTTCTCCATCGTGAACAGGTCGGTATTACCAGTCTCGTTCCCCCACACGTCATCGCTTCGGGCGAAGAAGACCTTGTTTTGCCGTTCGTTCATGTAGAGTGTCTCCCCAGCTTTTATCGGCCCCTTGAGAAATTGGCCCAGGGGCATCAACGAGCCAGCGGCGCGGCTAAGATTGTATGCAGATAGGAAGTCGCTCTTGGGAACCACCACGCTGTCGATAAGCTGAACATCTTCGGTGCGGTTCACCGCACGTTGTAGCTTGTCGGCATACTCCCGCTCCTGTTCCAACCGCTCCAGCGCTTCGTTGTTTCTCCGATGAACCTTCTGGTACTTCTCGAACTCCTTTTCTGCTTCCTCGAAGCTGTATAACTTCACGAGCAACTTACCCAGGTAGAGGTAGCCCTCGGGGATCTTTTTGGAGGAGGCGAACTCGAGGTATTCCTTCGCTTCCAGTATTTTGCCCGTTTCGTAGAGGCAGACGCCCACCCACTGGTTGAGGGGCGCATTGTCGGGCTTCTCTTGATATTCTCGTTGAAAAACGGGCAGCGCCTCGGCGTACCGTCCCTCCAGGTACCACCCCTTCGCCTCATCCAGCGATTGAGCGTGGAGCGGTGCAGCCAGCAAGATGAAAAGGAAAATGGCCTGTATATATCGAATTCTCATTGAGTCGTTTATTTTTTATACGGTTCAAAGATAGCAATTTGTTTCCTTTTCGCTCCATATTTCTCCGGATAATTTATTTTTATACCTTTGTTGTCTCGAATTGGCCACGTTTCATTTCATACGTTATGCTTGAGAAAATAGTTATCCTCGATTTTGGTTCACCGACCACGCAACTCATAGGACGCCGCGTGCGGGAGCTGAACTGTTATTGCGAAATTTTTCCTTATCACAAGTTTCCTACTGATGATCAGTATATTAAGGGCTTGATTCTTTCAGGTGGCCCTAAGCCGGTTAACGACCCCTTGTCACCTGACATTACCCCGTTGGCGGGCGTTTCCCCTTCGCCAGGAATATATTCCCCTGTAGCTGATCCCGATACGTTAGTGAAAAAGCTACATGAGTTGCGAGGGAAATACCCTCTGTTGGTGGTTAGTCCCTCGTTACAACAGGGTTCGCACGGCCATTTCCCAGTCGGTTTCCCGGTACACGTCCCGGAACTTTTTCATACCGAGGAGGGGGTAAAGATACTAGATGATTTCCTCTTGACCTGCGGTGTGACGAGGGACTGGACCCCCGCATCGTTTATCGGGACCACCGTGCGGCAGCTCAAAGAGATGTTGGGCGATGACAAGGTAATCCTCGCCCTCTCCGGGGGGGTGGACTCATCGGTTGCCGCGGTACTGTTGAATAGGGCTATCGGGAAGAACCTTACCTGTATCTTCGTGGATCATGGGTTGTTGCGAAAGGACGAGTTCGAGACCGTATTGGATAACTACGAGCATTTGGGTCTTAACGTGATCGGGGTGAATGCGAAGGAGTATTTCTACCAGGAGTTGCGGGGGGTAGTCGATCCGGAGGAGAAGCGGAAGATCATCGGGAAAGGGTTTATCGATCTGTTCGAGAGCGAGGCGAAAAAACTGAAAGGGATCCAATGGCTTGCCCAGGGGACCATCTACCCCGATATCATCGAGTCGATCTCCCTCACCGGTACCACCATCAAAAGCCACCACAACGTGGGGGGCTTGCCCGAGAAGATGCACCTGAAGCTATGCGAACCACTGAAGATGCTGTTCAAGGACGAGGTACGGGCGGTTGGGTTGGAGCTGGGGATGGCGCCTCACCTGATTTACCGCCACCCGTTTCCCGGTCCCGGGTTGGGTATCCGTATCCTGGGAGAGATCACCCCGGAGAAGGTGCGCATTACCCAGGAGGCCGACGCTATCTTTATCTCTCACCTGCGCTCTTCCGGTCTGTACGACCGGGTATGGCAGGCGGCTGCCATCCTGCTGCCGGTACGGTCGGTGGGGGTGATGGGTGACGAGCGCACGTACGAGTATACCATCGCCTTGCGGGCCGTGAGCTCTGTTGATGCCATGACGGCCGACTGGGTTCACTTGCCTTACGACTTCTTGGCGATGGTCTCCAACGAGATCATCCATCAGGTGAAGGGGGTGAACCGCGTGGTGTACGATATATCTTCCAAGCCGCCCGCGACCATCGAGTGGGAATAGGTCTGCCGACGGATGGAGTGTTACGGGGAGCGTCACCGCGGGCTAGGGATAAGGGTTGTGGTTATTCCGGTTGTCTGTGCGGCTCCGGCTGCCTAAGTTCTGGGTAGGCAATGCGTGTATGGTAGACGGTGAGTAGCTTGTCGACAAACACCTCTTTGACCGTTTGGATATCACGAAACGTCAACGGCGACAATTTAAAGCAGCCCTCGTCTAACTGCGTGTCGATGATCTTTTCTACCAACCCGCGAATTGATGTTTCGTTATACTCCTTCAAACTGCGTGAAGCGGCTTCTACCGCATCGGCCATCATTAAGATGGCGGTCTCTTTCGAGAAGGGATCTGGCCCGGGATACCTGAAGTCGGTATCGTTAATCTCTTTGCCGGGGTTTGCGTTTTTCCACGAGGTGTAGAAGTATTTGGTCACGCTGGTGCCGTGGTGGGTCTCGATGAAATCGATGATTTGCTTCGGCACGTTATTTTTCTGTGCGATTTTCACCCCGTCTTTCACATGGTTGATGATGATTCGGGCGCTCTCTTCAAAGGGTAGCCCCGTGTGAGGGTTCATACCCGGTGGCTGGTTTTCGGTGAAGAAGGCAGGGTTCACCATTTTACCAATGTCGTGGTAAAGAGCTCCCGTTCGTATAAGCGAGGCGTTGGCACCCAGCTTACTGGCCGCCGCCATGGCCAGATTGGAGACCTGTAGCGAGTGTTGGAACGTACCGGGTGCCTTTTCCGATAGCTCTTTTAGTAGCGGTCGGTCGATGTTGGAGAGTTCCACCAGCGTGACCCCCGAGATGAAGCCGAATGAGCGTTCCACGAGGTAGACCAGCGAGTAGGAGAAGAGGATCAGGATAAAGTTGATCAGGAAGTAGATCAGCATCACCCAATCGGCTTCTTTCACGGTTCCCTCTTGGTGTAGTACTAGTCCCAGGTAGACAATGATGTAGGTGAAGAGGATGAAGAACGAACTTTTAATTAGCTGCGAACGCTCCGATAACTCTTTCAGCATAAAGATGGAGGTCATAGCCGCCAGCACTTGTATAACGATGAACTCGAACGGGAAAGGGACCATGAGCGAGCTGAGAAAAATGGTTGCCAGACTCGCGAAAAGGGCGGTGCGTGAGTCTATGAACGTGCGAATCATGATGGTTACGATCACGTAGGGGAGGATGTAGACGTTGAACAGGTTCAAGCGTACCGTGATCGCAGTGAGCGCCACGAAGAAGACGATAAGTGACACCATGAAGAACACCCGCTTGCGGCGTTTGTACTCCAACGGTCGGAAGTAGAGGAGGTACATGTAAAAACTACCGAGGATTAGCGTCACCAAAAGGAGGTGACCCAGGATTTTAGAGGTGTTGGCGCCGCTTCCACCACTTCGTTCGTCGGATGCCCGCTTAAGCGATGAGAGGATGTTGTAGGTATGGGTATCTACGATCTCTCCCTGATCGATGATCCGTTGCCCTTGTTGTACCATTCCCCGGCTAATGTCTACCTGTTGCACGAACTCCCTCCTCGCTTTTTCGGAGGTATTGGCGTCGTAAACGATGTTTTCGCGGATGTAATCGTTGATGTTCGCGGCTTTTAGCGTGTTTAGTTCGGTCCCTTCGGGCGCATCTGCGAGTACTTTTTCGTAGGCAGAGCGAATGGTGAAGAAGCTATCGATCTCCCTAGACTCCGCGACATTTCCCTTCTTTAATCGTAGTGCGCCGGTGCGAGAGCCTTGAATGCGGTCATAGTCTTCTGAGCGCATGATACCGTTCCCGTAGAGATCGACCAGCTTTTTGCGCAGGTAGACCTTCTGCTTGGGGGGAAGTTCAGCTAGTCTGGCATTCATGTTCACATCCACGTCGAAGTTGGCTAATGCGTCCGCTTGCACGTCATCGTTGACGGTAAAGTAGGGCTCGTAGAACTCCAGTATGCTGTCCTGTTCCGCTTTGAGCTGATCGGCCGGCTTGTAGATCGGAAAGTCAAATGGGGCGGTTAATAGGCCATACTGCCACGGCCTCCCTTCGTCAAACGAGTAGTTGAAACTGCTTTGGCTGGGAAAAATATAGGTGATCAACAAGATTGCCACGATAAAAATTAGCGGTACAAACAGTTTTGTCCGGATACGGAACTTTCTTTTTTTCCTTGGATGGGTCGTGCTCATAGGGACTATTTTTCATCAAATAAACAAAAAAAAAACGATATATTCCCGTTTTCCACGAAAAAACTCCACGGGGTAATGTCAAGTGTAAGTTCAAACCAAATAACCCATCAGCTACAGAAGCTGTTTGTGATAAGGTTGCGGTTGAAAAGCAACCTTAAACGAAATGAAGCTTGAAAAAAAGTACAATAGCTTGAAAACCTGGTTTCCCGCTGTAAAGTTACAATAAAATAGACTATTTTTGCAGAGTGCTGTTTGACAACGATACTATGATATGAAAAAAAGATTGCGGGTCAACCTTTCATCGCTCAAGAGGATTTATTCCGGGTTGGCTGTATTTCACGGAATCGTTCGTTTGCCCGAGGAGGTGAAAGGATACGCGAATCGGTTTTTGTCCGATCAGCACTTTAAAGAATACGAAGAGATTTATGCGACCATTTGATATTGACCTTGTTTACCTGTGGGTGGATGGAAGTGACCTGGAGTGGCTGGCAAAGAAGAACCAATTCCTGGGGCTACAGAGTCACTTTAGTGAGGAAGCTATCACGAAAGCACGAAATGCCGATAACGGGGAGCTGATGTACTCCCTGCGTTCCATGGAGAAACATGCCCCCTGGATCCGTAAGGTGTTTATCGTGACGGACGAGCAGATCCCGTGTTGGCTCGACCTGGCCAACGATAGGGTGGAGGTGGTGGATATACGGCAACTGTTGCCCCCTGAATCGCTACCTTGCTACAATTCGGTGGTTATTGAGCACTGCCTTTGGAAGATACCGAACCTGTCCGAGCACTTTCTCTACGCGAACGATGATATGTTTTTCCATAAACCGCTCACCCCAAGCTTCTTCTTCACGTCGGAAGGCCATCCCGTGGTGCGTTTGCAGCGGGCATTCATGGGGAAGTGGGTGAATCAGCTGAAGCGCCACTTCTCCATTCCCACCAATATCTATCGAAAAACCATCCACCGCGCCGCCTTGCTGGTCGAGAAGAAGTTCGGGAGGTACTACTCGGGAATGCCTCACCACAACATCGACGCGTACCTGAAGTCGGACTACAGGCGGGCGGCCGAGGTCGATTTCAAGAAGGCGATATCGGCCACGCTACCCCATCACGTTAGGACCGAGGAGGATATACAGCGGATTATTTACCTCTATTACGCGTTGGCGGTCAACCGCGGGAAGTTGCGCTACGTGGGGCGAAACGAGTCGTGTAGGATACGGCTGCATAAACCCGATTTCTGGTACTTTATCAACAGGTACAACCCCTCTCTTTTCTGTCTCAATGACAGTCACCATGCCACCGATGACGACAGGAAACGGGTGGAGCCGTTCCTGGTGTCGCTCTTCCCGGAGAGTTCTTCTTTTGAGAAATAATATCTGCTCAGTAGCGTAACGGTTACCCCGTGGCATCCGGTGTTTTTTTCTAAGAAGTAACCATGCCTACTCGGGGGCTTGTTTTGTACCCAAGAATACCTGTTTTTACAGCTCGAACGTATTACAACTCGAAGGTCGACTTTTCGGGAAGAATGGTTTCAAACGCCTGCTCGATCTCCGTCATCACCCGCTCGTAATCACGGATATGCTGGTTGTCGTTCAGGCAAACCAGCTTGTAGCTTTGGTTGTAGAGCGCCTTGATCGCCTGCTTTGACCGTAATAGCAGCGGGAACATCTTCGTGTCTTGGTAGGTGTTGTAGGGATTGAAGTGGGAGCGGCAGATTTGCCAGGTGCGGAACAGCTCCTGCGTGTAATCGTCGGGGCTTCGGAAGCGGTTCTCCGAGACGGCAGTTAGGTGGTCGCCCGCGTACTCCCACACCTCTTCAAAGGTCGATTTCAGGTATGGCTGCGCGTTGTGCGGGGTGATGAGGGTCACGAACTTGCCGTACGGCTTCAGCAGGCGGGTGAACCTCGATTTTTTCCCGTACGAGGGGTGGAACCACTTGTCGTGATCCCGTTTGAGTACCTCCCGTTTGTTGAACCGCTCGTTGATCACGCGGATGTTGTTCTTCAAGCATTTGGCCCATAGTCCCAGCCCCGAGTTGTAGCGGAAGGCGGCAATGTCGTTGGGCAGCCCATCCCGGAAAAACCGCTCTTTGGGAAGGTGGTTGATGATGAAAAAGTCATCGTTGAAGTAGACGAACTGGTCGGCTAAGTCGGGTATCTTGTGAAGGTAGATCTCGATGAGGGAAGAGTTGAACACGGGCAGGAACTTCTCAGGGATATAGTCGGTGTGATTCACCAGTTGCAGCTTGGGATGGGAGGCGTTGAGCCACCCCGGCTTCTGGTCGCACGTTACGAAATGGACCTTCCTAACCCAGGGGGCGAATTTCTCCACTCCCCGGAACCAGTATTTTAAGAACCCGTGATCCCGAAAGCGGGCTTCCGACACCTCGTTCTTCGTGTTGTCGATCTTGTCGGAATATTTGGCGAAATCGGCCTTCCAGTTCGGGTCGTCCATATCGACCCAGGTTACTACAAAATCAATCTCCATCACTTCTGTTGTTTATTGATTCAATCGCCCTCTCGATTCGGCGGATGGTCTCTTTCTTACCAATCAACTCGGTAATCACGAATATGGCGGGTCCCTTGGGTTCCCCCACGATGGCGAGGCGCAATGCGTTCATGATGCCACCCATGTTGAAGTCGTTGTCGCTGATCCACTGCTTCACGACCGTTTCCTGGTGGTTGGCGGAGAAGTTTTCCATCGACCCGAACAGCTCGATCAACCGCCGCATTTGGTCGGGTGTCTCCTCTTTCCACCGCTTGCGGACCGTCTTCTCGTCGTAGCTCGTTGGTGCCTCAAAGAAGAAGTGTGACTGCTCCCACAGCTCTTTCAGGAAGTGGACCCTATCTTTGATCAGTCCCACGATCCGGGCCACCTTTTCGATGGAGACCGAGATACCCTTTTCTTTCAATATAGGGTGAAACTGCTCAGCTATCACCGGGTTGGGCATGTTTTGAATATAGTGGTGGTTGTACCATTTTGCCTTATCGATATCGAACTTGGCGCCGCCCTTGCTACACCGTTCGAAGGAGAAGGCCCGGACTAACTCGTCCAGCGTGAACATCTCCTGTTCAGTGCCGGGGTTCCATCCCAGGAGGGCGAGGAAGTTGATCACCGCTTCGGGCAGGTAGCCAGCTTCGCGGTAGCCCATGGAAAGCTGACCCGATGCCGGGTCTTTCCACTCCAGCGGGAAGACCGGGAACCCCAGGCGGTCGCCATCTCGCTTGCTCAGCTTCCCGTTTCCTTCCGGTTTCAGCAAGAGTGGCAAGTGGGCGAACCTTGGCATGGTTTTCTCCCAACCCAGGTTTCGATAGAGCCACACGTGCAGCGGGGCAGAAGGAAGCCACTCTTCGCCGCGGATCACGTGCGTTATTCTCATCAGGTGGTCATCCACCACGTTGGCCAAGTGGTAGGTGGGCAGCTCGTCTGCCGACTTGTAGATTACCTTGTCATCGAGTACCGATGAGTTGATGACCACCTTGCCACGGATCATGTCATCGACCGCGATCTCTCTGTTGGGCTCAATTTTCACCCGTACCACGTACTGGGTCTTCTGGTCGATCAGCCGCTTGGTCTCTTCTTTCCCTAAGGTGAGCGAGTTGCGCATCTGCCCGCGGGTGGATGCGTCGTACTGGAAGTTGGGAACCTCTTTCCTCTTCGCTTCCAGCTCCTCGGGGGTGTCGAACGCGATGTAGGCCGCCCCTCTCTCCAGCAACCGGTGCACGTGCTCCTTGTAGGTCTCTCGCCGTTGCGACTGCCGGTATGGCCCGAAGTCACCCCCTTCGCGGGGGCTCTCGTCAAACGGTAATCCTAGCCAGTCGAATGCCTCTTGGATGTACTCCTCCGAGCCGTGGACGAACCGGGTTGAGTCGGTATCTTCTATCCGCAGGATAAAGTCCCCTCCCCGCTGCTTCGCGAAGAGGTAGTTATATAGGGCGGTACGCACCCCGCCGATATGCAGCGGCCCGGTGGGGCTGGGTGCAAAGCGAACCCTTCTCTTTTGATGTTGCATAAATCTTACGTTATTACTGTATAAACCCCTCGGTGTTGAACATAGTTGTTACAAAAATAAAGAAAAATGGTGAGGATGTGAAATTTGAGTCAGATATAGCCTGGATTCATTTCCGAGGTTGAAAAGCAGGTCGATGATACTCAGGTTGGGCATGAATCCCAGTTTCTCGCTAAAAACCTGGTAGTAGGGTGGCATGGCGAGGTACGGGGGGCGCTTGGGGTGAATTACTTCCCTTAGGTCGATAACGAGCTCACCGGTTTGGTTGTCTTGATCAGGTTGTTCATTCTGTTCTGTTTGCCCTTTCCTTTCCTGTTGTTTGCTTCCTTTTGTCTGTCGTTTTCTTTCCAGTTCACCGTTTTCTTGATAAGTTTCTTCCCCTCCCGGTTGTTTTTCCGCATCTGGACGCACGATATACCGGGTGGTGTAGGTAACGGGCGTTTCAATGCCAATAAGTCGGCAGACGAGTTGTCGCAGGTGCTCGTTAAAGTCGTGGAGAAACGGGATCTTCTCTTCGTAAAAGGGCCTGAAGTCGTCTTCGTAAAACGGGAAGAAAGGAGTGGAGTTGTAGGCCGATCTGATCGCGTTCCAGTGGAGGTGTCGCCAATGGCCGTGATCCGAGATCCGCATGTCCCTCATGGGAGCGGTTTCGCTTTTCGGTTTCTCTACCGGGATGCTTAACGTCATCGGCCCGTTGGCTCCCGCGATCACGCACCTGTTGCGGTACGACTGTTTTTGGTAGTGGTCGTATACCTCGACCTGGGCACTGTGAGCATGAAACAGCGCAGCATAGTACTCCATGGGGGCGAGGTAAAAGGAGGGCAGGAGTACCCGTTTCACGCGGGGATGTTCGCGTTTCGGAACAGCCGCTTCCATCGTATTCTTCCGTTAAACCAGCCCCGGTCTTTCTCCAGTGATAACCAGATGAGCCTGGGTTGCCCCACGATATGGTCTTCGGGTACGAAGCCCCACACGCGGGAGTCGGCCGAGTTGTGGCGGTTATCGCCCATCATGAAGAAGTAGTCAAACTTGAAGGTGTATGAATAGGCCACCTCCCCGTTGATGTAGACCATCCCGTCGTGGTAGGCGAAGTCGTTTCCTTCGTAGTTCTTGATGCAGCGCTCGTAGGCCGCCACCTTGAAGTCAACGTCCCCATCGAAGGTGAGGGTTCTCCCTTTCTGAGGTATCCATATCGGGCCGTAGGTGTCTCGGGTCCACCCACCGTTGTGATTGAGCGGGTAGTAGTAGTTTAGGCTGGGTTGTTCTTTCTCTTTGATAACGTTCCAGACAAAGGGTTTGCCCTTTACTTTTTCTACCATATCTTCTGTCATGGGGATGCTGAAGTAGAGTCTGCCGTTATTTCCATCGCGGGCATACAACCCGAAAAGCGCCATGCTCAGGCTATCCACTCCGGTGAGGTCTTGCGAGCGGGGTACCTGTTGCCCGTAACTCTCCAGTGTGTAGTCGACCTTGTTCACCCCAAGCTCCATGAAGAGCTCCGCTGAGAGCTGGGTTCCATCGGTATGGATCATGTAGTTGTGTTGCGCCAGGCGAGGGTTGGGGATGTACTGCCCATTGATGAACACCGTGTCGTTCCGCATCTCCAGGGTCTCTCCCGGAAGCCCAATACAGCGCTTCACGTAGTTCTCCCGTCGGTCTACCGGGCGGTACACCACCTCGCCATACGAGCGCTTGTCAGCACGTATCCCGGCACTACCCTCGGGATGGCGTTTAGCCAGGGAGTAGAAATCCTCGGCCTGCCGGTTCAGTGCTACCGTGTCGCCCGTGGGGAAGTTGAAGACCACGATGTCGTTACGTTTTACCTGTCCGAATCCCTTTAGTCGCCGGTACTCCCATTGCGGTTTCTCGAAGTACGACTTGCCCCCTACGACAGGCATAGTGTGTTGCGCCAACGGGAATGAGAGCGGGGTGATGGGTGAGCGGGGACCGTAGCTGAGCTTGCTGACTGCCAGGAAGTCGCCCACCAATAGCGATTTCTCTAATGAGGAGGTGGGAATCTGGTAGTTTTGGAAAAAAAAGGTGTTGATGAAGTAGACCGCGATCAGCGCGAATATGATAGCATCGACCCACTCCATGGTTTTCCGGACCGCGTTGCTTTTCGATCGTTTCCAGAAGCCCCAGGGCAAGAACTTGGTGATATAGATGTCCAGTATGAACGGGATGAGTATTAATACCCACAGCGAGCGTGCCCACACTGCAAACAGGAGGGTAAGCACCAACCAGGTGGTGCACCATATCCACTGGCGGCGACTCGCATTCTGAAATCGCTCGCGTAGCGTTGGGCGAGCGGCTTTACCTTGTTGGGCTTGCTGATGGGGGGATGGTTTTTTGCTCATAGGTTATCATTGTTTTGTTGGCTGAATAGTTTACTTCAAGTTAAGCAGGTCGTTCATGGTGAGGAAGCCTCTTTTCCCTTTCGTGAACTCCGCCGCCAGCACCGCACCCAAGGCAAACCCCTTGCGACTTTTCGCCTCGTGCGTGATGCGGATGGAGTCGACTTCCGACTCGTAGATCACGCTATGGATACCGGGCACTTCACCTTCACGAAACGCTTTCACGTACAGCGTGTCGGGCACGTTGCCCTCTAGTGACCACCTCTGCTTTCGGTCCAGCTGTTCCAGAATTCCCTCGGCGAGCGTGATCGCGGTGCCGCTGGGTGCATCCAGCTTGTGAATGTGATGGGTTTCCTCCATCCGCACATCATATTCGCTGAACCGGTTCATCATCCGGGCGAGTGCCTTGTTGAGCTCAAAGAAGAGGTTGACGCCCAGGCTAAAGTTGGAGGCGTAGAAAAAGGCCAAGCCCGCTTGCTCACACGCCCCCTTCACACGGTCCACCTGCTCCAGCCACCCGGTTGTGCCGGAAACGACGGGTACACCCGCCTCAAAGGCGAGCAGGTAGTTTTTCACGGCACTGGTAGGCGCGGTGAACTCGATCGCCACATCAGCACTCTTGAACTCGGGTGAGGCGAACTTCTCCTCTTCATGTAGATCGATGGTGGCGACGATCTCGTGGCCCCTTTCGAGGGCTACTTTCTCGATTTCTCGCCCCATCTTGCCGTAACCAATTATTGCTATTTTCATACGATTAAAATTATTATTTTCAAATGTATCGTATGGAACTCGCTTTAATCATGTTCTTGTGTGAAAACAGTTTTCATGCTCGTTTCATACGACAAAAGTACATGAAAAAACAGCCTTATCCAAGCGAGCACGTTAAAAACATCACGTTCAAGCTATTTAACCCCTTCTATTATCCTGTTGTGGTTTTCCTAAAGCCACCCATGCTCCCTGTACCACGTGACCGTCTTGGCGACACCTTCCTTTAACCGGTGCGCAGGCGTGAAGTCGATGGCTTCACGAAGGGGGGTAATGTCGCATGCCCAGTTGCGCTGCTTCATGATGGTGTACTTGTCGCTGTTAAAGGTGGTGGTCCTCCCGAACAGGGCGGCCCACTTCTCGCTGAGGAACGCGGCGGGCTTCACGATCCACAAGGGAACCTTTACCCGTAGCACCCGTTTGCGTTGTAACGCCTCCTGCACGATCGCGTTAAACTCGCTGTCGGTATAACTGTCGCCGTCTGATACCAGGAACTCTCTTCGGGTAATCCCCTTATCCAATAGCGTGAAGATGATCTCCACGAGGTCTTCGCTGTAGATGAACGATAATCGTTGCTCTTTGAAACCGGCCCCCACGTTCAACCCATTTTTAACCGCTTTCATAAGGATGAGGTAATCCCTGTCGCGCGGGCCGTACACGCCGGTGGGGCGAAGGATCAGGTAGGGAAAGTCGTCGAGGGATTTCAGGTAGTTTTCTGCTTTCAATTTGCTTTTACCGTAGGCCGTGTTCGGCTTGGGAACATGATCCGCCCTAAAGGGGATGTAATCCACCTCATCGCCAACGCCCAGGACGCCGAGTGTGCTCATCAGCACGAAGCCATCAGGCTGCAGCCCCTCCCCTATGAGCACGTCGACCAAATGACGGGTGTATTCGTAGTTCACCCTGAAAAAATCGGCTTCACGGAGCACTTGCGTTGCCCCGGCGATGTGAAGGATGTAGTCGAAGCGCCCGTGTTGATCCACGAACGAGCGCAACTTTTTCCTAAGCTTCTCCTTGTCGTGGTACGGCAAATCGATGAAGTGAATCCGCTTGTCTTGCAGGTAGGCACGGCTGCTGCTCTTCCGGATGCCGGCCCACGTGTCGAGACCCAGTTCTAGGGCCTTGTCCACAGCCGTGCTTCCGATAAAGCCACTGGCGCCCGTGATAAGAATTTTCTTCCCGTTCATAGCTGACTTCTTGTTATGGATCGTCCTGCAAAAATAACGATTGCCGCTCTATTTGCGAAATTTGACTACACCCTTTTGGTGAATGTGAGAAAGGTGAAACATAGATGCAGTATCAATTTTTTTTTATTACTTTGCAGTAACGAAAACCAAATCAAGATTATGGGTAAGAAAAAGAGAGCAACTCTTTCAACTCCCCGGATTAGAAGGAGTGAGCTAATAGATGCGATCAGCGAGTTCCTCACGCTTAATAAGGAGAAACAGTTCAACTATAAGCAGATCGCCGCGGCATTAAACGTTCAGGGTGAAGAGGGTAGGAGACTGCTTCTCGCCGTGCTCGATAAGATGCGCGACGACGAACTGGTATTGGAGTCATCCCGGGGTAGGTATCGGATTAACGACCGGGGGTTGATCCTCGAGGGTCGCTTTGAGCGGAGGAGTAACGGGAAGAACTTCTTCGTGCCGGACGACGACGGTAATATCGTCCATGTTGCCGAGCGCAATAGCATGCATGCGATGAACGGCGACCGGGTACGTGTGCAGTTGCTTGCGAAACGGAGGCGGTCGGATACCGAGGGTGCCGTGATAGAAGTACTAGAGCGCGTGCGGAATCGTTTCGTGGGCGTACTGGAGGTACAGCGCCATTTTGCTTTCCTGGTGATGGATAGCAAGTACCTGGCGAATGATATTTTTATCCCGAGAGAGGAGTTTAACGGGGCCAAGGATGGCGATAAGGTGGTGGTCGAGATCGTGGAGTGGCCACGTAAGGCCAATAATCCGGTGGGGAAAGTGGTGGACATATTAGGGCAACCGGGGCAAAATGACACCGAGATGCATGCAATTCTCGCACAGTACGGTTTGCCTTACCGCTACCCCAACGAGGTGGAGGAGTACGCGGCTAAAATAGATGATACCATAGGGAAAGAGGAGATTGCTCGCCGGGAGGACTTTCGCGATGTATTCACGATCACCATCGATCCGAAAGATGCGAAGGACTTTGATGATGCCCTCTCCTTCCGGGCGATTGGCATCAACCTGTGGGAGTTGGGGGTGCACATTGCCGACGTAACCCATTACGTGAAGCCCGGCGACCCCGTGGACGTGGAGGCGGAGAATAGGGCAACTTCCGTTTACCTGGTAGATCGTACCGTGCCGATGTTACCGGAACGGCTGAGCAACGAGCTCTGTTCGTTGCGTCCCCGCGAAGAGAAACTTTGCTTTTCGGTTATCTTCCAGTTGAATCAAAATGGAGAGGTTCAACATTCACGCGTTGCACGTACCGTCATCAAGTCCGATAGCCGGCTTACCTACGAAGACGCACAGGCAGTGATAGAGACCGGAAAGGGTGATTTCGTGGCAGAGCTCCGGCAGATGAATCAGCTGGCACAGCAGTTGCGGGAGCGTCGCTTTGCAAACGGGGCCATCAACTTTGACCGGCACGAGGTGAAGTTTAATCTCGATGAAAAGGGTAAGCCACTGGGGGTCTATTTTCAGGAGGCGAAAGAGTCGAATCATCTGATCGAGGAGTTCATGTTGCTGGCGAACAGAACAGTGGCCGAGCTCATCGGCCGGGTGCCCAAGGGAAAGAAGGTCAGACCCTTCGTCTACCGGGTACACGACGTACCCGATCCGGAGAAGCTGGACACCTTCAATGCCTTTATACTCCGTTTTGGGCATAAGATTAAGGCTACTGGCACCAAGGTGGAGGTGGCGAAAAGTATCAACTCGCTACTGGATAAGATACAGGGTCGCCCCGAGGAGAACCTGATCGAGACGATCGCGATACGCACCATGTCCAAAGCCGTGTATAGTACCAAAAACGTGGGGCATTACGGGTTGGCGTTCGACTATTATACCCACTTCACTTCACCCATCCGCCGCTATCCCGATATGATGGTTCATCGCCTGCTGACATGCTACCTGGATGGAGGAAAGGGTGTGGATCAGAAGGGACTCGAGGGGCAGTGCGAACACTGTTCCCAGATGGAGCAGGTGGCGGCGAACGCCGAGAGGGACTCCATCAAGTACAAGCAGGTGGAGTTCATGGCCGATAAGGTGGGAAAGGTGTACGATGGCGTGGTATCTGGTGTGACAGAGTGGGGCATTTACGTGGAGATCAACGAGAACAAGTGCGAGGGAATGATCCCCATCCGCGAGTTGGACGACGACTTCTACGAGTTGGACGAAAAGAACTACCGGCTCGTTGGAAGACGCACCAGGCGAGAGTACCGCCTGGGGCAAGCCTTGACCATTCAAGTGGCACGGGCCAACCTGGAAAGGCGGCAACTTGATTTCAGCCTGGCGTAGCTGTTTGTCCTGTTTAAACCGACTGAACCATGACTTTTTCCGAAGAGATCAAGCGGCAAGCGTTTTCGTTGGGATTTGACGCGTGCGGTATTTGTCGGGCGCATGACAGCGGTAAGGAGGGACAGTATAGGCAATGGCTATCGGAAGGTGCCCATGCTGGGATGAGCTACCTGGTGCGTAACGTGGAGAAGCGGCTCGATCCGCGGTTGCTGGTGGAGGGTGCCCGCTCCATCGTTTCTGTGGCTCTCAACTATTACCCCCGTCAAAAGCAACCCGGTGGTGCGCCTCGCTTCGCGTATTACGCGTACGGGAAGGATTACCATGAGGTGATGTGGGAGAAGCTGGAGCAGCTCTTTTTGTTTATCAAGGGACATCACCCTGAGGTGACGGGGCGTTATTTCTGTGATTCGGCGCCCGTGCTGGAACAGCATTGGGCGGCCCAGGCGGGCATTGGCTTCGTGGGGAAGAACACGTTGTTGATCATCCCGGGTCGGGGATCGTTCTTCTTCCTGGGCGAGATTATCCTTTCCTTGGAGCTGGAGTACGACAACCCCATCGACGAGTTGTGCGGGGAGTGCCGGAAATGTCTCGATTTTTGTCCTACCGGCGCCATCGAGCGGCCTTACTGGCTGAATAGCGGCAAGTGTATCTCGTACCAAACCATCGAGAACCGGGGGGAGATTGCACCGGAGGTAGTTTCCAGCCTAAGAAACAATGTTTACGGGTGTGATATCTGCCAACTGGTTTGCCCGTTCAATCGAGAGGCCCGCCCGCATGATACCCCCCAATTCGTACCGTCGGAAGAGTTTTTGTCGCTCGACTGGGAACGGTTGACGGAGATGGATGAGGATGGCTTCCATGCGCTGTTTCGCCACTCTGCCGTGAAAAGGGGCAAATTTGCCGGGTTGAAAAGGAACGTGGTCGCAATTTCCAAAACTCGCGAGAAATAGCTATTTTTGCCCTTGATCATGGAAGAGAGATTCGATATACATAGCTATCGCCACTTACAGGAGGAGGAGCGCGAATTCGAGAATAGCTTGCGCCCCCTCACCTTTGATGACTTTAGCGGCCAAGATAAGATCGTGGAGAACCTGAAGGTGTTTGTGAGCGCTGCCCGCATGCGGGGGGAGTCGCTTGACCACGTGTTGCTTCACGGGCCGCCCGGGTTAGGTAAAACCACGCTCTCTAACATCATCGCGAATGAGCTGGGCGTGGGCTTTAAGGTCAGCTCCGGCCCGGTGCTGGACAAGCCGGGTGATCTGGCTGGTATCCTCACGTCGCTTGAAGCCAATGACGTTCTCTTTATTGATGAGATCCACCGCCTATCGCCGGTGGTTGAGGAGTACCTCTACAGTGCGATGGAGGATTATCGTATTGATATACTGATTGACAAGGGACCAAGTGCCCGCTCCATTCAGATTGACTTGAACCCGTTCACCCTCGTCGGGGCGACCACCCGCAGTGGCCTGCTGACCAGCCCTTTGCGTGCGCGGTTCGGTATCAACATGCACCTCGAGTACTACGAGGTGGAAACGCTCACCGGCATCGTGTCGCGTTCGGCCGACATCTTGAGGGTTACCTGTGAACCCGCTGCCGCCAGGGAGATCGCCTCCCGGAGCCGGGGAACCCCCCGGGTGGCGAACGCGTTGCTGCGGAGGGTACGTGACTTTGCACAGGTAAAGGGGAATGGTTCTATAGACCGAGCTATCTCTGCATACGCGCTGGAGGCGTTAAACATCGACAAGTACGGCTTGGACGAGATAGATAACAAGATATTGTTGACCATCATTGATAAGTTTAAGGGAGGACCCGTGGGAATCACCACGATCGCCACGGCCGTTGGGGACGACGCCGGTACCATCGAAGAGGTGTACGAGCCTTTCTTGATCAAGGAGGGGTTCATCAAGCGGACCCCGCGTGGGCGGGAGGCTACTGAACTCGCGTACCTACATTTGGGTCGCAAGCGGGCGAGCGAGCAGGGCACGCTGTTTTGAAGCAAAAAGACCAAGTTTGAGCACGAAAGTTTTGTCCCGTTAGAAATTGCTGAAAATCAACTCCACTTTTAAGTTTCCTTTCCGTTTGTCCAGTATGGCCGCCGTGGGCCACATCTGGTTGTGGATTGCGGTTAGCACCTGGCTGCTACCACCGTAATAGCTGGTTTGGACGGTAGTGAAAGTGGCATCCACGGGAATCAGGTAGTAGGTCAAGTCGAAAGGTTTCCCACCACTCTCCCGGTTCTTCTCGTTATAGTGGTTGATCATGGTGGAGATGTTGTTGAACTGATAAGAGTAGGTGGTTCGATCGAACGGGTCTGAGAGGAAACTGGTCACATCATCTTTTAGCTTGCGGTTTTCGAAGAATCCGGCAAGCGAATCTTCGTTCACAAGCAGCAAGTACTCAGGCGGGTTGAGTTTCACCATCGGATCCTCCAATGCATCGGGCATCGCATATACCGTGAAGTTGGCCAGGTTCAAGGCTTGGGATTTTAACTTCTCGTGAATGTACGGCCGAGAGAGGGGGAAAGTGATCTTCGTAAACACGCCTGCTGGGGTCTTCACGTAGGTGTAGTCGTTGTTCTCCACTAGAAGTTGCTCGTTCTTATTCTCCACGTGGTTTATTTGTGTCACCTCAGGGGTGATATTTAAGCGAAACTTGGATGTTCGGATGGTATCGGTACCCTTGGACGATCCTTCTTTATCGGTGTAGTGGTAGTGCACGTCGAGCGATGTGAGGTTTATGCTGAGGATGGTGCTGTTACCAAAGCTGGTAGTGAAGTACAAGCCTGGGAAGTATTCCCGAAAAGTATCCGCGTTGGCTAACTTGCCGTGCCCCTCTTTCTTGTATTCCGCAAGGAAATTTTCCCCGATCGATTTCGGCAACTGCACGTTTATGTCGTACACCTTGAGCTCTTGTGCGGTGTATCCCGAGCTGTAAGTCTCCGTGTGGTGCGTTACGTTTTTCCCTGTGAAGAGACACGATCCCAATGGGGCCGACATATTGGCAAATACCTCCGGATTAATATGTGTGTAATTATTAATGCCCTTTAATGATTCCGTAACCTCATATATAGATAACCTCATGGGACTCAATGAGTCGCCCATCATGGTGGTATAGGAGATTACCGCTCTTACAGAGTCGATTACCGCACTCTCCTTGAACTCAGCCCCTGGGGAGAGGTAGAACTCACCGATGTACTCCGATTTGATGGAACCGAACACCGGGTCGATATACTCGCCCAAAACGGGGTAATTGGTCTTGGAAAAAACCGAGTCTACTTGCACCGTCGTGGCTTCCAGCAAAAGCGTGTCAACGCCCACGGCAAGACGATCCCGCTCTGGCTGGATGGTGAACCCAACCTGACGGAGATTGTCATCGCATGAGACGGAAAGAAGGGCGAAAAAGGTGATGAAAAGCCCTTTGTATAAGGATTTCAACTTCATTCGATTCAAAAAAAATGGTTTTAACACCACAAATATCTAAAAAATATACGTTACTAAAAAGCTTGTGAAGCTCTTTCTGCCGCTTTTTAATGATATTTTTGGATCGCTCCCAATAGCTGTTGTTGGATTCGCCTTAACACGGGAGGTCAACCACGTGGAGAATTGTGAATCGCCGCAAGCTGTATTGATTACCCAGCGATCTTGTCGTAGAAGGCATCGATGCTCGTTGCATAACTGTCGAAGTCGTCATCAAAGGGGAGAACCGGCGTTTTCTGCTCATCGAGGAATGCCTTTACATCGGGGTTTATAGAGTTGCTACCCAGGATGATACCGTCTGAAAAGTCGATCGCCAACTTCATCAGGTTTAAGTAGTTCATGGTGCCTCGTGCTTTCACCCTTTCTATTTCGGGTTCACCGATTCCCTCAAACCGCAGTTTATCGGCCGTACTTACGTTAAATGGTTTTTTCATCTCCTCATCGTAGAGGGAGTAGATCACCTTGGCATCTTTGAAGCAGGGATCATCAGCGTATCCCTTTTTGACGTAGAGTGGGGCCAATGCGCTGAACCAACCGTGGCAGTGTACTATATCTGGTACCCACCGTAATTTCTTGATGGTTTCCATTACACCACGAACGAAAAAAATGCTTCGCTCGTCATTGTCATCGTACTCTTCACCATTTTCATCGACCAAGGTCTCCCGATCTTGGAAGTAATCTTCGTTATCGATAAAGTAGACCTGCATTCGGGCCGCTTGTATTGAGGCCACTTTGATAATCAATGAGTGGTCGGTGTCGTCAATGATAAGGTTCATTCCCGAGAGACGAATAACCTCGTGAAGCTGGTTGCGCCGCTCGTTGATATTCCCGTACTTAGGCATAAAAGCACGAATCTCTTTTCCTTTTTCCTGAATAGCCTGAGGCAAGTGCCGTGAAATATTTGAAATGGGCGTCTCGTCAAGGTAAGGATAAATTTCCTGTGAAATGTACAAAATTTTTTTCTGAGTCATGAAGCTAATAATCTTTATTTGAGTACAAAGATAATAAAAAAAAACCACATGATTACAAAATAAAACAGTGAACAAATTATAATGTCCATGTTTTCAGCAGGTTGTGATTTTTTTTTGGAACCTTTCCTAGAGTTCGGGAATAGATTGGCAAACTGCGATTGTTTGATGAGCAACGCGTTGGTTTCACGAATAAATATGTATCTTTACCATTTGTTGAGTGATTCAAATCGAAACAAATCGAAACAGGAATGCAGAGAAGATGGCGGGTGCTGTGTCTCATGTTGCTCCTCTGTTCTTGGGCAACGCTGAACGCACAAGAACAAAGGTGGCGGGTGGGTTATGACTTTTTTTTCGATAACCAGGAGTACGCCAGGTCCACTTTCGCACCGGCCCAAACGATGAAGGGGATGTGGTTAAGTCCCGTGGGGGGGATCGTCTGGGAATCGGGTCTCTCGTCCAACGCCCTTTACGCAGGCGCCTACCTTTTGTCTATCCCGGGGTCAAAGGAGACGATCGACAAGCTGCAGGCCCTTCTTTATTACCAGTACGATTCACCCAAGGTGCTTTTCCGCGCGGGTGCTTTTCCCAGGGGGGAGGTGCTGCCCAATTATTCTGACCTCTTTTTCCGCGACTCGGTCACCTACTTCAGGCCGTTGATGCAGGGGCTCTTTTTTCAGGTGGGGCGGGGCCGAAACTTCATGAACGTCTGGATGGACTGGACGGGGCACGCCACGCCCGATGCTCGGGAGAGTTTCTTCTTGGGGGCATCGGGGAAAGCGTCCGCCGGACTTTTTTTTGCCGATTTCCAATCTTATATGTTTCATTACGCGGGCACCCTGCCGATGAACCCGGCTTACGGGGTAAGCGAGCAACTCCAGGGCCTCTTTTCGTTGGGCGTGGAGCGAGATAGAGATAGCGGTTTTAAGGGGATGGCATCGGTCGGCCTGTTCATCGGGCTGGAGCGAGACCGTAAGGCCGATGAGACGTACCTGCCCGTGGGGTTCACCGTGCGTGCTAACGCCGAGTTGCACGGGATAGGTACCGAGAACACGTTGTACGTGGGGGATGCCCGGTCGAGGCTCTTTTCGCGGTACGGTACCGACCTGTATTGGGGATCACGGTTTCTGCAAGGCTCTCCTTACCTGCAAAGCAAGTGGTACATCCGGTTGATGGAGTCGGGCTACGTTGCTGTAAAGCTAAACGGCAACCTGCACGTGTCGCAAGGTGAAGCCATGTTTCAGCAGGTGCTGACCGTTGCGGTATCGGTGGACAACTTTTCCGCACCGGGAAGCGGGCGGCCAATCTTTCCTTGGATGAAACTATTCAAATAAGGTTGTTCACAACGAATAAACGGCAGGATATAACTACATGGTTGGAAGTCGCGTGTCTGGAAGTAAATAGGAATATGATAGGGAATAAGTTAACAGCACCTATACGTAAAGGTGATATAGATAAACGGTGGAAAACAAGCTAAACGGTACGATGGAATCAATCAAACGACAAATTGAGCGGCTACGAGCTGAGCTGCATGAGCATAATTACAACTATTACGTGCTGTCGCGGCCCGTTATCTCCGACTTCGAGTTCGACCAGAGGATGAGGCAGCTAATGGAGCTGGAGGCGGCGCACCCGGAATATTACGACCCCAACTCCCCGTCGGTACGGGTGGGAAGCGATATCAGCAACCGCTTCACTCAGGTGGAGCATCGCTTCCCGATGCTTTCGCTGCAGAATAGCTACTCCGAGGGGGAGGTGGCCGATTTTTATAACCGGGTTCAGCGGGCGCTGAACGAGCCGTTTGAGATCGTCTGCGAGTTGAAGTACGATGGTACCTCGATATCGCTGGTCTATGAAGAGGGGCGTCTGGTACGGGCAGTCACGCGTGGCGACGGGAGCAAGGGGGATAATGTGACGACCAACGTGCGCACCATCCGCAATGTGCCGTTGCTCTTGAAGGGCGAAGGTATTCCAGTGTACCTTGAGGTAAGGGGCGAGATCGTGATGTCATGGAACTCGTTTGACGCGCTAAACAGGGAACGGGAAGAGCAGGGTGAGGAACCGTTTGCTAACCCTCGCAACGCGACCTCCGGCACGATAAAATTGCTTGACTCGCGGGAGGTGGCCTCCAGGGGGCTGGAGTCGTATGTGTACAACGTGACCGCTGAGTCGCTACCCAGTGACAGTCACTACGATAACCTGGCGCAGGCAAGGGAGTGGGGCTTCAACGTGTCGACCGCGATGAGGCGGTGCGCTACCCTAGAGGCGGTGTTCGATTTTCTGAAGCAGTGGGACGAGAAGCGAAAAGAGCTACCCGTGATGATTGACGGGGTGGTGCTGAAGGTCGACTCGCTGGTACAACAGCGTAACTTGGGGGCTACCTCCAAGTTCCCCCGCTGGTCCATCGCCTATAAGTTCAACGCTGAGCAGGCCGTCACGAGGCTGGCGTCGGTCTCCTACCAGGTGGGGCGTACCGGGGCGGTCACCCCCGTGGCTAACCTCGACCCGGTGTTGTTGTCAGGGACGACCGTCAGGCGGGCGTCACTCTACAACGAGGATGCGATTGAGGCGTTGGACCTTTATATCGGTGACCAGGTGTACGTGGAGAAGGGGGGGGAGATCATTCCCAAGATTACGGGTGTGGATAGGGAGGCACGCTTCATGTTGGGCGAGAAGGTGACTTTTATCAGGCGATGCCCTGATTGTGGAACCCTGTTAGTGCGTAATGAAGATGAGGCGGTACACTATTGCCCCAACAGCGAGGGGTGCCCCCCGCAGATAAAGGGACGCATCGAGCATTTCGTGAGTCGCCGCGCCATGGATATCACCATGGGGCCTGAGACCATCTCGTTACTGTACGATAAGGGATTGTTGCATGACGTGGGCGACCTCTACCTGTTGCGGTTCGACGACCTAGTACACTTGGATCGTTGGGGGGAGACCAGTGCGAACAACCTTATAGAGAGTATCGATAAATCGAGGGCTGTTCCGTACGAGCGGGTGTTGTTTGCCCTGGGGATACGTTTTGTTGGCGAGACGGTGGCTCGAAAGTTGGCGCATGCTTTTCCCGATATCGACCTGCTGGCTAAGGCTTCCGAAGAGGAGCTGACGGCGGTGGAGGAGATTGGCGAACGTATTGCCCGGAGCGTGATCGACTTCTTCGCACAACCGGATCGGGTGAACCTTGTGAGCCGACTGCGGGAGCAGGGACTTCAGTTTGCCCTAAGTGAGGAGGCGCTATCTACCCGAACCGATAAGTTGGAGGGACTCACCATCGTGATTAGCGGGACCTTCGAGCTACACTCGAGGGATGAGTACAAGGCGATGATAGCGCAACATGGCGGGAGAAACAGCGGCTCGGTATCGAAAAAGACAGACTATATCCTTGCCGGTGAAAATATGGGGCCGGCCAAACTGGAAAGGGCACGTAAACTGGGGGTGAAAATTATCGACGAGAAAAGCTTCCTTAACATGTTGGAATGAGTGGCATGGCTTTCGTAAGTCACGAAACTCTTGCCTGTTTGCTTAAACTTTGCCGAGCGCTGCAAATACCTGTCAAGTGAATACTTAGAGCAATCACTCGTTCATGGAGAAGCTATGTTTGCCGATGTGGTGGCCATCGGCAAAGAGGTCAACCTGGTAGGTGCCAGCCATTAGGAACTCTTCGATATCCCAATAGAGGGTCACCGGTAACTCCTCCCCTCCATATTCAACGGTACGCCGTATGGAGTATTGGATATCCCTGTTTTCGTAGGGGAACGTGTTCGATGCGCTTTTGGAGAGGAGCGACCCATCAGGACCCATTAATCGGGCGTAGATTGTGCGCTCCCCGGGTTCGGCGGTGATGTTGCGGGCCACCGTGAACGAAATAACGAACTGGGTGCTGCGGCTCAAACGGGTCTGCTCCCTGCCGCGGTCGTTAACCGCCTTCGCACTGATATTCGTGGCTACCAGTTGGGCGGCCAGTGATACCTTTTCCGACAGTTGCTCCCGCTCTTGAGACACCTTCCGTAAAGTTTGGCTGGTTCGTTGGTATTGGTCAGATATTTGCCGGTTCTCGGCACGCAGTTCCTCGTTTAGCCGGTTAAGGGAGTCAATCTGCTGCACGTAGGAGCGGAGTATCTTGCGTAATGTGGCCAGCTCATCCTTTAACCGCTTGATCTCCGCCTTGTCGGCTGCGCTGGTCATCCGCAATTCTTCCTGAAGACGTTGTACTTTCGCTTGCTCGTTCTCGAGCTTGTACAGTAGCGAATCGTTCTGCACGCTGAACTTGAATCCCTCGTACTGAAGTGAAATAGCCTCGTACTCGTCCTCCAGATCCTGTTTGTCAATCACGAATTGCTCCTGCATCTCGCTCATTTGCCGGTTCCGGGTGATTAAAAACCCGAGGAGGATGACCAAAACAATGGCCAGTACCCCGATCAGGGCAACCAGCTGAGGTGTCCGCTCTTTAAAGTCTATCTTCATCCAAGTACTTTTTCAGTCAACGTTTTTTCTATCGACGGCAAAAATAGAGGATTTCACGCTAAAACCCAATGTTTCAAGGGGCTTTTTTATATATTTAAGAATTGGTGTAAAGGGTGATGCTCTCACCTGTAGTCTTCTCTTAGTCCCATTGGAGTTGCCTCCTGTTTTGGAGTTGTTTTTAGGGCCACTTTATAATATGACTCGTTAAGTTTTTAGTTGTTCCTCTCTTTTTTTTGAAATAGTTTTAAGATGGCTGTTCCGGCTTCTTAAAAAATGGAGAGTTTCGTTTTCGTGGTGAACTCTTCCAGGAAGAGCATTCCCTTGTGTGAGTTCCCTTTTTTGTTGAGCCGGGGGCTCCACACCGCTATGCTGTACCGCTCGGGATGTACCGCCACGATACCGCCGCCCACGCCGCTTTTGCCTGGTAGGCCCACCTTGAACGTGAACTGCCCGGCCTCGTCGTAGAAGCCGCAGGTTTGCATTAGGGCGTTGGTGCGCTTGGTTCGGCTGGGCGAGAGGATTCGTTGGCCTGAGTAGGGAATTACCCCGTTGTTAGCCAGGAACAAGAAGGCTTCGGCAAGCTCCCGGCAGCTCATCTCGATAGAGCAGAGCTGGAAGTAGAGGTCCATCACCTGATTGATATCGTTGTGGATGTTATGAAACGACTTCATCAAGTTGACCAGTGCGTAGTTGCGGAAACCGGTCTCCTTTTCGGATTGAGCCACAAGTGGGTTGAACTGTACGGAGCGGTGGGAAGTTAGCTCATGTATGAACGAGAGGATCTCTTCCATCGGGGAGGCGAGCTCACTTACCAGAATATCGCACACCACGATGGCACCGGCGTTGACAAAAGGGTTCCGGGGAATTCCTTTGTCGTATTCCAGCTGAACCAACGAGTTGAAAGGTGTACCCGCGGGTTCCAGGTCCATCCGCTCCCAGATATTGCTTTTCACACGAGAGTAGGCGAGCACGAATGAGAAGACCTTGGCAATGCTCTGGATGGAAAAGCGTTTTTCGGCGTCACCGAACGAGTGCTTTTCACCGTCAATGGTGACCAGGAACACGCCAAACTGGTCGGGGTTCACCCGTGCCAGCTCGGGTATGTAAGTTGCTACATGTCCTTCGTCTTCAGTCGATTGAAGCTCCCGGTAGATCTCTTGAAAGATGGTTTCGTAATTCATGACCAGTCAAAGATAAAGTTTTTTCCTATCTTTATCGCTTTAAACGCGAGAAATTCGATATACCTATTTTGCTAATTCATTTTCGCATTTACATTGCTTTTGCTTTCAAAGCAAAGACCTCGTAAATTTTGACGGGAACCCATCCTGCGAAGATCGCGTAAAAAAGAAAAGTTGTTTGAGCGATAGCGAGTTCTTTTCTTTTAGCGAGCAAGTAGTTGATGGGTCGCAAAATTTACGTCAGTCGAATTTGAAAGCAAAAGTGAAAAAGGTATCAATATGCAAAATTACAACGAAAAATGATATAAATATGAAGAGATTGTGTGCAACGTTGCTGCTAACCCTCGCCTGGGTTTGGATGCTTTCCGCCGACGAGGGGATGTGGATGCCCCACCTGATCAAGCAACAGAAACTCCAAGAGATGAAAGCGTTGGGGTTGGAGCTGGATGATCGGGACATCTACGACCCTGAGGGTAGTTCGTTGAAAGATGCGGTGGTTCAGTTCGGTGGGGGATGCACCGGAGAGGTGATCTCGTCGGAAGGGCTCGTGCTCACTAACCACCATTGCGGTTACGGTCAGATACAGCGGCATAGCTCCCTGGAAAACAACTACCTTGACGATGGTTTCTGGGCAAAGACGAGGGAGGAGGAGCTGCCTAACCCGGGACTAACCGTTACCTTCACCCGCTCCATAGAAGAGGTGACCGATTGGGTAAGGAGCTGTTTAGAGAGGGATAAAGAAAAAGATGTAGATGGCATATTCTTCCTGTTGCCCAACTACCTGAACCGGATAGCCCGTGAAAAGGTGGGCGAGGCGTTTTTGAGTGCTAACCCAGGCACGGAGGTGGAGATCAAACCCTTCTTTAACGGGAACCAGTACTACCTGTTCACGAAGAAGGTTTACTCTGACGTGCGGCTGGTGGGTGCACCCCCAAGCTCCATCGGTAAGTTTGGAGCTGATACTGATAACTGGACCTGGCCACGCCATACCGGTGATTTCGCGCTGTTTAGAATATACACCGACCGAGAGGGGAACCCCGCGGAGTACGCACCCGATAACGTGCCGTTGAGACCCGAGCGCTGGTTGACCCTCTCCACCAAGGGGGTGAGCGAGGGGGATTTCGCCATGATGTTGGGCTTCCCGGGGAGCACCCATAAGTACTACACCTCGTGGGAGGTGGAGGAGCGGCGGGATATCGACAACGATGTCCGCATACGTATGAGGGAGGTACGGCAGCAGGCCATGCTAGAGGAGATGTTGAGCGACCCCGCGGTTAAGATCCAGTACGCGTCTAAGTATTCCGGTTCGACCAACGGATACAAGAACGCGGTTGGTACCAACTGGGCCATTAACCTGCGCGATTTTGAACAGGTGAAACGCGATCAGCAAAATCGTCTGCTGGAGTGGGCTGAAAAGAACAACCATCCACGTTTCGCAGAAGCGCTTCATCAGATTGAAGCGATGGTGAAGGAGAGGACTGACTGGCGGTACCGTAGCTGGATGTTGAGCGAGGGCATCAGCCGGGGTGTTGAGTTCGCTAGCGTGCCAAGGGGCGGGTGGATGCAATTGAACAAGGTCCTGGAAGAAATTGGCTCGAGGTGGGGCAGGCGATCACGCCACAAGGAGGAACTGGACGGCGCGTGCCAGCAGTTAATCGACGATTATGCCCGTTTCGCCAACAAGGATTATAACGCCAGCGTTGACTGGAAGGTGTCGGTCGCGATGATCACGGAGTACATTTGTCTTATCGATCGGGAGAAGCAACCTGCTTACTTCAAAAATATATACGAGCAGTTCAACGGCGATGTAGAGACCTTCGTGAACCATATCTTTGACAACTCCCTCTTTGGGAACCCGAAGAGCTTCGAGCGGTTCAAGTTGGATCCCCGCGCTTACCTGTCCAGGAAGAAAAACAGGACGGCACTGAGGGAGGACCCCATGTTTCGGTTTGCCCAATCGGTGAGCGACGAGGCGCTTGCGCTGAGGACGGCACTGGAGGAGTTCGATATTCCCTTTTCCCTGGCAAAGCGCACCTACCTGGAGGGGATTCTCGCCATGGACGGTCCCTATACCCATTTCCCGGATGCTAACCTAACGTTGCGGCTAACCTATGGACAGGTCAAGGGGTACCGTCCTTCAGATGCGGTGAACTATGTCCACCAGACCACGCTGGATGGGGTGATGGAGAAGGAGGATCCCGACAACTGGGAATTCGTGGTTCCGGAGCGACTGAAGGAGCTCTATCAAAAGGGTGATTTTGGGGGTTACGCCCTGGACGATGGGCGGATGCCGGTTAATTTCGTGGCGACAACCCACACGACAGGTGGCAACTCGGGTAGCCCAGTGCTGAATGCGAAGGGGGAACTGATCGGCATTAACTTCGACCGGAATTGGGAGGGGGTAGGAGGGGATATCCAGTACCTGCCAGACTACCAACGAAGCATTATCGTGGATATCCGGTACGTGCTGTTCGTGATTGACCGCTTCGCGGGAGTCGACCACCTGATAAAGGAGTTGGATTTGAATTAATGTTTGCTATTTTCCTGACGGATTACCGTTCCCGTAACGCCTTACAATTTCCAAAACGGATTACAACTTCCGCAACGTGTCACAATTGTCGTGACGAATAACTACTTCCGAAAAAATTACAAGTTCTGCAACGCGCTGTCCAGGTCGGCCTTTATATCGTCGATATGCTCGATGCCGAGCGAGACGCGTAGCAGGTTGGGGTGAACCCCCGCTGCCACTTGCTCTGCCTCGGATAGTTGTTGGTGCGTGGTGCTCGCGGGGTGAACGATCAGCGTTTTGGCGTCACCTACGTTGGCGAGGTGGCTGATCATCGATAGGTTGTCAAGGATTTTCGCGGTCTGTTGCACGTCGCCCTTCACGAAGAAGGAGAGCACGCCCCCGAATCCTCCGTTCTTAAGGTATTTCTTGGCCAGCGAGTGGTACTTGTTGCTTTCCAGCCCCGGGTAGTTCACCCGTTCCACTTTGGGATGCTGCTCCAGCCAGCGGGCCAGTTCCAGCGCGTTGAAGTTGGTTCGTTCAGCACGTAGGGAGAGCGTTTCCAATCCCTGGAGCAACAGGAAGGAGTTAAAGGGGCTGTTCACCGGCCCCATATCGCGCAGCCCCTCCACCCGGCAAAGGGTGGCGAAGGCGATATTGCCGTGAGGCGACCCCTCCCCGAAACTCTCCCAGAAGTTCAGGCCGTGGTACCCTTCCGAGGGTTCGCTGAACATCGGGAACTTGCCGTTGCCCCAGTTGTAGTTGCCCCCGTCGACAATCACGCCCCCCATTGAGGTGCCGTGGCCCCCAATCCATTTGGTAGCCGAGTGGAGGACCACGTTGGCTCCCCACTCGATCGGGTTGAAAATGTAGCCACCCTGACCAAACGTGTTGTCCACGATCAGCGGGATGTCATGTTCGCGTGCCACGGCGGCGATCGCCTCGAAATCGGGCACGTTGTATTCCGGGTTACCTATGGTTTCCAGGTAGATCGCCTTAGTTCGTCCGTCGATTAGCGAGGCGATGCTATCTACGTCGTCTCCATCAGCAAAGCGTACATGAATGCCCAAACGTGCGAATGATACCTTAAACTGGTTATAGGTGCCGCCGTACAGGAAGGAGGTGGAGACGATATTGTCGCCCGCGGAGGCTATGGTGTGGATCGCGATAAACTGCGCAGCGTGGCCCGAGGAGGTGGCGACGGCGGCAACGCCCCCTTCCAGGGCAGCCATCCGCTTCTCGAATACCTCGGTGGTGGGGTTCTGCAAACGGGTGTAGATGTTCCCGAACTCTTTCAAGCTGAACAGGTTGGCGGCATGCTCAGCGCTCTTGAAACTGTACGCGGTGGTCTGGTATATGGGAACCGCCCTTGCACCAGTGGTGGGATCCGATTCCTGTCCTGCGTGTACTTGCAGGGTATCAAAATGCTTTTTTTTCATCTTTTCCGTTTTTCTGCAGGTAGTTCACTATGATTATAGACGACAAAGTTACTGAATTAAGTGAAGCGTATCACGAACATCTTTGTAAAATAAAAACAGATGAGTAAATATATTTCATTATCACTCAGTGTTTCCATTAGTTTCCAACATACATCTTTTTAATCCCTTCAATGATCAACGTTTCAATGGAGGGATCCCATTTGGCCGGTAGTCCATAAACACGCGGAGCCGTATCTCCCTCGTATCGCCCCTCCTCAAGGACCTTTTTAGAGGGAATATAGCTCACTATATCATTGGCGTAGGCCATGACGAAGATATTTTCTCCGAAAATCTCTTTTAGGCAGATGGTGTACGAGATAAGCACTTCTCCACCAAGTATGAACATGACTTGTTTGCCCATCTGCCAAAAGCCCACGGGATAGGGATAGGATGTCATGATAGGGTTACCTGAGTGCATATCGTGTAGCATGCTCGCCGCCCACCTGCCTTCGTAATTATTACCTTGAGCGATCTTCTCCAGTTCAGAGGCTGGAAGCGGCTCCTCGAAGGGCAGGTCAATTTCCGTGTAACCGGTGGTTAACACGCTCTCTTGCCGCTCCATATCCTCCGAAAGGACCCTCTCCACGGAAGCCGCTAACTCCTTACCGTACTGTATGGCTAGGGGAACGGATCGCCTGGGGAGGGGGTTTTGGTCACCCGCTGACCCTTGAAAAAACATGGCCGTTGCACCCGGGTAGAGCTTCTCGAGTTCAATTTGTGCGAATCCCGGGTAATCCCCCGAGAACTTATTGATCGAGAGGGTGGTAGGGTGACAGGCATATCCAAACACGATCGCCAGGAGGCTGTTGTCGGCTCTTTCAATTTTTATCACGGGCACCGAGTAGTCGTTTGGACCTTTCAATTCCGTAAGTGGCGTGATGCTGCCCTCCTGGTTATTCCGGCGGTTCACCTGAAATCTTAAGACGCCGTTCCCCGTTGAGAGGTAAGCGGGTTGCAAGCGATGCATCGCCTTGTCGATTAACCCGTGAAGCATCTCTTTTAGCTGCTCCGTGTATTGGTCGACCGCTTTCAAGTCATCATCGTTCATCGGGTAGATATCTTTCAGCGCCCTTGATATCACCGGACCAGAATGCGTATGGGACATGCTCAGGATGATCCGCGCATTATCAAGGCCATACTTTGTCCTCACCCACCCCCTAAGTTCGTCGGAAAAGTCCTTGGGTATAGCCAGAAGGTCCATCGTTATCAGTATGGAGCGATTCCCGGATGCGTCTTCCAGCACCAGCGCTTTTGCCCACAAGTCGTGTAACTTCCCTTCTGAGGGTGAGGTTCTGCTGGCGTAACCTCCCATCCATACCGGGTATTCTGGGGTGATCACCACGCGGGCCACTCCCGCTTTCCACAGGTAGGCATCGCTCAAATCCGAATCGGCATGAACCGTCACGTTATAGATTAATAGCAGGAGAACAGGGATGAGTCGTCTTGTTTTCGTCATCGCTTTATCATTATCGTTTATTCATTATTACTTATTGCACCTTCGCATGTAACTGTTTCAATTTATTGCCTTTTCTGTCGTCTCTCGGCAAAAGTTAAGTTACTTGTTCATGATCGCCTCAGCATTCATCTGGATTTTACGAATGGCCGTCGCGATATTCCGAATATCTTCTTTAGGGGCCAGCAAAAGGTTTTGACTGAACCAGACGGCCTGCTCGTTACACAGCTTCTCATTCATGGGGCAGTCGTTCTCCTCCATGTACCTCTCGTAATTGAGCTCCGCCGCTGAATAGAACTTCTTGAAATACTTGCTTTCAAAGGCATTTTTCAAGAATGGCATTTTGTTGAGCTCGGTATACCCGCTCGAACAGGGAACTCCTTCGGCATTAAGCGCTTTCAAAAATTTAGCCCTGGGCATCCCCTTGAAAAACTCCGCGTGGTAGGTAAAAGGGAAGAGGTGAAACGCCGCTTTAGTGACACCATCGTACAGCCTGTAGGGCACGATTCCGGGGATTTCGGTGATAAGCGATTTGAGGTAGGCCGCGTTCTCGCTTCTTACCTCCGTTTGTTGCTCCAGACGTTCCAATTGCGCAAGGCCGATGGCGGCTTGGTACTCGGTAAGGCGCAACTTGGTACCGATCATCACTGTGCCAGCCTGGTACTGGCCCGCGGTTGAACCGAACGGGTTGCCGTAGTTGTGGTAGGAGTAGCATCTGTCCATGAACCCATCATCATCGCTCACGATGGCACCACCCTCACCGATGGGCATGTTTTTGGAGTTTTGAAAGCTGAAGCAGCCGGCGTTCCCGAACGTACCCATTTTTTTGCCGTTTATTTCTGCCAGCCATGCTTGGCATGCGTCTTCCACGACCAGGAGGTCATGTTTTTTCGCTATGGCCATGATGCGCTGCATATCGCACGGCAACCCTAGGATATGCACCGGTATAATGGCCCTTGTCCTTGGGGTTATCTTCTTTTCGATGTTGTCGGGATCCATTTGGAAGGTCTCCGGGTCAATATCCACGAACACTGGTATGGCTCCATTTAGCAGTATGCAAGAGACAGAAGCGATAAAGGTGTAAGGGGTTACGAGTACCTCATCACCCCACCCAATTTCTAATTGCGCCAACGAGGCGTTCAAGGCGTTGGTTCCATTCACGACCGCCAGTGCCCGTTTCGAGCCAATCATTTGCGCCCATTTCTTCTCGAACTCATCGGTTACCTTGTTTCTGGACCAAACACCGCTTCTCATCACCTCGAGCAACCTCTTTTCATCGGTAGCCGAATTCCAGTCTGGCCACTTTGGCCAAGTTCCCGCGTGCGCTTTGGGTCCACCAAGTATGGCCGGCTTGGCGTTGCTTTCGGCCGACTTAACCCATATATTCGCCGCGTTGCTTTTTGAAACCGCCAGTATGGAGGTTCCCCCGACGATTCCTTTCTTAATAAAACCTCTTCTGTTCATTTTTATACGATTATTTTATTTCAATCTTGATTAAATCATCAACCGTTTTCCCCTCGTGATTAAATCGTGCGATTGTATAGATATCGTTATGATCGCCAACCGCTATCGAGTTCACGTAGGTGGGGAAACTCCCGTCCTCGTAGAAAACGGCACCGTGATCCCGGTACTTTCTCGTGGGGATATGGTACGTGACCAGGTGTAAGTGCTCCAACCCTTTTGGTGCACCCATGTTGATTTTCTCCACGCCGGCTACTCTTTTCCCATCCTTGTAAATAGGTGCCCCGGTGAGGTAATATATCGTGTCGTTCTTTATTTTGAAACCCAGGTAGCCATAGCTAAATTGATCATTCATCCCGCTTTTCTTTGAGGGTTCCGAGGTGATGCGGTCCACTATTTCTATCTTCTCATTCTCCGGATCAAATGTGAACAGGTAGCCCGAGTTCCCATGTACGCCATACGCTTTGTTTTCTGGACCGTACCATTGAATTTTCCTCCAGTTATAGCCCATGCTACCTGCGTCTCTTGGATCAAACTTGCCGAAATAATCCAGCCTCAGGTTCACCTCTGTCAGTATCCTGGGAGCCATACCCGTGGTGGGGTCGTACTCGTAAATATTCCCCTCCGAAGTCGAGTAGTAAACGCACCCGTTATTCGGGTTAACCAGAAGCGAGCGGCACAAGACCCGGTAATCATCTCCTCTCGTTCCGGCTTCACCCGGTCCACTAACCGGTCCCAAGTCTCTCAACATGTTTTTTTCAACATCATAATGGAGGAGATAGCCCGTGGGCCAGGAAATGGCATACATCTGCTTCCTGTCAACATCCATGGTCATAGCCAATACCCCTTCTCTCTTTGGGGCAATGGCCATGCTTTTCACCTCTCGGGTTTTCATGTCATAGTAGATGAAGTGACCACCGGGATACAGCTTATATCCTTTCGGAGGATTCACCGGCATGTTTTGTGCGCCGTCAATCATCTCGTAAAAGCCAACGTGGGTGGCGAAGTACAACTTCTGGTCTACTTCGTAAAACTCGGTGTGGCTTTTCCCTTGCGAGATGTAATTTTGCTGTTTTTCGCCGAACACTTCAGACAGGTCCGCTATAAAAGCGGTGGAGTCTGATTTTGGGTCATAAACGTACAGTTGTGCCCCTACATCATGCATCATGGAGCACAACACGTAATAAACACGTCCATCGCTCGCTTCGGAAATAGCATTGTAAGTTTCATGGGCGTAAACAAATCCCGAAAAATAGGTTTTTGCAATCATCTTTTTGTGTTTTCGGTGAAATATTCCTTGATCCTGTTTGTTTTCAAGCAGAAGCAAATGTACGAAATGTTTGAGAAACAAAAAATGAATGGCTTAACTTTAGTGAACTATTTCGTTAAGCCAAACGAGCAGAGGACAAGTTCACTTGTACTATGCCGTGGCGAGAAATAGTCTAACTTTAGTGAACCTTTGTTGTTCACAAAAATCATTCTCAAGGGTGTTTAATGACTGTTTTAAACATGTTGATTTCGTATTTTTTTAATACCTTTACGGCGTCAATTGTTCAAAAAAATAAATTAATTGAATATGAAGTACTTTTATCTTGTTCCCGCTGCTTCAATCGTGGCGTTGGTTTTTGCTTACTACTTCTTCAAAAGGATGATGAAGGAGAGTGAGGGTACTGAGAAAATGAAGACAATTGCGCAGTACGTGCGTGATGGGGCTATGTCCTATCTTAAACAACAGTATAAGGTAGTGACCATCGTGTTTGTGATTATCGCGGTTCTTTTCGCTGGGATGGCCTTCTTTGGCCTTCAAAACAGCTGGGTGCCGTTTGCCTTCCTGACGGGCGGTTTCTTCTCGGGCTTGGCCGGCTTCTTTGGCATGAAGACGGCCACGTATGCCTCCGCGAGAACGGCTAATGCCGTGCAACGCTCCCTGAATAGCGGACTGAAGGTTGCGTTCCGCTCGGGTGCCGTGATGGGACTCGTGGTGGTGGGGTTGGCCCTGCTCGACATCGCTCTCTGGTATCTTATCCTTGACCATTTCGTGGAAGAGGCCAGCGCCGGACATAAGTTGGTTATGATCACTACCACCATGCTTACCTTTGGCATGGGGGCTTCCACGCAGGCGCTATTTGCCCGCGTGGGTGGGGGTATTTACACCAAGGCGGCCGACGTCGGCGCCGACTTGGTGGGTAAGGTAGAAGCGGGAATCCCGGAAGATGACCCGCGCAACCCGGCAACGATCGCCGATAACGTGGGCGATAATGTGGGTGACGTGGCGGGGATGGGTGCCGACCTTTATGAGTCCTACTGCGGCGCGATCTTGTCGACCGCTGCTTTGGGTGCGGCAGCTTTCAACATGAACCCTGAGATGCAGCAAAACGCGGTTTTTGCCCCGATGATCATCGCGGCCATAGGGGTTCTCCTCTCCATATTCGGTATCTTCTTGGTACGCACCAAGGAGGACGCCACTATGCGCGACTTGACGAACTCCCTTAACCGGGGGGTGAACGTGAGCGCCATCCTGATCGCGGTCTCTACGTTTGCTATTCTTTACCTGCTTGACTTCAGCAACTGGTTGGGCCTCTCCTTCTCCGTGATCGCCGGCCTCCTCGCCGGGATCATTATCGGGCAGTCCACCGAGTACTTCACCTCTCACTCGTTTAAGCCAACGAAGACGATTGCCGCTAGCGCGGAAACCGGACCGGCCACGGTCATCATATCGGGAATGGGTACCGGTTTAATATCGACTTCGATACCGGTCCTGACCATCGTGGTGGCTATCCTCATCGCTTACCTGGCACCCATCAACTTTGATGTGGCAAACATGGTGTCGGCGGGTAACTTGAGCATGGGATTGTATGGTATCGCGATTGCCGCGGTGGGCATGCTCTCCACGCTTGGCATCACGCTGGCTACCGACGCGTATGGTCCCATTGCGGACAATGCTGGTGGTAACGCTGAGATGAGTGGGCTGGGACCAGAGGTGCGGAAACGGACCGACGCCCTGGATGCGCTGGGAAATACCACGGCTGCCACGGGTAAGGGGTTTGCCATAGGATCGGCCGCGTTGACAGGCTTGGCGCTGCTGGCCTCCTACATGGAGGAGGTGCGCATCGGGATGATCCGGCTGGGTGAAAACTTGATGCTTCTCTCCAGCGGTGAGTCGGTGGAGGTGGCGAAAGCCAGCCTGGTCGATTTCATGGATTTTTACCAGGTGACCCTGATGAACCCGAAGGTGTTGGCCGGTATATTCATCGGCTCGATGATGGCGTTCCTCTTCTGCGGCCTCACGATGAATGCCGTGGGAAGGGCTGCACGAAAGATGGTTGACGAGGTACGACGCCAGTTCCGTGAGATAAAGGGAATCCTCACCGGCGAGGCGACGCCTGATTACGAGCGGTGCGTGGAGATTTCTACCCGAGGTGCACAGCGAGAGATGCTGTTGCCTTCGTTGCTGGCCATTCTCGCGCCCGTGATAACCGGGTTGCTTATGGGAGTAGCTGGCGTGATGGGGCTGTTGGCGGGTGGCCTGGGTTCCGGGTTCGTGTTGGCCATATTCATGGCGAATTCTGGTGGTGCATGGGACAATGCCAAAAAGTACATTGAGGACGGTCACCATGGTGGTAAGGGGAGCGAGGCGCACAAGGCCACGGTGGTGGGCGATACCGTTGGCGATCCCTTTAAAGATACCTCCGGCCCGTCGTTGAACATCTTGATCAAGCTGATGAGCATGGTTTCTATCGTGATGGCTGGACTAACGGTTTCATGGAGTTTACTGTAATTTTTTAGTGAATTAACAGTTTTCTTAGGAGCGAGTGCAGAACTAAGCTTGCTTGAGTTTTGTTGAGTGACGATAGAAAAGGTGCATTAGTAAACTAAAAATAATAGATATCGAGTAATTAAGAACAAATTTAACAATGAGCTTTCTAACGAACGACAAATTAACTATTGTGGGAGCGGCTGGAATGATAGGTTCCAATATGGTGCAGACTGCCGCCATGATGCGTTTAACACCCAACATCTGCCTGTATGACCCATTCGCGTTGGGCCTGGAAGGGGTGGTGGAGGAGATGCGTCACTGCGGCTTCGAGGGGGTGAATTTCACCTATTCTACCGATGTGAAAGAGGCTTTCACCGGTACCCAGTACATGATATCCTCGGGCGGCGCACCCCGTAAAGAGGGGATGACTCGTGAGGACCTGCTGAAAGGCAACGCCGAGATAGCGGCCCAGTTGGGGAAGGATGTCAAGTCGTATTGCCCTGACCTCAAACACCTCACCATTATTTTTAATCCGGCCGATATTACTGGCTTGGTTGCGTTGATCTATTCCGGTTTGAAACCCTCGCAAGTGACTACTTTGGCGGCGTTAGACAGTACCCGTTTGCAGAGCGAACTGGCCAAACATTTTGGCGTGAAGCAAGAGAAGGTGTCCGGTGCCCGCACCTATGGTGGGCATGGGGAGCAGATGGCCGTATTCGCTTCCACCGCGAAGGTAGACGGTACGCCCTTGACCGATTTGATTGGAACGAGTAAGTTGACCGATCAGGAGTGGGCCGACCTCAAGGTACGCGTTACCAAGGGGGGGGCCAACATCATTCGATTGCGCGGACGCTCCTCCTTCCAGAGCCCATCGTACACTTCGGTGGAGATGATCCGTGCCGCCATGGGTGGCGAGGCTTTCCGTTGGCCCTCCGGTTGTTATGTCAACATCCCCGGGTTCGAGCATATCATGATGGCCATGGAGACCATGATCGATAAGGATGGCGTCTCCTTTGGTGAAGTGAAGGGGACGGATGCCGAGATAGCCGAGTTGAAACAGAGTTACGGTCACCTGGTGAAGTTGCGTGACGAGGTAATCGCAATGGGCATTATCCCCGCGGTTGACCGGTGGAATAGCGTGAACCCTAATCTTTAAGTATGAAACCGACATGATTAAAATAATCATTAAACATCAATGGGAATGATTATTTTGAACATCAAAGGTTCCATACACCGAAATGTAAAAGAATAAAATAATCGTATGAAATCTAAAGTCATGAGCAATCAAATTACAAGAAGAAAATTTATCAAGACCGCCGCACTTGGCGCGGCGGGAGTGATTGTATTGCCCCAGTTCTTGGCTTCCTGTAAGCAAGCTAAGGGGAGTAGCGCTGGCGATGGCATTATCCGCCTGGGGTTTATTGGGCTGGGACGACAGGGTATGTACCTGATGAGTGGTTTTTTCGATATGCAGGACGTGTTGGTCGTCGCGGGCTGTGACGTGTACGGCATTAAAAGAGAGCGTTTCATGAAGCGTACGATAGCTCACTATGCTGGTACCGACCATAAGGTGGAGGTGTACGAGAATTACAAGGATCTCATAGCGCGGGACGATATTGATGCGGTGATCATAGCTACGCCGGACCATTGGCATGCGCATATAGCGATTGATGCCTGCAAGGCGAAGAAAAACGTTTACTTGGAGAAACCGTTGACCTTCACCATCCGGGAAGGGCAACTGCTGGTAAAGGCAGTACGTGATAACGGGGTGATTCTGGGTGTAGGGAGTCAGCAGCGCTCCGATACCAACTTCCAGCACGCTGTGAAGATGGTGCAGGAGGGAAGGCTGGGAACCATCGAGAAGGTAAACGCCTACGTGGGTGCACCTCCCACGCCGTATGATTTGCCTGAGGAACCAATACCGGCCGACCTGAACTGGCCGCTCTGGCTGGGTCCCTCGGAGTACGTGCATTATAACTCGCAGCTGAATCCACTCATTTCGCTCGATCCCGAGCAGAACGAACAGATTTGGGGTGCCTGGCGCTGGTATAAGGAGCTGGGCGGTGGGTTCACGACCGACTGGGGTGCACATATGTTTGATATCGCCCAATGGGGATTGGGTATGGACGAAAGTGGACCGGTGGAAATTATCCCCGCAGGGTATGAAGGCACCCAGTTTTTGACCTATAAGTACGCCAACGGGACGATAATGACCGAAGAACCGTTTGACGAGCAACAGACCAAGGGGGTTAAGTTCTGGGGTGACAAGGGATGGATTGAGGTGTCGAGGGGCCATTACGTGGCTTCCGATGAAAGCCTCTACCCGCCTGCCGTTGAGGCGACGGAAGGGGCCTACGAGACGAAGATCCCCCACTTGGCCAACTTTATTGAGGCGATAAGGAACGGTACCGACCCAGTCGTGCCAGTTGAGATAGGGCATCGCTCCTGCACCGTCTGCACGCTGGGGAATATCGCGTACGACCTTGGACGACCCATCAAGTGGGATCCGGCGGCCGAAAAGTTTGTGGACGATCCGGAGGCCGAGGCAAACCGCCTGTTCAACAAGAGTTACACGGACGGGTATCCCCTTGGGTAATCCCCGTATCTGCTATAGGCCTTGTAGCTTAAAGAAAAAGCTGCCTTCGGGCGGCTTTTTTCGTTTGCGATGTTTTTGTTACCTATTGATGCTTAAGGGGCGTGCGTTTTTTTTGATATTTGCGCAGATTAAGTTTTCCTTATAATATTTTTTATCTTTGTCGTGAACAATACAAGGTTAAAGAACTTGTAATTACCAATAAAAACTTTCACGAGAGCCCTGTTTTTGTGAAGTTAATCAATATAAATTGAATTGAATATGAAGAGATTCTTTTTATTGTTTATATCAATAAGCTTCTTAGCAACAGCCTTTTCTCAGAAATCGGGGAGTCCGGTATTTCATGGCTGGTATGCAGATCCTGAAGGTGCTGTTTTTGGAGACAGGTATTGGGTTTATCCTACCTTTTCAGCTCCCTATAACAGCCAGGTATTCATGGATGCTTTTTCATCACCCGACTTAGTAAATTGGACAAAACACAGTAGTATAATCGACACGACATCTATAAAATGGGCGTGGAGAGCCATGTGGGCTCCGGCTATTGTTGAAAAAGAGAATATGTATTATCTCTTTTTTGCTGCAAACGATATTCAAAGTGACGATGAAGTAGGGGGTATAGGCATTGGGGTTTCAGATAAACCGGGAGGACCTTTCCGGGATTATTTAGGAAAACCGTTAATCGATAAGTTTTATAATGGTGCTCAACCCATTGATCAATTTGTTTTTAAAGATGTGGATGGACAATATTACATGTTTTACGGTGGTTGGAGGCATTGCAATGTGGTAAAGTTAAACGACGACTTTACCGGATTTATTCCATTTGAAGATGGGACGATTTATAAAGAAGTTACACCTGAGGGATATGTAGAAGGTTCTGTGATGTTTGTCCGTAACGGGAAATATTATTTCATGTGGTCGGAAGGGGGATGGACCGGACCCGATTATAAAGTGGCTTATGCCATAAGTGATTCACCTGTTGGCCCGTTTCATCGTATTGGGGTTGTATTAGAGCAAGACGGGAAAATAGCCAATGGCGCGGGTCATAATTCGGTTATCAACGTTCCGGGAACGGATGAGTGGTATATTGTTTATCACAGAAGACCGTTAACTGAAACAAGCGCGCACTCTCGCATGACCTGTATCGAAAAGATGGAATTTGATTCCGATGGTAAAATAAAGTCAATAATAATGACGCGAGAGGGGGTGGAAGCCCGTCCTTTAACCAAATAAAGAAAGAGCCGTCTCGAAAAACAAGACGGCTCCAAAACAGAGGATCTGCATCTGTTGTTTAATGTTAATCACCTTTTCGTTGACAATGCGAAGGGTCAATGCGCCCCGCTGCGTGGCTTAAGTTGTATACCCAGTTCATCCAGTTGCTCCTCTTCCACGCTCGACGGTGCATCGATCATCACGTCGCGACCGGCGGTGTTCTTGGGGAACGCGATGGTGTCGCGGATACTCTCCAGCCCCGCTAAAATGGAGACAAACCGGTCGAGGCCGAAGGCAATCCCTCCGTGTGGTGGTGCTCCGTACTGGAAGGCGTTCATCAGGAATCCGAACTGTTCCCGCGCCTTCTCTTCGGTGAAGCCGAGCACGGAGAACATTTTCTTTTGCAATTGGCTGTCGTGAATACGGATGGAGCCACCCCCGATTTCCACGCCGTTGATCACCAGGTCGTAGGCGTTTGCACGTACGGCACCGGGATCGGTGTCAAGCAACGGGATATCCTCTGCCTTGGGCGAGGTGAAGGGGTGGTGCTTCGCGAAGAAGCGGTTTAGCTCTTCGTCCTTCTCCAGCAGGGGGAAGTCGACCACCCAAAGGCATTCGAAATGGTTCTTATCCCTTAAACCCAATCGCGCTCCCATCTCTAGCCTCAACTCCGATAACTGCTTACGCGTTTTTTCAGCTTCACCGGCGAGTACCAGGATCAAGTCGCCGGGTACCGCCTCGCAGCGCTCGGCCCATTTCCGGAGATCCTCTTCGCTGTAGAACTTGTCAACGGATGACTTAAGGGTCCCATCCTCGTTGTAGCGCAGGTAGATCAACCCTTGGGCACCGATTTGCGGGCGCTTCACGAAGTCGGTCAACTCGTCCAGCTGCCGGCGCGTGTAGGATGCGCACCCCGGCACGCGGATGGCACCCACCTGCTCGGCGGAGTCGAACACCATGAAGTCCCTTCCCGTGGTGAGCTCTTTGAGCTCGACGAATGTCATCCCGAAGCGGGTGTCCGGTTTGTCTGACCCGTACAGCCTCATCGCGTCGGCGTAGCTCATTCGGGGGAACGGGGGGAGGTCGATCCCCTTGATCGTTTTGAAAAGGTGCCTGGTAAGTCCCTCGAACGTGTTCAGTATATCATCTTGCTCCACGAACGACATCTCGCAGTCGATCTGCGTGAACTCCGGCTGGCGGTCGGCCCTCAGGTCCTCGTCACGGAAGCATTTCACGATCTGGAAGTAGCGGTCGAACCCGGCCACCATCAGCAGTTGCTTGAACAGTTGAGGGGACTGTGGTAACGCGTAGAACTGACCCGGGTTCATCCGGGAAGGGACGATGAAGTCGCGGGCACCCTCGGGGGTGGAGCCGATTAGCACCGGTGTCTCCACCTCCAGGAACTTCCTCTCGTCGAGGTACCGTCGGGTTTCCAGCGCTATCTTGTGGCGCAGCTCCAGGTTCTGGCGCACCACGTCGCGGCGTAGGTCGAGGTACCTGTATTTCATGCGTAGTTCATCGCCTCCATCGCTATCGGTCTCGATGGTGAAGGGGGGCGTCTGGGAGGCGTTTAGCACCGTTAACTTGTTGACGATGATCTCGATATCCCCTGTGGGGATCCTTGGGTTCTTGCTACTTCGCTCCTGGACGTTGCCGGTAACCTGGACGACCCACTCGCGACCCAGGCTGTTGGCCTGTTCGCAAAGGTCATGGTTCACCTCCTGGTTAAACGACAGTTGGGTAATGCCGTACCGATCCCGTAGGTCGATAAAGGTCATGCCTCCCATCTTGCGAATTCTGGATACCCAGCCACTTAGGGCTACCTCTTTGTTTACATCCGAAAGGCGAAGTTCGCCGCACGTGTTACTTCTGTACATATTGATTTTTATCGTTTTACGCTATACTGGCTGTACCCTCATTTTATATCAAAATGTATATTGCGGTATCTTTAACAGCTCTCCATCCCTCATTGCCGACTGGTGGGCGACGATGCCGCCAACTGTCATGTTGAGTGACATGGCAATGTCTATGAGCGGCTTCCGGTCTTCCAGGATAGAGCGGATAAACTCCTCGGTAAGGTGCCCGTGAGAACCACCGTGTCCTCCGCCTGCCACCCCGGGGGGGAGGGCTGGACGGCTCAAGTCGGGTAGGGGTTGCTCTATGCCTTCGTACTTGTCGTAATAGGAGGCCTTGGTCCCGCGCACTCGGCCGGTCTCCGACCCGTACCCGTGGCCCATTGTATCGGCGCTCCTGCCCATTCGTGCCATCCCTCCTTCGCTCGTGCGGTACAACGCGATTTCGGTGGAGAACGGGTTGTTGTAGATGTTCTGGTTCGGTTGGTATCTTTCCATGGCACTGGGCATGCCCATGCAAGAGACCTCGAGGAACGTCCCGTTAGTCACCCCTATATAGTAGGCATCGGAATGTGTTGGATACCACTGTGGGGGCATTCCGTGACGCCAGTTTTTGAAAGAGTCAATCCCCTTTTCGGAATAGTGCCAATACTCACCCTCCGCGTAAACCAGCTTACCGAGGCAACCGGTGTGGTATAGCCGGTGCATGGCGTATAGGTTTTCACGGAACATGGAGGTCTCGAACATCATGTATTTTAAGCCAGTCCGTTTTACTGTCTCGAACAACCGGTCGGCATCTTCCAGCGAGCCGAACACGGCAGGAACCGCACAAGCTACGTGCTTGCCGTGATTGAGCGCATCGATGCTGTGCTGCGCGTGGTGAGGCGCATCCGTGGCAATAAAGATGGCCTCGATCGAGTCATCCTTGATCAGTTCTTCGAGGGAGGGGTAGGTTTTGTTGCATCTCGTCACCTTCGCCAGTTCAGCGCAACGCTCAGGTATCAAGTCGCTTACTGCAGCCACCTCCACGTTTGGGTGATCTTGAAAGCTAAATTCCGCGGCAAACCGACACACGCCGTACCCGATTAAGCCTACGCGCACCTTGCGATCCGAAACCGGTTGCCATACCTTCTCTTGGGAGAGTAGGGTTCCCGTGTCTTCAAAACCTTGAATGTTTGGCCTAGTTGGGGGCTGTTGATTCCCACCGTAAACCGATTGAACACCTGTCACACCTGCGCTTGCGCCTATTATGCCTGCGCCTGCGCCTATTCCCGCGACTTTCAGGAAATCACGGCGATTGAATAGTTGATTTTGCTTTTCGTTTTTCATTTTTTCATCTGTTTTAATACCTTAGATAGATTCCGAGAACCTTTCGGTGAACGTTTTTCAAAAGGTACTTCCCCATCACCTGAATGTGTTCACCCATTGCATTTTTGCAAAAATAGATAAATTGCTGGAGATTACGCCCCCTTTTTAAAATCTTTTCGTACAGTTCGTAGGCTCTTTAGAGATCTATTTTACCCTTGTTGAAATGTAATGGGATGAACTGCCCGTGCAACTTTCGCCTCTTGCTACCTTGACGGTTGCCATTGATGTCTGGTGTTACCCAGCTCAAGATCAATACAGGAGGTCTTTAGCGTGACCGGGGTTCTACATACGACAATGTTCGTGTGAAAAGTTTGATTTTGTCTGAAATTAGTTGTACTTTTGCCATCGCTTTTGAAAAGCCTGTTTGCCTTGTCGTGGCAATAATGTGACTGGCGTGTAAAAGCTTAGTTGTGTTGCCAGGTGAAATTTCGGGGTGTAGCACAGTCCGGTTAGTGTACCTGCTTTGGGAGCAGGGGGTCGCGAGTTCGAATCCCGCCACCCCGACGGAATTCAAAAGGCTGTAAATTAGCCGATTAAAAGTGAAGGTGAGTTGGTGTGTTTTTGGACCAACTTGCCTTTTTTACTTCACCGTGACGCTTAGGACATCGCTATTGCTCCACTTGTCCACCCATTGTTTGACCTGCACGGGGATGTCGGAGCATAAAAAGTCGCAACCGAGGGCCACCCCCAGTTGAAAGTCCTCAAGGGACCTGCCCGGGTAGCAACTCACGAAAACTCCCGCCGAATGGGCAGCTTTAACGCTAGCACGACTTGTCCCGTCCAGCGTGCATCCCAGCCTGTTTATCCCTAATTGCAAGGCCTCTTTGACGGTCTCGTCAGAGCAGGGTTTTGGGGAGATGAACAGCATATCTGCATTGGGGTAGTTAGCTTTTATATATTGTAAGGGACGCTTGTCGAACGAGGTGAACAGGTAGGTTGATGAAGCGGGCTTTTTAGCCGTGACCTTTTCATACAGTTGGTCGCAGTACTTTTCAAGTTTTTCCCGCGGATAGTTTTTTTCATCGGTTTTCATTTCAAACTCAAGGTAAATACCTGGTTTATCGGCAAAAAAATCAATTACCTCGTCTACGGTGGGAATGGGGTTGCCCTTTTTAGTTCGTACCGAACGGAGTTCCGTCCATGTCATCTCCTCGATGCTGCCCTCTCGCCCGGTCATCCTTTCTAGGGATGCATCATGAAAAATAACAAGCACCCCATCTTTAGTTATTCGCACGTCGGTTTCGAAGCCCCGCAACCCTTTGTTATAGCTGCCCTCGAAAGCAGACATCGTGTTTTCATCAAACTCAAAGGCACCACCACGATGTGCGAATAATTGAACAGTTTTGCCTTGGCTTACAGCTGATTGAGGGTAAAGAACAGACAGGCAAACCAATAAGTAGCACAAGTTAATGATTTTTTTTAGCGCATTAGTCATAATGTGTATTTTTTTGATTCGCGGGTAAAGGTATAGGTAAAAATTGAACTTAGTGGGATTTTCTTTCAATATTATTGTTTGAGTTGTTTTGAGTGTTGATTATTTTATATAGATTTGTGGTAGTTATTTGGGTACTCATTTAACGAAATGCGGGTTGGCCAGGCTGCGGTGCGCCTTTAAGGATGTTGACTATGAAGAAGATACTAGTACTTGTTGATTACTCAAGTGAGTTTAGCAGGCAGCTTTTAAAGGGGTTAATCAGGTATTCCAGGGAACACGAAGAGTGGGTCTTTTATAGATTACCGACCTATTTCAAGACCTTGTACGGGAAGGTGGGGATCGTGGAGTGGGCAAAAGAGTGGAAGGCCGATGCCATCATAGCGAGGTGGGATCATGAAGGAACCAATTTGCTCTCGACCCTGGGAATTCCAGTAGTGCTACAGAACTACAAGAAAAGGAGTCCCTATTTTTCAAACATCACCGGTGATTACTTTGGAACCGGGGAGATGGCGGCCCGTTTTTTTGTTGACCGACGGTTTAAAAACTTTGCCTTTTATGGCAATAAAGGGGTTGTTTGGTCAAGAGAGCGTGCCGAAGGGTTCAGAAGGGTGGTTGATGAGGTGGGTGGCAACTATTACTACTTTGAGAGTGATAATCTTGAAGGTGTAGATTGGAGCCAATCTCACGTTGAGTTGGATGATTGGCTTTTATCCCTTCCCAAGCCTGTTGCCCTGTTCGCGTGCGACGACAATTTCGCGTTACGCGTGTCCCAAATATGCAAAATAAATGGGGTGAAAATTCCCGAGGAGATATCGTTGATGGGGGTTGATAATGACGAGTTGTTATGTAATCTCTCCGATCCAACCATTTCATCTATAGCCTTGGATGTTGAGAAGGGGGGGTATGAGACGGGTCGCTTGATAGATCGCTTTTTCAAGAAGGAGAGGGACGAACCCTTTAATATAGTGATTAGGCCAACCCGGTTTGCATTAAGGAAATCGACAGAAAACTATGATATAGACGATGAGAATATACAGAAGGTGGTGAAGCATATAGAGGCAAATTACCGTTCTTATATCGATATTGATGCGTTGGCGAAGCTAGTGCCACTGTCGCGTAGGAACTTGGAAATGCGTTTTAAAAAGGAGATGGACACGACCATCTATCAATTTATTTTGCGATGCCGTGTGGACTATTTTTCACACCTGTTGGTAACGACAGGTAGAACGTTGTATGATATGGCTTTGGAGTCGGGATTCGTGGATTGCAAAAATATCTCTCGTACCTTCAAGAAGTTTAAAGGGTGCACACCGGATGAATATCGCAAGCGGTTTCAAGAGTCGTCCTATTTTTGAATTCATAGGTTCAGTTAGTTTTTGCATAACCTCTGTTTTTGAGGCATGTTTTTCGTTTTTTGATGTATCTTTTTATGTTCCGATTAGCTCAAAAAGCGCAGGGAATTTTAGGGAGGGGCTTTTCACGTTTCTTTGTTTATTGTTCACTAAAGTTAGACTATTTCTCGCCACGGCATAGTCCAAGTGAACTTGTCCTCTGCTCGTTTGGCTTAACGAAATAGTTCACTAAAGTTAGACTATTTCTCGCCACGGCATAGTCCAAGTGAGCTTGTCCTCTGCTCGTTTGGCTTAACGAAATAGTTCACTAAAGTTAGACTATTTCTCGCCACGGCATAGTCCAAGTGAACTTGTCCTCTGCTCGTTTGGCTTAACGAAATAGTTCACCCTGTTTGGGCCAACAGGTCACGGTAGTGGGTTGACTTATTACAAACAAAATAATTAAAAACAATTACGATTATGAACAGGAGAAATTTTATTAGAAATGCGGCGGCGTTATCTGCGCTTACGGTGCTGAAACCCAACACGGTTTTCGCTACCAACAGCAATTCGGCAGTACGGGTAGGGGTAATCGGGTGCGGTAATCGAGCGAATGGAATAATTTCGGCAATGGCCGAAAAATCGAATATTGCCATAACCGCCATGGCAGATCTGTTTCCTGACAGGCTGAAAGGTTTCGCTGAGTTTGCCAACGACGTCAATAGGCAAAAAGGGCACCCTTCCATAAACCAAAACAGCATGTACGTTGGTCATGATGCATATTTGAGGTTGCTCCAAAACAGGGACATAGATGCCGTGGTAATCGCGGCACCCGGGTATGCTCGTCCCCAGATGATCAAGGATGCGGTAGAGGCTGAAAAGCATATCTATGCAGAAAAACCGATGGCAGTAGACGCCATGGGGTGTCAGGAGATAGTTAGAGTGGCGAAAAACATTAAGGGGAGGGTTTCGGTATTCAACGGGTTTCAAATTCGATACGCTACGCCCTATGTGGAGATGGCGAAACGAATCAAACGCGGAGATATTGGTGAGGTAGTTACTGTACAATTGTATTACTTCTCTTCTGGTTCGGCCATAATTCCGTGCGATGGGGCTTCTTACGATGAGATGCGCATTAGAAATCATTACTATTTTCACGAGATATCGGGAGGCTGTTACCTTGACCAAGCTATTCATATGATTGATACCTGTAACTGGATTTTGGATAGCAAGCCGTTGTTCGCTTTCGGTACGGGCAACAGAAAGGGGACTCCTGGCCTCGGAAACGCGTGGACCAACTATCAGGTTATCTACGCTTATCCTAATGACATCAACGTCTCCGTGCACTCTTCCAAGTTTGGCGACACCTTTGGCGGGGTGTGCGCACGCTTTATCGGGACCGATGGCGTTGCTGAAGCGCACTATAGCGGAGGTGTCTTTATCAACGGGAAGAACGTGTGGGATTCGGGCATACTACGTTCAACCAGTGAACTTACCCCTGAATCAATCGCGCAGGGAGCAAAAACATCGTCGTTATACGATGCCGATATCAATAAAATGGAAGCCTTTATCAACAGCATTGTCAACGGCCAATACGAAAATCAACTGGAGTGGGGTTGCGATTCCACCCTTAGCGCGATAATGGGGAGGGAGGCTGCGTCAACACGGGAGAAGGTTACCTGGGATGAACTGGTGTATACTCCCCAAAGGATAGATCCGAACTTGGATATGAAGCAATTCACGAATAATAAGTAGAGGAAAGAAGCGCTGGAACGTTTTTTGAACCTACTTGTTCGTTATTGTTAACTCAATTATACGTTTGATTGTCTACTTTGGCGCACTAACAGCAAAGGCATTGTCAGTTAAACGCTTTTTAGACATTGTATCCTATTGATAAACAGCATTTACACGAAGAATAAAAAATGAAAGGATCGAATCAAACCTCTTCTAATAAAAGGGTCTTTATTATCTCTATGGTAATTTTGGCCGTGATGTACTCTGTTTTCGGATTGGTTTCGTGGGTCAACGCGATACTGATACCCTATTTCAGGATTATCCTGGAGCTCAAGAGCAATACCCAGTCCTACTTGGTAACGTTTGCCTTCTACATTGCCTACTTTGTTATGGCCATCCCTTCGGGGCTGTTGCTGAACAAGGTGGGATACAAGCGGGGTATCATGTATGGATTTATTTGTTTGGCGATAGGGGCGTTAATATTTGTTCCCGCCGCGATAATAAGGCAGTACTGGCTGTTCCTTATAGGTTTATACTGCATAGGAACGGGATTGGCTATACTACAAACGGCAGCTAATCCGTATGTTACGATTATAGGCCCCATCGAGAGCGCCGCAAGGAGAATGAGCATTATGGGAGTCTTCAACAAGTCGGCTGGTATACTCTCACCGCTGCTTTTTTCCGCCGTGGTGCTTGAGGCTGTCGATAGTACTATCGTGTCTAGCCTGGAGGCGGGTATACTCGTGGGCATGGAGAAGGAGATGGCGCTGCAACAGTTAACGCAAGCATTGATACCCCCCTACGCTATTCTCGCCGCTATACTTTTGGCTGTGGGCTTAGCCATTAGGTTTTCTGTTCTCCCTGAAATCGAGCCGGAAGAGGAAGCAGATGAAGATGCGGCGGTGGTGTCTGATACTGATGCCCTCGCCAAAGCAGACTCAGGACATGCCAAGGGTATCAAGAAGCCTAAGCGGCTTATCGATCACCCGTACCTCATTTTCGGTGCATTAGCAATATTCCTGCACGTCGGCACCCAGGTAATCTCCATCGACACCATTATCAACTACGCGGGCGGTATGGGAATAGGGCTTATCGATGCCAAAGTGTTCCCTTCGTACACGCTCACCTGTACGATTATATCCTATATGTTGGGGATTATTCTTATTCCTCGGGTTGTATCGCAGAAAACCGCCTTGAGATTTTGTTCCACCCTAGGCTTAATCCTCTCATTAGGGGTAGTGCTGCTCAATTTTTCGGTCTCGTTCCTTGGGCATTCGGCCAATATTTCCATCTGGTTACTGGCTTCTATAGGCTTTGCCAATGCCTTGATTTACGCGGGAATATGGCCCTTGTCGATCCATGGGTTAGGCAAGCTGACCAAAACGGGCTCTTCGCTCTTGATCATGGGACTGTCGGGCAATGCCATACTGCCCCTTATTTACGGTGCTGTTGCTGACGTGCATGGGTTACGAGCCGGTTACTGGGTGTTGGTCCCCTGTTTCCTTTACATCATGTGGTTCGCGTTTCGTGGTCATAAAATTAGGTCTTGGAAGAGGGTTGAAAAACATGGATAGACTGATAATTAAAAACGGGAAAATTATCCTCCCCAATACAATTCTGGAGGGGTACGCGGTTGTCTGTGATTCGGGTAAAATCGCACGGCTACTTTTGTCATCGGAGCTCATCTTGATGGATAACGATAAGGTTATAGATGCTTGCGGCAACTACATCTCCCCCGGATTTATTGACATTCATACCCACGGTGGTGGCGGGCACGATTTTATGGATGGAACCGTGGAGGCTTACCTTGGAGCCGCCCGAATGCATGCCACGCACGGAACAACGGCCTTGTTGCCTACCACCCTTTCGGCCACGGTAGAAGAGATGCTGACCTCTTTCGAGGTGTATAGAGAGGCCGACAAACAGAATAAAATGGGGGCTCAGTTTATCGGGCTACATCTTGAAGGACCCTACTTCTCCTTTCAACAACGGGGGGCGCAAGACCCCAAGTATATTAGGAACCCCGAACCTGAAGAGTATAACCGTGTATTAGATGCATCAGGTGATATTCGTCGCTGGAGCCTCGCACCCGAGTTGCCGGGAGCACTTGAGTTTGCAAAGTTGCTGGTTAGTCGCGATATCTTGCCCTCCATAGCTCACTCCAATGCCGTTTACGAGGAGGTGCTGGATGCCTACGGTGCAGGCTTTACGCATGTAACACATCTCTATTCGGGTATGTCGTCTGTAGTTCGTAGAAATGCTTATCGGTTTGCCGGCGTCGTTGAAGCGGCCTACTTAATAGACGGTATGGATGTGGAGGTAATTGCTGATGGGGTGCATCTGCCAAAACCGCTGTTGCAGTTCGTGTATAAATTTAAAGGTCCCGATAAGACCGCACTCTGTACCGACTCGATGAGGGGAGCTGGCATGCCGGATGGTGAGTCAATATTGGGTAGCCTGGAAAAGGGGCAGAAGGTGATTATCGAGGATGGGGTAGCTAAGTTGCCGGACCGCACCGCGTTTGCCGGTAGCGTTGCCACGACTGACAGGCTGGTGCGTACTATGCTGCAGCTGGCTGAAGTTCCGCTTGTGGATTCCGTGAGAATGATGACGCTTACGCCTGCCCGAATTGTCGGTGTTGATAGTTGCAAGGGTTCTGTCGAGGAAGGCAAAGATGCCGATCTGTTGATATTTGATGAAGGTATCAACATTTCACACACGATAATCGCGGGAAAGGTCGTATACGAAACGGAGATGAGGAGTGAATGACTTTTTTACACCCCGTTAGGTGGCTTTATGTCTAAAGTGGACTTAATCCGTTGAAATGTAAATATTTAATAGTCGAATGAAAAGGGATTTTAAAAAAGGGATGTTCATGAGTGATCTCCTGGAGGTGCGAGTTTTTCCTACCCGGGAGGAGATGGGGTTGGCGGCGGCACGTGATGTATCCCGAACTATACGAAAACTGTTGCAAGAGCGGGAGGAGGTGAATGTGATTTTTGCCGCGGCACCATCGCAAAACGATTTTATGCGGGAGCTGATTGCCGATGTTTCTATCGATTGGGGCCGAATCAATGCGTTCCATATGGATGAGTACATTGGTCTCGATAAAGATGCCCCGCAGGCGTTCGGTAACTTCTTGAAAGAGCGTATCTTCAACAAGGTTCCAATTAAAAGTGTACACCTTATTAATGGGAGTGCAAAAGATAGCGAAGCCGAGTGCCGACGATATGCCGATCTGTTGACTAAGTTCCCGGCAGATATTGTCTGTTGCGGTATAGGAGAAAATGGGCATATAGCGTTTAACGATCCCCCCGTGGCCGATTTCAACGATCCGGTACTTGTAAAGGTTGTTGAGTTGGAGCAGAGTTGCAGGCAACAGCAGGTAAACGACAACTGTTTCCTTCGGATAGAGGATGTACCCACGCACGCCTACACGCTAACCATACCTGCCTTGATGAGGTCACGGCACGTTTTCTGTATCGTGCCCACGGAGCTTAAGGCGCAAGCCGTGTATGATACTATTAACGGTGAGGTAGATGAAAAGTGCCCGGCTTCCGTGTTGCGCGAAAAAGAGGGGGCGATACTCTATATTGATGAGCCAGCGGCTTCGCTGCTGTAAACGTAAAGTTAAAACTATAAGGTTAAAAAAATAATCGTATGAAACCGAAAGGTTCACTAAAGTTAGACTATTCCTCGCCATGGCCTTGTCCAAGTAAACTTGTCCAATGCTCATTTGGCTTAACGGAATAGTTCCATACACCAAAATGTAAAAGATTAAAATAATCGTATGAAACCGACATGATTAAAATAATCATTAATCATCCTTGAAAATGATTATTTTAAACATCCAAGGTTCCATACACCAAAATGTAAAAGATTAAAATAATCGTATGAAAAAAACAGGTTTGACAATTTTAATCCTGCTCCTTTCTCTCTCTCTATTCGCACAAGGAGAGTACAGGGTTGGCATCGTAGGACTGGATACCTCCCATTCTATCGCTTTCACCAAAGAGCTGAATGGAGAGGATAAGAAAGAGCCATATACCGGATTTAGGGTGGTGGCCGCCTATCCGTACGGGTCTAAGACCATTGAATCGAGCTACAAGCGTATCCCCGGATATACAGAGCAGGTAAAAGAGATGGGGGTGGAGATCGTATCCTCTATCGAGGAGCTTTTGGAGAAGGCCGACTATATTTTACTGGAGACAAACGATGGCACGGTACATCTGGAGCAGGCTTTAGAGGTGTTTAAGCATTGCGATGGGAAACCCGTTTTTATCGATAAGCCCATAGCCGCCACACTTGCACAAGCTATTGCCATTTTTCAATTGGCCAAAGAATATAACACGCCCATCTTCACCTCTTCGGGAGTGCGTTTCACTCCCAAATCACAGGCTCTACGAAAAGGCGAGGAGGGTAAGGTGCTGGGAGCTTCTACCTATTCTCCTGCCGCCCGTGAGGTTACTCACCCCGATTTTGGGTGGTATGGTATTCATGGCGTGGAAGAGCTGTTTACCGTTATGGGTACTGGTTGTGTTGCCGTGAATCGCATGTCGGCAGAAGGTACGGATGTGGTGACCGGGCTCTGGAGCGATGGCCGAGTAGGTACTTTCCGGGGTACACGTACCGGTAAGCATCTTTACGGTGGCATCGTCTTCACGGAAAACGGTGTCACCCCCTCGGGCGGGTTTCAGGGTTACGGTACGCTGCTTGACGAGATCGTGAAGTTCTTTAAAACAGGTGAGCCTCCGGTTTCGGAGAGGGAGACGTTAGAGATTTTCACCTTTATGGAGGCATCAAACGTGAGCAAGCGCAACAACGGGGAGATTATCTTGATGGAGGATGTTTATCGCCAGGGAATGAATGATGCTCAGCAGTTAATAAAGGATTTAGAGTAAAGCGGATAAGAAAAATGAAAATTTAACAGTTATGTCTACCAGAAGAGAATTTATAAAGAACGTGGCCGTAGGTGCCTCGGCACTTTCAGTGGGTGGCGTGTTACCTGCTTTCAGCGCTAAAAGTTACAAGAACATCGTAGGGGCGAATCAACAGATAAGAGTGGGGGTAATGGGGGTCAACTCAAGGGGGAACGCCCTGGCAAAAGGGTTTGCCAATGAGAAAGATCGTGGCTGTATCGTCACCGATATTTGCGATGTCGACTCACGGGCACTGGAGAGATGCATTCAGGCAGTTACAGAGGTTGCCGGCAACAAGCCGGAAGGACATCGCGATATCCGTAAGATGCTGGAGAAAAAAGACATCGATGCCGTCGTAATAGCTACTCCCGACCATTGGCACGCCGCGGGAGCCGTTTTGGCGATGCAAGCGGGGAAACATGTTTACCTGGAGAAGCCCACCAGCCATAACCCGGCAGAGAATCAGATATTGGTAGAGGCCGAGAAGAAATATGGGAAAGTGGTTCAGGTGGGTAACCAGCGACGTTCGTGGCCAAACATTAAGCACGCGATGGAGGAGCTCCATAATGGGATTATCGGAGATATCGTCTATGGAAAGAGCTGGTACTACAACAAGCGTCCGTCCATGGGAATAGGCAAGGAGACGGCCGTGCCCGATTGGCTGGACTGGGAACTCTGGCAGGGACCTGCACCCCGCTTGCCGTATAAAGATAATATCGTTCATTACAACTGGCACTGGAGGTGGCATTGGGGAACGGGAGAGTCGCTGAATAACGGGATGCACTATATCGACCTGCTCCGGTGGGGCATGAAGCTGGATTACCCGGTACATGTGGATTCGGTGGGTAGCCGACTGCACTACACGGACGACTGGGAGACACCCGATACACAGTTGGTTAACTATATGTTCGGTGATGGTAAGGTTATAACCTGGGAGAGCCAGAGCTGCATACGGGGTTCTATTAACGGGCATGGCAGTGGGGTAATATTCTTTGGTGATAAGGGGAGTATGGTTATTGGTGGTGGAAACGAGTATGATGTGTATGACTTAGATGGGAAGCTGGCCAAGAAAATCAGTAGCGACATGGTGTTTGAAGCCGGCAACCTGGTTAATCCCACGCAGAGCCTAGATGCGTACCATTTTCAGAACTTCTTTAACGCTATCCGAAACGGAGAGAAACTGAACTCCCAGTTAAAGGAGGCGTGCATCAGTACACAGCTTATGCAGCTGTCCAATATCTCTCATATGCTTGGAAAATCCTTGAAGGTGGATCCGCAACGCGGTACCGTGATTGGGGAGAAAGAGGCAGACAAATTGTGGTCAAGGGAGTACGCCAAGGGGTGGGAGTTGAAGGCTTAATGTACGATATTTTTGAGCATTACATCGAAAATGAAACGTTCTTGGATTATTCCCCTGCTGTTCCTCTTGGCGATGTTTCCCCGTGTTCAGGCGCAAGCGGTTGCGGTAGAAACCGTTGAAATAGTGGGAATCGATGATATAGGTATCGCCGTTTTCGATGTGGATGCCACTCCCCCAGTGGGCAGTGAACTCACGTACCAGGTGATGGAGAACTCGGGGGAACTGTCGCTTAGGGCAAGGGGTATTGTTCTTTTGGGGGATATTGAGCCCATCGTGTTGTGCGCGATCGACTGGATTGGGATTTCCAACGAGTCGCAAGATGTTTTCAAGGAGGCACTGGCCGAAGCGGCTGGCACCATCCCCAACAGGGTGGTAGTGCATGCGGTTCACCAGCATGATGCCCCGATAAGCGACTTCACGTCGGAGCGGATACTGATTGATAATAACCTCCCGCCCGGCTGTTTCGACAGCACGTTCGACAGGGAGGTGATCGCTCGCCTCCAAGCGGCTATTCGTCAATCGCTGCAGCGAGTTAGGAGGGTTACGCACGTTGGCTTGGGAAGCGCCCAGGTGTTTGAGGTCGCCTCTAACCGGAGGGTCAACAAGAGAGATGGACGCGTGTTGAGCGCACGCTACTCCGCTTGCAAGGATTCACTCCTGCGTGCCATGCCGGAGGGAGTGATTGACCCCGAGGTCTCCATCGTGAGCTTCTGGGAAAATGAAACTCCCGTGGCCGCGTTGAACTTTTACGCCTGTCATCCCCAAAGTTATTACCTCACAGCGATAGCTAATCCGGATTTTCCGGGGGTGGCCCGCTACATGCGTCAACTTGCCGTCCCCGAAGCGCTGCAAGTTTACTTTAACGGGGCAGGGGGTAACATCGCGGCCGGTAAGTATAACGACGGGAGTCACGTGACTCGCCTTCATTTGGCAGAACGCCTGGCCGACGGAATGGAACGCGCGTGGCATGAAACGAAAAGGTACGATGTTCGCTCTAAGGATTTGGGCTGGAACACCGAGTACCTGTTCCTCCCTTACGATGACAAAGTGGCCGAAATAGAGAAGAAAATGCTAACGGCCAACAGCCGCTTCCTGGCGAACAATATGGGATGCCTCGGTTGGTATAAGCGCAGGTTGGCTGGAAAGGGGATCGAGACCGCATGCTTGCGTGTGGGTAACGCCCGCGTGCTGTTCATGCCGGGGGAGCTCTTCGTGGAGTACCAGTTGGCGGCCAAGGAGATGGCCCCCGATCATTTCGTGGCCATGGCGGCTTACGGTGACTACGGTCCTTTTTACATTGGCAATAAGGAGGCGTATGGCGAAGGTGGGTATGAGATCCAATCTAGCCCGGTAACGGCCGAGTCGGAGGAGGTGATCATGCATAACATCCGCTCCCTTTTGAACCGGAGTATGGAGGGTCATGGCAACGATTTGCTCACCTATACCGGATCGAAGGGTGAACGCCAGCCCGTGACCACATCGCAAGAGTGGAACAAGAAGCGGGAAGAGGTATTGAAAAACATGCAGGAGGTGATGGGCCCCCTTCCGCGAGGCAAGCGGAACTTTGAAGTGATTTATACCGAAACGGAGGAGTTCCCCAGCCATACCCGCTACAGCATCAACTTCCAAGCTGCCGCCGGGGAGACGATCTACGCGTACCTGTACCGTCCAAAGGGCGACGACAAGCGGTACCCGGCTATGCTGGCGTTGCACGGCACGGGCGACGAAGGAAAGAGGATAGTCGATGGGAGCACGGCTATAGCGAACAGGGGGTACGCGAAAGAGCTGGCCGAGAGGGGATACGTGGTGATGGTCTATCCCAATGCTGAACATGATTTTCCACCCGAAGTCAGGGAGGAGGCGTACCGTTTCATCGATAGTTTCTTGAAAAACTAACCCTTGTAGGGTTTCACCTGTTTTTGATAAGCTTGATCTTAAAAATTAAAGCATTACCGACCATTTAATCATAGATTATCATTTATGGCGATAAGAAATTTTACTTTACAAAAAACGTCCGGGAGATTGGAGTCTCTTGACGTCCTGCGCGGTTTCGACTTGTTTATGTTGGTGTTTTTTCAACCGGTTTTTGTCGCTTTGGCAAAGCATTGGGCACACATCCCCTTTTTCAAATTCATGTTACACCAATTTAGTCATGAACAGTGGATCGGATTTCGGGCATGGGATTTAGTGATGCCATTGTTTTTGTTTATGGTAGGGACTGCAATGCCATTTTCATTTGAGAAGTATAAAGGTAATCCGGACAAATCAATCGTTCATAAAAAAATCATTCGCCGTTTTGTTATTCTTTTTATATTGGGAATGGTTGTACAGGGCAACTTGTTAAGTTTGGACCCCCTGCAATTTCGTTTTTATTCGAATACGTTGCAGGCAATCGCGGTAGGTTACCTGTTCGCGGCTTTTTTTCAATTACACTTATCTTACAAAAATCAATACATTATTACTGCTGCTCTTCTGATAGGATATTGGGCGTTGCTGACCTTTTTTGGCGATTTTACCCCAGAAGGAAATTTTGCTGAAAAAATAGATAGAATGGTTTTGGGGCGATTTAGAGATGGCGTTACAGTTAACCCTGATGGGACCTGGCAGTTTTCACCTAATTATCGCTACACTTGGATTCTCTCGAGTATGACATTCATTGTTACGGTGATGTTAGGAGTTTTTGCAGGAAGAATCATGAAAAATGGTGTAAATAAGAAAAAAACATGCGTTACGTTGTTGGTTTGGGGAATAGCCCTAATTGCTGCCGCTGTGCTTATGAGTTTCCAAACACCGATTATCAAAAAGATTTGGTCAAGTAGTATGACATTATACTCGGGTGGTTTATCCTTTCTACTGATGGCGTTTTTTTATTACATTATTGATTATAAAAAGAAAACGAAAGGACTAAATTGGTTGAAAATTTACGGAATGAACTCCATTGTTGCATACATGCTTGGAGGAGTCATTAATTTCAGAAGTGTTGCCAGTTCATTGCTTTGGGGATTCGAAAAATATATTGGCGATTATTACCCGGCGCTGCTTACTTTTGCCAACTTCTTAATTATTTTCTTTATTCTTCAAATGATGTATAGAGCCAAACTATTTATAAAAATTTAAATGAATAACGGGTTGAATACAAAAGTGACTGATCCCTAGTAAAATAGTTTTCGACTCCTATGCTACTTGAGCTTCGCGATGTTGCTGTGAATTTTGTCGACCGCGTTGATGATGTCGTCCATATCTGATCTTGTCCCGAGCATAAGTCCGCCGTGCCAAATCCAGAGCGCGGAATCAAAGGTTTTGATCAATTCCGGGCAGTGATTCCTTTGCTTGTACGCTTCAAAGTCGAGCTCTTCGGCGCTATAAAATTTCTGGTAGATGTCAGATTTGAAGACCTCGTTAATCATGGGCTGAGCGTATAGGGGATCGTTCGGGTACCCAGAACCGATGGGAACTCCCTCGGCGTTAAGTGCCTCCATGAATCGTGCGCGAGAAACCCCTTCCATCTTGTCTTTGTTATACACCATCGCGTAGATGTAATACGATGCTTCGGTAGCCCCTTTGTGCAGTTTCACAGGGGTGATACCTGGGTACGCCGCGAGCTTCTCGTTCAAGTACGCCCCGTTCTCGTTCCTGATCCTATGCTGCTCCTCAAGTTTCTCCATTTGGCATAGCCCTATGACGGCTTGATACTCCGACATCCTGATCTTGTTGGCCAAGATGAGGGCCGTGATAGAGCTGATCTGCCCCGACACCGAGCCCGATGCGTACCCAAAGTTGTGGTAGGAGTAGAGGCGGTCATAGTATGCGGTGTTATCGGTTAAGATACCCCCTCCCTCGCCAATGGGAAGGTTCTTGGAAGCCTGGAAACTGAAACAGCCGGCGTTGCCAAACGTTCCCACCCTTTTGCTGTTGATCTTCGCGAGGTGGGCTTGGCAAGCATCCTCAACCACGAACAGGTCATGCTCTTTAGCGATCCTCATGATTTCCGGCATATCGGAGGGATAGCCGCAAATATGGACCGGAAGAATACCCTTGGTGTTCGGTGTGATTTTCTCCCTGATTTTCTTGGTGTCTACCTGAAAGGTTTCAGGGTTGATGTCTGCCCAAACCGGCATGGCACCCTTGTACAGGACCCCGAAAATCGAGGCGCTGAAGGTGTACGGAGAGCAGATCACCTCGTCTCCGGGACCAATGTCAGACTGCATCCAGGCGGCACTTAAGGCGTTCGTTCCATTTACCGTGGAAAGGCAATGCTTCGATCCGTTCATCTCGGCCCACTTCTGTTCAAATTCGGTCACCTTGCGGCTGCGCGACCAAACGCGATTAGCCATCACCTCGTTCATTTTGGGGTCGAATTTTTCGGAATCCCACTGTGGCCACGGCTGCCATCGTTTATCTTTTCCCCTCACGGGTGTCCCCCCCAGCAGGGCTAGCGAGCCAGACGTGTCTCGTGATTTCGCGAAAACGGGGGTCATCCGCGAAGTGGTGATCATCCCCGTGGTTGCGGTCGCTACCGTACCAATAAAACGCCGGCGACTGATTTCTTTACTTTTCATTTTTTCCCTCCTTGTTTAAATTGTTTTTTTTTCGTTATTCTACAAATTTATCCCTTCAGAAAAAGAGAGGGTAGGTTAAGTCAAGTAGCGAGTACAATATTATATAAAATTTTTGTCAAACTCAACAGGTCAACCCTAAATTCATCTTTAAAATGTAAAACGTGAGCGTTGTGCTCGCGGTTTGATTCGGTCATTTTTATTCGTAATCCGCTGATTTGTCATGGCTGCTTTTTAGATGAATGAAAAAGTGGAGAAGTCGGGAAATAAAATTAATTTAAAAGGGAATAGTGTAAAAAAAATTCAGTAACTTTGTCAAAATGGTAGTATAATAAATCAAAATGGTAATGCAGTCATCGTGTATACAACATCAGAATATCTACATACATTGTGGGCTTGGGAGTGATTTGCAAAGTAGACTACTAGGTGAGAGGGACACGATGCTGAATACCAGGTTTATTGGGAAAGAGGTGAAAAAACATGAGTAATGAGCAGTAATTACCGAGGCAGGTTATTGGTGATAACCATTCTGGGGCTTCTCTTTTGTATACTTAGTTGCAATGAGCAACCAATCGGCGAAGGAGAGGAGATTATTTTCCGCGATCCCGATAACGGCACGGTTACCGATAGGTTATCCATCATCGATGGGGTACCTTTAGACATGGTCCTTATCTATGAAGGGGGAACCCACAGAACCATCAAGTGGAACAAGGAGCATTTTGCACCCTATGTTTCGGCTCAAGTGGACGGCAAGGAGAGGTGGCTGTTTGATGGTTTCCTCTTTCTGGAAATTCACGATGGCAAAGATAGGGGGTTTGCTTCAGGATATCGAGAAAAACCTGCCCGCAAGAGCGAATGGGAAGCGTTGTTGAACGGGTACTTTACGCCCGGAAATGCGATTTGTGCTCTCGACGATCAGGTTGGTAAGGTCCGGGACGGCAAAAATATGGAAGGTGATTTCCGCAAGCGGAAAGTGGTTATCGCTATCCCTGAACCGATTCCCAATCAAGAGGACTGGGGAGAGTTGGATGGACGAAGTCTTAGCTTTATCAATAGGAGCGACCGTGTGGCGGCCTGCCAATGGTACGTGGATTACGCGGTGAAGCTGTTTGGCAGTGCGAAGTTAAAAAACCTGGAGCTCATCGGGTTTTACTGGTTGGCAGAAGAGGCAACCCATACCCGCGATATGGTCAAGGAGGTGGCCGGTTACCTCGACAAGAGAGGGTACGATTTCTATTGGATACCTTACTACTTTGCCGATGGTTACTTTGAGTGGAAAGAGTTGGGCTTTGATGTCCCTTACTACCAGCCCAACTATTTTTTTAATGAGGATATCCCGGTGTCGAGGATAAAAGAGGCTTGCTTAAGGGCCAAGCGACATGGGATGAACCTTGAGGTGGAGTTTGATGAAAGGGCGCTCACTGGGAGAGGCAATTGGGGCTATCGGTTACACCATTACCTGGATGTTTTCGAGAGCGAAGCGGTGCTGTACAAGGTCCACTTGGCCTACTACCAGGGGGGAGATGCCTTTTACCGACTAGCCCAATCGTCTAATTATCAAGATGGGTTACTGTACCAGCGTCTGGTGAATGTTATCGTTGAGCGACAAAAACGGCTTGCCGCCGGTGAGTAATATAGACGTTCAACCGTAACGAGCTTGGTGAACGGGCTGGTAACGGTTTTTGTGAAACTAGCGATATTGAAACGAAAAGAATGGATTATTAAACATTTAATTGATGAAAAGTATGAAAAGAGATCAAGAGAATCGCATCTGGAAGAGGGGGGCATGGCTCACCTTTATCCTGCTGTTTTCCGGTTTGCCGCTCATGTTCGCGCAATCAACGGTAACCGGTACGGTGAAAGATGCAAATGGTCAGAGCCTAATAGGGGTAAACGTCGTGGTGAAGGGAACCACCATGGGAGTGAGTACTAACGTGAACGGGGAGTTTAGTATAAGGGTTCCCGACGCGAATGCGACGCTTGAGTTTTCCTACGTGGGCTATCAAACGGAAGAAATTCGCCTTCAAGGCAGGACCGTGCTTAACGTGGTTATGCGCGAAGATGTGGCACTGTTAGAAGAGGTGGTAGTGGTAGGGTACGGCACGCAGAAAAAAGAACACGTGACCGGATCGGTCTCGCAAGTGAATGCCGACGATCTCATTAAGGTACCCACCGGTAACATCTCTAACGCGTTGGTGGGGAAACTACCGGGACTGGTGTCGATGCAAAAATCGGGACAGCCCGGAAGCGACCATGCCAACCTCCTGATTCGAGGTGTAAGCACGTTGGGTAACGCGGCACCCATGGTTATCGTTGACGACGTGCAACGTAATTTCAACAACCTCGATCCGAACGAGATAGAAAGTATCACCATCTTGAAAGATGCCTCCGCGGCTGCCGTTTACGGTATGCAGGGGGCCGGTGGTGTTATCCTGGTGAAGACGAAACGGGGTGTTATGCAAAAAGCACGTATCACCTACTCGGGTAAGGTTTCCTATAACCAGAATACCAACTACCCCAAGTTTTTAAATGGCCCCGATTTCATCAAGTGGTACAATAAGGCCCTTGATATGGACGGGCTAAAGCCGTTGTTCACGGAGGAGGTATACAACAAGGTGCTAAACGGTGATCCCGAAGGCAAATATGCCAATACCGACTGGTTCGACGAGCTGATGAAGAAGGGTGCCACCTCTACACACCATAACGTTTCGGTGAACGGGGGAATGAGAACGCGAAATACTTCGTGTCGTTAGGCTACTTCGACCAAGGAGGGATTATCGATAAGTACTCATTTAAAAGGTATAATTTACGGTCCAACTTGGATATTAAGCTGGCGCATGGATTGAACCTGGGGCTCGATATAGGGGCACGTCAGGAAAGACGAAACCAGGGCTACTACTCGGTAAGCAATCAGGCGTGGAACAATCCTATCACGCTGGCACAGCGTATGATGCCCATCACTCCCACGGAGTACGAGGGACTTCCGGTAGCAGCGAATATCAGCACGTCGGCAAAATTCAACCCAATGGCCTTCAATAGCCTAACCGGATACAATAACTCAATTATGAACGTGCTGAACAGCTCACTAATCCTGTCGTGGAACCCCGTTTTTATACAGGGGCTTACCCTGAAGCTAAAAGCATCGTATGACAAGGATTACACCACCTCCAAATCGTGGGCGGAAACGTTTAAATTGAACAGCTATGACCCCGTTACCGAGGAGTACAGTATCGTGATCCCCGAGCCCCAGGTTAAACAAGTTGATGTGGCGGTGTTAAGAAACTCTTCGGGGCAAGCCAGTAGGCTAACCTTGCAGCCCTCCATCAGCTACGACCGCACGTTCGATAAACACGCGGTCTCCGGGTTGCTTCTCTACGAGCAATCGTCGTATGATACCGAAAACTTTACCGCTGCCGTGCAGGGGTTCGATTTAACCTCGCTCCACGAGTTGACCTTGGGAAAGGAGATCGCGGGCAAGCAGAAAACAAGCGCGATAGGTGGGGGGAGCTACCTGTTTAACCGCGCGGGATTCGTGGGGCGTGTGAATTACGCGTACGACAGCAAGTACCTGCTGGAGCTGGTGGCCCGCTACGATGGGTCCGTCCGTTTCCCCAAGGAGAACCGCTGGGGTTTCTTCCCCGCGGCATCTTTCGGGTGGCGTATGTCGGAAGAGGCTTTCTTCGCACCGTTGAAAGATCAAGTTGAAAACTTTAAAATCAGGGGTTCCGCCGGTCTGCTGGGGAACGACAGGATCGGGGACTTCCAGTACCTGAACCTGATGAGACCTAACCCCCCCACACTTTATATTGGCGATAGGGAGTACATCTCTATCTATACGGCGGGTAATGTGAACCGGGATATCACATGGGAAAAGACGGGAACCTACAACATCGGGTTTGAGCTGCTACTGAACCGGGGTATTTTTGGTATGGAGTTTGACTACTTCTACAAGCTCACCAACGACATCCTCATTCCCAGTGGGGGTATCTATCCTCCCTCCCTCGGCGGCAATCACCCCAGTACCATCAACGGTGGAAAGGTGAGCAACAAAGGGTTCGAGCTGATCCTAACGCACCAGAACAACATCAGCGATTTTCACTATAGCGTGAGGGGCAACGTGAGCTGGTCGCGTAACAAGGTTCTGAGGATGAACGAAAGTCCCAATGTTCCCCACTACCAAAAACGAACCGGAAGGAAGATGGGCGAAAAGATGGGTTTCATTGCAGAAGGACTCTATCAATCGGACGAGGAGGTTATCAATAGCGCCACTTTAGCCCACCTGAGCAAGAATCAAATCCGACCGGGCGACATCCGGTATAAAGATTTGAACCTGGATGGGAAAGTGGAAAGCTCACAGGACTACACCTTTATCGGGAACAGCAACCTACCTGAGCTCTTTTACGGGCTAAACATCGGGGCGTCGTGGAGGAATTTCGACCTCTCGCTCTTCTTCCAGGGAGCCGCCATCACCGATGTCTTCTTAAGCGGGGTGTACGATAACGGGTACGTGGATGCCACCATTTACACCCGTCCGTTCCATGGGAACGGGAACTCTCCCTATTTCCTGATAGAAAACAGCTGGACACCCCAAAACCCCAACGCCGAGTTTACCCGACTTACCACGATAGCAGCAGAAATAGGTAACTGTAACGGGTGGGCTTCTGACTGGTGGCTGCGCGACGGTAGTTACCTGCGTTTGAAAAATGCCCAGATAGGGTATACGTTGCAGAACGAGAAAATCAACGCCGTTGGTATTGATAACATTCGGTTGACTCTGACGGGCGGGAACCTGTTCACCTGGTCTGAACTGACCAAGTACAATATCGACCCCGAGACGCCCGAGATCACCAACGGGTACTACCCGCAGCAGCGGACCTATGAGTTTGGAGTAAGTCTCACGTTTTAAAAATAAGTATATCGTATGAAAACAATAAAATATATATTACTATTCGTAGCGGCAGCCTGCTTGTTTTCCGCGTGTTCCGACTATTTGGAGCCGAAGCCCAGGTCAAGCTATACCGAGATGGACGCGTGGGCTTCACCGGAAAACACCTATCTCTACGTCAACGGCTTTTACAAGCCCATTTACGAGTATGGCCCCTATGGTTTGAAATATGCTGGTGTGAGCCTGCATGACGGCTTTTCCGATATTCTCCGTTACAACGCCAACGTGATGGGCGGATCGGGCGGCGACGTCAACAAGGTGGTCTATACCGGTAACATAAGCCCTCAAGGGAATATCCTGAGCGACTACTCCTACGAGTACAACCGTATCCGCCGTATCAACGAGTTCCTGTACGGTTTAGAGAACTACGTGAAATATGCCCCGGAGGTGAAAACCCTGATGGAGGCGCAAGCCCGCTTCTTTAGGGCTTACCTGCACTTTATGCTGGTGAGGGGACACGGCAGCATCATTATCCGTGATTATATTGATGGCCCCAATGAGGCTTTCAAGGCGAGGAGCCCGGAGGAGGAGTGCTGGGACTTTATCGAGAAGGAGCTTGAGTTTGCCGCTGAAAACCTGCCCGACGAGTGGGATAAGGCTAATTTCGGGCGCCTTACCAAGGGGGCCGTCTACGGCTTCATGTCACGCGCCATGCTCTATGCGAAACGTTGGGACAAGGCAGCTGAAGCTGCCCAGAAGGTAATCGACAAGGAGGGTACCCTCTACGGCCTGATGCCCAACTACGCCGATGTGTTCAATCAAACCGATTTTTGCAAAGAGACCGTGATGGGTTACCGGTTCCACGGGGAGCTGACCCACTCCGTGTTTATAGATAAGGAGTACAGCCCCAAGGGAGATTTCCCGGTAACCGATACGGGAGGGAAATGCCTGGCCGTGCCCACGCAGGAGATGGTCGACTCCTACTACATGGCCGATGGCACCAGGTTCGACTGGAATAATCCCACCCATGCCGCCAATCCTTACGAAAACAGAGAACCCCGTTTCTACGCTTCTATCCTCTACAATGGAGCGCAGTGGAAAGGGCGCACCATTGAAACGTTTGTTGGCGGTACCGATGGGTTCAAGCCGTTTGGGGTAGAAGATCATCCTAACTCAACTACCACCGGCTATTACTTACGGAAGTTGTTGAATGAAAAAACCACCGACATCAACAAGAAAGGGATCACCTGCTGGAACGAGATACGTTACGCCGAGGTGCTACTGAATCAAGCGGAAGCGCTCAACGAGGGCGGCAAGTCGAGCCAGGCACTTATCCCGTTAAACAAAGTTCGCCAGAGGGCTCAGCTACCCAATGTAACCGAGACCAATCAAGCGACCTTGAGGAATATTATTCGGGAGGAGCGAAAAATTGAACTCGCCTTTGAAGGGCAACGCTATTGGGATTTGAGACGTTGGAGAACGGCCCTCGCTGTACTAGGAGGGAAACGGATGCACGGGATGAAGATCACGAAAAACAGCGACGGCTCATTTAATTACGAGATAGTGGACTGCGATGGGAAAGACCGTTTCTTTGAGGAGCGCTACTATAACTTCCCCATTCCCGCTTCAGAGATTCAAAATAACCCGGAGTGTAAACAAATTGATAAATGGTAATCACGATGAAAAAGATAAATAGATATTTTATATTGTTGTGGATTGTAAGCCTGCTGCCGGTACTGTTCGCTTGTGAAGAGGCCGACACGCTGGTACCCACGACCGGAAACGAGGTCACGGGCATCCGGATTATGCTGCCCGATGGGACCAATGCCGACTTTGCCGTTACACCCGATGAGCAAAACGTGATCAACGTGGAGGTGTTCGGGCCGATGAATACCGATAGAACCAAGGTACGTATGTCGGTAAGCTTGCCCAACAACGCCACCGTGGTCTCTCCCAGTCCCCTGGGCGAGTACATGGACTTCACCAGGCCCGTCACTTTTGAGGTGGTTGGCGCCGATAACGCGAAAAGGAGTTATACCGTTAATGCCTCCTTTACCCCCAACGATGTTTTCCAGGTAAGTCTCACGTTACCGAACGGTACCGTGTTTACCGGACAGTCGTCACCCAACCCCAATGATACCATTATCGTGGAGGTGAGCGACAACTACACGGAGCAACTGCCGAACATCAAGGTGGGTGCAGCGTTGCCCGGAAGCGCGACAACAACTACGCCGTTCCCCGCTACCAGCGACCTTACTTCACCGGTCAGTTTCACGGCAAAGGGGGCGCATGGCATTCAGGGGGATTATGTTATCAAGGTTAAAATGGTGCCTGCCATACTGGAGATCAAACCACTGTGGAACAAAATCGCGACGGAACTGAATTTTGTAAAGCACAACAACGGTGCGTTAGCGATTAGCGGCGACTACCTGGTCGTGCACGAGCGGACCAAGTTCGACTACTACAATATCACCGATGGTAGTAAGGCGGGAACCATGTCTTTCGAGGGCATCGACTGGGCAAACCTTACCCGTACCGTGCCGCTCTTCATGGCTAATGACGACGCGGGTAACATCGTGGCCACCAACTTCTACATGTCGCGCTGGATGCCGGAAGGCAGCAACAACATCATCCACATGTACTGGTGGGAAGGGGTTACCGCTGAGCCCAAGCTGCTCTTCTCGTACGACGTGCAACTGGGTGAGTTGACGGGGAACATTGACGTGGGGCGAAAGATCTACGTGACGGGAGATATCCGGGAGCACGCGTTCCTATACATGGGCGTGTCGTTCCAGAACATATTCTTACGCTGGGAGATTAAAAACGGTGCACCGGTATCGAATCAACCCGAAAAAATCACTTTCAACCCCGGATATCAAATGGGTCAACTGAATACCATTGTTCCGATTGAATTTGGCAATAATAGTAATTACTTTATCTCCCGGTTTGAAAACGGAGCTGCAAAGGTTGCCATCACCTATATGGATGGAACCACCCACACCCCAATCTATAAATCGGAGCACCATATCCAGGGCATATTCCACCAGTGGCTAGGAGGCGGTGGCTCCTTTGACTACCTGGATCTCAAAGGCGCCAGGTATATCTTTATCATCGAACAAAACGCCTACAACTGGATGAAGCAGGTGTACAACGTGCGGACGGTGATAAGCGACCCTGAAACCACCAGCAAGAACCCGTTGGACTACCTGGTACCCGGAACCCGTGTTTGGAACGGGTGGACACCGATGGATCCCAATTACGGTGACAACGGAAACGTAACCGGTGACGTGGTAACCAAGGTCGCTGACGATGGTGAAACGGCATACGTTGCGTTCCTCTGTACCAACGCGGGCGTAACCGTTTGGCAGGTTAATCTAAAGTAAAAATATGAGTACGAGAGATCGAGATAGGGGAGAGCGCCTTCCCTATCCCGATTTCATTATGTTCACTTTGCCTACTTTAGCTTTCAGGTTCACCTTGTAGGTGTTTGAACTTCATTCCACTTTTGCTCGTCGTGGCATAATTCGAGCAAGCTCGTTTTCTGCCCATTCGACTTAATGCAAAAGTTCCGCGTTAGACATAGCTCAAGTAAACTTGGCTCTATTCTCACTTATTGAAAATAATTCGGGTAGAGCGAATTATAAAGTGTCATTTTAAAAACTAAAACGATGAGATTAAAAATTATATTGTTGACCTTCTTGTCGTTGCTGTTCGTGCGTTGTTCCGGAAACGGGGAGCAACTCGATGTGGACTTCAAGTATATCACCGAAATTGACGTCCTTTCCCACCAAGTGCACGGCGTGAAAATCGACAATTTTCAACGAACGGTAGAGTTACTGTTCGAACGGGGAGGCGATCTTTCAAAGGTGGAACTTAAGCTCACCCTGGCCAACGGCGTTGAGATGGTAGCGCCTCAAACGGTGACCGCCACGTACGACCTAACTAGCGTGGCTGAAATTCGACTTAAAAAAAACAACGATGTCGCCACGTTTAAAATTTACGTGCGTTTCAAGTCGGCCCCGCTGGCTGTCTCTACCTCCCATTGGGAGAAAAGAGAAGGTTTCGGTACCCTGCCGGACTATATCTCGGTCTATAGCTACAAGAAAGATATTTCGGGTAAGCTCACCCGGGCATTCATTGCCGTGGCCGATATAGGGGAGGGCAAAGGGAGGTTCAAGGTTTTGGGCGAGAAGAAGGGCGTGGCCACGCTCACCCAGTTTTACACCAACAACACCAAACCCTCGGTCATCATCAACGGCGGCTTTTTCTGGAATGGTACTTCCCTCAACTTGCTGATAAAAAACGGGGTAACCGTTTCAACCTCGGAGCCAATGGTAAACAGGGATTATAACGGGCAAGCGACCCCCTACTATCCCACGCAAGGAGCGTTCGGGTTGGAGGAGGATGGCTCCTTTTCGGCACAATGGGTGTATAATGTAAGTGGCACGCTCTACGCCTACCCGCAGCCGGCACCCAACGTGGCGGGAGAGAAGCCGCAGCCGCGTCCCTCTCCAACTTTCCCCACTGGTGCGAAGGTGTGGACCCCTGCCGAGGCGATAGGCGCCGGCCCGCTGCTGATTAAGAACGGCGAGTACAAGAACTTGTGGGAAAACGAGCTGTTTGACGCGGCGAGCGGTGTGGGACCTACCTACAACCATCCGCGTTCCGCGGTGGGTTATCATCCCAACGGCTACGTGGTCTTTTTCGTTTGTGAAGGAAGAAACAAAACGCCCAACACGCCCGGTATGACGTTGAAGAACGTGGCCGATATCCTGCTGGAGTTGGGTTGTACCGAGGCCATCAATTTAGATGGTGGGGGCTCGTCCTGCATGCTGGTGAACGGCGTTGAAACCATCATCCCGAGCGATGCAAACGGGCAACGTACCGTTACCTCCGCTTTGGCGATATATTAGCAACTAAAGCATTGAAAGTACGATAAATGATGAAATGAAAAGAAAAGGGGGTTGCATCGTTCTGCTATGCATCATGTTTGTCCACGTCATCGCGCAGGATCACAAAAGCGAGTTGTGGAACATGATACAACCCTACTTCACACCTCCTTTGGAGTTTCAATGCGTGTACGGGGATTACCGCTCACCTCGGCTGTTCTATAATGGTGACTCAGTGCGAACCGCGGAAGATTGGGGAAAACGAGCGCGAGAGATTCGTGCCAAGTGGATGGAGATGATGGGCGAATGGCCGCCAATCTTAACCGACCAAACGTTTGAGATCATCGAAACGGAAAAGCGGGAGGATTTCACACAACACCTGGTAAGGTTCTACTGGACCCCCAACCAACAGACGGAGGGATACCTGTTGATACCTGACGGGGAAGGTGAAAAGCCCGCGGTAATCACCCTTTTTTATGAGCCCGAAACGGCGATAGGTGAGGGTAAACCCGATAGAGATTTCGCGTACCAACTCACCAAACGGGGATTTGTGACCCTCTCGTTGGGAACGACTAAAACCACGCTAAACAGAACCTTTTCCATCTACTACCCCGGTATAGAGAACGCGACGCTACAGCCGTTATCCGCGCTCGCATACGCGGCGGCTAACGCCTTAGAGGCGTTGGCGAAGGTGGAGGATGTGGACCCTGGTAGGATAGGGGTCATGGGACACTCGTACGGTGGTAAGTGGGCCATGTTCGCTTCTTGCTTGTACCCCAAGTTCGCTTGCGCGGTTTGGAGCGATCCGGGCATCGTGTTTGACGAGACCAAAGGTGCCAACGTGAATTACTGGGAGCCTTGGTACCTGGGTTATTATCCCCCGCCCTGGACCGATACTTGGTCCAACACCGGTGAAGGAGGTAAAGGGTTGTATCCGAAACTTAGAAGTGAAGGGTATGATTTGCACGAGTTGCACGCGTTAATGGCGCCCCGTCCCTTCCTGGTATCCGGTGGCTCATCCGATCAGGTAGAACGTTGGATACCGCTGAAGCACACTGTCGCCATCAACAAGCTACTGGGATTCGACAACAGGGTGGCAATGAGCAATCGACCGGACCATGTCCCTAACGAAGCATCTAATGAAATAGCGTACGCCTTTTTGGATTATTTCTTAAAATAGAAGAATAAACCCATCTACCGGTCTTGCAAAGTTGCTACAGCGCTCTTTTCGGGACAAAGAAATCGCTTTGCGTCAGACCACATTTTTTTGCAACTTGCAGGCAGTAGTCAAGCCGCCCCATGGTGTGGTTCCGGGTGTCGGAGCCGAACGTGAACTTCAACCCGGCCCGCTTCGCCATGGTGATGAACTCCTCGTGGGGGGTGCGTGCCGTGTTGTTGATCTCGATGGCTATCCCACGGGCTTCAGCCGCTTCAATAATCCGGTTTAAGCGCTCCTTTGTCCACAGCTTATAGTAGTCCCGTGCTACGCTACCCGGCAAGTATAGCGGCCAGCCCAGTATATCAAGTGGCTCGGGGTTTGTGATCACGTCAATCGTGTGGTCGAAGTAGCGCTGCATGAAGAATTCCACGTCACCGATGTAGGTGCCTATCTCCCAGATCTTCAGTTCGTCCCCGTACTCGTTGCCGTTGGGCAGCACTTGCGGGTCCATCAACACGTAGTCGGCTTTCTGGATCAGCTCCGGCGATAACCTTTTGCTCCAGCCCAACACCATCGGTTGTAGTCCCACGTACACGGGGTGGGGGAACGTATCGTCGAAGTGCTTTTTCAACGCCTCGTCGTCCCACATTTTCCAGGGTGCCACGTTATTCACCACGCCAAATTGAATCCCCGTCTTTTTCCCAACAGACACGACGTCTTCAATGGTAAACTCGTCGGTCGTGTGCACGTGCAGGTCCATCAAGCGGTACGGGAGGTCGTTTTTAACTGGTGAGCTGACCCGGTTCGCGTGTTTAAATAGCTGGTTTGCCAACAAGGGGGAGGTGGCAACGGATCCGCCAACTATAGTTGCGCTCTTCAAGAAGTTTCTTCGGTTCATAACGAATGCTGTTTGAGTAAGTTCATGGGTACCTACCGCGAACCTACGTAAAAAAAATCAATTTTCGATCGAATCGTTCATTTTTTCACGTTTCCGAGTGGTAGCGAAAACGGGAGCGGGAATGAGGATGAGGATGAGGGGCGGGACTAAGAATAAGAATTGTCAATTCAATTTATGGGGCTAAAAACGAAATGCGATAAAAATAATTTCATGAATAATGCCTGCAACCCACTCCATGAGCGGGAAGGAGGCGAACGAGTAACATTGCAAAGATAAAAACGAAATGTGACATTGCATAACATTCGTGTTACATTTCACACATAATTTGTGGCCTTTAAACAGCGTTTGTGTTACATTCAAGAGCTGTTTGAGGGCCATTATTATAAATTACACCGGAAACGCACTGGTAAAGCGATGTGGCTCGTTAGCGTGAGCAAAAACAAGGAGAATGACAGCTTAAATTGAAACCGTGAACCTGGGAAATCTCACTAAAAAACGAAATGCGATAAATTTAGTTTAGGGATAGGTTTAGGGATAGATTAAGGGGTAGTCCGAGAAGTGATCGAGTGTTTATGTTTAGGGATAGTTATTGGCATAAAATTATACCGATTAGGGGGGGGTATTGCAAGAAAAACGTTATATTTTGGTTAAAACATAGTTAATGAAGGGAGGAAACTGTGTTAATTTTCGCATTTTTAGTGAATGGCGGATACTGTTAAGGTGCTTATAATTAAACAAATAATTTATTTTTATAAAACAGGTAATTTACAAAGATGTGTGCGGGACACAATAGAGTTACGATAATCGTTTAAAACTGGAAGGAAATGTGCGCAAATTAAAAGAAACAAACGGAGAAAACGTACCCCTACAAATAAGTCAGTTATTATTTTCCAATCCCTTGTTTTTTTAGTAAAATATTGTTGAGTGCTGGCATTGATGGTTTTTTGATATATTCCACAACATCGGGATGCAATTCATATTTGCCATTTACAGACTTATAAAAATCAGACATGGTCGCTGATGCTATAACGCCGTAATCTTTTTCTTTAGTTAATTTGAGTAGTTTTTGATGATTTATAATGGCTTTTGTGGTGTATTTTTGTATGCCTTTACTCCACGTGCATTCCATGAGTTCTAAAAGATTAGCAATAATAAGTCTTATTTCGTGAGAAAGTTCCTCCACGCGCTCAATGGCATAGATTTGTAAAATTTCCTCACAGGGTGGAGAATTAAAGTCTATTTGGCTACATATTAATTCCCGGCAAAATTCATCTATCTGTTCGCTTTCGTTTTTGTTTAAGGCACCATGTTTTTTAACATATAACCTCTTTAGCGCATCGGGAAGCATTCCTTTTATGTCTATTTCCATATAATTATTAATTACGGCTCTGATGCCATAGGAACATATGGACGAGGGTTGCTTTTGTTTTTCAATTCCCTGTATAAATCTTCATTTTCCATTTTAAGACGCTCTTTTTCTGAAATCAACTTTTCAATTCTATTAACCAATTCCAAAATAACGGCATCTTCTGAAATCATGTTTTTTGATTTATCATCAAGATTTAAAGACTCAATATCTTGATACAATATTTCATCTGCAGTGACCTTGAAAAAACTTATTATCTTTTCAAGCCGTCCATAGTCTGGCTCACTAACAGAGTTTTTATAGTTAGATATAGTGTTTGGCCTAACACCAAGCACATTAGCTAATTCATCATGATTAACACCATACTTCCTCAAGAGGTATGTCAAGTTTTTTGAGAAAAAATTCATTTTTCTTGTGTTTTTTCTTGCATATATCAAGAAACTTGATTTACTTTGCGATACTTTCAGTATTGAAATGCATACAAATGTAGATAAATAATTTAACATGGCACAAGGAAAACAAAACGAAATTTTAGTTCCCCTCGGCGTGAAGACCGAGTTAAAAAAGATTTTCGAGACTTCATACCCTACCGTTCGAGGAGCCTTGAACGGTAAAACGAACAGCGATCTTTCGCGAAGGATACGTCATGCCGCTATATCCAGGTACGGGGGAGTTGAACGAGCGGGAAAACCCAACATTAAAAATCCACGATCATGAAACGGTATTTAATCCTCATCAACTGGATGCTCAGCTTCATGGCTTTGAGCATCGACACGGAGAGAAGCAGCTTCACGGCCGTAATGGTCGTTTTCGCGTGGTTCGCGATCTCGACGATCTTCTTTTTACGCGCTCAACGGCGAGGCGATTTCAGAGATATCGAAAAACGGTTTAAAATTGATAAACTTTAATTATGGCTACAACAGAAGTCTACATTCAAAGCAAGCGTATCTACGATGCACACAGGAGACCCAATGATTTAAAGTTTTCAACTTGTATGAGAAAGCTTTTCGGGCAATTGATCCTGATTAATAAAAGTGAGATTGATGCATGCAGCAAAGTTGAGCAAGCAAGGCATTTTCAGGAAGATGCTATCCTTGGGTTCCTTTATATTAAATATAAACCTCTTGGATGATGTGTTGTCGTCATCAAAATAAAAGAAGAAATCGGAATGAAAATGAATGTCGAGTGCTTTGGCAAACGCTTCACATCTGATTTCAATTTTTCTGATTTTTTTCAAAGCTTCTTTTTCATTATAAACTTCATCAACGTTACAGGAAAAAATTGCGATATAGCTAGGGGCAGTGGGGTACTTGTAATAAGACATAACAAATTACTATTTAAAAGTTAGGCAAAACAAAGGTAGTAATTTTTCCCGACAGGCAGGCACCGGGGTTCAAGCCCCCGGCGGGAACTAAAGCAACGCGAATGGAATGGTATAACAACATAATGTGCGTGACCTTTTGGGAGCTAACGGAGAGTGAATCGGGTGAGGCAGTAATGAGCGAAAGCAATTACAAGTGGCTTTGTAGAACTGGAAAACTCAATGTTATTCGCCCCGGGAAAGGCTTGGGCAATTACGCGCTTATCGAGTACGATACCATGCCAGCACGATTTAAAATCAAGTACGACGAGAAGTGGGGTAACCCTTACGATAATTACAAGGAAAGCATGATGTTGTCAGAGGTTGAAAGGGATTCGGACGCGCGGAATTTTTTCGCGGAGTACGAGACGGAGGATGGCGTAACCATACCGGAGGAGCTGCAAGACGAGTACGTTCGAAATGCAGACGTGTTGAACCTGCTGGTGAAGATGGTTGATAAAAACAGGAAGATGCGCCGGGCCATGGGCAACAGCACGGCGGATGCTTGGTCAAGCGTTTACGGGACCGTCGACCGGCTTCGGGAAAACCCCGGTCACACGCTCCCGAGAAACCGGGCCCGCCTGCGAGACAAGATCAACCAGTACAAGAAAGAGGGGTACGAGTGCCTAGTCTCGGGCAAGATCGGCAACCGGAACACGGTAAAGATAACCGAGGAGGCGGGCATGTTCCTGGTGATGAAAAAACGCTCTCGCGTTCCCGTTTACACCGATAAGCAGATCTGGGAGGAATTCAACCGGGTAGCGAAGAACTACGGCTGGAAAGAGCTGAGAAGCGAGGCGTCGGTCACGAATTACCTCAACGCCCCGGAAAACAAGCAACGCTGGTACGACGCGGCTTACGGGGAGTTGAAGGCTCACCAGAAGTTCGGCTACAAGCACATGACCATCTTGCCGGAAAAACGAGACGCACTGTGGTACGGAGACGGCACGAAGCTAAACCTTTATTACAAGGCGTTCGATGAAAGCGGGAAGCTGGTTATGGCAACCACGCAGGTTTACGAGGTCATGGACGCTTACAGCGAGATGCTCCTCGGCTTCCACGTCTCCGACTCGGAGGATTACAAGGCGCAATACAACGCGTACCGCATGGCGGTGGAGCTAGCGCAGAGTCGACCGTACGAGATCGTCACAGATAACCAGGGTAGTCAGAAAAAGTTGTTGACGGCGGGTTTTTTAGACAGGATCTGTCGCTTGAAACGTACCACCACGCCGTATCGCCCCACCGGTAAATCGATAGAGGCCGTTTTCGGGCGTTTCCAGGCGGAGATATTGCATAAGGATTGGCGCTTCACGGGCCAAAACATCACGTCCCGATCTGAAAAAAGCCGCGCCAACCTGGAGCTCTTGAACGTGAACAAGGAGAAGCTTTACACGCTGGACGAGCTAAAAGAGGCTTACGCCATCGCCCGCGAGGAGTGGAACTCCGGGAAGCACCCGGCAACCGGGATATCGCGGCGTGAGATGTACTTCGCCTCGACGAACGAGAAGGCGAAACCCGTCGATCGCCTGGACATGATCGAGATGTTCTGGATGATGACCGCGAAACCGAGCGTTTTCACCGACAGCGGGATCACCATCACCATCGACAAGAAGAAATACACCTACGACGTTTACGACGGCGACCTGCCCGACTTCGAGTTCCGGAAAAAGAACATCGGCCGGCGCTTTCTCGTGCAATACGACCCGCTGGACATGTCGCAGGTGCGCCTCTACGTGAAGGACGCGACGGGTACCCGGTACGTTACCGACGCGCTGCCATACATGAAGGTTTACCGGGCCACGCAAGACGCCACGAGCGAAAGCCGGTCGTTCATCCGCCGGGTCGCGGACCGGGAGCGCGAGCTGCGAATCGAGGCTTACCACGAGAACATGGAGCTGGAGCACGCGTGGGGCGTGGCCCCCGAGCAACACGGGCTGAACCGGCCGGGGCTCAAGGGGATCGGGAAAAAGGCGACCGAGCGGCTTGAGGACGGGAAGCCTTGGATGGTAGAGGCAGACAAGCCGAAAGTCGTGGCGTCGCGGCGGGCAAGAAGCGTGCCCGTGGAAGTTGGAGAATGGGAAAAAGAGATAAGCAACATGACGTATGACGAGGTTGCTCAATATGACAAGTTATAAAAATCACGAATCCAAAAAAACATGATCAGCGAAGAGAAGAAAAAAGAAATCCGTGACCTGCTCGCGGCGTACTGCGAGCGTTACGGCAGCCGCAACAGCGCGGCTATGAGCCTTAACAACGTGAGCGCGTCGACCGTTTCCTCTATCCTTAACGGCAAGTGGGAAAACATATCGGACGACATGTGGAAAAGCGTGCGGAGGCAAGTTACCGACTCGTCGAACGCGGCGGACTGGCAGATAGTGGAGACGCCCACGTTCGTTGATGTAACGTTTTGCCTGAAGAACGCGCAAGATGGAAGGGGCGTCACCTGGCTCACGGCCCCGGCGGGATCCGGGAAAACGACGGCCGCGGAGGTGTACCGGGCGGAAAACAAGGACGTGATTTACGTGCTTTGCGACGAGGACATGAAGAAATCGGACTTCGCCAACGAGCTGGGGCGGGCCGCGGGCATGCGGATCAACACGCAAAAGCGGGCGCGCGAGAAGATAATGCAAGTTATCGATTTCATCCACGAGATGGATAATCCCCTTGTCATCTTCGACGAGGGCGACAAGCTGAGCGACAACATCCTCAATTACTTCATCACCATCTACAACCACCTGCGCGGGAAGGCGGGTATCGTGTTCCTTTCCACAAACTACATGCAGCGGCGCATGGAGCTGGGCCTCCGCTACAACAGGAAGGGGTACCAGGAGCTCGAGAGCCGGATCGGGCGGAAGTTCTACGAGTCGGAAACCCCGGGCGGCAACGACGTTCACGCCATCTGCCGGGCGAACGGGATCACCGACACGCGAACCATTTCCGCGATCATGAAGGACGCGTCGCTGTGCAACTTCGACCTGCGTCGCGTGGAGAAAAAGGTACGGGCGGAAAGGAAGAAGATCGAGTTGATGAACGACAAGTAAACGGTGTTCGAGCGGTATTTGAACGGCGTGTAAACGATTCGAGAAATGGCGAGGGCGTATTCGATAAGCGAGATCCTGAACAAGAAGTACAAGCTCCTGGACTTCCGGGGGGCGTGGTTTGACGCCTTCGGGAACCCGGAAGCCCGCGGGGTGTGGTTCGTTTACGGCAACTCGTCCAACGGGAAGAACTCCTTCCTGTACCAGCTGGCGATGGAGCTTTCACGCGACGGCCGGGTGGCGATTAACGAGATGGAGGAGGGAACCGCCAAAACCGTGCAAGACACGCTACAGCGACACAGGATGGGTGATTACACGGGCAAGATCCTCATCATCGACAACGAGCCCATCGACGAGCTGGCGAAACGTTTGAGGCGTCACCGAAGCCCGGAGTTCATCATCATAAACAGCTTCCAGTACACCGGGTTGAGTTACAGGCAGTACATCAAGTTCAAGGAGGAGTTCAAGAACGACAAGCTGATAGTTTTCTCCAGCCACGCTGACGGCAAGCAGCCCGCCGGTCGTGCCGCTAAAAGCGTGATGTACGACGCGGACATGAAGATATGGGTTGAAGGTTACCGGGCGATCTCCAAGGGGCGGTACATCGGCGACAAGGGATACTTCGACGTGTGGCCCGAGAAGGCGATAAGGTACTGGGGGGAAAGGGAAGTAACAAACTATTAAAAATCATGAATGATGAGTAAGAATTTTCAAAAAACGATAAAGAGTTACGGGGAATTTTACTCGCTGCTGAAACGCATGCCGGGGGCTCACGACGGCTTGAAGGAGGAGCTCGTCCTCTCGTTCACCGACGGGCGCACGGAGTCGTTACGGGCGATGCGGGATGGCGAGTACAAGCGGATGTGCGCCTCTATGCGCGAGAGCGTGAACAACGGGATGTCCGAGGAGCGGCTGCAAATCGAGCTAAAGAAACGGCGATCGGCCGTGCTGCACCGGATGCAAAAGATAGGGGTAGACACCACGAGCTGGACGAACGTCGACAACTTTTGCCTGCAACCCCGCATCGCCGGCAAGGTGTTTCGCCGGCTCACCATCGACGAGCTTAGTGCGCTTATCCCCAAGCTGGAAAGCATCTACCGGAAGCAACAGCGGAAGCTTCCGCGGGTACCGGAGGATTTGTTGACGATGATCATGTGGGTAAACTAAGCCCACGAGAATGGCATTCACCTTTTTTAAAAAGGCGATAGATGAAAAAGAAGCGGGTTACTCGGGCGTACAAGAAAAGAGAACGGGCGCGGCTTACAAGGAGGGAAGTCGAGGACAGGATAGCCGACATCGTGGCCTGGCTCTTGGATCACCCGTCTGATGACCCGCGATGGAGAGAAAAGGTACGCGAGATGCACGCGCTTGAAATTAAGCTGGAGATCATGGAAACGCCATTTCGGAGGGATGTTGGCGGGGATGATTACAGGATAGTTAAAAGTTAGAGTTATGATGTTTGACCCACTCGAATTGCACAAGGCTTATTTCGTTTTTTTAAGTGAGCCTGAATATCGGACACCGGAATACTTCGCTGCAAATGAGGACGAGGCAATGCTGGTACACCTGGAGTGGAACCTTTATCAGGAAAAACAGGCGTTCACGTGTGCATATGCCCACTTTAAGAACAAGGTTTTTCCAGTGTTTAGAAACAAACATAGGATCGTGTATGTGCCTGAACTAGGTGGGCATGTAAATATGATTGACTATGATGGTTATTTCGAGGCTAAGGAAGCGGTTGATGAACAATGGGGAAAGTGCGAAAGGGCTTACTCCCATGTTAAAGATACCGAAAGGTGGATTAATGAAAAAAAACAGGAAATATTCCTGAAAAAGGAAAGACAAAAGGATAAGCAATTTTTATCAAGATATCGCGATAAGCTGATGGAGGCTGAGCGATGGGTCGGCCATAAAAATCCCGTACAAATGGAGTTATTTTAAAACAAAGAATATGGACGAAAGAAACGACAAAAAAGTGGACATGGTGACGAAAGTCGCCCTTTTGCTTGCGGCCTTTTGCGCGGGTGCCGCAGTGACGATAATGGTATTCCTATCAAATGGTGGTAACATTTAAAGTTGACGACATGAAGAAAACAGGAACAATTATGGACGTGCAGATAATACGAAACAAGAAGGCGGTCTACTTCGCTGACCCGATTTTAAACTCCTTTTCAGAATCGATTCAGGATGAGTGCGACCAGTTTGTGATACAACCCCTCATGAATGCTGGTATTTGCTTCGAGGATATAAGATGCACGGATACGCCCCCGTTTGGCAAAATGAGCTATGACATTCTCTTTTTTGACTGGGGAGGCATGAGCGTGGGTAATAGCCTGCTGGAGCATTTTTGCAGGTACATCGTCAAGGAAGCGGATGATTACCCAAGCAAGTGCTACGTGGTCGTTAGTATGTTTTCCGAGTACGCGATGAGGGATGCTCTCGATGAGTTCGGGGAAAAAGAGAACATATTTTTAACCATGGATGATTTTATAAAACATTTTAAAACGAATTTTTAATGGCAAAAAGAACGAGGAAGGTGATCCTGCAGGGGATCACGAGTGAGCAGATGGAAGCGGCGTTTTCGGAATACGCCGCGGCGGACGCCAGGCTGGCGAAGATAAGAGCAGAGTTGGACATGCAGATCACGAGGTTGCGCGACAAGCGAGCTGACGAGATCTCGGAGTTGGAAGAGAAAAAAGAGAAGAGCTTCGAGGTTGTTCAGGCGTACTCGCTCGAGAACCGGGAACGGCTGTTCTCGAAGAAAAAGAGCATGGAAGGCACGCACGGGACGTTTGGTTTCCGTACCGGCACGCCGCGACTTAAGACGTTGCGCGGCTTCACGTGGGCGGCCGCGCTGAACCTGATAAAGGAGTTCCTGCCCGACTACGTGCGCGTGAAGGAAGAGCCGGCCAAGGATCTGCTCCTTGCCGATAGAGAGATCCCGGAGGTGGCCGCAGAGTTCGAGAAATGCGGCATCGAGGTGGTGCAGGATGAATCGTTTTTCATTGATTTGAAAAAGGAGGAGCAGGAGGCATGAATCGGAGCCGGTACACGTACGAGCGAGACTCTGGCGTTTGGGTCGTGGTCGAGTGGCGCGACGGGAACGCTGGTGGTCGAGTGGGTGAAACGATATCGTCACACATCCTCAAGTCCGATGCGCGTCGTGAAGCATATCGACTTAACGGCCGGGTGGACTACCGCCTTGAGTTTTCCTATAACTGGAACGGCAAGTTGAACGGCAAGGCGTTCACCTCCATCCGGCTATGGAACGAGAAGAAGTACGTGCAGGGCAGGGAGTACGACGTGTACCTGAAGGATTTCCGGCGCGGGCGCGTGAAGTTGATCTCCATAAAGCGAATGAGGCTGAACAACATCAACGAGCATATCGCCCGCTTGGACACCGGTTACTCGGCGATCGAGTGCCGGGATATTATTAGAAAGATGTACAAGAACAGGCAGGTGAACTGGGAAACGCAATACCTGGCGTACCTGCTTTTCGCGTACGTTAACGAGGAAAAAGTTTTACTTTAAAATTACTAACAAGATGAAAGCAGTTGATTTTTTTTACGCGTGTATCGTGCTGTGCGTGCTACTTGGCGCGAGCGGCTACATGCTGTACGAGGGGAATTTCGTGTTTGGCGGCCTGGTGCTTGCAACGGCGGTGTACCACGTTTGGCACGTGTGGCGAGTGTATAGAAAGCAAGACCGATGATCATCGCGATTGACTTTGACGGGACGCTACATTACGGGGAATACCCCAGGATCGGGTACCCGAACCTGCAGGCGCTGGAGTGCATGCGCCGGCTGAAGGACGATGGGCATTACATCATCATCTACACCTGCAGGAACGGCGATTTATTGCTGGAAGCCATCAATTGGCTAATTGACAAGGGATTCCAGTTCGACCGGGTGAACGAGAACGCCCCATTTAACGTCGCCAAGCATGGCGGCACGAACACCCGGAAGGTGTACGCAGACGTCTACATCGATGACCACAACGTGGGTGGTTTGCCTTCTTGGGACGACATGTACAGCTGGATTGAGGCGAAAAACAATGAGTTAAGAGATACAACGGGAACAGCCAAGCCGTTTATTCCCCCGTAATATTGAAATGGATTTTTGATTTTTCATATTTGGATCCCGCCGGTTGTGAAACTTGCGGGATCTTTTTTTCATGTTTAAATTTCTTAGACCCTTCTAGTATTGTAAGCTTGAAACAAACAAATAAGAAGTTAGGAAAAAGCGGAGTTTCCCCCGCTTTTTTGTTCAAGGTAACGGGCAAAGACTTGGTAATTCATGTTAAATAACATGTTAAGCGGGCGTGAAAAAGATTGCTTATTGAAACTTTGTTAGTAACTTTGTAATCTCGTTACGCGTATATATCACGACTATGTTAGAAAAAGAATTCAAGTACTTTACTGACAATCAAGACAAGCTGTTCAAGCAATATCCCAACAAGAACATCGTGATCAAGGATGAAAACGTCGTCTACGCCGCTGACTCTTTTGATGACGCGTTAAAACACGCGGTAGAAAACTTCGAGTTGGGAACGTTCCTCATTCAGCACTGCACGGAGGGGAGCGAGGGGTACACCCAAACGTTTCACTCAAGGGTAATTTTCGCGTGATCATGGGGACACCAATTCACGCCCTTACTTACAACAGTTCCGGAATTTCTAACGTTATCATTTCGGAGGTTACCCTAAAAAATAATTTTAACGGGAAAGAATTACAAACCTTCGCGATTTGGGATACCGGGGCCACGGATTCGGTGATTACAGAAAGCGCTGCGTCAACGCTTGGCCTAATTCCCGTTCGAAAAGCCGTATCAAACGGGGTGCACGGGTCAAAGGTGGTTGATGTTTACCCCATTAATTTAACCCTGAACAACAAGCAAATAATAATAGACACCCTTGTAACCGAGTGTTCTCAATTGTCTCCAGATGACAGTATTCACTTTCTAATTGGCATGAACGTTATTAACTTGGGAGATTTCGCGATTACCAATTATGGCGGAAAAACCGTTATGAGTTTTAGAATACCATCTTTGCAAAGAATCGATTTCGTGAGAGGATTAAACAGCTCAACACCCATTGTTAAAGATAAGATCCCGGGGAGAAATGACACTTGTCCATGTGGCAGTGGTAAAAAATATAAAAATTGTTGCGGAAAGTAAAAGCGGGGGAAACCCTGTTTTTTTTGCTTTTTATTGCTTAGAATTTCGGGGAGTTCGTATTTTCGTGCCAATGGCACGAGATAAAAAATTACTGCAAAGGAGGAACGAGAAGCTGTTACGTCGTTACCACTACTGGACGGAAGTGGAGCGGCTGCGATTTGATGACGCCTTGCGCATCCTTAGCGAGGATGAGTTTTTTATCAGCGAGGCGCTTATCATGCGAATAATCCGGGAGAACTGCGACAAGCTGGACGATATCGTGGTGGAACCGGTCCCGATCAGGAGGACACCACGTCTGACGAGAAAGCAAGCGGAGAAGCTGTGTAATAATCAATAGTTGTAAACCACGAATGTTAGTAAGGGTTGCTGTTATCGGTAAAGGGGTAGAGCCCTCGTTTCTCAATAAATTTTCGGTTCAAACTGTAAAGTGTAGTAGTTGCGGCGGCACTGGTACAGGGTTAATGATAGATGAATTTGGGGCAAAAACCTGCAAGTGTGATAGGTGTATCGACGGTTTAACTTTTCGGTTAATACCAAAAAATATAAAGGCATAAAAAACACGGCGCAGTTACCGTGTTTTTTGTTTCACATGACTCGCGGTCACGGTATGATATCCATCAGGGTTGTCTTGTAGGATTGCTCGTAAACCTTGATGCCGCGAGGCATCGTGTAAAAAATGGTGGATGAGCGCTTGAGCGGCGAGAAGAATTTATCCATGGGCTCATCGTCGCCGTCAGGGAGTATTTTCCCGGCAAAGTTTTGCAATAATTTATGGGCCTTTTTCGACAGCTTCATTCGCTCGACCGCCTTGGAGGCAAAAAACGCGGACAGTTCCTGGTTCATCCCCTGAACGTGGTGCGTGTCATCGTAACAGTCGATGGCCAATTTCACGTCAATGGTTACCTCGCCGCGCTGGGATGCCCCGGCGAGGTTCTTCCAGTCCTGCACTTCTCGAAACGACAAGAGGATGCAGGGGAAGGTAACGGGGTACGTGTCTTCCTCTGACTGTAGGTTTAACTGCCCGTAATCTTCATCGATAAGGGCTATTTCAGGCATGTTGTTTGCCAGTTGCCTTTGAAGTGATAAAAATAGAATTTCCATGTGTGTCAAGTTTTAGAATGATGTGCAAACATCGTTCGAGCATCATTTGAACATTATTTTTTCGACTTCGGAATCGAGCTTGTTTCTCAGCTTCTCGTCCAATTCCTTGCTTTCGCCAAGGAACTGGCGTTGCGGAACGCGGATGTTCAGCTTCGTTTTTTTCGTGAGCGCGAGGTTTTTCCAAAATCGCGCGTCGGGATCATCGGGTTTTTCTTTACCTCCCCCGGAGTAAAATTTCCACCAGGCGAATTTTCTCATTCTCGGGGTAACCGTGGGCGAGACCGTTCCCCCCCAGTTGTGAACCGGGGCGTATTTCACGTTGTTGAAAACGGTTACCTTGCCTTCTTCCGGCGTGTACCGGATGGAACTGTACAGGTGATTACGAGCGCTTAACAACGTTTTGTAGTTCGCCGCGGCCGATTTGCCGCCCGACAACTCCCTCTTGCTTTTCGGCCAACGCTGCAAGCCGTTGTTCACGAACCCGCCCCTCCGGAAGTTTTCCTGGAAGTGATCCTTGGCTATTCTCCCGGCGTGAACGGGCATTTCGCGGCGCATGAGCCTGGCAATCTCCTTCTCCTTTTTCTTAAGTTCAGAAAGGAACTGTCGTATGTTTGCCTCGTTAGACATTTTATTCAGCTATTGGCTACCAAAATACTTCTCTTCTAAAAAAGCCTCTTTTAGTCCAGTCAGGACGTCGCTGTAATGTTCCTGACCACACCATTGTTTTTTTACTTCTTTTTCAAATAAGCATTTCTCACAGAAATAAACATCTGATTGAATCCAGGTTTCACATCTTGAATTAGACCTTCCATATTCTTGGCGTACCCTGTCTATCTCTTTTATGTTGAATTTATGGTCGCATAAATCCTGTTTTTTGCTCGAATTCCCCATTTTTTTGTCAAATATTTTGTGTGTAATAAACTAATTTGTACCTTTGTGCAAAGGTTCGCCGAAAAGGCGCGATAACTTCAAGCCCGTGCAACCTTTTAAATCGGGAGTGTACTGCTACATTCCCGATTTTTTTAACTGCTCTATAATCCACTTCTTGTTATCGTAATTCTTTTTCGTTATCCTTATCGCGCTGCCGTTGTGCACGATGTAGCACTCTTTTATGGTACCACTCTCGAAATCGTCGCGACGCCAGCCGACTCGTTTTGCCACATCGATACGGTTTACTTCTTTACCGGAAAGATGTTTATCAAAATCGATAACAACTACTTCACACCCCTGTTTTACCGCCTTTGCAAAGCCATCGTGAATTCCCTTTGAAGATTTCACACGTTTAGCATCCGCCAACAGGCCGTTTATTTCATACTCCGGATTACTTACACCCCTCTCGTACACGTGCTCACGGATGCGGATTTTCATTCTCGGGAAATTTTCCACTAACGTACGCCCGGCACGTATGTTGTCTGCCAACTCGTTTGGGTCGGCTTTTTCGTGAATCAGCAGTTTTTTACCGGCAACGTTGTCGCGGGAATATTCCTTGAGTTTAGCCCGCTCTTGCACTTGTTTTTTGACAAACTTTTTCACGATCGGCGCCAGCTTTTTATAAACCATGTGGCCGAGAGCGAAATAGGGATGCGAAAAAGAAAACAGCATGGCGTCCTTGCCGGGGTTGTTATCCAAACCGGGGGCGGGCCGGTAGGCGGGCAGGTCGGCCTCTTTTGGCACGGGCGTGGCCTCTTTGTCCGTGTTGCGCAAACCGCACTTGCAACCCCAGCGATCACCCGGGCGGTGAGCGTCCCAGAACGGGTGGTCAACGGGGAGGATAGTCCCCCAGAACGGAACGTGATCCTTCCCGGGGGTCACGGCGGTGGTTTCCACCCATTCAATGTTGGGTAGGATATCCTTTTCGCGCTCGAATTGCCGCCAGTCCGCGGCGATGTGCGCCCGCCTTACCGCCGTGTTGTACTCGGTTTCGAGCCAGTGCTTAACGTGGTGATCGCGAATGTCACGCGTATCCTGTTCCCACTGCCTGAACGACTTCAACTCCCCGTTTTCGTCCAGCAACAGCGCCGCCATGTCGTTTTGCATCCGGTGCGTTTTGAAGGCGGCGAAAACCCCGTTATTGTAACGCAGCTCGTTGTAAAAATCGCTATCGGTATCATCAGGGTCAAAGGAACCAGACATGGACACGCCGGTATCGGCCGCGTCGTTGTAAATATCCCAAAGCTCGTTGAACAACGACTCGTCGATATCGGTCATGGGGTTGTACTTTTTCTCGTACAGCCGCTTCATGGCGGACTTCAGGACGTCGTTGTCGAAAATGAAGGGCGCGGAAACGTCCTTGTTCGAGACCGTGGCTCCACGCGTGCCGCTTCCACGGTAGTCGGGTTGGCCGTATAGGTCGCTTAACACCCTGCTGAAGCTGCCCCGATTATTTACCTCGGGGCGTTCACGAAAAAACGGGGGACCCGATTTTTGAGGGTTCGCCGGGCTTTGCCGTCATCCCCGGTATCATCGCCCTCACCCGCGTTACTCGTTTCACTTGGCTTGGATTGGGAAGGCTGGGACTGTTTTTTCAACTCGTCGTAATTGGCGGGCTTTTCAATGCCGTAGGTTTCGTAGAAGTAATCGTCGGAAATGGGAAGGCCCATGTTCTTAAGCTGAACGTCTATCACCACGCGTTGCGACAAGTCTTTGTCTTGTGGAACGACAAACGCGAACTCCCCGCCGGTGGTGTTGATGCCCAGCGACGCGAAGATCTCCGACATCTGGTAATTGAGGAGATTGAGGACGAACTGCTTGTCGGTTTGCTCGATGCGCTCCTCTACCTTCTTGTGCACCGTGCCGAGCGCTTGCGTTCCCTTTTCGCCCGCTTCCGTGGTCAGCGTGTTGCCGAGGAACAGCTTGCTGATCTCCGCGTTGCAGAACTCGCTGAACGTCTTGTAAAGGTCGGAGCTACCAGCCTTTGAGTTAAGGTCGTGAATCTTCAACGAGGTGCCGTCCGGGTGCACCAGGGCGGAGTTCGCCCCCCGGTCGAACAGGTCACCGATGAGCTTCTGCCGCGCCTCGTCGTCGGAGCTGTCGTACGTTCCCTCGAGGAGCGGCATGCCGTAAACCTCGGAAAACTGCGCCCAGTCGGCCATCGAGTTACGCTTGTAGATCACGTAAGGCGCGGCGGCTTGCATTAGCCCCAGGCTTCTCGGCTCGCCCACGAAAAGCAGGTCGGGGAACTCCTCGAACGGCGTGCCCCTGGTGTCGCCCTGGTTTCTCAGGATTAGGCGGTTGACCGGGTCGTAATGCTTTCGGGGGATCAAGTCGTAACCTACCCACCCGTTCTCCATGTAAAACTGCACCAGCGTGTTCCCGAAAACGGGCGTGTCGAGCGCGTCCTCCAGGAAGTTGTAAAACCATGGAGAGCGGAGTTGCTCCGCGATCTTTTCATCTGTTTTCCCGTTTCGCTGGAACTCTATCGGTATGGACAGCACGGCGGACTTGCGCTTCTGGATCACGGCGCGCAGGTGAGCGTCGGTAAGGAGCTCGTCCACGATGTCCAGCCATCTCACGCGGTTGGGGTGCTTGACGTTGTCGGCCGCCTTGATCGCCGACGTGTACGAGCCGATATCGATACTGGCCCGGTTGGTTTGCGTGAGCACGATCACTTGCTTGCCCGGGGTGCCCAGCACGATGCGTTTACTATCTTTCTTCATCTGTGATTAACGCGTTTGGGGTTCGACTTCATGGAATAGTTGCCCGTTGCCTTCTCGGGATCGGTGGTAGCGGGCGCGCCGGCGATGATGGTTTTCCCCGCACGGACTGCCTCGAGCCACTTCACGGCACGCTCGTATCGATTCACGCGCAGCTGGCTCATTTTTTGCGGGTTGTGGATGGTGAACATGTGGTAAACGGCGATATCCATCGCCATCATCATGACCAGTTGGTTGCGCTCTTTACCGCGAGCGGCGAAGAGTTGATCGCAATCGTACCGTCCCGAGAGCTCGCCCGTCATCTCGAGGATGGCGCGGTCCTCGCATATTTCAATGAGGCTTTCATCGTTCCGGGTCAGGGAGTCCAAGATCTCCGCGTGGATGGAAGCGTCGTAGTCTGTTTTTTGTAGGAATTCGCTCATGTTTTTTATTTTTACGAGACGTGTCGCGTCCCTGTTATCGCCTGTGTTTGTTTCGGCGGGTGATGGATCTTATCGGCACACGGGTAACTGACAGTTCGTCCAGCTTCTGGAGCAACTTCCTGTAGGCACCTTGGATGCAGTCGGGACCGTCAGCGTTGTAGGGCAGGTGCATTTCGAACAGCTTGAATTGAGTGATTAACTCGTCCATGTGCGGGTTATCCTTCTCGTCGATGTTGAAGACGAGTTGCCCGTCACGGTCGAGCGGCTCCAGATCCGCCTCGATGCGCGTTGCCTTGTCCGTTTTTTTATCCGTGTCAGGGTTGATTACCAGTTGCACGCCCAGCTCTTTTTTTCGCTTGTTTACCAGGGGCTTGAAAACTTGCTGGAAGAAAGGATCCTGGAGCTTGTTATTCTCCATGAAGTTGTAAACCACGGTTTTATCGCCCACGTAATCGTTCAGGGTGAAGTACCAGTTGATGAAAACCGAGTTCAACTCTTTCGCCTGAAACCCCTTGATAACGTAAAGCACCCCGTTGAGCCAGCCGCAGATCCACACGCCCTTGGTGGAACTCTTTTTCGCCGTTTTGTTCTCGCCAGGTGCGGGATCGCCGTAGATGACCACGTACTTGAACTTCTTGAGCGGCGGTATTTTCCCGAACACGAGGTTTTTGAAGATCTTTCCCTCCGAGACCGGGTTGTTGAAATACTCCTTTTGTGCGGCGCGGGTTGATATTTTTCCCAGCGTTCGGTTGATATCCTTCTCCTTGTTTTTCTGTGGCCAAACGCTTTTACCGTCCTTATCCCGAATGTTCACGATATCCCAATGATCGGCCATCGCGCCGGCGTGAGTGATACAACAATCTTTCGCGATAATATTTCCGCACCACACGATTAAGGTCGGTTCCGAAATGGAGCGAGTCGGGTAAACCGCGTCCTCGAAAAACTCCCAGTTCTTTTTAACGGTATCGGGATTGTTTACCGCCTCGTCGGTATCGTAGTCGTCCATTAACAACACGTCCGGTCGTATTTCCTCGTTACGGCTGCCACGGGGCGCGGAACCTATACCGATGCCGCGAAACGCCACCCCCTTTCGCGTGATGAACTCCGTCTCCGTCCAGCTTCCCAGCTGCATTTGCTCGCCGTAGTAAGCACGTATTCTCCCGTTGCTCTCGAGGTTGGCCCGGTAAGGGGCAAGCAGCCGCTTAGCGGCGTCCACCGTGGCGGCGGTTAGCAACACGTTGCGCTTCTTTCCCGTGAGGGCGAGGTACATTACAACGAACATCACGACCGTGCTCTTCGCCAGCTCGCGGGCCCACGACAGCACCTCGTACCACTCCGGGTTGTTGATAAGCCGGTTGATGGCCCTGATATGGAAAGGAGCGAACTCGCGCTTCGCGTATTTCGGGAAAAAGAACTTGATCCACTCCACCGGGTTGGCCTCCAGCTGAACGCGGTGCTTTTCGATCTCAGCCCGCGTCATGCTTTTGTCCACCGGGGTGGAGCGCATTATGTCCTCCTTGTACTCCTCCCAGTTACGGAGCGCGCTTCTGTCCTCCTGTTTCATCGCAAGTTATCTTTTATGAAAGCGTCGTAAATGGCGGTGATCTCTTGCGCCTTGTCTAAGTCCACGGGGCGAAGCCACTCGATGAACCTCGTGCCAACCCCGCAAATATCCTTTATCCCCACGTCCGTTTCCATCTTGTCAATGGCCGCCGCGAGCTTGACCAGTATGTCGGCCTGCTTGCTGTCGGCGAAACGTTCCCCTTCCGGCTTTGCCGCTATGTTGTTGTTTATCTCCGCCACTTGCCTGTAGAGCATGGCGATCTGCTCCTCTCGCGTGAGCGTGAGGCTCGTTTTCAAGGTCTCCCACTTGCCGTCCTTCATCCACCGGCTCACGGTTTGCCGGGTAACACCCACCCGCTCGGCGATCTCGACGATCGTGAGGTTTTCCTTCAGGTAAAGGGTTTTCGCCCATTCTCTTTTTTGCTTGTTCGTTAATGGCGCCATACTCGTTACTCGTGTAGTGTATTTACATGCAAAAATGCACCAAAAAACGCGCGGCATCAAAATGAGTTTTCATGATGGCGCTTAAAACGGTCATCATGGACTCACGGGCGGTCATGATGGAAACGTGATTTTTTTCGATAAAAAAATAGGCTCACTTTTGTAGCGAATAAAATTCGATCACACGCGGTTAAAGCACATGAGTAAATTTTTCAACATCATAGCGGGGAAGGAAAGCTGCCTGATACTCCTTTACGGGTCCATCGGGGAGTACGAGGACTTGAGGCCCGGCGATATCGCCCGGGAGATTTTCGAGGCGGAACGGCTCTACAACAAGATAGACGTCAGGATAAACAGCACCGGCGGCGATGTTGACGGTGGTATCGCCATTTTCAACGCGTTGCGGAACAGCCAGGCCGACATCACGATTTACATCGACGGGGTTGCCGCGTCCATAGCCTCGGTGATCGCCAGTTGCGGCAAGCCGGTGTACATGAGCAAGTACGCCCGATGGATGATCCACGGCGTCTCCGGTGGCGTGTGGGGTAACAAGGAGAAGATAAAAGCCACGTTGGCCGAGATAGAAGCCATAGAAAACGACCTGTGCGATATCTACTCAAAGAAGACGGGCTTGTCGGTGGACGAGGTGCGCTCCACCTACTTCGATGGCACCGACCACTGGCTGAAAGCCGACGAGGCCCTGGAGCTCGGGTTCATCGATGGCATTTACGATGCCGATCCCGTTCCCGAGGATAGCACGCCGGAACAACTTTACCAGATTTTTAACAACCGATATTTCAACAAAAACGAATCTACTATGTACGAGAATTTAAAAAAGAGGAAGCGTTTCGCCAACTGCGCGACCGACGCCGATTTTGAGAAAGAAATCGACAAGCTGGAAGGGCAAGCGGACAGGGTCGCGGCCCTTGAGGCTGAAAACGCCACGCTGAAAAACGAGAACACGGCCTTCAAGGAAAAGGAGGCCGCCGCTCATCAGCGGGAAATTGAAACGATACTGCAGAACGCTCGCAAGGAGGAGCGTTTCGGCGAGAACGAGGTGGAAAGTTACCGCACTTTCCTTAACAAGGATTTTGAAGCGGCCAAGGCCGCGATCGAGCAGCGCCCCCCCAAGAAGCGCGTGCAAAACATCCTGGAACCCAAGGACGAGCCGAAGGAAGGCCCGTGGGAGGCGAGAATGAAGGAAATCAAACAAAACCTGAAAAAATAATTCGAGATGAAGGCAAAAGGAATAATCATGTTGGTTACCGCGTTGTTGTTCAACGTGGTCATGGGTAGCGCGATCGGGTTCGCGACCGGGATCGATCCCGCCATTTTCATCGGCGGCGGCGTGTTGTTGAGCTTGGGCGTGAAGCCGCTTGCCGGCGTGTTGCAATCGATCGTCATCAGCTCCGCGTATAGCGGGGAGGTGCTGGAGAAACTATTAACGAGGGCGACCACTAAAAACGAGATGGTAGAGCGCGGGTTGATAAAATTGGTACCCGGGATCTCGGATAAATTTTACATCCCCCGCATGCGTACCGGTAAAATGTTGCAAAAGCGCAAGGAACAACCCGTTGACGCTGACGGCAAGGGCAACTTCACTATAGACGAGCGATTGCTTCAACCGCGGGAGTTCATGGCGTTCACCACGTTCAACCCGCGCTCGTTCGAGAAGTTCTGGCGACCGTGGCAACCTAAAGGCGAGCTCGTTTTCGCCGAGTTGCCCCCCGAGGCGCAAAACCAGTTGTTGGAAGCAATGGCGGGAGCCGTTGACTTCGAGCTCGGCGATCATTTCATCAACGGCATTTACGGGAGCGGCGACGATTACCTGTTCAACGGTTTCGTGTCCCGTATGTTATCCGATTCGACCGTGGTTGACGTCCCGGTGGGCAACGCGACTACCATGGTGGCCAAGCTGACCGCCGTTCGCAAGGCCATCCCGAAAACGATGCGCAGCAACCCGGGGCTTCGCCTCCTGATGAGCATCGACGACGCGGACAAGTACGACGACGAGTTGACCCGCCAAACCTCGAAAGGAAAGGACTACACCGACAAGAATCCCGAGCGGTTCAAGGGGATCGGCATCGAGCCGTTGGCGCAATGGCCCGACGGGCTTATCGTGGCCACCATCGTCGGGATGGATGATGACACCAACCTTTGGGCAGGGTGCAACCTGGTCGATGATTACAACGTGATCAAGATCGACAAGTTGACCAACGCCGGTGAGCGCTACTTCTTTAAAATGCTGATGAAGGCCGACACCAACACGGCATGGGGCGAGGAAGTGGTGTTGATGGACGCGCGCGACAAAACGGCCGTTTCAGTCGTGAGCGGGGCGATACAATACAGCAAGTACGCCGCGACGGTTTCACACACACCGCAGTCGGATGAGGAGGAAGTCAACTTGACCGGCACTCCTCTCCTTGGCGCGCGATTGGTGGTGACCAACGCCTCGAGCACCAACAGCATGGTGGTGGCCGACATCGAGGTGGCGAAGGGCACAACCGTTACCCTCGCCTTCAACGGGACGGCGTGGTTCAAGGTGTAATCTTCTCTTCAACGATTCTTTGATTCCCCGGGGCGTGGCGCACCCGTGTACCGCGCCCCGGTTTTGAAACGGCACGATGAAAACGAGTAAAAAAGGTATCGAGTTGATCAAGCGCTTTGAGACGTTGCACGATGGCGACCAGAGCCTTATCGGCCTTCAGCCGAAAATGTGCCCTGCCGGTCTTTGGACGGAAGGCTGGGGGCGGCTGGTACTCGACGATAAAGGGAACCGGGTATCGGGGATTGAAAACAAGGCAAAGGCGTACAAGTACAGCAAGATCAAAACGGAGGCGCAGGCCGAGATCGCCTTGCTGGAAGACCTCTCCGAGAGAGAAAGCATGGTTAACTCTCTTCGCCTGCCGCTGTCGCAAGGTCAATTTGACGCGCTCGTTTCGTTCGCGTACAACGTCGGTTTCGCGAACCTGAAGCGCAGCACGCTGCTGCGAAAGGCGAGGGTGAACGTGAACGACCCGTCCATCGCCACCGAGTTCCGCAAGTGGAACAAGGCGAGGGTGGATGGCGTGTATAAAGTGCTACCGGGGTTGACCCGCAGACGCGAGGACGAATCGAAACTGTATTTCTCATGATGGAATCAACGTGGATGCAAATAGTATCGTTAGCCCTCAACCTCGTGTTGGGGTCGGGACTTTTAGTAACGCTTAACACCTTGAGGGCGACGAGACGGAAGTCGAGCGCTGAAGCGGATAACGTGGAAGTGACGGTCAGGAAGGATAAGGTTGAACTCGTTGACAGCACGGTAGACACGATGATTAAGACGGTGAACTCGTTAATGGAGCAAAATAAAGAACTGATTGACATGTACGCGTCTAAAAGCGATGAATTGGAGATCACCCTGGCCGAGAAAAAAGCGTTAAGCGAGAAGGTATACGAGCTGGAAAAACGGGTAAACCGTATGATCCAAACGAACCTGAAGGTCATCAAGGTACTGGAACAAATCGGCGTGGACGAGCATCTCGTCAACCAGCTAAAAGAAAGCACGAAATGAAACGGTTAGCGTTCATATTCCTGATAACCCTGTTTATCGGTTGTAAAACCAACGAGCCGGTTATACAGATCCCGGTGAAAACGGTCGAGCGGAAAGTAACCACTTACGTCCCGATACCCGTGCCGGGAGACAGCGCGCTGTTACGGGCCGTGTTCGAGTGTGACAGCTTGAGCCGGGTGTTGCTTAAAGATCTCGAGGAGATTAAAGGGGGTAAAGTTGGCAGCGCGTTCGGGTTCAAAAACGGCGTGCTGGACTACCGGGCCGATTTCAAACCAGACACCGCGTACATGCCAAGTGATACCGTTTACACGGAAAAGGAGGTCCCGGTACCGGTAGAAGTCGAAAAGGTGGAGTACCGGCAAACGGCGTTTCAAAACTTCCTCTCGTGGACTGGCGGTATCGCTCTTGCACTTATCGCCCTTTGGGGCGGATGGATACTATTAAAACGAAAATTCAAAATCTTTTAAACGAGAATAACATGGAATTAGATGGAATTATCCTGCACCTCGCGAAAATGGAACTGAAAGGCGCTGAAGTAGGCCTTATTTCGGAGGAAGGTGTGGACTGGGGCGGTGAAAAACCGCAATTTATCGAAGTCGTCGCGGCGCAAACGCGCTCGGTGGTGAAGAAGGTGCTGAAAAAGGCCGGGACGAACGTGATGAGCTTCAAGCTTATCGAGTTGAAGGTGGCTAACCTCATCCAGTTGCTGGGTGGCTCCGCGGATTCCGGCACGCCGGAGAAATGGCTGGCACCGTTAACACCGGTACTCATCGAGGGACCCCTGAAACTTACCACGGTAACCGGTCAGGTAGTGGAGGCCGCGAAGGTATCCCTCTCGGGAGAAGTCCGCGGTACCATCGGGGGTGACGATCCGCTATACGTCGAGTGCGAGATGACCGTTCTGAACGACGGGGAGACTTCCCCGTTCTCGATAACTAACCTGAAGCCGTCGACGTAATGTATGAACGAGGAACTGAAAGCCGCTGACGGGTTGCTGGACATAGGGATATCCATCCCGTTGCGCCCCGTCAAGTTCGGGAGGCTGAAAATAATACCCCGGGTAACGATGAAGCGCCCGCCCTTGGGCGGGCTGCTTCGCGTATTGAGGGTATACCTTTCGCTAAACGTCACGACGGGTGAACTTAAGAAAATGGGCAAGGAAGAATCCGCCGCGTTCATGAACGAGCACGGCAAGGCGGTGTCCAAAATGGTTGCCCTTTCCGTGTGGAGCGGTTTCATTTCAGGCAGGTTCGCGCCGTTGCTATCGTGGTGGTTGACGTGGCGGTGTCACCCGAACGTGCTGTTCCACGCCGCGCTGGAATTCATCGACCGCGTAGACGCGGAGTCTTTTATCGATATTATCAGGTTGTACGCGAGCAAAAACCTGCTGCGCCCAAACCTGAGCCACGAGGGAAAGAGGAGTTAACGAGCCGCTACGAGGGCTCCCATAGCCTCTACGGGATAATCTGGCAGATCGCTACTGGAACCGGGTGGAGTTACCACGAGATCATGTGGGATCTGCCCTTTGAAACGCTCACGCGCATGGTAGCCGACGCGCCGAGATACGTAGAAAACACCAAAAGGGGAAAGAAGAAGTAAAAGTGAAGCCGGTTAAGCTTGAAATAATCATCGAGGCGATGGGAGACGGGTTCAAGGACGTCTTCGATGGCCTGGACAGCTCGAAAGAAAAACTCGAGCTCCTTGTTGCCATGCAAAGGGATTACATCAAAACTCTCCGCGGTGATCTGGCTCAGCTTAAAAAAGACTTCGATCGCTCGCAAGATATTGACGAGATAAAAGCGCTCACGGCAAACATCATGGAGTTGGAGGCCGAGCTGGATGATGCCGAGGTCGCCCTTGATCTCTTGGAGAGGGGATTGAAGGAAAGCGCCGACGGATCGAAAACCCTTCGCTCACAAATCCGGGAACTCGAGAACGAGATGGCGAACATGACCGAGGGAACGGAAGAGTACGCCCGGGCGATGAAGCGCCTGGGCGAATTGCGTGACCTTCAGGGCGACATCTCCCAGCAGGGACGCGTCCTCGCCGATGACGAGAAAAACATCCGCGCCACCGCCGACGCCATCGCCGGGCTCTCCGGTGCCATGAGCGCGGGCGTGGGTATAGCCTCGCTGTTCGGGGCCGAGCAGGAGAAGTTGCAGCAAATCCAAGTGAGGCTGCAATCCGTTATGGCGACCACCATCGGGCTGCAGCAAGTGGCGCAAACGCTTAACAAGGACTCGTACTTTTCCATCGTGCTGCTACAGGGGGCGAAAAAGAAGTGGGCGGCGGCGCAAGCTTTATTGAACACCCAACTGGGCATCGGGGTAGGGCTTTCAAAGGCGTTGATGGTGGGTGGTGTTGGACTTCTGATAGCCGGCATCACAGCGCTGGTCGTAGCTTATAACAAGTGGAAGAAAAAGCAGGAGGAAATTAACGCCTTGAAGCAAGAATTCGTCGACCTGGATGTAAACGCGATCAAGGCGATGGCGAAATCAAAGGTCGAGGCAGAACAATTACTCAAGATAGCTAAAGACCAGACGAAAAATTACGAGATCCGCGAGAAAGCCATCCAGCGGCTAAAATCAATCATGCCGGAATATAACGGGCATATTAACCAGGAGGGCGTGCTGGTGGGTAACGCTACCACCTCGTTGAAAAAGTACCTCGAGGTTCTCTACAAGGTTGAAAAGGCAAAGGCCCTGTTCGCTGGGATCGAACAGGATCAATCCGATTTGGACGCGCTGGAGCGAACGGGGTCAAAACACCTCACGTTTTTAGAAGAGGTATGGATCGGGTTTCACAACATTTTTTCTCGCAAGGCCGGGGACAGGGTAATGGGACGCCTTGTTGCCAAGAACTCACAGGAGTGGATTGCCGAGGTAAACAAGCTGCAAGACTCCATCAAGGCGAAAAACAAAGAGTTGAGCGATCTGGTAAATGATAATACCATTTTCAATGCCCTGTTCGGGGAAGAAAGCGAGGACAGGATATCCGGCCCTTCAGCGCCAGAGAACAAGCTGGCTGAGCAACGTATCGCCACGTATCGAAGGATAAAGGAGATGGAAATCGCCATCATGGAAGACGGGGAAAAGAAACGCAAGGCACAGGCCAAGCTCGAGTACGAGAACCGGCTCGAGGAGATAGCCAGGGATAAAGCGACCAGGGAAAAACACTTGCAGGAACTTATAAAGGCGAAAATGCCCGTTTCAAAGGATGAGGTCGACGCCATATCCACCCAGGCGTTGGACGAGGCCCTGTTAGCCAAGCGAAAGTACGACAACGAGATCCGCGCCATAGATACCGCCGCCGCCGCGCACTACAAGGCGATTCAGGAAGAGATAAGGCTTAACTTCGAGACGCGGCTCAACCGGCAGTTGGCGGACACGGATGCCTATTACACCGACCTCATGAAAAAAGCAAGCGGCAACATGACGTTGATCGCGCGTGTATCATCGGCCTGGATACTGGCAAGGAAACAAGTAACGCACGAGGCACAACTCCGGGAGCTGGAACTCGAGAACGAGCTGGCGATGCGAAAGCAGGAGATTGATAACGGCCGGGTGCAATTGGCGGTCGATCGTCAAGAAAAGCTGTTGCAAATCGAGTTGGCGGGACAACGTGAAAGGCTCGCCAAGCTCGAGGAGATGCAGCGTGACGGCATAGAGGTGGCAGAGGACATCAAGCTTACCCGCGCGGAAATAGACCGATTGTCAGCCTCGTTAAGGAAGATGCCGGTCGAGAGGGTGCGGGAGATCGGTGGTTACCTGAAGGAGTGGTTGAGCACGCTTTCCGGCATAGGTGGAGACGCGGGGGAAGCCCTGTCCGCGCTGTCGTCAAGCGTTGACGGGATTATCAGGTCTCTTGACGACGAGGCCACCACGGGCGATCAAATAAGCGTGGCCATCTCCGGGTTGACCGACCTCTACAAGATGGCGGCGAACCAGCTTGAGGAAAACAAGCGGCTACAGCGGGAGTGGAACGAGGCGATCGAGGAAACCGTGCACAAGGCACGTTTGATGCGCGTCGAGGAACTGAAGTACAAGGAGGCGAACCTGTTCGGCGTCGAGAACCCCTACGCGAAGGCGATAGCCGGGGCGCGACAGTACCGCGTGGCGATGATGGAGCTCAACTCTTCCATCGCGAAGCTCGCGGCGGGTAGCGTGCAAGTTGGCACGACCAAGGTTTATTCCGCGAAGAATATCTTGACGGGCCTTGGCGGAGGGGCCTCGGCCGGGGCCGCCATAGGCTCTGTCATCCCGGGCGTTGGCACGTTGATCGGTGGCGTGATAGGCGGCGTCCTGGGTGGCATATTCGGGGCAACGCGGAAAAAGGTGGTGCCTGTTTTCGAATCAATCACGAGGCAATTTGGTTCTATCTTGAAGGAGGGTACCGAAACGTTCGAGTTGAACCCGGCGATACTGGAGAATTACTCGAAGCTCGACGATGCCACGAAAAAGCTAGTTGACAACTGGGAGGAAATTCGCGGGAAAGCCCTCGACGCGCAAGAGCAGATGCGGCAAACATTCAGCGACCTGGCCGGGGACATAGGTGGTAGCCTCTCGGACGCGCTCGTTAACAGCTTCAAAAGCGGTGACGTGTTCGGCGCGATCGGTGAGTTCGATAAGAAACTCGGCTCCACGATGGAGAACATCGTGAGTCAACTCATCTTCGCGAGCTACTTTCAGGATATGTTTGACGAGTTGGAGCAGAGGATGTCGGATAGCTTCGATGACACCGGCGACGGGGGTATCGTTGATGACATCATCTGGTTCTCGAAAGAATATAAAAGCAATATAGAGGCCTACGGCGAGGCGATGAGGCAGGCACAGGAAGCGTTGAAACAGCAAGGTTTTGACCTGTTCCTTCCGGACGGGAGAAGCGCGGCCAGCAAGGGGATCTCCGGTCTCACGCAGGACCAGGGAAACAAGCTCGAGGGGCAACTGACGAACGTGCAGGGCAGGCTGATGAACATAGACAAGAACGTGATTGACATGGCGAACTTCCTTTTCAGGCTCTTTGACCCGATAAACAGGATCGCTGACAACACCGATCACCTGGAGGGCATCGAGGTGGCGGCGAAGAGAACGACGGAGGTGCTTGAAAGGATGGATCGTGACGGGCTGAACTTGAAACATTAATATGACTGGATTCTGCTACATAGATGGTATTGATATTCACGAGGTGAACGGCGTGATTATCGCGGAAAACGGGTACAACGATTTCTTCACGTTCCCCGCCTTGGTGGAACCGGACAGGAACGATTGGGCCGAGTTCGATGGCCCGGAGGTAGAACTGACCGACCTGACCTTTCAGCCACGCGAGATCACGGTACCGTTCGCGGTAATCTCCGGGACCAACTGGAGAGGCTTTCACGAGACGCTCACTGCACCGGGGTATAGAAACGTGCAGATCCCAGCTTTAGGGAAAAGCTGGTCGCTACGCGTGAGTGATATGCCCGCGTTCGAGGAGTTCCCGCAAGGGGTGATTTTCGAGGTGACGTTCGTGGAAGATCTCCCGGTTATCAACCGCGATTACCCGGCCGCGGCGGGTACCGCCCCGCTAGTTTGCAGCGTGGCGATGGACGGGAAAACGCTGGATAAATACGGGATCGTGGTCGAGGACGGGCTAAATGACCTGCAAAAGCCGGCACCGCTGAAAAAAACGTTGTCGAGGAAAAACTCGCTAACGAGTGGCCAGGTTTACGACACGCAACTAATCAGGCACGCGGATAAGGAAGTAACGTTCAAGTGCTGTTTGACCGCCGCTCAAACGGTGGTTTTCTGGAACTTGTACGATGCTTTTTTCGGGGATCTAACGAAGCCTGGCGAGCGGGTGTTCACCCACGGTGGGCAAACGTATCACGGCTATTACCGTAAAAGCGGGAGCTTCGATTTGCTCTCCCACGTTGGAGGGGTGGCGTTAAGGTTCGATGTAACGATTTGCATTTTAAGGTGATGATCCTGACGGTTCACATATTCGACCTGCTCAAGGCGCAAGAACTCATCGATGATAACGAGTTCTTGCGAAAAGTGCTGGTATGGCGTGACGGCGCCTGGCTAATCGACACGGAAGATCCGGCGCAAATAAAGGAGATAAAAAGGCTGTTTGACGCGAGGAGGATTCGCTATAATATAAAAAACGAGTAAAAATTTACAATTCACATGGCACAAAAACAAACGATACAACAGCGAATAGGTTGCGACGTTAGCATAGCATGGGAGCTGGAAAAAGACGACGGAACACTCGTGGACCTATCAGGCGTGGAAGAATTGAAAGTTTACGTCCGTCACAGGGCCTCGGGAGCCATATATGAGCAGCAATATAGCCTTGTTGGCGGTATCATATTCTTTGATTTCATCGCGAGTGAGCAGGGGAATAATATAGGATTTTATGATCTTTATGCAACATGGGAGCGCACGGACGAAAGTATCGAAGGCGGTGTGCGCTCGTTCAAATTCGATGAAGAGCGGGCGTTCCAGCTCGTGTCTCGAACTTCCGAGGTTACCTACAGGGGGGAGGGGGAAATTGAGATCACCTCGAGACTGACCGAAGCGATCCGGGGGCCGAAAGGCGAAAAGCTAACCTATAACGACCTGACGGAAGCGGATATAGAGAATTTGCGACGCCCCGCCACCGAGGCAGCAGAAGCCCTTGAAACGCTTATTTCTGAAACCGAAACGGCGAAATCTAACGCTGAAACTGCAACTGGCGCTGCCAACACCGCCGCCCAGAACGCCCAGCAAGTAGCTGACACTTACTCCACGGAGTTAGGCTCGAAAGCCGCTCACGGCTACACAGACGACACTGAACCTAAAACGTTGCAACAGGTAGATGAGGAACTTTCCGAGTTGAAGTTCGGCGGGGAGAACCTGATGGCCATGCAGTACCTATTAGATTTGAATAATCAAAACCCAGGAGCAGCGCAAGAATACTCTGATCAACATGGGGATGGCATATGTCTGAGTTTTAATAAGTTCCATAACTATATAATAAATATTAACTCTTTAATGTATACTTTTAAGCAAGATACACAATACGCTTTAAAAATTAGGGCGCGGTCACTAACTGCTTATAACGGGGCGGTATCTGCTATTCGTATTGATTATTATAGTGGTAAGATTATCAGATTAGGTATATCTGGAGAGCAAGCTAATATAGTAGAAAGATCTTTTATAACCGAAAAAGGGGATTCAGTAATATTTATAGGAATAGAAAAACTTAGAAACGTAAATTTAGTAATTTACGATTTCCAAATCACCGAAGGCACTCGTCAAACGGAAGGATGGATAGAATCAAAGGTTGACAGGGATAAGAAGATTGACAACAAGGTAGATCAAGAACCTAATAAGCAACTAACAAGCAACGACTTTACTGATGAACTAAAAACTAAAGTTGAAGGTTCAGCACTTCACGGTTACTCTTCCGAAGAAACCCCTAAAACTTTAAAAGAGCTTGAACAAGCTCAAGACCTGTTATTGCCTATTTCGGAATTTAATAAATACTACCACGTCATCAAAGTAAATAACAAAGAGGAGTTATTTGAAGCTTTAGCTTTTACTGGTAGTTATTATAAAGACATTTTCTGCTCCACATTACAAATATCTATGGATGTTGATAGAACCTTAAATGTTCGTGGCTCAAATAGAATACATGGGACTATTATGTTCATAGGATCTTCTGAGCCGAAAACGTTAACGTTAAACGGTGGGATCAGCGGTTCATCTATTATTTCCAGATCAGAGCTTGATAATATATACTTTATGGAAGGTTCTATTAACATAGTAATTAACAATGTATTGTGTAATTGGAATACACTATTGCAATCAACCACCATTACAGTTCAAAGCAATAATCCTGAGTACAAAATTAAATGTTGGAGCTTGCAATCATATGAGGGTTATATAACGGGAGATGTTGAGGTGTTTTACCCCAAACATTCACATAATGACGTATATTACACTAAGGATGAAATAGATACCAAGCTCGATAATAAAGCCGCTCACGGCTACGGCGATGGAGAAGATGTCAATACCCTGAAGGAAATCGACGTTAAAGTAACCGGTATCGATGAGTTAGTGCGCTCGAATCTCTGGTACGGCATCGAGTGGGACGAGGATGTCGCTGACTCGGCTTGCACGAGGATCGGCAACCTTGACCTTCACAGAACGCTGCCGATTCAAAGCAAGGTGAAGAAATGTCTGTTGCGTGACGATGGTACGGTTAATTATTACACGCATTCTGAAAATGGCAACTTGAAGGAAGACGGTACGACCGCGATTCTTGACGGTTCACACGGGATGGTTCAAAACGAGATACCGGAGCATTGGAGGAGGTTCGACAGCAACGGTAAAAAACACAGGGCGATGATCTCCGAGTACCCGTTGCTCGGTTTTCACTTCGTCCCGAGATGTTATCGCTCAGCTTACCACGCAACCGTGGATAGGACAGATCCCTCGACACCGAAACTGGCATCGGTTGTGAACACTTCGCCGGAATTCAGGGGTGGCAATAACAACCCGGCTAACGACGCGAATTACAATACCTTGCTGGGTATGCCCGCGACCGCGATTTCATTGCTCAAGTTCAGGGAATACGCCCGCAACAGGGGGACTGCCGGGTTCAACGGGGCGGGTTGGAACTGCGACCTATACCAGCCAAAAAAGATTGTGGACTGGCTCTATTTCATAGAGTACGCTAATTTCAATTGTCAGCTTCCATTCAACCAGAACGTTGACGTGAACGGGTTCAAACAAGGCGGGTTGGGATACGGCGTCACCTTGTTTTCAGGAACGTCGTGGAACGAGTATAACGGTTATTACCCGTTCGTACCGTGCGGGCATACTAATGCCCTTGGAAACGTGACGGGGACGGTGCCGTTTACCTTCGCGGAAGAGTCCGGGTTGACTAACACTTTCGATGTACCGAGCTACAGGGGCATCGAATTGCCATTCGGTCATATTTGGAATTGGTTAGACGGGGTGATGTTGAAGTTGAACAGCGACGAGCTCGGCGGTAAGCTTGAAGCATTCATTTGTGATAACCCATCGTTACTTCATAGCACGAATTTCGGTAGCTACAAGAAGATAGGCAACCTCCCGGATACGGAAGGGTGGGTAAAGGCAATGATTTTGGGAGAGTTCGGCGAAAACTTACCAAAGGCGGTTGGCGCGTCCTCGACAACCCATTTCAGCGATTACTTTTACAGGCCTTCTAAACCTGAAAGCGGGTTCGCTGTAAGGGGTGTCCTGTTCGGCGGC